>JAIRVF010000091.1 GCA_031254035.1 Paenibacillus sp.
GTGATCGCAGTGGAAGAGCTGTCCCGCGTGGATGCGTCCATCGGCGTCACGCTGTCCGCCCATACGTCGTTGGCTGGATGGCCGGTGTATAAGTTCGGCACGGAGGAACAAAAACAGAAATATTTGCGTGCGATGGCCACTGGAAAAAGCATGGGCGCATACTGCTTAACCGAGTCAGGATCCGGGTCCGATGCCGCCGGCATGAAGACAACGGCAGTGCTGGAAGACGACGAATGGGTGCTAAACGGCTCCAAAATTTTTATAACGAACGGTGGTTATGCGGACATTTATATCGTGTTCGCTCAGACGAACCCAGAACTCCAGCACAAAGGGATCGCCGCTTTTATCGTAGAAAAAAGCTTCCCGGGATTCTCCGTTGGGAAAAAGGAGAAGAAGCTGGGCATCCGTTCGTCTTCTACGACGGAAGTCATTTTCGACGGGTGCCGCGTACCGAAGAAGAATCTGCTTGGTAAGGTCGGCGAAGGATTCAAAATCGCTATGATGACACTCGACGGCGGTCGAAACGGGATTGCGGCGCAAGCACTTGGCATCGCGCAAGGGGCATTGGATCACGCGATCGCATATGCGAAGCAGCGCGTGCAATTCGGCAAGCCGATTAGCAAGCTGCAGGCGATTCAATTCAAGCTGGCGGATATGGCGACGAAAATCGAAGCGGCGCGATTGCTGACGTATCAGGCAGCATGGCGCGAGGACCAGGGCGTATCCTATGGGTTACAATCGGCTATGTCGAAACTGTTCGCCAGCGATATCGCGATGGAAGTGACGGTTGAAGCGGTTCAAGTGTTTGGAGGCTACGGCTACACGCGCGAATATCCGGTGGAGCGTTTTATGCGGGATGCGAAAATTACGCAAATTTACGAAGGTACGAATGAGATTCAACGTCTAGTCATATCCGGATATTTACTTAAGGATTAGGGGGAATGCATGTGGAAACGCAGGTTTACCGCCCTGTTAGCAAGGTGCGCTTCGTTACGGCCGCCGCTTTGTTCGACGGACATGACGCGTCGATTAACATCATGAGACGTATACTTCAAGCTTCCGGCGCGGAAGTCATCCATTTGGGCCATAACCGTTCCGTCGACGAGGTCGTGAATGCGGCGATTCAAGAAGATGTGCAGGCGATTGCCCTCAGCTCGTATCAGGGCGGTCATGTCGAGTATATGAAGTACATGTACGACTTGCTCCAGAAAGAGGAAGCGGGCCATATTAAAATTTTTGCTGGCGGCGGAGGCGTCATTATCCCCTCAGAGATCAAAGAATTGATGGAATACGGCATCGCCAAAATTTTCTCTCCGGATGACGGGCGCAAGCTGGGACTACAAGGCATGATTAACCATATGCTGCGGGAGTCTGACTTCAAGGCTCCAAAACAGATGGATAGCATGCTGGAAGGCTTGAAGCGCAAAAACTGGGGAGCGATCACGAAGTTAATCACTCTTGCGGAGGACAACGGAGATAAGGCCAACCTGGATGCGGATTCATCTTTCACGTCGATTTTGAAGCAACTAGAAGCGGACATCCCGAAAGCTCCTGTACTCGGCATCACGGGAACCGGCGGAGCGGGTAAAAGCTCACTCACCGATGAGCTGGTAAGGCGTTTCCTCGAGCAGTTTCCCGAACGATCAGTCGCCATCATCTCGATCGATCCTTCCAAGATGAAGACGGGGGGCGCCCTGCTCGGCGACCGTATCCGTATGAACGCGATCAATAACCCCCGCGTATACATGCGGAGCTTAGCGACGCGCGGATCGAAGACCGAACTCAGCTCCGCCACGAAGGAAGCGGTCGACATCGTGAAGGCTGCCGGTTACGATTTCGTCATCGTCGAAACGAGCGGTATCGGACAAGGCGATTCTGGCATCGTCGAGCTTTGCGATATGTCGATGTATGTGATGACAAGCGAGTTCGGAGCGGCTACGCAGCTGGAGAAGATCGATATGATTGACTATGCGGACACGATCGTCATTAACAAGTTCGACCGTCGCGGTTCGGAAGACGCGATGCGTGACGTACGGAAACAATTCAAGCGCAGCAGGGAGCTGTGGGACGTGCCGGACGAAGAGCTTCCGGTGTTTGGGACGATCGCGAGCCAATTCAACGATCCAGGCACGAACGTGCTGTTCGCGAATCTGATGCACATCGTCGAGCACAAAAAAGGTGGCAGCTGGCTAGTAGAATACCCAGATAAGGTTCAAAAGGTCACGAAGAAAAACATGATCATCCCGCCGGAGCGCACCGGCTACTTGGGTGAAATTGTACAGACGGTCCGCCAATATAAAAAGGACATGGAAAAGCAAGTTTCGATCGCCCGCAAGCTATTTCAACTGAGGGGCACAAAGAGATTGGCAGAGTCGGATAACGGGGGCTTACTGCCGCAAGCGGAGGCGGCCGACTTTATCGCGAAGCTGGATTCCATGATCGCCTTGTATGAAACCAAACTTCATCCGGAATGCCGAGCCATGTTGGAAGAGTGGGCGAGGATCCGCGAAGCGTATCAACGGGACCAGCTCGTTACCAAAATTCGGGATCAAGAAATCGTCACCGAGCTGTACACCGAATCGTTGTCCGGCAATAAAATTCCGCGCGTCAGCTTGCCGAAATACGAGGACGACGGGGAAATCCTGCGCTGGCTGCTTAAAGAGAACGTGCCCGGCAGCTTCCCCTATACGGCGGGCGTATTCCCGTTCAAGCGGACAAGTGAAGATCCGAAGCGCCAATTTGCTGGGGAAGGAACGCCGGAGCGAACGAACCGCCGCTTCCATTACTTGTGCCAAAACGACGACGCGAAGCGGATATCAACGGCCTTCGACAGCGTTACGCTGTATGGGCAAGACCCGGATTATCGTCCCGATATTTACGGAAAGGTTGGCAACAGCGGCGTCAGCGTATGCACGCTCGACGATATGAATAAATTGTTTGCTGGCTTCGATCTGTGTCATCCTTCCACGAGCGTATCGATGACGATCAACGGCCCGGCGCCGATGATTTTGGCGCAGTTCCTCAACACAGCGATTGATCAACAGATCGAAGCGTTCGCCGCGAAGAACGGGAGGCAGCCGAGCGCCACAGAGCACGCATCGATTAAAGCCTACACGCTGCAGACCGTGCGCGGTACGGTTCAGGCGGATATTCTCAAGGAGGATCAGGGGCAGAACACTTGCATTTTCTCAACCGAATTCGCCTTAAAAATGATGGGGGATATCCAGCAGTACTTCGTCGACCATCAGGTGCGGAATTACTATTCCGTCAGCATCAGCGGCTATCATATTGCCGAGGCAGGAGCGAACCCGATATCCCAGCTGGCTTTTACGCTCGCTAATGGCTTTACGTTTGCGGAGTATTATTTAAGTCGCGGCATGCACATCGATAGTTTTGCGCCGAATCTGTCGTTCTTTTTCAGCAACGGCCTCGATCCGGAGTATACCGTTATGGGGCGGGTTGCGCGCCGAATCTGGTCGACCGTCATTAAAGATAAGTACGGCGGCAATGAACGAAGCCAAAAGCTGAAATACCATATTCAAACGTCAGGCCGCTCTCTGCACGCGCAAGAGATGGACTTCAACGATATAAGGACGACGCTGCAGGCGCTGATGGCGATCTATGACAACTGTAACTCGCTGCATACGAACGCTTACGATGAAGCGATCACGACGCCGACAGAGGGGTCGGTACGGCGGGCCATGGCCATTCAGATGATCATCAATAAAGAGCTCGGGCTTGCGAAAAACGAAAATTCGCTGCAAGGTTCCTTCATTATTGATGAGCTCACCGACCTTGTAGAGGAGAGCGTGCTTAGCGAATTCCAGCGCATTCATGAGCGCGGGGGCGTATTGGGAGCGATGGAAACCCAGTATCAGCGCGGTAAAATTCAAGAGGAATCACTCTATTATGAGCATAAGAAGCATTCCGGTGAACTGCCTATCATCGGCGTGAATACGTTCGTCAATCCGCATGCCGACGAAACATCCTATGAAATCGAACTGGCCCGATCGACGGAAGTGGAAAAGGAGACCCAGATCGCAAGCCTTCGCGAATTTTGGTCGAAGCATCAAAACGACTGCGCCAGTGCGCTCGAACGTTTGAAACAAGTTGCGCTTAAGGATGGAAACATTTTCGAGGAACTGATGGAAACGGTGCGGGTCGCTTCCTTGGGACAGATCACGAACGCACTGTACGAGGTGGGCGGACAATACCGCCGCAATATGTAGAGGGTTTTCTCTTTATATGTGTCTGCCCGGGCATTGCTGCAGGCGTACGAGGTGATTTTGAGTTCGTAGTATATTGAATTTACAAAGAAACCGTTCCTTTCGTAAATGGCGGGTCACACTTCCATTTTACAAGAAACGGTTTTTTTGACTTTGGGCCCTGCCTTACTGTGCGCAAATTGATAAGTGGATGCGTCTTCAATCAGCATCACTGAATTTCCGATACCCGAACAACCTTATACTGATCTGAATTGTCCTTCTCTAAATTGACTCTAATATTTTTGGTTGTATGGTCCTTAAATAGAATCCCTTCAATAGAAAGACTATTTCCATTTATTTCACAAACCTTTTTGGGGTTAAAAGCAAAATCTGTTCCATATTTTTGTGATATGGATTTATTGATCTCTGTATGCAGTATGTGTAAAGTGTAGGTGCGTAAATTTTTTATTGAATTATCAATCTGATCTTCTGGAGCAGCTGAACAAATACTGCCCATACTCACAGCAGCTAAAAATGTCGACAGAAAAAAGATTATGATTATTTTGATTTTCAATTTTATCACCTCTTTACTATAAAGTTTACAAACGTTAGTCAATTATACAAGCAGGGTTAATTTACTGGGTGCTTTCAACACAATCGAATTTATAGTATTCTATCCATATAAGGGAAAAGGAGGGTATTTATATGAAACAACTAATCGTCGGGGATGTAATGAATGAGTTCGCCACTACGCGCCGCATCCTGGAGCGCTTGCCTGAGGAGCATATGGCGTGGAAGCCGCACGAGAAATCGATGACGCTCAGCGGGTTGGCCACGCACCTGATCAACCTGCTGAATTGGCAAGTCGCGATTTTTCTTAACGCGGAATTAGATCTTTCTGCCGTACCGCCTCGGCGGGAAGCTTTGGTAAGACGAGAAGACATACTGGAGGAATTTGACGCGAACGTCGTCAAGTTTGAAAAGCTGTTAGACGAATGCGACGAGAAAACGCTGGGCGAGGAATGGACCTTACGGCATGGTGACCATGTCATCCTGCGCCAACCGCGGGCGATTGCGCTACGCACCTTCGGATTAAGCCACATGATCCACCACCGCGGGCAGCTTAGTGTTTATTTGCGGCTTCTCGATATTCCGGTGCCGAGCATCTACGGTCCCTCGGCCGACGAAATGAACTAAGATACGCCGAAAAGTCGCAGGGCATCGGTATGATCACCGGTACTCTGCGACTCACAGTTGTAAAATAGTTTACATAATATTCAGTATGTCATTCAGAACTTGGGGGAACTTTTTATGTCATGTGAATGGGTGAATTATCCATTGCTTCGCCTGTGCAAAACTCCTCCGGAGCAGTTACGTCAATTCTGTTGTTCATATTTTTCACCCACAAGCTTGGCGTCGTTGAAGTGCTGGGCGTAGCGATTATTACTTTGGGCGTGATTGGAATTGCCATCCTGGAGAAAGCCGCTGAACAACGAGCCTTAAAGGCCAGTTCAGAACAAATCGATAAAAAATATCAAATCGGCATGATGCGATCATGTTTCCGATTTTGTACTGCATTATTGATGGTTTGGGGACTTTTGCCGATGGAATTTACTTGGATGAGCTTAAGTTGATTAGTCAAGATGCGGCCCTGCTCGCATATGAATTCACTTTTTTCTTTTGCGCCGTGCTAGCATATACATACCTGAAATTTGTGAAGAAACAGTCATTTAATCTTTTTAAAGAACGAGTCAAAGGGTATGCCGCTGTTTGTGAGACGATTGGACAGTTTTTTTACGTTTTCGCCATGTCCAGCAACGCTATTATTGCAGCGCCTATGATTGCTTCCTACAGTATCTTTTCGGTGATCCTCTCCCGGATTTTTTTGAAGGAGAAGCTGGGCAGGATGCAATATGCAGTGATTATGCTCGTAATTATCGGGATTGCGCTACTTGGGCTTGCGGATGAACTTTGAGGAGATGGGGGGACTTCAATTTTGAAAATAGCCATAGTACGCCTCAATGAATCTACTAACACGCATAACATGATGAATTTTTTAAACAGATTTTAAACAAAACCTCCTCCGTATTTTAAAATCCACCCTGTATTCTGAACATGATGGTTGAGAAAAAAAAGTTTCATGGAGGGTGAGTCAAATGACGGATTGGAAACGAAAGTTGACAGTGAGCGTGATGGTACTTGCAATTTTATCCTCATCCTGGATGGGGGCTGCTGCCCACGCAATGGAGAACAAAGCTGGGAAAACCGCGAACAAAGCGGTGTGCGCCAATCAAGACAGCATGTGGAAAGAGTGGATCAAGAAAAACGCTAAACCTATTGCAAAAATTGGGGCGAATGCTTCCGGGAAAGAGAACACGGCAGAGGATACTTATAAAGATTTGCAGTTTTTCAAAACCCTTTTGAAGGACAAGCGAATGGTCAGCTTGGGCGAAGCATCGCATGGCGCATCGGAATATAATTTGGCTAAAGTGCGTTTGGTGAAGTTTTTGCATGAACAGATGGGATATGATGTACTGGCCTTTGAGTCCAATTTGGCGGACACAACCATCGCCTCTGTACAAATCAATCATGATAAGCCGCAAGATACGATGGAAAAATCGATTTTTGGCGTATGGCATGTCCAGGAAAATCTTCCGCTCTTCGAATATATTGCTCAGCAAAGTCGAACAGATCATCCGCTAATTTTGACTGGAGTGGACGTACAGGGGACATCCAAGACGTTTATCACTTTCGTAGAGAACTGGTTTGGGGGCATTGATCAAGCGAAAGCGAAAGAGTTTGCGGAAACGGAACGTTGGTTTGCAGAAATGCACGCTTACAATGATCTGGATCAATTCAACCGCGAACAGCCGCAATTAATCGAAAAATATCGCATGATTCAGCAATTTGTCAAAGAAAACGAAGCGAAGCTGAAGCAATCCTACCCTAAAAATCCTGAGCTTATCCCGTCGCTTAAGCGTGTTCTCGAAAATAGGATCGACATGCTGGATACGTATATGATACATATGGTAAAGCTGTTTGCGCAGATGGAACCGGAATATCACATCCAAGAAGCCAGTTATATTCGTGATCTGCAGATGGCTAACAATGCGGCCTGGCTTGCCGAACGTTTATATCCGGATAAAAAGATCATCGTATGGGGGCATAATTACCATGTGCGCAAACATAATTCTACGATGATTACCGAGCATAATGGCTTCGATTTTAACAATCATCCTTATCCGACGATGGGGGAGATGTTGCCATATTCGGTGAAGAAAAATAATTACGTCATCGGGCTGTATACGTATCAGGGAAGCTCCAATTTGAACAACGGAAAAGTTGAATCGGTTCATTTGCCTCATAAGTCAGGCAGCATGGAGGATATTTTAAAAGCGGGAGGGCATCCGGTAAGTTTCGTCGACTTGACCGGGGCTAAGTTGGAGCCATCAACGTCATGGATGTTTACCCCCAGAATCGCAAAAGCATGGGGGATGCTGGAGGAAAGCATGATCCTTCGCGATCAATACGACGGCCTGCTGTTTGTTGATACGATTCATCCTTCCAAACGCTTGTCGAAATAGGGTTAAGGGGCTGAACAAGCCCCTTAATCTTTTTTTCGTTTTTTTGGAATGACTATATAAGGTCGCATCATATCATGGTCTTCATGTTCAAGCATATGGCAATGCCAGACATACTCGCCGGTAAATGGCCCGAATCTAGCGATGATTTTGGTGACTTCCCCCGGACTGGCCTTGACTGTATCCTTAAATCCCCTTTCGTTTGGCGCCGGTTTGGTTGGTCGGCCCGTGTAACGCAATTCACCTGTCTTGTTATAGTAATTCACATCATAGGGGCGTCTTTGCAAAATTTGAAATTGAACCAAATGCAGGTGGATGGGATGGGTATCGCTGGTGGTATTGATCAAGTTCCATATTTCTTTGGTGCCGATGACAGGTTTTTCGGTGATGGGATCATCCCACATGCGGTTGGTCAATAGCTGCAGTAAACGTCCATATTGATCATGGGTCTCATCAAGGGAGAGATTTCTAACCTTTTTAACGCCTCTAGTTGAAAACTTTACAATTTTAGATAATACCCGAGGGATTCTACTTGTATCTTTTCCTTTTAAAGGGAGATTGACCCGGAACTGCATAACGGTCCCTGTTGTGTCGGGATTGTAATTTTCTGGTTTGCCATTAGGGAAAGGAGCTGCTGCATTATTAGTTAGAATGATTTTTTTGCCGACCATTTTGGAAAAATCCACAATAACATCTACACGCTCAGCAGGCGCTATTAATAATTCCTTCAATTTAACCCGCTTCTTTAGCAGCCCTCCGTCGGATCCAATCTGATAAAACGCTTGCTCTGAACTTAACTTTAAATTGTAATAACGGGAGTTGGAAGCATTAAGTATTCTAAAGCGGTATTTTCTTGGTTCGATGTTAAGAAAGGGCCATATTTTCCCGTTAACCAAAATTTGTTTGCCAAAAAATTCAGGTATAACAGATGGAATCGGTATTTTACTTTTCGGATTCTTCAAATCGCTTGGCATCGGTAGTTTTGGATAATAAAGAGAACCATCGGGATTCACTGTTCGGTCCATAATCACCAGCGGAATTTCATAGGGGCCTTTCGGAAGCGGTAATGCCACTTCTTTTTCATCTCGAATGAAGTAAATTCCTGCCAAGCCGGCGTATACATTGAGTCTGGTGATTCCTAACGCGTGGTCGTGGTACCATAACATCGTCGCATGTTGGTTATTTGTATAACGGTATATTTTGTGTTTGTAAGAGGGACCTGTTTTTTCAAAGTTCTGTGTGAACCAAGCTTCAGGGTGACCATCGTTATCAGGTTGGACACTTGCGCCATGAAGATGGACAACAGTTCGCACCAGGGGGTTACTTTTTTGCGCGCCATGTATGCTTGTATCTACTGGCAGCAAATGTTCTTTAGGTAAATTATTTTCCCATAACACATCAACAAGCTCGCCCTTGCGTACTTCGAATTTTGGGCCAGGGAAAACTCCGTTATATCCCCATAATTTTGTTCTAGGTAAATCTCGATGAAGAGATTGGTAGACCTGCTTCATTGTAACCGTATATCGGGTGATATCGTCCTTCCTATAATCCGGCTTCAGCGTTTCGGGGATCGGTAATGGATCGACAAATCTGGTGAGTTGCATAGGATCGCCCTTTCCTTAGGTAACTATCTTATAGCCTATGCCCAAATTCATTAATAGGTGAAGTTCAGTATTTCTCACCAAAAAAGGACTCTACCCGTCGAATGAACGCGAGGGAAAGTCCTTTTTTTAATCTTTTCTAATAAGTGTTTTTAGCACATCATTTCTAATGCGAATCTAATGCAAAAGATCTTCGTCATTATGTACCTTCTGTTAACCGAAGGAAGTGAAGACGCTCTGTTCAACGATTTCTCTGAGTTCTTCCTTGTGAGCGGCATACTGTTCAGCGGTAATGCTGCCACTGAGCAGACGATCATTCAGCTGCTGTGTAAGCTGTGACATTTGCAGTTCGATGACATTCGCGATGTTTCCGCCTTTTTCGGCCGCAATGGCATGCAGGGACTTACCTTTATACAAGGATTCATATAATTCTTCATCGGATGATTGATTGAGTGCTTTTAGTAGTTCATCTTTATCTGCAATGCCAGTCGAAGAAAACTTTGTTGCAGGACTTGCGCTTGTGATGGAGCCGCTTAACGCGGAGCTTCCAAAGGTCATAATAACTACCATCGTTCCGACAATCATCACTCGCTTTATATTCATGGTTAAAATCCTCTTTTCCTATTTTTGGGTACTTGCCATAGCGATCGTTTACGGGAGATAAGGGTTTCATCCTAATCATATTGTAAACAGCCAACCTGAAAGGAACATTAATTAATCTTTAAGAAACTATAAAATTTGGATGGAGATTTTTCTTTTTCCGGATTATGAAATACTACGGAGGAGCATTAAATAGCAGGTTTATTTACGAAGAAAGTAGAATATTCTTGTAATCAAGTAAGTGAGGTGGTTAATACATGAATCAAACGGTTAAGCCCAAAGTATTGCTTCTTGGGACATTCCATATGGGATCAACTACAGATTTGTATAAACCGAAAGTGGACGATCTGCTATCTTCAGAACGGCAGCAAGAAATTTTAGAAGTTGTTGAACGCCTAAAAAAGTTTAAGCCTTCTAAAATTGCGTTAGAAATTGAAACCAAAAGAAATGATAAAATCAATCAGCAATATCAACAATACCGTTTAGGCAGCTTTGAGCTGAAAGTAAATGAAGTACACCAATTAGGATACAGGATCGCCTCTGATTTGGAACATGAACAGGTGTATTGTATCGATTGGATGGAGAAGGGGGCAGGAACTAAAGGATTCGGAGATGTTTATATGTGGGCCAAAGAACATCAGCCTGAATTATTTAAATTCATTTTTGGTTGGCTGGACAATGCCTTTGGGAACGATCAAATTTCGAATCAAAACATTCTCGAGATGTATCGTATTTTCAATGAACCGTCACATATCAAAAAACATCATACAATGAATATCAACGTAGCGCGCATTGGAGAAATGGAAAACTATGTTGGCATGGAATGGTTGATTTGGTGGTATCAAAGAAACTTGATCCTTTTTTCCAATCTTGCACGGATTGCAACATCTACGGAGGATCGTATTGTATTGATTATTGGAGCGGGTCATGTTCAAATTCTTTCTCAATTCCTGAATGAAAGTGATTTATTTGATTTGGAAGATGCGTATGGTTATCTGATTTAATGTACAGTATATATATATCCTTTGACATAAAACGTTAAATGCCTAATTGAAAAATAGGGCTGCAGGGTTAGTTTTATTTAACCTTGCAGCCCACTTTTTATTTGGTAATGGATTCGGAATTTTGATTTTCAATAACGATCCGATTCAACTTCAAATTGACTGGTGTGGCAAGCGAGTCGCCTACAGGGCATTTGCTTTCCAGAAATGCTACAAATTGTTCTACCTTTTCGGCAGGGGAGTTTGTCTTGATATAGAATGTATATCGAATATCAGAGTAACCAGGGCGGACATCGGAGCGGTTAAAAAATCCGTCCAGATCCAAATCACCTTCAACATCTACCCGGAAATCCTGGAGATCCACGTCGAATTTAGGAGCATAGACCCGGGCAACAATGGATTGGCATGCACCCAAGGAGGCAAGCAAAGCTTCGACAGGGTTCATTCCCGTATCTGTGCCGCCAAGGTTTTTAGGTTCATCGATGATCAATTCGAATTGTCTAGCTTTGGTAATGACTTTGACTCCATCCTGTAAATGGGCAGTTGCTTTAAAAGTTTGAACACTTGGCATGTGATTACGCTCCTTATCCGGGTGAAGATGATGTGTATGATCAGTTATAAATCCCAGTAAAATACATGGGTTTGTTTGGATTATAATTCTACTAACTACGTCCTGTCAATATTTGATGGGTACTGGGTGCATCGTTCTGAGAACGATCAGTTGGTTTTTTGCAAGGTTTCTTAAATGTCGGCATCTTTCCCCAAAAAGTTAAACTGTGATTTTTATTTCCGCAACAAACCGGCTCAAGGAACATACCATAATTAAAAAAAGGATGGTGACGATGAAAGGAGTCATTCTTGCTGGAGGGACCGGTTCCAGGTTGTATCCCCTCACAAAAGTCACAAACAAACATTTATTGCCAGTAGGGAAGTATCCCATGATCTATCATCCCATATATAAACTGATAGAGGCTAACATCCGCGAAATTCTTATTGTAACCGGAAAGGAACATATGGGGGCCGTTGTAAATCACCTAGGCAACGGACGAGAGTTTGGATCAGAATTTACTTATAAAGTTCAAGATGAGGCAGGTGGGATTGCCGAAGCGCTCGGATTGGCTGAGACATTTATCGGAACAGATCTCTTTACCGTTATACTGGGGGACAATGTCTTCAATGACCACATTGGATCATATGTGGAACATTTTACCCGTCAGTCAAACGGTGCCAAAGTTCTTATTAAAGAGGTCCCCGATCCTGAGCGGTATGGTGTTCCTGAGATTAGGAATAATCGAATTATATCTATTGAGGAGAAGCCAAAAGCACCAAAGAGCAAGTATGCGGTAACTGGGATTTATATGTATGACAGCCGGGTATTTGACATGATCAAGACGCTTAAACCATCTGAACGTGGAGAACTCGAAATAACGGACGTAAATAATAAATACCTTGAATATAATGAATTAACATACGATGTACTTCAAGGCTGGTGGACGGATGCTGGCACTCACGGATCCTTGGCCAAAGCGAACAAACTGGCAAGTCGCATTGATTTTGGTAGTTTATGTCGGTAAGGTTTCTATCATACTTCTGGAATTGAAACGAACCCTCAGTTTATTAGTCGACTCTGTGAGTATGGAGTCCACTACAGGACGGACGTATGTCTCAAAAGGAGGGATAAATGGTGAAGATTATCGCGTTTTACTTACCCCAATTTCACAGGATTCCGGAAAATGATGAATGGTGGGGTGAGGGATTTACTGAATGGACAAATACAAGAAAATCCTCCACGAGATTTCCACAGCATTACCAGCCGCGTGAACCCGATCAGAACTATTATTACGATTTAACAGATCCCTCCGCACGTAAGTGGCAGGCCGAGTTAGCAAAACAATACGGAATTTACGGATTTTGCTATTATCATTATTGGTTTAAAGGAAAACAATTACTAGAAACACCGTTTAACGAAGTGCTGAGGACGGGTGAACCAGACTTACCCTTTTGTCTTTCTTGGGCCAATGAACCATGGACTCGCAGGTGGGATGGATTAAGCGGTCATGTGCTTATGCCACAAAATTATGGTGATGAACAAGACTGGAAACTCCACTTTGACTATTTACTTAAAGCTTTTAAGGATGAAAGATACATTCGGGTTGATAACAAGCCTCTCTTTATCATTTACCAACCAGGTGGTATACCACAGTGTGAAGCCATGCTTCAATATTGGAACCAGTTAGCCAGAGAAAACGGGCTCGATGGTATTTACTTTGTAGAAACACTAAATGGACATCCAATTCCGAACGTTAATGGATTCGATGCCAGCGTCGAGTTTGAACCCCATTATACGTGGATCCATGGGGGACGCCGAGATATCTGGAATGTGATAAAAGATGATCAAGAACAGGATGTTTGGATGATTAACTACGACAAATTATGGAACTCGCTTCTGTCTAGAAATCCACCTGAAACGAATAAAAAGGTAATCCCCGGAGCGTTTGTGGATTGGGATAATACACCCCGTCTAGGAAATAAAGCTCTAATATTTCAGGGGGCAAGTCCTGAAAAGTTCAAAAATTATCTTAGTCAACAAATTCTACGCGCAAGAGCACTGTACAATAGTGATTTTGTGTTCATTAACGCATGGAATGAATGGGGGGAAGGAGCATATCTGGAACCTGATCGCCGCTACGGATTTCAATACCTGGATGGAGTGAAAAAAGCGCTCAAGCTGAATGGGATTTCTATTCCACATAATTAACGATGAGAAATGGAGTAGAGACATCAAATTTATAATTGTAGTTCGTTTTGAAAATGATACAGCTTGTCTGGTGGATTTGATAACATAAAAAAATGAACCGCTTAGTGGCGGTTTGGGAAATTACGCCACCCGTTTAACGAGTGGTTTTCTTTCGTTGCTAAAAGCCTAAATCATAGCTATCCGACAGACCGAAAGGCCGCCCTGAACGATGTAAGAGCATTGTTGCTTAACTTCAGAAAGCGACAAAGTGGCATAAAAGTTACCTTTTATGCCACTTTACCATTTAACGTATTCTGGTCTTTTTGGCGATTATCCATCAAGGGGAACTTAATGTGATCGTAGCTGCTACACCATCGGCTAAGGAACCGACCCCAACGGGAAACGTAATTTGTACAGATAACAAATCGAATTGATTGACAGCAACACTACCGGTCGTTGCGTTAGCAAAATTGGGAGGGTTCGGGCCAGTTACTGTTGTTGTAATTCCAGTACTTGTAAAGGTTACCCCGCCGTCCGTACTCCTGAATATCGTAGCAGTGACCGTATCTCCGACTGCTAAAGCTTTATCGCGTATATTTAAAACTAAGCCTGTAATTGTTGAGTTCTGTGATATAACCACATTATCTCTTACGAATCCAATTGTTCCACCCTGTGACGTACCTAATCCGATGAAATCGCCATCGCCAACGGATTGGTCTGTAGCCAAATAAATTGCAGCTAAGCCGACCCCCGCTTCACCCGTAACACCCGTAGCGCCAGTTGCGCCGGTTGCGCCCGTAGCCCCCGTAGCACCAGTAGCGCCCGTGGCGCCTGTAGCACCTGTTGCGCCCGTGGCGCCCGTGGCGCCGGTAGCTCCTGTGGCTCCGGTAGCCCCCGTAGCGCCCGTAGCCCCCGTAGCACCAGTAGCGCCCGTAGCACCTGTTGCGCCCGTAGCCCCCGTAGCGCCCGTAGCGCCCGTTGCGCCCGTAGCCCCCGTAGCTCCCGTCGCGCCCGTAGCCCCTGTGGCGCCCGGAGCCCCCCTAGCGCCGGTGG
>JAIRVF010000115.1 GCA_031254035.1 Paenibacillus sp.
GATTCTTATCGAGGTACCAATCCAGGAAGGCAGCGGGCAACTGAAAAAACTGTTTAGCGGTGATGAACTATCCATCTTTTTTATTACCGAAGGCGGGGTTAAAAATTACTTTAATTCCTACGTTACCGGATTTAAGGAAGATGTGATTCGTATGGTCCGCATCCGCAAACCCGAACCCGACTCAATCGGTAAAACTCAAAGACGCAGCTTTTTACGGGTTAATGCGGAGCTTGAGGTTGCTGTCAAAACGGACAAGATGGTCCGGTTTCTGGCACGGACGGATGATGTGGGGGGAGGAGGTCTTTCCTTTCACTGCGACGCGAGCACCCACATTTCGGAGGGAGATAAGTTATCCAGCTGGGTACTTGTGCCTTATAAAAACGGAAGTATTGAACATGTACCGTTTGAGGGTGAGATCGTGAGAATCAAGGGGTCTGAGAATCGCAAAATCTTCATGGTGAAATTTCTCTTAATTGCGGATATGGAGCGCCAAAAACTGATCCGTTATTGCTTTGAACGCCAGTTTGATTTTAGACGGTAAAATATATGTGCTAAAATGGAACGGTTTCGAATAAAGAATTCATTTTCCGGACACAGTAATAGGAAAAATCCGGGAGTGTTTCCTTATGAACGAAAAAGAGCAGATAAGACAGTATTTGCAATTGTTTGACCGTCTGTGCCAGCAGACGGGTAAGCTGACCAAGATTATGCTGATTATTCTGATCGCGTTATTGATTTTCTTTCAAGCTGCGCTGCGTATCCATTCGCTAAGGCCATTTATTTCGCCGGTGGACAGATTGGACGGGATTCCAGTAGAGCGTAGTGGCAAGGATTGGCATAAGTGAATTCAAGAGTCTCTTTTGCATCAATGTATGTTGTGTGGTATAATTTCACTACGCAGGCATCGCCTGCTTTTTTCTTGAGGTGACCGGAAAGCATTGGCTCCTGAAGCCGTTTCCTAATCTTGCAAGGAAAAACTGCTTTTGCGGCGGCATTGGCCGCTGTGAATTTTCGTATGTTTTGGTTGAGGAGGAATGCCCCTTTGAGTAGGCAGGGGACAGAGAACAACTTGAAGATTAATATCGCAATTGATGGTCCTGCCGGGGCAGGGAAAAGCACGATCGCTCGCATGGTAGCTAAAGAGCTGTCCTACATATACGTGGATACCGGTTCCATGTACCGGGCAGTAACCTGGTATATGCTGAAACATGGGATTTTACCGGAATTTTCCGATGAAGTGCTTCGCCATGCGCGAAATATGGTTATTGAACTGATACCGGGCGCCGATGGGCAAAAAGTGCTGGTTAATGGCCAGGATGTTTCACCACTGATCCGATCACGGGAAGTGAGCGGCATAGTATCTCAATATGCACAAAACGAAGGGCTGCGCGAACATCTGGTAGCACTTCAACGGGAGATGGCTGTCCGCAAAGGCGTTGTTATGGATGGACGAGATATCGGAACTACGGTACTCCCGGATGCAGAGTTGAAAATTTTCATGACAGCGACTGTCCAGGAACGTGCACTTCGCCGTTTTAAAGAGCTGGGTGATGCGCAAGGATTGACCTTAGAACAGCTTGAGAAGGATATTTCGGAACGTGATCGTTTGGACGAAGGTCGTGAAGTTTCACCGCTGCGCTGCGCAGAGGATGCGATCGTGCTCGATACGACGAATATGGACATCCCTCAGGTTGTGGAAACGATCGTTTCTTATTGCAGAACTCATACGAACTCTTAAGGATGGGGAGAAGGAAGCATGTTTTATGTTTTTTGCCGGGGATTGCTGCGCGCATTGTTTGCCGTGATGTATCGCCTGGAAGCGGTTGGCAAGGAAAACATACCAGAAGAGGGCGGAGTTCTGCTCTGTTCGAATCATATCAGCGTACGTGATCCGATTACGGTCGGTATCAAAATTGATCGCCAAGTCAAGTTCATGGCTAAAGCGGAGCTTTTTAAAGTACCGGTCTTAGGCATGATTGTTACCAATTTAGGCGCATTTCCGGTCAAACGTGGAGGCGTCAGTAAGGAATCATTCAAAACGTCCCTGAAGATTTTAAAAAGTGGAGAAGTCATGGGGATTTTTCCCGAAGGGACACGAAATTCCGATAGTGGAGCGGCCAAGAGAGGCGCTGCGACTTTTGCTCTTCGCAGCGGAGCTGCAGTGGTACCGGCTGCGATTATTGGCAATTACAAGCTTTTCCGTAAAATGAAAGTGATATATGGCAAACCGATTGATATATCCGAATTTGCGGACATGGAATCGGGAGAAGCCATTGAGGCTGTAAGCGACAAAATGATGTCGCGGATCCGCGAGATGCAGCAAACCGGAAAGCCAACACTGAATTAATATCGCTTTATTGCATGAAGGCAATCATTTATTGGGAAGATATTAAACACATATGTGAATGTTTTGAACTCTGCGTCAGCAGGTTTGAATAAATGGTTTTTTTTGAATTGAGGAGGGCATTGACATGTCGGAAGAGACAAAAAATCAGGAAGCTGAAGTGAATCAAGAGGAAATGGACCAATTCGTATCCTTGAAAAAAGGGGACACCGTTAAAGGTTCGATCGTCAAGCTGGAGGACAACCAGGCTTATGTAAGCATTGGATATAAATATGACGGTGTGATTCCGATCCGCGAACTGTCTTCCGTACATCTGGACAACGCATCTGATGCGGTTCAGATCGGTCAGGAAGTGGAGTGCAAAGTGGTCAGCATCGATGACGAAAAGGAAAAGCTCGTTCTTTCCAAACGCGCGATCGACAGCGAAAATGCTTGGGAAGAGCTTGAGAAGCATTTTGAAGCCCAAGATGTAATCGAAGTAACCGTAGCAGACGTTGTTAAAGGCGGCTTGGTTGCTGACGTAGGCGTACGCGGCTTCGTCCCTGCTTCCATGGTGGAGCGTCATTTTGTAGAAGATTTCAGCGATTATAAAGGTCGCACGCTGCGCGTAAAAGTAAAAGAAATCGACCGTGAAAACAACAAGGTTATTCTTTCGCAAAAAGACGTGCTCGATGCGGAATTCGAAGCAAACAAGCAAAAATTGATGTCCGAGCTTCAAGAAGGACAAGAGCTTGAAGGTACCGTACAACGTTTGACCCAATTCGGAGCATTTGTTGATGTAGGCGGTGTAGACGGATTGGTTCACGTATCTGAAATGGCATGGAACCATGTTGAAAAACCTGCCGACGTTGTTTCCGAAGGGGACAAAGTAAAGGTTAAGATTCTGAAAGTGGACCCTGAAAAAGGCAAAATCAGCCTCAGCATGAAGGCTGCACAACCTGGTCCTTGGGATTCTGCCGCTGGGAAATTCAATACTGGTGATGTAGTAACCGGCGAAGTTAAACGTCTTGTGACTTTTGGTGCATTCGTCGAACTTGCTCCAGGCGTCGAAGGACTTGTGCATATTTCCCAAATCTCTCATAAACATATCGGAACTCCGCATGAAGTCCTGAAAGAAGGACAAGAAGTTCAAGTGAAAATCTTGGACATCAATGCGGCGGAGAAACGCGTAAGCCTCAGCATCAAGGAAACAGAAGAAGCTCCGGCAGCTGCACCTAGACCGGAAAGAACTGCTAAGAGCAGCAGCAACCACAAAAATGAGCTTAAGGACAATCCTAACGTATCTCTGAGCAACGAAGGCCTCAGTGTTACGCTTGGGGATCGTTTTGGAGACATACTAAGCAAATTCAAATGATTGTTGCAGTCTCGGAAATGAACAGCGGCGAACTCTTCATCGGGTTCGCCGCTGTTTTACATTTTTCTGCACAAACAAGGGGTTTATTTCGCAAAATACGCATGGAATCCCTTTTCTTCGGGAAAATAGGATTAATGTGAGGAACCTCATATGAAACGTTAGCCAAAATAAGCGTTTTTTGCTATGATGATAATCGTAAGTATTGACAGGAGGAGTGAATATGGCAAGACCTGTAGTTGCTATCGTTGGTAGGCCAAACGTTGGTAAATCAACCATTTTCAACCGTTTGATTGGCGATAGGCTGGCCATCGTGGAAGATAAACCGGGGATTACCCGTGATCGGATTTATGGAGTATCCGAATGGAACGGCAAGCCGTTCAGCGTCATTGATACCGGAGGTATTGAAATTGACGGAGATGATTTCATATTAAAATCCATCCGCATGCAAGCTGAGCTTGCGATTGAGGAAGCGGATGTTATTGTGTTTATGTGCGACGCCAAAAGCGGAGTAACGCAATCTGACGAGGAAGTAGCGCAAATTTTATTCCGTTCAGGTAAACCTATCGTCTTGGCTGTGAACAAGGTGGATAACCTTAGCCGTCATGACGAGATTTATGAATTTTACAGCCTTGGATTCGGAGACCCGATTGCGATATCCGGAAGCCACGGAACAGGTATCGGCGACTTGCTTGATGCAATCGTGGAAATATTACCTGAACTGAATGATGATGAATATGATGAGGATGTTATCCGTGTCGCCTTGATCGGACGTCCAAACGTCGGCAAATCCTCGCTAGTAAACGCCATTCTCGGCGAAGAGCGCGTTATTGTCAGCGACATCGCAGGTACAACAAGGGATGCCATTGACACGCCTTTTGAGCAAGACGGACAACGTTACGTGTTGATCGATACGGCTGGCATGCGCAAACGCGGCAAGGTGTACGAAACAACCGAGAAATACAGCGTTATGCGTGCAATGCGTGCCATTGAGCGTGCGGATGTCGTGTTGATTGTTATAAACGGCGAAGAAGGCATTATCGACCAGGACAAACATATCGCTGGATATGCGTATGAAGCCGGCAAAGCTTCTATTTTTGTGGTGAATAAATGGGATGTCGTCGACAAGGACGATAAAACAATGCACCAGTTCGAACAAAAGATCCGCGACCATTTTCTTTTCATGACCTATGCACCGATCGTGTTTTTGTCTGCCAAGACAAAATCTCGTCTGCAAAAATTGCTTCCGGTCGTGCAGCATGTGGCCGAGCAGCATTCGGTCCGCGTTCAAACACATCTCCTTAACGATGTCGTTTCCGATGCGGTAGCGATCAACCCTCCTCCAACGGACAAAGGAAGGCGTTTGCGTATTAACTATGTGACTCAGGTGGCCGTGAAGCCTCCTACCATAGTTGTATTTGTTAATGATCCTGAAATAATGCATTTCTCCTACGAACGGTACCTGGAGAACAAAATACGGAGTGCGTTTGATTTTGAGGGTACCCCGATCAGGATCTTTACGCGGCGTAAATCCGATGAAAGTTAGGGGAGAATAGAGTGATTCTACAGATCATAGCTATTGTAATAAGTTATCTGCTCGGCTCTATCAGCTTTAGTGTCGTGCTGGCAAAGCTTCTTAAAGGCATTGATATCCGCCAGCATGGCAGCGGCAATGCGGGAGCGACCAATACACTTCGAATTTTGGGCAAAGGGCCGGCGATCGCCGTGCTCCTGCTCGATGTTCTGAAAGGTATCGCCGCCGTGTGGCTCGGTAAATGGCTTGGAGGCGGAAACGAATGGATTCCTGCGTTGTGCGGGATCGCTGCGATCATCGGTCATAACTGGCCTGTCTATTTTCACTTCCGCGGAGGCAAGGGGATTGCCACGACTATTGGTGTCATGGCCACCCTCAGCTTTTTCCCGGCTTTGTATGCCGGTATTATCGCGATTCTATTGATCGTAATTACGCGTTATGTATCTCTTGGCTCGCTCGTTTTTGTAGCGCTTACCCCTATCTCTCTATTTATTTTTGGCTTAATCTATAATTTTGATTGGCCTATCTTTTGGTCCAGCTTCGTCATTTGTTTGTTTGCCTTCTGGAGACATCGCAGCAACATTGTGAAAATTGCTCAAGGTCGGGAAAACAAAATTGGCTCCGGAGGCACCAAAGGAGGAAAGAGAATTGTCAAATAAAGTGGCTGTACTTGTTGCCGGCAGCTGGGGGACGGCTCTGGCTAGCGTGCTCGCTGTCAATCATCCGGAAGTGATGATCTGGAGCCGAAGTAGTGAACAGGTACAAGAAATTAACGAAAAGCATGTGAACAGCCGGTATTTACCTGAGGTTGCCTTGCCTGTGAATTTGAAAGCGACAACCAACATGGAAGAAGCAGTGGCGGGTGCGACTGCAGTGCTGATTGTTGCTCCTTCCAAAGCGATGCGCGAGGTTTCGCGGTCGCTTAAAGCTTATTGGCATCAGGATATGCTATGCATTCACGCTACAAAGGGGTTTGAAACGGAAACCTTAAAGCGGATGTCCACGGTCATTTCAGAAGAACTTGGCTGTACGGAAGGCGATATTGTCGTTCTCTCCGGACCCAGTCATGCGGAGGAAGTGGTCCGCCGCTGCCCTACCACCGTGGTTGTAGCCTCCTCCAACCAGAGCGCTGCAGCAGCAGCACAGGATTTGTTCATGAACGCGGATTTCCGCGTGTATACGAACCGGGATATGCTTGGGGTCGAATTGGCGGGAGCGTTGAAGAACATTATTGCGCTTGGCGCGGGTATGTCGGATGGGATAGGTTTCGGCGATAACGCTAAGGCGGCACTCTTAACCCGCGGCCTTGCAGAAATCACTCGCATTGGTGTCGAACTTGGGGCCAATCCGCTTACATTTGCCGGCCTGGCGGGCATTGGCGACCTGGTTGTTACCGCTACAAGTCGTCATAGCCGCAACTGGAGAGCGGGATCACTGCTTGGGCAAGGGATGAAGCTGGATGATGTTCTGAGCTCCATGGGCATGGTAGTGGAAGGCATTCGTACGACTAAGGCGGCCCATACGATCTCGGAAAAGTATGGCGTTCAAATGCCTATTGCCGAGCAGCTGTATCAAGTGCTTTTTGAAAACAAAGATCCGCGGATTGCAGTGGAAGCGCTCATGGGACGTGATCCGAAAACGGAAATGGAGTCCATGAAACTCAAAACTTGGGAACAATGGCATAGCTAATCCCTTTCACCTTTTAAGGTTAGCCCTCATATATATATTTTGAGGACTGCCGGAGGAGGGGAGAAGATGAGCAAAAATTTTTCCAAGGACGTGCTGAACGTTGTCAACAAGAAATCTGGAAAGCACATCTCGGAAAGCGCCGTTAAAAAGCTAGCCAGTACTGTAAAACCTTCTACAATGCAAAATGAGACCCAGCTCCGCCAACTGATCAAGCAGGTGTCCGCGATGGCCAACGTCCCAGTCAGCGAAGAAACCATAAAGGATATCGTGAGCGCGGTCAAGAAAAGCGGAATGAATCCGCAAAACATGGAATCTCTAATGAAATTAATGATCAAGAAATAACACGGGTTGACGTACAAAGGGCAAAAGTCGACGAAGCCTCGCGGCTCCCGAGACTTTATGCTCTTTTTTCAGATTCTGGACGAACTTCTTCAATAAGTAAGTCGACAAGTTTCATGATATAATACGTTTATATATAAAGAATGGAGAATCAGAACCTATGGATCCGATGACTAAAATGTGGGTTTCCCTGATTGCCATCCTGGTAATGGGCTTATCCGTCTTTTTGATAACATTTGCTCGTACCAAAACGACCGGCATACTCCGTGGGACGTTATCTTTTGTAGCGTTTATCATTATGGTGGTCGGATTTATCGGTGGAATGGCGGCGTTGATGTGATGAAGCGATTCGGCATATTTTTTAACAAAAAAAAGCCGGTATCGGAAACCTCTGTGTCGGAAAATAACGGATCTCTGGAAGCCACCATGCAGCTCATGGGAAGAACGGTCGAAAAAATGGTCGTACCCGAAGCGGGGAAAACCATTCTTCAGCATGCAAAAGATCATGATGTGGACTGGCAGCATATGTGCACACGAGGTACATGTGCTCGCTGCAGATGTCAGGTGATTGAGGGGGCTGAATTTTTGGAGGAGCCTACGCAAGCGGAACACCGCCGTTTGGATCCCGAAGAATTCGATGAAGGATTCCGTCTTGGCTGTCAAGCCATCGTGAAGGTACCAGGGAAAATTGTCGCGCGTAACAAAACTTATTTTTAGACAGATTGCCGGATAGGAGAGTTGGTCATGCAGATTTCATCCGAACTGAAGCATGCGCTACAGCAGGTGTCTGGGACGCTAGGCAAAGCCGGTACATGCTGGCTGGTCGGCGGTAGCTGCGGACTTCTGCTCCAAAATGTGCATTTGGACGCGATGCCAAGAGATATTGATGTATATACGGACCAAACCCATATGGGAGAGCTGCACAGGCTGGTGGAACAACGGTCTATTGACGTACCTGTATTAAGCGAAACGGAAACTTACCATTCCATCCTTAGCCATTACAAGTTTGAGGGTTATATGATGGAGTTAGTCGGAAGTTTTAGGGTCCGTACGCAGGGGAGTAGTTATGAAGTTATGGTAGACAAGCTGCTACAACAGAGAGCCAAAACGGCAGATCTGCAGGGGGCTGTAATTCCGCTGATGCCGCTTAGTCATGAATTGGTTTTTAACGTACTTAGGGATAGAGCCGACCGATATGAAGCGATCGCGAAAACAATGAGGGCGGATTTGCCCGCACATATACCACTGCTTAAGAAAATATGTGAAACGAACAGCTTATCGGAACAGCATATCCAGCGGATGGTAGACCTTTTAGGTTTGAATGGATTTGGAAAAGAGGCGTCCAATTTAGTGCTGACTCGGGTGGCGAGAGGAGCCCTACCTGAATGAATCATGAAATTACGTTTAAACCTTCCGGTAAAAAGGCTGTGGTTAGCCAAGGTACATCTGTTCTGGCTGCTGCGCGCCGGGCCGGAGTACATATCTCCACGCGCTGCGGCGGAAAAATGGGATGCCTAATGTGCAAGATTGAAGTGGATGCAGAGGCCGAGAAGCGATTATCGCAACCAGGCGAACCTGAAAAACGCAAGCTTGGTTCACTTGTGCATCAAGGCATCAGGCTAGCCTGTCAGTCGAAAATCGAAGGGACGGTCACCGTATCTATACCCGAAGATAAGTTGAAGGCTGCAATCCGTAAAAAGCTGGAGGCTGCCCGCAAGGGGGAGCCGGATGAACTTTGGTAAGCTATAACTCATTTGATATAAAAGGATGATCATTGTGACTCAGGCTAAATTCAGCAAAAGTTCCGGAGGATTTCGGAAAGCCGCAGCGGCGATCATGGTAGCCCTGCTTGCGGTTAGCTTGACCGGATGCCTGTATCCGGGTGAGAAAAAAAACGAAACAAGAGTTTCGTACCGCGAGAGCGTTAAACGTATTCAAATGGCTATTGATGACTATCAAAAGGACTCTGGGTTGTTGCCGATCTTAAATGCGGATCAGAGCATACCGAAATACGAAAAGTTCCGCATTGATATGGACCTACTGCAAAAGCGAGGGTTTATTGATGAAATTCCGTCCACAGCATTTGAAAAAGGCGGCAGCGCTTATTTCCTCATTCTAGACGAAGAAACCAATCCAACGGTTAAGGTGATGGATTTGGTTACGGTGCAAAAGATCAACGACGTGCAGCGTGCGGTAAACCAATACAAAAGCGCTCATAACGGAAAATTGCCTGCCGGGGAAGAAGTATTTCCAGGAATTCATACCGTCGATCCTGCACTCGCAAATACTAACAATATTATTCTTAAAAGCGTTTATTCTGGACAAGATATGAATTTTATTATGGATCAAGCAGGTGTGGTCTACGCCGACTATGCATTTGATATCATGCAGCTAATTGATAAGGAAGGATTGAAGCCGACTGAAGAGGAAGATTTACGCGAGGAACTCGTGAAGGCTTCGGACTATGTTCCGGTCAAATCCTTGTCGTATAAATGGTCCGGCGATGCTCCGGTTGCGGTCGGTCCCCAGTTGTAATACCCGTTTGAAAAATCATAACGTATCATGAAACCATTCTTCTTCGGTATCTGTGCCAAGGGGAATGGTTTTTTTGAGTATAAATTGGTATACATAGTCGAACGTCTTTCCGCATATATCTGAGATGGATGACGAGGTCTGTGCAAAATTCTGATATACGGAAGTGGGCTAAATGGGGGGATAGGGGCAAAACCCCGCCTGGGGCCCGAACGTATTGGTTATGAAATTTTGCAAAATACCCGTCATATTGTTTTTGACAGGTACATAATATGATACTAGTCCAAATGCCTAAAGCGAGTATCGCCGCATTGCCGTTTCCAATCCGATTCTGACCCCGGCGGCGGACTACTGACGACATTGTATGGCTCAATCCGTTGCAATGGCTCGAGGCTCCAGATGGAACACGAAGCGGATGCTCTTAAGCATTTTTCCTTCGGAGTAAATGAGGAGGGATCTCTTTTGGAAAAAGTGGACATTTTTAAAGACATTGCCGAGCGCACAGGCGGGGATATTTACCTGGGTGTCGTCGGCGCAGTCCGAACAGGAAAATCAACATTCATCAAGCGGTTCATGGAAACCATCGTGCTTCCGAACATCGCAAGCGAAGCCGACCGGGCCAGAGCTGTGGATGAATTGCCGCAAAGTGCGGCAGGCAAAACGATTATGACAACCGAGCCGAAATTTGTACCGAATAACGCGGTGCAAATCAAGGTGGCTGAAGGTCTGGAGGTCAATGTCCGCCTCGTGGATTGCGTAGGTTACGCGGTTGAAGGTGCGAAGGGATATGAGGACGAAAACGGTCCACGTATGATTTCCACCCCTTGGTTTGAGGAACCGATTCCGTTCCAGGAAGCGGCCGAAATCGGAACACGTAAAGTAATTCAGGAGCATTCCACACTTGGCGTGGTGGTTACGACAGATGGCTCCATCGCCGAAATACCACGCAGTTCTTACGTGGAAGCCGAGGAACGCGTCATTGCCGAGCTGAAGGAAGTAGGCAAGCCTTTCGTACTCATCATCAATTCAACTCGCCCACGCAGCGAGGAAACGCTTCAGCTGCGAAATGAGCTTGCTGAAAAATATGACATTCCGGTGATGTCTCTCAGCGCTGCAACGATGACTGAAGATGACGTCACAGGCGTATTGCGTGAAGTGCTTTATGAATTTCCTGTACATGAGGTTAATGTCAATCTTCCGAGCTGGGTCATGGTGCTTAATGAGAAGCATTGGCTGCGCAGCAACTATGAAAACTCCGTCCGTGATACGGTGAAGGATATCCGCCGTCTACGTGATGTGGATCGCGTCGTTTCCCAGTTCATGGATTATGAGTTTATTACCCGCGCCGCTCTCAGCGGTATGAACATGGGGCAGGGCGTAGCCGAAATCGATCTGTTCGCACCGGATGAATTGTATGATCAAATCCTGATGGAAGTGGTCGGCGTTGAAATTCGCGGCAAGGATCATCTGCTGCAGTTGATGCAGGAGTTCTCCCATGCCAAACGCGAATATGACCGGTTTGCCGAAGCGCTCGAAATGGTTAAGACGACTGGTTACGGTATCGCCGCACCATCTCTCGCGGAAATGTCGTTGGATGAACCGGAGCTCATCCGCCAGGGAACGAGATTCGGCGTAAGACTCAAAGCAACGGCGCCGTCTATTCATATGATCCGGGTGGATGTGGAATCCGAATTTTCCCCGATCATCGGAACCGAGAAACAAAGCGAAGAGCTGGTACGCTATCTCATTCAAGACTTCGAAAACGATCCGATCAAGATTTGGGATTCAGACATCTTTGGACGTTCCCTGCATTCCATTGTCCGTGAAGGCATACAAGGCAAGATTGCCATGATGCCAGACAATGCGAGATACAAACTTCAGGAAACACTCGGTAGAATCATCAACGAAGGCTCGGGCGGATTGATCGCGATCATTTTATAAAAAGGAATACAAAAAACCGCAAGGGGATCTTCCCCTTGCGGTTTTATATTTTCAGTTCCATTCCGTCTTCCGCGATATAAAATCCTCTATTTTGAACAAGCTGCGTGAAGGCACTTACTTGATCGTTGACAGGGTTCGTATGATTGAAATGTGTAAAATAGATTTCGGTATGCTCTGCCAAGTCCTGCAAGCGATCCATCGTCTCCGTCATGACGGGATGCGGGATCTCTTTATAATTGCGCCCCATTCGTTCAATCTCTTCGATAGAATGGAAGGTACCGTCTAATAAGCAGATGTCCGCTTCTTTGGCCATGTCATAAATGTCGCGGTCCCACTCATCCCAGCGGTCAATATCAGGGATATAAAGCAGCTTGCGGGTTGGACCTTCGATCCAGAAGCCGAACGTCTCCGATAGCTCATTGCGATGAGGCACTTCAATTGGTGTGATGCGAACAGAAGGGGAAAGTTGTTCCCGCCGCTCGTGCCCAATGCTGTTCAATTGAATATTGTTTAGCTCCACCAACTGCGACCAAGGCGCATTCGCTTCAAGCATCTGTTTCATGTTATCCCCGCAGAAGACCGGAATTCCTTTGGCTCCGACCGCCTCTCTTCCTAGAAACATCAACCCGGGGTAGTGACCGATGTGTGCATGGGTCAGCCAAATACTGTTCATGATTTGGCCTTGAAGATGGTATTTCATTTGAACATTTGCCATCTGCTCACGCATATCTGGTGTTGCATCAACAAGATACCATTGCTTTCGATCTGGCTCAATAATGGCTATGGAAGCGGCGTTTCTACGCGTCCCATTGTGCATGGCGCTCATGCAGTTATGACAAAAGCAATTCGGGTGCGGTACGCCCGCATCCTGAGCTGTTCCGATGATATTGACGATGACTTTACTCATGAACCAATCCTCCTGATACCGCATTCTGTTGTTTCTGGATCGTACGTGCCGGGTATTCCTTCCTCACGATTGTCCATCCTGTAATCCCAAAGATGATATTGATAAGTGGAACCAAGAAGGCGAAGAAGATGTATGGAATGAATTGTTCCGCGCTTACGCCAAGCATATTGGCTGCGAATACAGCAGGAACACCCCACGGCACTAATGTAATGCCAACCGTTCCAGATGCCTCGACGCATCTCGATAAGTTTTTCGTATCTATATTCATGTCCTTGTAAGTTTGGACGAAGGTTCTCGTCGGTAATATGATCGTAAGAAACTGTGCCCCGCTGGCGAACCCGACAAGGAAAGTTGATGCAATCGTTGTCGCAATAAGCGAGCTTGGAGTCTTGATCCTGGCAACGATAGGCCCAACAAGAGCTTGGAATATTTGAGTTCCTTCCAGCAATCCGCCAAGCGAAGTCGCAATCGTCAATAAACCGATCGTATTTAGCATGGAGACAAGACCACCTCCATTCAACAAGGAATCAACTGCCTTCACTCCAGATTCCGTATGGAACCCGCTTGTCATCGTTGTAACCATCGATGTGATGGATTCTCCTTGTACCACGATGGAAATAATGCCTCCGATCATACCGACGAGCAGCAAGGTTGGTAATGCAGGCAGTTTCTTGATCATTAACAGAATGGTCAGTGCTGGAAGCAGCAGAAGCAAGGGATGAATGATAAATGTATGTTGAATCCCATTCAATATCATATCGATATTTTTGGTATCCACCGAGCCTTGTACAGAGCGAGTACCGATCAACGCGTAAAGCGCAACGGCGATGGTAAATGCGGGAATCGTATCCCAGAGCATATGGCGTACATGGCTGAACAAATCTGTTTCCGCCATTGCTGGCGCAATATTCGTCGTATCCGATAACGGAGACAACTTATCGCCGAAAAATGCTCCGGATATGACCGCACCCGCAATCAAACCAGGTGAGAAGCCCATTCCTTGACCGATGACCATGAATGCCAATCCAATCGTCGCGATTGAAGTGAAGGAGCTGCCCAGTGTAATCGCAACGATGCCGGTAACAACCGCAACTGCCGGAACAAAGAAGGAGGGATGAATGAGGGTCAAGCCGTAGTAGATCATGGTAGGAATAACTCCGCTTGAGATCCACGATCCGACGATCATCCCGATGACAAGTAAGATGAATATCGCAGGCAATGCTTTGGCTACGCCGCTTACCATCATGTCCTGAAGTTCATTCCATTTATATCCGCTTATCACCCCTACAAAAACGGTGACGATGATGCCAATGACTAACGGGATAAACATGCCAGCCTTCCAAACGGAGATAGAGGCAGCACCTGCAGCAATAAGCGCCAAAATAGGCAAGAGCGCTAGGCTAATTGATACTTGTCGTTTCATGTTTGTTTCACTCCTTTAGGTTGTAGTTGTCTTGGTTCATGTTCATAAGTCGACTTTTTGAACAATCTCTATAAATAAAAAAGAACCTCCATCCCCAAATAGGGACGGAAGTTCCGCGGTACCACCCTGATTAACAAAAATAAACTTTTGTTCACTCAATTGTTTAACGGCATTGCCGGACATTTAGTCAGCTCCCTAATTGTAATTCGCTGCATGCCCCGGCTTAGTTCGCACCAACCACTAAGTCTCTGATTTTCCGCCTCAGACAGCTACTCTATTAGTTCAACGCTTTTTCGTTATTAAACTTTTATGCTTAATCGCTTCTACGTAGTAAATCACATTATAGACCTCTAAAATTGTTTGTCAACAACTATTCATGTGGAAATATATTGGAATTGTGATGTGAGTCTAGTCAAACAAATGCCGAGGAACATGCAGTATTTTACACATGACATTATCAAAGGAGCGCTTCTGGTACTGGCTTTGGCCGTTACTTTCTATGTTTAAACCGTTCTAAAGCGTAAAACTCTTGAAATTCTAGTTGTGCTGTATTACTATAAGTTTGTCCGCGCCTGCGGCTGTACTGGCTTTATGGCGATTCTATCTGTAAAATAAAGCAGATGAACGTATATTTTGCTGCAAAACGGAAAGAGTGAGTAACAACCGATTTAATCATTGGGGAGGTGAAATAGATAATGAATAAATCCGAACTGATTTCCCAGGTAGCTGAAACTGCAGAATTGTCCAAAAAGGATGCGACGAAAGCAGTTGATGCAGTATTCGAATCCATTGCGCAAGCTCTGCAAAACGGAGACAAAGTCCAACTCGTTGGCTTTGGTAACTTCGAGGTTCGCGAACGTTCTGCACGTAAAGGACGCAACCCGCAAACAGGTGAAGAAATCGAAATCCCTTCGAGCAAGATTCCTGCTTTCAAACCAGGCAAAGCGCTCAAAGACGGAATTAAATAAGATTTCTACATATTCCATACGCAAGTAAGAAAAAGGACCGTGATGAACCTGCAACCTATACTGAGTATGTATTTCAGTAAAGTCCCGCAGGTACCTGCAAGTTTTTTCGGTACATCCGAGATGACATGCAGGCGCTCACGGCCTTTTCTTTTCTTTAGGATGATCCTAAAGTGAGGTTTTGTTACTGAGAAGGTGCCTGATCAGAATCTGAGAAAGCAACGAGAATGACAGGATAACCAGCTTCATGACTCAGATACTGCTCATATTCGTGAATCTTGGACAGTGATTCTTCATCTAGCGCCGCTGGTTCGTAATTCATTTTTAACAACTCCTTTTTCTAAATAAATACTGTGATAGTATATCCACGGTTGCTTCAAAATTTACCTTGAGAATATTTCAGTCTGATATGTTGACTGGAGGAGGTCAGAGCATGGAAAATGCCAACAACAATGATTACATCGTCATTAAGGCGAAAGAAAACGGAGTGCAGGTTATCGGTCTGACCCGAGGACATGATACGAAATTCCACCATACCGAAAAGCTTGATAAAGGCGAAGTGTTGATCGCACAGTTTACAGATCATACGTCTGCGATGAAGATTCGCGGCAAAGCTGAGGTTCAAACCAAGCATGGCGCCATTGAGAGCGACAGTTAGAATGCAGGCATTGCCTGCTTTTTTTCAGATTATAGAATTTAAGTTTTTTGGGGTCCCCGCAAAGTATTTGGAATAGGGTTATTTTCGTTGCCGATGGAGGTATGGACTTTTGGGATAGGGCTTAAACTATAGGATACCAACAAGCAAGGGAGGACTTCTTCGATGAATCGCATAATTCTGCCTGTCGCTGCCCTCTTGCTCACACTGGGAACGGTGCCTGTGCTTCAGCAGCTAAGCAGCGGTCCTAAACTCCACGCGGCGGTATCCCGTCCCAAGCAGGTCATGCCCGTTGTTTTGCATTCCTCCGGCTGGGAGCTCAGTGATGAAAATATCGTCGATGAGCTGCATTCGCTCCCACTAACGCTAGCCATCCGCAGAGTTGAGTGGAATGAGCCAGCCATGTCCATAGATTTAATAGTGTCAGACCCAAGTGTGAAAAGATCGGAAATGTATAAAAATATCGCCGAGATTCTGTCCTTCAGTTTTTCGGGCACTTCCAACGTACGGGAGGTCAAGCTCCGTATTTTGGCTGAGGATCCTTGGTATGGAACCCGCCATCTGCTGTTTGCGGCGGATACGATACGCGAAGAATGGGACACGGCGCTCTACCGCGGGCTGCGTCATACCGGTGAAACACCATTACCGGATATTGTAAAACTACGCTTGCATGTGATCGAAACACTATTGTGGAAAAATCGCTTTGGAGCCGACTGAGGCTTTTCGATTTTATGATATAAAAAATGATGCTGTATCACCCGTGCGTGGCGAAAAAACATGTGATATAATAGGAAAGATTGTGAACAAAAGTTCTTATTCGAAGGATTCGAAGTAATTTGAGAAAGATAAAGGCTCGGAGGCTGACGATGAAACCGTACCGCGTACCCCAACTAGCAAAGAAATATGTCGAATACGACATGATCCAAACACATACGGAGCTGCCGCCTTTTCCCGACGCTCGTGTTCAGCTGTTATATATTTTTCTGGACCAGGGAACGAGCAGACCGAACGCGCACAGCGAGCTGTTTTCGCTGGTCACCTCCCTGGTGCAAATGGGTATTGATACGCATGAAACGATTGATACGCAAAAAGACAAGCTGGGTGAGGGCTTTATGCGTTCCCGCCAGCTGAAGGTTCTCGCTGGAGATTATTTCAGCAGCCGGTTTTATCAGCTCTTGTCTCATAAAGGGCAAATTGAAGTTGTATCGCGTCTCAGCCAGGCAATTTGTGATGTGAATGTGTTAAAAATGAATTTATACGGGAAAATGAAGAGCCTGTTATTGTCAGCAGAAGAATATTTGCGGCAAACGGTGCAGCTGAATATGCAGCTGTTTCTTTCTTTTACCCCCCTGCTTGAGGAATCGCTTTACGATATGTGGAGCGCACTTCTCCGCAATGTCACCGAGTGTGAAACTGTAGCGAGAGAGATGCAGCGAAGTGCCAGCGAAACGTATCTTTACAGCTATTCTTATTGGCATATTCTCGATATTGCCAATGAGGAGGATCAGCAGGCACTTAAAGAACGTAAAATCGACAACAAAGACTGGAAAAAGTTAATGCTGAAATATAAAGCGGGAGAGCAAATGGCTGATAAACTGCGCCAAGCGGTAGACAGCGTTCAAACAATCTTGAAAAATGTCAAGGGCGACAGCCGTTTCCGCGAGATCGGACAAATTTTAGAGCCTTTTCAGCGTCAGCTCCATGCTTCCGGTTCAGCTGTCGGAGAAGGGTAGGGTTGATTTTATGAGTATTAATTCTTCTGAGCAGGAAGCGCATACAGAGGGACAATACGATCATGTCCATTCTGTATTTGAAAGCATAGCTTCCAAGTACGACATCATGAATGATATATTAAGTTTCCGCAGGCATAAAGCATGGCGTAAATTTACGATGAAAAAGATGGCGATAAAGCCCGGGGACACGGCTGTGGATATATGTTGCGGGACTTGCGACTGGACGCTGAGCTTAGCGGAAGCAAGCAAAACCGGCCCCATTATCGGGCTGGATTTCAGTGAAAATATGCTGAAACTGGGCGGACAAAAAGTTCGCGCCAAACAATTGCAGGACCGGATCAGCTTGGTTCAGGGCAATGCAATGGAGCTGCCGTTTGAGGACAACCGTTTCGATTATGCGACCATCGGATTCGGACTGCGAAACGTGCCTGACCTGGTAAAGGTGCTCGAAGAGATGAAGCGGGTGGTCAAACCGGGCGGCATGGTGGTTTGTCTTGAATTATCGAAACCGACTTGGCAGCCATTCAAAGGTATTTATTATTTTTATTTCCAAAAAATTCTACCCGTACTGGGCAAGCTCTTTGCCAAACGATACGAGCAGTATAAGTGGCTGCCGGATTCGCTGGCCCTTTTTCCTGGGAGAGAAGAGCTCGCATCCATTTTCCGAAGCGTCGGTTTACAGCATGTCGAGGCCTATCCCCTGACTGGCGGCATCGTGGCACTACACATCGGGATCAAGGAGAATTGACATGTTTAGGAAAATTAAAATATTTATGGAAATGATTAAAATCGAACACACATTATTTGCCCTTCCTTTTGCATTCATGGGGGCCATTCTTGGAGCGATTGTGGTGAACGGACATCTGCCGTCCTGGGCGCAAATCGGGTGGATCCTGATGGCGATGTTTGGGGCAAGAAGCGCGGCATTTGGTCTTAACCGGATGATCGATCAAGCTATCGATAAAAGAAATCCGCGTACAGCTGGCCGCGCGATTCCTGCGGGTCTTTTGAAAAATGCGGAAGTCATCTTATTTACGATCATTTCTTTTGTTTTATTTTTCTGGGCTGCATATGAACTTTCGCCTCTGGCGGTGAAGCTTCTTCCCATATCCGTATTTATGCTGGTTATCTATTCTTATACGAAACGTTTTACTTGGTTATGTCACGTGGTGCTCGGTTTGACGCTTGGACTCGCTCCGCTTGGGGGCTGGGTTGCGGTGACGAACAGCATCGATTGGACCGCCATGATTCTTTTCATAACGATTACTTTATGGACTGCAGGTTTTGATGTCATCTATGCGATTCAGGATATGGAGTTTGATCGGAAAGAGGGGCTGTATTCTATACCCGCCCGTTTCGGCCTTCATAAATCCCTCCTTATTGCACGTTACTTTCATGTTTTAACGGCTATTGGTTTTATTGCTCTATTTTTTATCACTGATCTCAGCTGGTGGTATTTTGTCGGAATGGTGATTTCTTATATCATTTTATTTTACGAGCATTATATTTTGTCTCCAAAAGATATGAGCAAACTGCAAACTGCATTTTTCACGATGAACAGCGTGCTTAGTCTTGCCGTTTTTGTGTTTACATTAATTGACCTGGTGGTGCAATTCCATTGATGAATACGGAAAGTGCAAAACGCGGCTGGGTTGTCGGCATCACCGGGGCCAGCGGTTCCATTTACGGGGTCCGTCTGATCGAGATCCTTTTGCAGCAGGGCTATCCGGTACATGTTGTCGTCTCTAACGCAGGTTGGCGGGTTCTCGGTGAAGAACTCGGCTGGTCCGGGGGCAAACGGGGACAAGTTCTGCAGGAGAAATTCAGCGAACTCCCCGGACAGCTGCATTATCACAAGGTCGCGGATATCGGAGCGACTATAGCCAGCGGCTCCTTTCAAGTAGAAGGTATGGTGATTGCACCCTGCTCGATGGGCACGTTGTCTGCCGTTGCAAACGGAGCATCGGACAATCTGATGACAAGAGCGGCGGATGTGATGTTGAAGGAAGGGCGGACGCTTGTGCTGGTTCCCCGCGAGACACCTTTGCATGCGATTCATCTGGAAAATATGCTGAAGCTTGCCAGGCTGGGAGTGAAAATGATCCCGGCTATGCCGGCTTTTTATTTTCATCCCAAAACGATAAACGATCTAGTTGACTTCCAGGTAGGGAAGATTCTGGACAGTCTGCGCGTTGAACACCAATTGTTTACCCGCTGGAACGGCGGGCAATATGCCACAAAAAGTTCCGAGGACCGGTAAGCAGGCAAGTGTTATATCGGATGCATCTATGCTATGATTGTACTAAGGCGCGATCAAAAAAATGGCTGTTATTTTCTTGATCACGCCGAAACTGATTTGACAAGAAACCAAACTCGAATTCTGCTGCTGCTGAAGTGAATTGCGGATTGAGAATACGCTGACACGGGTGAAAGAATGAAAAGATTAGACATATTCGGCTTACTAAAAAAAGATATGAACTACATTGAAGACGAGCTTTTTCGAAGCATAGAGGGAGAGCATCAGCTGCTTAACGAGACATCGATGCATCTCCTGAAGGCCGGAGGTAAACGCTTGCGTCCGGTATTTGTACTGATGGGCGGCAAATTCGGCAACTATGACCTTGAGAAACTGAAAAATGTGGCGGTACCGCTCGAACTGATCCACATGGCATCCTTGGTTCACGATGACGTGATTGACGACGCGGATACCCGCCGCGGAAATTTGACGGTCAAATCTAAATGGGACAACCGTATCGCCATGTATACAGGTGATTACATTTATGCCCGTGCCTTGATGATTGCAGCGCAGCTGGAAAATCCGCAAATTCACCAAATTCTTTCCAAAGCCATGGTCGAAATGTCCATTGGTGAAATGGAACAAATCCGTGATTTCTTTAATACCGAACAAAACGTACGGCGGTACCTGCTTCGCATTAGGCGCAAAACGGCCCTGCTCATCGCGATCAGTTGCCAGCTTGGTGCAGTTGCCGCGGATGCGGACATCAAAATTTCCAATTTGTTGTACCGCTTCGGCTATAATGTCGGCATGGCCTTTCAGATTCAGGACGATCTTTTGGATCTGTGCGGGACGGAGAAGAAAATTGGCAAACCACCGGGCAGCGATATGAGACAAGGGAATATAACTTTACCTGTTATTTTTGCGTTGCAGGATCAAGAGATTAGAGAACCTCTGCTGCGAGAAATTAGCTACATCCGTGAACGCAACGGTGAATGCGATGTAACCGGCGCAATCAAGATGATTAAATCCAGTTGTGGCATTTCGCAGGCCGAAAAGCTTGCGGATCGTTACATAAAGAAAGCACTTGATGCGCTGGAGTGTCTGCCAGAGAACCGGACAAAGAAAAACTTGAGAGATATCGCTCATTTCGTTACCAAAAGGTCATATTAGGCGCGATCAAGAAAATGGCTGCTCAAATTAGTAAGGAAAAGTGACCAAAGAATGGTCTATTATTTTCTTGATCGCGCCTAGTTGTTACGGTCCTAATTAACCGTTTCTGATCCGGTATTAGGAAATTCAACACCAGCCAGAAATACCCGAAAGTAGATTACCAGTTTACCTTGAAGATTTTGCGAAAATCTCGGCGCAGCTTTCCACTTGGCGATATGCCGGTTGAAACCTTGAACTGATTGAATGATTGCAAGATCAATACTTTGCGACTTGAGTCAAAATGGGAGAGTGAGTTTATGGAACGAACTTTTTTAATGGTCAAGCCTGATGGAGTACAACGTGGTTTAATCGGCAGAATCGTTGCAAGACTGGAAGACAAAGGGTTTAAAATGGTGGCAGGCAAACTGGTTCAGATATCGGAAGAACAGGCTAAACGCCATTATGCCGAACATGAGGGCAAAGATTTTTTTGGCGACCTTGTACGTTTTATTACATCCGGCCCCGTATTCGCCATGGTTTGGGAAGGAGACGATATTATTACACTTTCACGTACTCTAATGGGGAAAACGAACGTGAAAGAAGCGCTGCCTGGAACGATCCGCGGCGACTTCGCTTCACACACCCCTCATAATCTAATTCACGGCTCCGATTCACCGGAAAGCAGTGCGCGCGAAATCGCGAATCTTTTTGAAGCGCATGAGCTGGTGGATTACGGTAAAAGCATTTCGCAGTGGATGTAAATCTGTTTACGCAAGCTGGAGGTACGAAAGCCGGAACGTGCCAACCGGATGATCAGGACTATTTAAACTTTATTCAAAATATAAAACAAAGCACCGGCATTGATCTGTCGGAATATAAAGAAGCCCAGATGAAGCGCCGTTTGACAACCCTTAGGGTCAAAAACGGATATCAAAGCTTCGCTTCTTTTTATGAGGCGATAACCAAGGACAAGTCTCTGTTTAATGAATTTCTGGATCGGATGACGATCAATGTGTCTGAGTTTTGGCGTAACCCCAACCGTTGGGAGGTTCTGCGCGATAACATTTTGCCGGAGCTGACAAGAGGGAACAGCCGTTGTCTGAAGATTTGGAGCGCTGCCTGTTCCACAGGAGAAGAGCCCTATACGCTTGCAATGATCTTGGACGGAAAGAGCTTACTTAGTGATACATCGTTGGTAGCGACAGATATCGATGAAGGGGCACTAGCTAAAGCGAAGCAGGGGCTTTATATGGAGCGTTCTCTTAAGGATGTGCCACCTTATGTGGCCGCCCGTTATTTTTCGCAGGAAGGCGCCTTTTATAAATTTAGTGACAACCTGAAGAAACATGTTCAATTCCGCAAGCAAAACCTGCTTCTTGACCGTTTTGAAGAAGGGCATGACCTCATCGTATGCCGGAACGTAATGATCTATTTTACCGAAGAGGCTAAGACCAAATTGTATCATAAGTTTGCGGCAGCGCTGCGACCCGGAGGATATTTGTTCGTTGGCAGCACGGAGCAAATCTTTACGCCCGGACAATATGGGCTGGAACCGACAGAGACGTTCTTTTACCGGAAGAAGGCTTGAACACCTACTATTGAGTTTAAAAAGGTCAGTTTTCAGCACCAAAGTCTATGCTTCCGATGTGCGTTTTTTCAAAACACTGCAGTTGGATGAAGTCCCTGCTGAATTCAAGATTCGATGTCGAGTGACTTCTTGGTTCACTTCGTGTTAGATAAAGAATTTATAAGTTATCTTGCTACGCTGATGAAATTCTATATCGCAAGAAAACCTACCTTTGGATCGCGGTCGCTCCTCCTTGAATTACTTCGATTGGTTTTCTTATCAAAAGCGGGCTTTTTAAACAACCACTATCCTTAGGTATAAATGAGGCTGGTTGATACGATACTATGACTAACACCGGAATAGGAAAGTGGAGGTCAGCTTCAGCATGGATAAAAGGAAGGTCATTACCGCATACCGCCGTGGTTTTATTACGATCCAGGAATGTGGGCAAATCCTTGGTATCGAGGATATCCGTTTAAACCGTATGGTACAGGATTCCGTGGAAGACCTTAAAGAGGACAATAAGCCATCAGGCATGTTCACCATCAATAGCAGTAGGGCAGAATAAGACGCCGTCCCTTGATATAAAGGGACTGGCGTCTTTTTGCTTTATCATACTTACCTTGTCAAAGCGATGGAAGCTATACTATAATGGGTCAAAGATAATTACGGATTTTAGTCAATTACCGTTTAACAGTTTAAAGGGGGAAAGCGATATGAGTAGTATTCGTTACTTGACAGCAGGGGAAACGCATGGTCCCCAGCTTACTGCTATTATTGAAGGATTGCCAAGTAATCTTGCCATTGATTTCGAGGCTTTGAATTTTCAACTTGAGCGGCGCCAAAAAGGCCATGGCCGCGGACGTCGGATGCAAATTGAGAAAGATACGGCGAATATCGTCGGCGGCGTACGTCATGGATATACAACCGGAGCGCCTGTCGCCATCGTTGTAGAGAACAAAGACTGGGCCAGCTGGGACCAGATTATGAACGTCGAACCGATCGAAGGTAATGACGAGGAAAAACGTCGCGTACATCGTCCCCGCCCGGGACATGCGGACTTGAATGGCGGTTTGAAATATAATTTGAAGGATCTCCGGAACGTGTTGGAGCGTTCAAGTGCAAGGGAAACAGCCGTACGTGTTGCGGTTGGAGCCATCGCTCGTCAGTTTCTCGAAGCTTTCGGCGTAAAGATCGCCGGACAAGTAATCCGTATTGGAGAAATCGAAGCGCCTGCCAACGAGTTGTCTGTGGATGAGCTGAATGAACGGACAGAAGCTTCATCCGTGCGCGTGGTAGATGCTGAAACGGAAGCGAAGATGGAAGCTTACATCGACCAGATCAAAAAAGAAGGCGATTCCGTCGGTGGCGTGGTGGAATGTATCGTGGAAGGCCTTCCTATTGGACTAGGGAGTTATGTGCAATACGACCGGAAGCTCGACGGACGGATCGCGCAGGCGGTCATGTCGATTAATGCGTTCAAGGGTGTTGAGATCGGTATCGGGTTCGAAGCTGGCGTTCTGCGCGGATCACGGGTGCATGATGAGATTATGTACGAAGATGGATGCGGATTCTATCGGGCCAGCAACCGTCTCGGCGGTTTTGAAGGCGGCATGACGAATGGCATGCCTGTCGTGGTACGCGGGGTGATGAAGCCGATCCCGACACTATATAAACCGCTGAGAAGCGTGGATATTGATACAAAGGAACCGTTTACTGCTCAAGTCGAACGTTCGGATGCCTGTGCCGTCCCTGCGGCAAGCGTTGTAATGGAGCATGTTGTGGCTTGGGAAATCGCCAAAGCCTTCCTCGAGAAATTTGGAGGAGACTCCATGGATGAGATTCGTATCAACTATGAAAACTACATAGCCCAATTGGAGAAATACTAATGATGAGAACCGTTCATGTAGGATTAGGGGAACGTTCATATCCGATTTATATCGGGTCGGACTTGCTGCCGAAATCTGCCGCGTATCTGATCAAACATGGTTTGTCGATGAAAAGTCCACATCTGATCGTCACCGACGACAAGGTTGCTCCTTATCATTTGGAAACTTTACAGACATCAATGGAGCATGCGGGTCTTAAAACGGTCGTTTGCATCGTTAAATCAGGTGAAGGCTCCAAGTCACTCCAGGTATTTGAAGTGGTCATGGCATCCGCTATCCAAGGCGGCCTCGATCGCAACTCTTCGGTCATCGCTCTTGGCGGCGGCGTGGTAGGCGATTTGGCCGGTTTTGTCGCAGCTACCTATATGCGGGGGATCATGTTTATACAAATGCCGACAACGATTTTGGCACATGACAGCAGTGTTGGTGGCAAGGTGGCCGTCAACCATCCGCTCGCGAAAAATATGATCGGGGCCTTCCACCAGCCTGAGCTGGTGCTGTACGATCTGGATACGTTAACGACTTTGCCTCCTCGTGAGGTTTCAGCCGGATTGGCCGAAATGGTCAAACACGGCCTGATTAAAGATGAGGCTTTTGCCTACTGGTGCAAAGAACATGCGGATGATCTACTTTCGCTTGATCAGGATGCACTTAGTTATGGTCTTTCGCGCGGCGTGGCTATTAAAGCGGAGGTTGTGTCCCAGGACGAACGGGAAGGCGGCTTGCGCGCGATCCTCAATTTGGGACACACGATTGGCCATGCCATTGAGGCTGTCGCGGGCTACGGTGAATTTCTGCATGGCGAGGCCATCTCCATCGGTATGGCCGGGTCGGCGCTATTGGCGGAAGCATTGGGCAGGGGAGAAGGTTTGCATGCCCAAACGACAGCGATGTTAACGGCTTTGAATCTACCGGTTGTCCTGCCTAATCATCTGAAAGAGGATGATCTGATGGCGGCCATGATGCATGATAAGAAATTCAAGGGAGGCACGATGATTTTCGTCGTGCCGGATTCCATAGGCTCCGTCAGCATTGTTAAGAATATTCCTGAACAGTTGGTCAGAGATATCTTGAAACAGCTTAGAAAAGGAGGGGAAGCACATGCTTAGAGGGATACGGGGAGCGACGACCGTTGAACACAACGAGGAACAGGAAATTTTGAATGCGTCTGTTGAGCTGATGCGTGAAATCGCCGCTCGCAATGAGTTGAATCCTGAAGATATCGGCTCGATTTGGATTACGATGACTCATGATCTCGATGCCGCATTTCCGGCTAAAGCGATCCGGCAGTTGGAAGGCTGGGATCTGGTGCCGTTGATGTGCGCTGTGGAAGTTCCCGTCAAAGGGAGTTTGCCGCGCTGCATCCGGCTTATGGTACAAGTAAACACTGAAAAGAGCCAAGACGAAATCAAACATGTGTATTTAAACGAAGCGAAAAAGCTGCGTCCGGACCTTGCGTCACCTAAAGTTTAATTTTTTTGCTTCCACCGCTTGCCAGGCCAATTGTTTATGCTGTATAGTGTTAGCTATATATAGATCGAACCGAGATAGAGATCTTGGTTGATCTTTTGAGATGAGTAGAGCTGAGAAGAGCTGAGTTGAGTATAGAAGAGCCGAGCCATATTGTAACAGGCTAATATCGGAACGTCTTGCGGCGTGATGCTTTTTTGTTACATGTATTATACGTCCCCGTGTTTACATTTTTGCAGGGGTGCAGGATACATGAACAGGTAAAGTCGTCATGAAAGTTGCGGACGACTCTATCCATATACTTAATGAACGTCAAACCTCTACTTCGGTAGAGGTTTTTTTGTTTTATCAGTTTGTTTTCGGGGTCCCCGCAAAGTATTTGGAATAAGCATCGAAGCATGGGCTCCACTTTGTGGGGTTATTGATGGGATCCCCGCAAAGTAATCGGAATAAGCTTCAGAGGCCACATGGCACTCCGTGCTTTTGCTCCGCAAAAGCGCCCCTCTTTGAGAGGCGTCAGACTTCTTTCCGATACTCTTTGTGGGGTTATTCCACCACCAACCTCAAACTCAAAAAAGGAGGGAAACAAGAATGATGAAACCGGGTGTGGAACAGGTTATTAAGTTGTCCCGCGAGTATAATCTAATCCCTGTAGCCAAACGGCTGTTGGCCGATATGGAAACCCCCATCAGAATTTTTCAACGTTATGCGGAGTGTGATTGTGCATTTTTGCTTGAAAGTGTGGAGGGTGGCAGCCGCTGGGCGCGTTACTCTTTTATCGGAACAGATCCATTTATGATGATCTATGGCAAAAAGGGCAATATCGTGCTGGAGAAAAACGGTCACAAGGAAGTCCTGACAGGTAAACCGGTTCAAGAGCTGAAGGCGCTGCTCCGCAGGTATCGCAGCCCGAAGCTGGATGAGATTCCTCCTTTTACGGGTGGTGCGATTGGATTTTTCGGATATGATTTGCTGCAGTATTACGAGAAATTACCTGCGCATGCAGTGGATGATCTGGGCATGGATGACATCAGGTTTATGTTTTGCGATACGGTGATCGTATTTGATCATGTAAAACAGCAAATTTTGCTGGTCGGAAATGTACATGTACAAGAAGGCGACACGGATGAGGACATCCGGCGCAGCTATGCAGAAATCGATGCGAGGTTAGCGGGTATTGCGCAGCGCCTTGAATGCCAGGGGCCTAGCGAAAATGTCAACGGGCGCGTGATTCCGCAGGATGTGGATTTGGGCGATATCAAGTCCAATATGACCAAGGAACAATATATGGCTAACGTGGAGCAGGCGCAGGAATATATCCGAGCGGGCGATATTTTCCAAGTTGTGTTGTCCCAGCGTTTTCATATCGAAACGGCCGTTTCCCCGTTGCATGTGTACCGTGTGCTGAGAACATTAAATCCTTCCCCTTATATGTATTATCTCAAAATGCATGAGGAAATCATCGTGGGCACTTCGCCGGAGGCGCTGGTCAAGGTGGATGGGGACCGGGTCGAAACACGGCCGATTGCAGGTACACGTCCGCGCGGTGCCAATGAAAACGAAGACGAACGGCTTGCGAAAGAACTTCTTGCGGATGAAAAGGAACGAGCGGAGCATCTGATGCTTGTGGACTTAGGGCGGAATGATCTGGGGCGTGTCTCCAAATTCGGAAGTGTCAAATGCGACCTATTTATGGAAATCGAGCGCTACTCCCATGTCATGCATATGGTTTCGAATGTATCCGGATTGCTGCGGGACGATAAGGATTTCTTTGATGCTTTTCTCTCCTGTCTACCGGCTGGGACGGTATCGGGAGCGCCGAAGCTGAGAGCAATGGAGATTATCGCGGAGCTTGAGCGGGAAGCGCGAGGGGCATATGCGGGGGCCATCGGATATCTCGGCTTTAATGCCAATATGGACTCATGCATTACGATTCGGACGATTATTTTTCGCGAAGGTAGAGCTTATGTTCAGGCTGGGGCAGGGATTGTATGGGATTCGGTACCCGAAAAGGAATACGAGGAAACCGTCAATAAAGCGAAGGCGCTGCTCAAAGCCATTCGGACCGCGGAAGCGATGTTTCCACCGGCTCCTGTAATAGGGAAGGAGCAGCTCAACCAGGATTATTTCTATGAATATACGCCATAAAAGAGTGAAGGAGGAGGTTATGTTATGAACAGCAGCGATATGATTCCCGTATATTTGAACCGGTTGATCAAGGGCGTGGATTTGACGCGTGATGAGGCGCGCGCGTTAATGGCTTCGATTATGGATGGGGGCGTGACCCAGTCGCAAATTGGCGCGCTTTTGATGGCGCTTCGGATCAAAGGGGAGACCGCTCCGGAGATAACGGGATTTGCGGAAGCGATGCGGAATGTGGCCAGCTCGGTGCAGACCGATAACGATAAGCTGCTCGACACCTGCGGCACGGGTGGATCTGGTATTCAAAAGTTCAATATATCAACGGCTTCAGCCATCATCTCTTCTTCCGCTTCCGTGCGTGTGGCCAAACATGGGAACCGTTCTGCATCCGGCCGTGCAGGGAGCGCGGATGTGCTTGAGGCCCTGGGAGTCAACATTCATTTAAGCAGTGAGCAAGCTAGACGCTGTCTTGATGAGATCGGCATCTGTTTTTTGTTCGCCCAGCTTTACCATCCGTCGATGAAGCATGCGGCAGTCCCGCGGAAGGAGCTTGGCATCCGGACGGTGTTTAATATGCTGGGACCTTTAACGAATCCGGCTGGAGCGGATCGGCAGGTGCTGGGCATTTACGACCGGAACCGCACGCAAACCATTGCCGAAGTGCTTCGGGAACTGGGCTCCAAACGAGCGCTGGTTGTGACCAGTCATGACGGACTGGACGAAATCAGCATCTCCGCACCAACGCAAGTATCGGAGCTGCGTGATGGAGAGGTCCGCACCTACGAAATTCATCCGCATGATCTTGGCCTCGATGTCCATCCGCTCGAATCCGTTCTGGGCGGGGATGCGCTGCAAAATGCCAAAATCGTGGAAGCCGTGCTGCAGGGGGAACGAAGTCCGTACCGGGATGTCGTCCTTGCTAATGCAGGTGCATGCATTTATGTATCCGGACTTGCCGACAGCATTGCAGAAGGTGTCGTCACCGCCGCCAAAGCCATCGATAGCGGTAGCGCGTATGCTAAACTGCACCAGCTGATTCAAATGACAGGAGAGCTGAGTTATGTATCTTGATCGAATTGTTGCTACTAAACGTGAAGAAACAGCCGCACTGGATGCTTCCTTTTCTATCAGTCAAGCGCTCGAAACCATCGCGGGAATGCCTGCGACGAAAGGCTTCGCCAAAGCGCTGACAGCTGGCAGGAAACGGGATATGGGGCTGATTGCCGAAGTGAAAAAGGCGTCACCTTCCAAAGGGCTCATCCGTTCGGATTTCGATCCGGTTGCCATCGCTCTTGCGTATGAAGAGGCGGGGGCGGATTGTCTGTCCGTGTTGACGGACGCCACCTATTTTCAGGGAAGCGGCGAATACTTGCAGGCTGTACGACAGGCGGTGGATCTGCCTCTGCTCCGCAAAGATTTCGTTATAGACGAACGCCAGATTTATGAAGCGCGTTTGCTTGGGGCGGATGCCATTCTGCTGATCGCAGCGATTCTTACGCCGGAGCAAATTAGCAGCTATATGAGAACGGCAGCTTCGATCGGCCTCGATTCTTTAGTCGAGGTGCATAGCTTGGAAGAGATGAAAACGGTGCTTGAACTGGAACTCACGGAAGAGGTGTTGATCGGAATCAACAATCGTAATTTGCACACATTCGAAACCTCTCTTGCTACAACCGAGACGCTTGGAAAGTTGGTTCCGGAGGGAGTACCGTTAATTAGCGAAAGCGGCATTTTAAGTGTGCAAGATATGGACTTTTTAAGAAATACTGGCGCATACGGAGTACTCATCGGAGAATGTTTTATGAGACAAAAAGACATTGGGGCTGCCGTTAACGCTTTAATGGGACCGGTGGGATCTGCAGCTAAGGAAGGAGGCGTTTTCTTTTCATGAATGAGACGAATGTAAAAATTTGTGGACTTCAGGACGTTGAAGTGCTAAAATCTATAAATAAATTACCTATCGATTATATCGGATTTGTTTTTGCCAAAAGCCGGAGGCAAGTTTCTCCCCGAACGGCAGCTTCCATGATTAGGATACTGCAGCATTGGGAAAGGGGGAGTTTCCCGCGTAGTGTAGGAGTGTTCGTCAATCCGGATATGGATCAACTTGAAGACGTCATGTCCCATGCCAGACTGGATGTGATCCAGCTTCACGGCCAGGAAAGCCCGGAATTTTTCCGGGATGTGAAAGAGCGCTTTGATGTTGAGGTTTTCAAGGTTATTTCGGTCGGGGCCCAGTATAGAACATACGGAGCATCCGCTGCTTTGGAAGAATACGCAGGAGTCATCGACGCGCTGCTACTCGATACCTTCGAACCACATTATGGCGGCGGATCAGGAATCACGTTCGCATGGGACAAGATTCCGTCATACCAGAGGTGGACCAGGAAGCAAGGCATACCGCTATTTGTGGCTGGTGGTCTCGATGCTTCCAATGTTGAAGGTCTTATCCGCGACTATGCTCCTGATGGAGTGGATATATCTAGCGGCGTAGAAACGAACGGGACCAAGGATCTCAATAAAATTGCAGCTTTTGTGGAAAGGGTGAAGTTGGCATGACTCATTTGCCGGATCAAAATGGACGTTTTGGCGAATTCGGAGGTAGGTTCGTACCGGAAACGCTGATGAACGCACTTATACAATTGGAGGGATCCTATAAGCTAAATGCGGAAGATCCTTCGTTCCAGGAGGAACTTTCTTATCTTCTTAAGCAGTATTCGGGCCGGGAAACGCCGCTTTATTATGCGGAGCGTCTCAGTAAACATTTGGGCAAGGCCAAGATTTATCTGAAACGCGAAGATTTGAACCATACCGGAGCCCATAAAATCAACAATGCGCTCGCCCAAGGTGTTCTGGCCAAAAGAATGGGTAAGCAAAAGGTGATTGCGGAAACGGGAGCGGGCCAGCATGGTGTCGCCACCGCGACCGTGGCAGCATTGCTCGGCATGGAATGCAAGGTGTTTATGGGGGAAGAGGATACCAAACGCCAGGCATTAAACGTATTCCGGATGCAGCTATTAGGCGCCGAGGTTGTGCCGGTTACATCGGGATCGCGTACGCTTAAAGATGCTGGGAACGAAGCGCTTCGTTACTGGGTTAGCAATGTGGAAGATACATTTTATATTTTGGGATCGGCGGTCGGACCGCATCCGTATCCGATGATGGTTCGGAACTTCCAGCGGATTATCGGGGACGAGACCCGGCGTCAGATACTCGAGGCCGAAGGACGTCTCCCGGACCATGTGGTCGCGGCCATCGGGGGCGGAAGCAATGCGATCGGCATGTTTTATCCGTTTATCGAGGATGAAGGGGTCGAGCTTGTTGGCGTCGAAGCAGCGGGCAAAGGCGTGAATACCGAGTTCCATGCGGCAACGATGAGCAAAGGGACCAAAGGCGTGTTCCAAGGTTCCATGAGTTATCTGCTTCAGGATGAGTACGGCCAGGTCCAGGAGGCGTTCTCGATTTCGGCGGGGCTCGATTATCCGGGAGTCGGGCCGGAGCATTCGTATTTGAAAGAAATCAAGCGCGCGCAGTATGTTCCGATAACCGACCAAGAAGCGCTTGATGCGCTGCAGCTGCTGTGCCGCACGGAGGGCATTATACCGGCGCTCGAATCTTCGCATGCGGTCGCTCAGGTCATCAAAATGGCGCCAGCACTAAGCGACGATGACATTGTTGTGATTTGTCTATCGGGACGCGGCGATAAAGATGTGGAGTCCATCATGGCGTATACGGGAGGGAAGCAGGCATGAATTTGATCGATCAGAAATTTGCCGAGTTAAAAGCAAACGGGCAAACCGCCCTCATACCATTTTTGACGATTGGTGATCCTGACGTGGATACTTCAGTCGAGATCATCGCCGAACTGGAAGCGGCTGGGGCCGACATCGTCGAGCTTGGCGTTCCGTATTCCGATCCCCTCGCCGACGGGCCGGTGATTCAGCGCGCATCCCAGCGCGCCCTCAAACATCAGGTCAACATTATTACCTGCATGGAGGCGGCGCTCAAGGCGCGAACTGCCGGGGTCAAGCTTCCTTTTATCTTGTTTACGTATTACAATCCGGTGCTGCAGTTCGGACTAGACCGTTTTTTTGCAGAGGTAATAAAGCATGACATCAGCGGACTGATCATTCCGGACCTGCCGGTGGAAGAAGCCGAAGAATTAACGAAACTTGCGGAAGCTGCGGGAGTTCATATCATTCCGCTGGTCTCGCCGACCTCAAAGGAAAGAATCAAAAGCATTGCGGCGGGCGCCAAAGGTTTTGTTTACTGCGTATCTTCACTGGGAGTAACGGGCGAACGCTCCAGCTTCTTTGAAGGCGTAGAAGATTTTATCACACAGGTCAAATCATACACGGATGTGCCGGCAGCCGTAGGTTTTGGCATCTCGAATGGTGAGCAGGCCGCCCAATTCGCGCGGATTTGCGACGGCGTCGTCGTTGGCAGTGCGATCGTCCGAAAAATCGAAGAGGCCATTCCATTGTTGCAAAATCCGAATACCCGCCAAGATGGGCTCTTGCAAATACGTGAGTTTGTGTCACAATTAAAAACATAAAATTTGCAGAAAGTGAGTGGTGATGATGAAACCGAAATCGCAAATCGTGAATATTCCAGTCTATCAACCGGGAAAACCAATTGAAGATGTAAAAAGGGAACTGGGCCTTGATGAGGTCATCAAGCTGGCATCCAACGAGAATCCATACGGACCTTCTCCCAAAGCGAAAGAGGCTATTCTCAAGGAGATGGAGAATCTCAGCATTTATCCGGATGGAGGGGCCTTAGAGCTGACAGCTGACCTGGCGGATTTTCTCGGTGTAAACACGAATCAAATTATTTTTGGCTGCGGTTCCGATGAAATCATCGCCCTGATTACCCGTGCTTTTTTTGTTCCGGGTGACGAAACCATTATGGCTGACCAGACCTTCTCCGTGTACAAAAGCAACGCGGACATCGAAGGCGCTGTAAGCATCGAAGTGCCGCTCGTAGATGGAAAACATGATCTGGACGCTATGCTGGCGAAGGTCACTGGCCGTACCAAAATCATCTGGATCTGCAACCCAAATAACCCGACGGGCACAATCTTGTCTGAACAGGAGCTGACCTCGTTTATAGACAAGGTGCCAGCGGATGTGATGGTCATTCTGGACGAGGCTTATTTCGAGTTCGTAACGGATTCTTCGTATCCGAACGGGATGCTTTATCTTAATAAATATCCAAATGTTGTTATTTTGCGGACATTCTCCAAGATCTATGGTTTGGCTTCCCTCCGTATCGGATATGCGGTTGGCCGCCCTGAAGTGATCAAACTGATCAATCAAGTCCGCGAGCCGTTCAACACGACCCGTGTCGCACAAGCTGCAGCCAAAGCGGCACTGAAGGATCAGGAATACGTTTCGACTTGCCGCGAGGCTAATAGGGCGGGAATCGTTTATATTCAGAAGGAATTCGATCGACTCGGCCTGAAATATTTCCCAGGTCATGGAAACTTTATTATGGTGGATGTACGCAAGCCGGCGGTAGAAGTCTTCGACTCGCTGCTCCGCAAAGGAATTATCGTCAGAGCTGGCCATAGCAAATATCCGACGTTTATTCGGGTATCGGTTGGTACAGAGGAACAAAATAAAGCATTCATTCATGCTCTTGAGCAAGTCTTAAATGAAGAGAAGGCACATGCTTGAGCAGATGCGAACAATTAAGTGAGGTAACATGAGTACAAAAATAGCGATATTCGGAGTGGGGCTGATCGGAGGTTCCTTGGCTCTTTGTTTTAAAGGAAAACCAGGGATTACCGTTGTGGGCCATGCCCACCGCCCTGCATCCGTAGAGAAATACATGAACCATGGCGTTGTTGATCATGCTACGCTTTCCATTGAGGAAGCGGCTATGGATGCCGATTTCATATTTTTGTGCGTGCCCGTAGGGAATTTGGACGAGTACCTCAACAAGCTCAGCCAAATCCCTTTGAAAAAGGGATGCATCATCACGGACGTCGGCAGCACCAAAGCAAGCATCGCCACAGCTGCAGAAAAGCTGGAGCTCAAAGATGTTTATTTTATCGGTGGCCATCCGATGGCGGGGTCGGAGCGTTCTGGCGTCGAAGCGGCAACGCCGCTTTTGTTCGAGAATGCTTATTATGTTCTGACACCTCCACCGGGACTGCCTGATAAGGTTTATGAGTCGTTGGAGCTCCTGCTTACGTATACGCGCGCGAAAATTATTAAAGTGAATCCAATCGAGCATGACCGGATCGTAGGGGCCATCAGCCATCTGCCGCATATTATTGCGGTTGCGCTGGTCAACCAGGTATGCGATTACAATGATACCAATCCATTGTACCGGAGGTTGGCGGCAGGAGGCTTCCGCGATATTACACGGATTGCTTCCAGTGATCCGATCATCTGGCGGGATATTCTCCTGAACAACCGCGGGGTTATGCTTCAGATGTTATCAGACTGGAATAAGGGGATATCTGAATTTATTGGGATGCTTGAAATGGAAGACGGGGAGGGCATAACCGAAGCGTTTGCGAAAGCCAATGATTTCCGCAGCGAGCTTCCAGAGCATCGCAAAGGAATGATTTCTTCGACATTCGATTTGTATATCGATGTGCCTGACCATCCTGGTATTATTGGCAAAATTACGACCAGACTTGGCGAGAACGATATCAACCTGAGCAATATCCAAATTATTGAGAGTAGGGAAGATGTGCCAGGCATCATGAAGCTGTCTTTCCGTCTGGAAGAGGATCTTGAGCGGGCTAAAAAGGTACTGCAGAACATGGACTACAGCGTCTCGCTGTAAACCATGGAAACTTTTTATAATCAAGTTAAAATATAGGGTTGACAGAATGAAAACGTATACATATAATAAAAGTACAGTATGGTTTCTCTCCACTCCTATCCAAATAACTGGCACTATGTGCGACCACCCCTTAGAGGGTGGCTTTTTTTTTGAGATTACAGGATGTATATATTTTTTGATCTGGAAATAGAGCAAATAACGATGTGTGTTGATTTTAGCAATCAGGTTGCCATCCAACTATACGAAAGCGTGGGCTTTAACAAGGAAGATGTGCTGGATTATTATAAAGTGAAAATTTAACGCTCCTTCAGGGGCGTTTTTTTGTTAAATAAATCCATACCCAAAAATATAATATTTCAGCAAATTTTTTTCGGGCTGAACCGTCTAATAGAATACTAAGGGCTTTTTATTCGACAAAAAGCTTGCTGGAGTAACATGGAAAGACATTATACGCGAGCTAAACCTGACTCTCTCTATTAATTGTGTTACAATACAATAGGCAATTTTGTAGAATCTTTGGGGAAATTGCCATCACATAAGGTTTGTGAACATAACAAATCACCTACATGAATATTTTGACCGCAACTTTTTACGGCCTGTTCGGTACTAATATACGACTGAATCGAACGGGTGTGTTTTTTGTACGGGCGAGGAGGTTACATAAAAATGACGGATTCCCAGATGATTAGGGAAATCAAGGAGGGCAATGCTGAGCTCTTCTCTGAATTAATGCGCCGTTACCAGCGGAAAATTTTGGCTTTTGTATATCATATGCTTAGAAGCTCCCACTTGGAGCTGATGGCTGAAGACTTATGTTCCGAGACATTCTATAAGGCTTTTCGCAGCCTGCATTCCTTTCGAGAAGTGGATGCATCCTTTTCGACGTGGTTGTATACGATTGCACGCAACACCGTGCTAAGCGAGCTGAGAAAGCAAAAAGGCGCACATGTTCCCTTGGAGGAAAGTGGGATTAACCCAGCTGCGCCCGATGATATTGTTCCGGAACAGGCCATTCTGCGAAATGAAAAGGTGGGGCTTGTTCGTGAAGCCATAAACAATCTGCCGGAGAAACAGCGGTCTGCCTTAATCCTTCGGGAATACGACCAACTGGACTACCAAGAAATAGCCGATATTTTAGGACAAAGCGTCAGTTCGGTTAAATCCTTGCTGTTCAGAGCCCGATCCAGTGTTAAAGTACAGCTGGAACCGTATTTTTATGAGTATAACTTTGAACAATACGAAGGGATGAAAAGCAGATGACTTGCGATGAGGCTCAA
>JAIRVF010000127.1 GCA_031254035.1 Paenibacillus sp.
AAACTTATGTACAAGCACTCTAACGCCATTTTACTTTTTATATGAAGAACCTAGCAGTTTAATAGAAAAAATTGAAAACATCCGTAAGGAATTGATAAAGGTTGTCAACGAAAAGAGGAGTTTAACAGACGAAGCGGTATTAAAATTAAGTCAAGAGTTAGACATCTATCTTTTAGAGTGCCAGAAAAGGAAATAAGCCGTAGATCAAGAGGTTTTGTGTTTTTCATCTCTTGTAGGGAACCACAAAAACGGATAAAATGGGTATTACAAAACCATAAGGGAGGGCCCGCCCATGTCCGAAAACAAAGATCCACAAAAGGTCAATCTGGCTGATGCGATACGCGCAAAGCTGGATCAGAAAAAACAGCAGAACCAATTTAAGCCGGGCGGATTTCAAGGAAATTCCCCGCAAGCGATGAAAAGCCAAAACAATAAAAAGCCAAATAATCAGCGCCGCCGCACCGGCGGTTCATGATTTGCATTCAATGATTTTGGCCGAAAAATAATTCCACAAAGTGACGTGTAGCCTTTGAAGCTTATTCCGATTACTTTGCGGGGACCCCGGAAGTTTATACTTTCTGGTATCGCAAAAAAAGCTGCTTCCCCTTGCCGGGAAAGCAGCTTTTTTCTATGTTGCAGCCGGGTTCTTACAGGCCGTCTGGATACATTTTTTCACGTAGCGCCTTGACCTCTTCGCTCTCAAGGTACTCGTCATAGCTCATCGACTTATCGATAACACCTGTCGGCGTAATCTCGATGATTCGGTTGGCAATCGTCTGAATGAATTGATGGTCATGCGAAGTGAACAGAATCGTTCCGTCAAAATCGATGAGTCCATTATTCAGTGCTGTGATTGATTCCAAGTCCAAGTGGTTGGTAGGTTCGTCAAGCAGCAGCACGTTTGCACCATTCAACATCATTTTGGAAAGCATGCAGCGTACTTTCTCGCCCCCTGAGAGGACGCTGGCTTTCTTCAAGGCTTCTTCCCCGGAGAAAAGCATCCGGCCCAAGAATCCACGCAAGAAGGTTTCATCCTGATCCTTGGAAAATTGGCGCAGCCATTCGACCAGGTTCAGATCCACCCCGTCGAAATATTCCGAGTTGTCTTTCGGGAAATACGCTTGAGTTGTGGTTACGCCCCAAGAGAATTCACCCGCTTCGGCTTCGGAGCGTCCCATCAATACTTCAAACAATGTCGACTTCGGCAGGCCGTTTGGTCCGACGAGCGCAATCTTATCGCCTTTGTTCACCACAAAGCTCAAATCGTCAAGCACCTTCTGGCCTTCCACCGATTTGGTGAGACGATCCACCGTCAGCAACTGCTTACCGGCTTCGCGCTCCGGTTTGAAGTTGATGAACGGATATTTACGGTTTGAAGGACGAAGATCGTCCAGCGTAATTTTGTCGAGCTGTTTCTTACGGGATGTAGCCTGCTTCGATTTGGAAGCGTTCGCCGAGAAGCGCTGTATAAATGCCTGCAGCTCCTTGATCTTCTCTTCCTTCTTCTTGTTGGCATCCCGCTGGAGCTCAAGCGCCAGCTTACTGGATTCATACCAGAAGTCGTAGTTGCCGACATACATTTGAATTTTGCCAAAATCGATATCCGCAATATGCGTACATACCTTGTTCAGGAAGTGACGGTCATGGGATACAACAATGACGGTGCCTTCATAATCCATCAAGAAGTTTTCCAGCCATTGAATCGATTCAAGATCCAAGTGGTTGGTAGGCTCATCAAGCAGCAGATTGTTCGGACGGCCGAACAAAGCCTGGGCCAAGAGAACGCGTACCTTCTCGTTGCCACTCAGCTCTTCCATCTTCTTGTCATGCATCTCGCGCGAAATACCGAGACCGATCAAGAGTGCAGCCGCATCGGGTTCTGCGTCCCAGCCGTTCAGCTCGGCAAATTCGCCTTCAAGTTCACCCGCACGCAAACCATCTTCTTCAGAGAAATCGGCTTTGGCGTACAAGGCATCCTTTTCTTTCATAATGTCATATAGACGGTTGTGTCCCATAATAACGGTCTCGAGAACCGGATATTCGTCATATTCAAAATGGTTCTGCTTCAGGACGGCCATCCGTTCGCCCGGTGTCATATGAACATCGCCGATGTTGGCTTCGATCTCTCCGGACAAAATTTTGAGGAAGGTCGATTTACCGGCGCCGTTGGCACCGATCAGACCGTAGCAGTTGCCCGCTGTAAATTTTATATTCACATCTTCAAAAAGTGCGCGCTTTCCGTAACGGAGCGTCACGCCGCTTGTACTGATCATTAAGCATTACCATCCCTTTCACATAGGCTTCAGAACATTATAGCATAAAAAAAGGGTCTTATCGACGTATCTTCACAGAAGATATGAAGCATACAGACCCCCTTGAACTATTCCAATAATAACCTTAGCGAGAAAAGGGATCTGCTCTGGTATACAAAGTGAAATTGACGCCCAGTTTTCCCCGGACCAGCATAAGCATTCATGCGGTTCACTTGCTAAAGCCTGCTCATTATGGAAACTACGATACTTATGAAGGTTTTGCCTTTATTGCCAATAAGATTAGCTGGAGGTTCAAACTTTATCCGACGCCCGAAGTGGATAGTCCAACCTGGGCAGGCAGGATTGATGATATAACCGCGCCATTGGAGGATAGCAAAATAGAAGTTCGTCTTTCAAACTCTAAAACAGGCACACTAGGACCGGCTGTTTTAAGTAGTAGTTATCGTTTATGTAAATGATGCCTTGTTAACTCGCAGCGTTTCCCCGTATTTCAGAACCTGAATGCGCTCCGCCACAATACCAAGCCGCTCCCGTTCCGCCTCCATCCGGTCCAGTGCCTCCTGCGCTGTATCATCCGCTAAACGGAACGTGCCGTAATGCATCGGAATCATCGTCCCCGCCCGGACATCCAGGAAGGCCTGCAGAGCCTCTTCAGGATTGACATGTTGCGTGGACATAAACCACTCCGGCTCATATGCTCCGATCGGCATCATCGCGACATCAATCTGATATCGGCTTCCGATCTCCTTAAAGCCTGGAAAATACCCGCTGTCCCCCGCAAAATAGAGGTTCGACGGCAGCAGCTTTGCTTCTTCCATTGAAGTAAGATTCACGACATTCGTAGGTTCGAGGACATAACCGCCCCAATGTGAGGTGTTCATGTCAAACAGGGTACGACGCGTCCAATGCTGCGTGGGTACGAAGGATATTCTCACATTCCGGATGACAGTATGCTCCCACCACCCCAGCTCGATGCAATTGTGGAATCCTTGGCGGATCATTTTCGGACGCAGACCTGTCGGTACAACCAGCAGTGTTTCTGGACGGTACAGCTTTCGGATAGAAGCCAAGTGCAGATGATCGTAATGGGAATGCGAGATCAAAATGACATCGACGGGAGGCATATCGCGAATGCCAATCCCCGGCTCCCCCATTCTACGGTCCAAGCCCATCCGTTTGGCCCAGACTGGATCAGTCAGTATATTCATCCCTTCATATTGAATCAGAAATGTCGAATGTCCGATCCAGGTAATGGACGTATCCAGACGGTTCGCATGCAAGTACTCAAGCTCAGGAACTGCGTTTGACACAAGGTAGGAACAATCTTTTATCTTCTCTCTCCGTTCCCGGCGCCACTGTTTAAACTCCTTTACGGTATGGCCTGTACTGACATTATTCATGTTGCTGAAGCGAATTTTGGGCAAGAACTTCCCCTCCTACTCATACAAGCCGTTTGCTCCATTTTACCCTGAACAAACCCCTATGTACCAGTGGCCGTAGGAAGATGAACGATACCTCTTTGCAGCACATAAAAGTTACTCATCCTGGGGATCTTTGTATTTTGCGATGTAGACAACCAGAAACAGAATCGATGCGACCACAATCCCCATCGGTGCAATGAATATGATGAAACTTTCCATGGGCCTTCATCCTTTCTTGGCAGAACCGCCGCGAACATATTTGGCGTCGAACAGAAACAGGCGCATGAGCAAAACCAGTGACGGGACAAGTACGATCAGCCCCAGCCCAAATACCGTTATCAGAGCAATCGCCATCGTGTCATTCGTGAAATTCTCGTAAATATTGATTTGCTTGTACAAAACATAGGGCAGATGGGAGCGCCCGTATCCGAACCAGGCAAACGCGAATTGCAGCATGACCATGATAAAAGACCAACCCAAACGTCCCTTGCTCCAGACCAGATACACAGCGATCAAAAAGCAGACGAACGAAGCCACGAACATCCACGCATGATTGAGCATGCCCTGAAAATGCTCTGGATTTTGCCGGTTAATTTCAAAAAAAGCGAGCAGCGATGCCGCAATTGTCGGACCGCTCCATGCCAGGGCATACCGCCGCAAAATTTCAAAAGCCTCATCATCCCCACTCTTCTTCGCATAAAAGCTTAAAAACATGGCAGATATGTACAGCACGCTGACTAGAGCAAGCAAAATAACGGACCAGGTATACGGATTCGTGAAAAATCCGGCCCAGTTCATCACCACTTTGTCATTCTGTACCGAAATAATACCCCCTTCGGAAATCGCAAGGATGGTCGACAGTGCAGCCGGAATCAGGATCCCCGTCGCCCCGTACAAAGCCATGTACACCTTGTTGTTTTCCTTGCTGCTGCCGTAGGTGTTGAAGGCATAATACCCCCCGCGGATTGCCAGCAAAACGATGACCAGACTACCGGGGACAAGCAAGGCCGTACCGTAGTAATAAGCGACATCGGGAAAAAATCCGATCAACCCGATATAAAAGAACACCAGAAAGACATTCGTGACCTCCCACACCGGTGACAAATAGCGCTGAATGATGTTATGGACCCTGTTTCCGTGCCCAAGCGCCACGCTGTAGAAGCTGAAGAAACCCGCACCGAAGTCAATGGAAGCGACGATCATATATCCGAACAAAAATACCCACAACACCGTAATCCCTACGAGTTGATAGCTCACTTATGACCTCCCCCTTCCATTCCCAGCGACTTGATCTCTTCCATCGCATCTTTATTGCGGAACAGTTTACCCAGTACCCTGACGCAGGATAGGCATAATACGGTATATAAAATAATGAACAGCACCAGCATCCAGCCTACATAATTCGAAGTTGTCGCCGCTTCCGCTGTCTTCATGTATCCGCGCAGAATCCACGGCTGGCGTCCAACCTCCGTATACATCCATCCCGCCTCAATTGCTGCAAAGGACAGCGGCCCTAGCGTCATAATCCCGATCAGCAGCCATTTCGGATATGCTTTCGTGCCTGAAAACCATCTGCGGAGTATATACAAGAGTGGAATCAATACTAACAGGCTACCAATCGCAACCATCGAGTCAAAATAATAATGGATTGAAAGCGGCGGACGTTCGTCCTGTGGAAAATCATTCAATCCAATCACCTCCGTATCCGGCCAATCGCCCGCGAGAATGCTGAGGGCATAAGGGATTTTGAGCGCGTACCGGACTTTGTTATCCTCCCCCAACACGCCGCCAAACACCAGAGTCGCATAAGGCTGGGTGTCAAAATGCCACTCTCCAGCAGCCAGCTTCTCCGGCTGATATTTGGCCAGATATTTTCCGGAGAAGTCGCCAACAATGGCTGTCGCGACGGCAAACACGAAGGTGGAGACCATCGTTAGCTTCAGCGCTTTTTTGAAATAGACATGCCGCCTTCCTCGCAACATGCTGTAAGCTGCAATGCCCCCAAGGACACCCGCACACAGCGTATAGGCCGAGACAAGCACATGGGCCACCTTGGTAGGTGTAGCTGTATTGAACATGGCCTCAATAGGATGAATATTCGTCAGAACGCCATCCGCCAGCGTAAAGCCCTGCGGCGCGTTCATAAAGCCATTCACCATCGTGATGAACATCGCAGATGCCGACGAACCTAAAGCGACCGGAATCAGAAGCGACAGATGGGTTAATTTATTTTTGAAACGGTCCCAGGTATACAGATAGATTCCGAGAAAAATAGCTTCCACAAAAAAGGCGAAGGTCTCCATAAACAGCGGCAGCGCGATCGCTTGACCCGCCACGCGCATAAACGTCGGCCAAAGCAAACTAAGCTGCAGCCCGATCGAGGTTCCAGTTACGACACCCACAGCCACCGTAATGACGAAACCCCGCGCCCAGCGGCGCGCCATAAGCGTATAATGCGTATCATTCGCACGGATTCCCCTCCACTCTGCCAGCGCAATCATGACCGGAATTCCGACACCCAGCGACGCAAAAATAATATGAACGAACAAGGTAAGTCCGGTCAAAAACCTGCTCAATAGCACGGGATCAAGGGATAACATCTTCTCTTAACCGCCCTTCCTCAGCATTTTTCATACGTTTTATCCAAAATAGTCCACATATCGTAAAAGACCTTTGACAGCCCCGTAAAGGCATACTGCAGCCACGATGACACAGACCGCCGCCAACATCTTCTCTTGTTTACCGATCATCTTGGCGAACCTCCTGGGTTCGGTATTTTCCGCAGCCTAGTTATACTCTTATACAGTTTGGCTTAAAAATCCCTTTCATATCCAAAGAGTTTTTTGTTAGGCGCAAACTAAGGTACAATATAATGAGATAAAATAGAGCTTAAGACCGCAGGTGATTAAGGAGGTTATCTTTTCAATGAAAATTAAATTCATAGAGCCGACACCGAGTCCGAACTCCATGAAACTTCATCTCGACGAGAGCCTGGAGCCTGGAATCCGCAAAACATATACGTTTGACAATGAACGTTCCGCCCCTGCCTGGATCCGGGAAATGCTGCATATCGACGGTGTGAAAAGCGTATTCCATACGCTTGATTTTGTGGCGCTCGAACGCAAAGGCAGCGCCGACTGGTCGGTAATCCTGGGCGAGGTGCAGGATCGCTTCGGTCAGGAAGGCATGAAAAGTGCCCTGCTGGAGGATGAGGCAGGGGCTACTGGCCATTTTGGTGAAGCCGAGGTGCTGGTGCAGTTCTTCCGCGGCATTCCGATGCAGATCCGCGTCAAATCCGGCACGCAGGAGGAGCGGGTGGCGCTGTCTAAACGGTTTACGGAAGCAGTTATGGAAGTCGCAGCCGCAACCTTGATCAAAGAGCGGAAATTGAAGGATTATGGAGTCCGATACGGCGAGCTTCAGGAGATCGCCAAGGAAGTCGAACAGGAGCTCGAGGCTGCATTTCCGGAGGATCGTCTCAAACAGGTGATCCAGCAGGCGATTGCCCATGGGGCAAGCAGCGAGGAATTCAAGGAAGAACGCCGCGAAATGAGCGGCGAAGAGCTTCGCGAAGCTATGAACAGCGCAGATTGGCGTGTGCGTTATGCCGCACTCGATGGCATGTCGCCGGTCGAAGAGCATCTTCCGCTAATCCGAAAGGCGCTGCATGATGAGAAAATGCAAACCCGCCGCCTTGCGGTTGTATACCTTGGCGATCTGCGTACGACGGAAGCGATGGAACTGCTTTATGCGGCATTAAAGGACAGCTCGCCAACTGTACGCCGTACAGCCGGGGACACCCTATCGGATATCGGAGACCCGGCGGCTACCCCTGCGATGCAAGCTTTGCTTAAGGACAGCAGTAAAATTGTACGCTGGCGCGCTGCACGGTTTCTTTATGAAGTTGGGACGGAAGATGCAAAAGAAGCACTTGAGGAGGCCGTCAATGATCCCGAGTTTGAAGTCAGCCTCCAGGCGCGGATGGCACTTGAGCGGATCGAATCTGGGGAACAGGCGGCCGGAACTGTATGGCAGCAAATGGCCAAACGCGATCGTTCTTAAGTAAAAAATACGGTCCTCCAAATGTTACTTGCAAAAAAACGAAAACCTTAAACAACGGCCTTATGATGGTGCAACCCATTGATAGCCGCCGCCTGTTTCCATATATATCTATTGCCAGGCGGTAGGCATTGCTTTACTATATAAACGAATATAAATGAATAAAATACTCAAAGATAACCTCATTCTGCAAAGGTGAGGTAGAGGTTGCGAAAGCGATGAGTAGCTGCTAAGGAGGCGTAATGGACCGCCGGTGATCTGCAGTGAAGGGCGCTTTCGCCGAAGTGTGCGTATCCGTCCTTAAGATCCGCATGCTGGGGCTGTACCCGAAAGGGACAGAACTGTCGCGGCTTATGGCATTTGCCAGGCCGTGGTGAGCTATCTTTCATGGATGCACGGATGCGGAAGCCAGAGGACTATAATTATGCCCGCAGGAACTCCATACCTGCGGGCTTTTTTGGACTGGCGATCCCCTTCCATGATCGGCAACATTGCTTTAAGTGCGTGTTCAAAAAGGTCGGTTTTCAGCACCGAGAAAATTGAATGAAGCTAGGGACTGAGGAGCAGAGCGTACGTAGTGGGTACGTGAGCACCGGAAGGCCCGGCTGAGTTCAAGATTCGATGCCGAATCAGCTTCCCGATTTACTTCGTGATCAAAAGCGGACTTTTTGAACAACCTCTTAAAATCATCTTAGAAGGGAAGTTTTATGTTATGTCTAGCAACACACCCGCGAACTCTTTGCGGCAGAGCCTGAAAGCCCGTCATATGACGATGATTGCCCTCGGTGGCTCCATCGGTACCGGACTTTTCCTTGCCAGCGGAAGCGCGATTTCCTCCGCGGGTCCAGGCGGAGCCATCTTGGCTTATTCCGCCATCGGACTCATGGTATATTTCCTCATGACAAGCCTCGGAGAACTGGCGACCTACATGCCTGACTCCGGTTCCTTCAGCACATACGGCAGCCGCTTTGTCAGTCCAGCCTTCGGTTTTGCGGTCGGCTGGAACTTTTGGTACAACTGGGCTGTCACGATCGCGGCCGAACTTTCCGCCGCCACAGTCATCATTAAATATTGGTTTCCGAACTCCCCATCGCTCCTATGGAGCTTTCTGTTTTTGGCATTGATGTTCGCCCTTAACGCGCTTTCCGCCAAGGGATACGGTGAATCAGAATACTGGTTCGCGATTATAAAAATCGTAACGGTCATCTTGTTTTTGGTTCTCGGCATACTGATGATCTTCGGCATTTTCGGTGGCAAACCCGTCGGTTTTAGCAATTTTAATCTGGGTGGCGGTCCATTCCATGGCGGTTTCTTTGCCTTCATCGGCGTATTTATGGCTGCTGGGTTCTCCTTCCAAGGCACCGAACTGATCGGTGTTGCTGCGGGGGAAAGTGAAAATCCACGGGAAAACGTACCGCGTGCCATCCGGCAGGTGTTCTGGCGGATTCTGCTCTTTTACATTCTGGCGATTGTAGTCATCGGATTTCTGGTCCCTTACACGAATCCAAACCTGCTCAAAGCGGATCTGAACAACATCGGCGTCAGCCCTTTTACGATTGTATTTGAGAAGGCTGGACTTGCTTTTGCCGCTTCCGTCATGAATGCAGTCATCCTGAGCTCCGTGCTCTCTGCCGGCAACTCTGGTATGTACTCCTCGACCCGCGTGCTGTATGCGATGGCTAAAAGCGGGTTGGCACCCAGAATACTCAGCAAGGTGAACAGTCGCGGCGTACCAATCAATGCACTGATTATGACGTCGTTAGTCGGCATGCTGGCCTTCTTTGCCTCGTTCTTCGGAGACGGCGTAGTTTACAACTGGCTGCTGAACGCTTCAGGGATGTGTGGCTTTATTAACTGGCTCGGCATAGCCGTTTGCCATTACCGGTTCCGCCGTGCCTTTATCGCGCAGGGGCACTCACTCGACGAGCTCACGTACCGCGCCAAATGGTTCCCTTTTGGCCCGATCTTGGCGTTTATCTTGTGCATCATCGCGATTGCCGGTCAAAATACCAAGGCCTTCACCGGGTCAAGCATCGACTGGTACAGCATTTTGGTATCCTACATTACCGTCCCGCTCTTTCTAATCATCTGGTTCGGCTACAAATGGATTAAAGGCAGCAAACTGATTCCGCTGGAGCAATGTGACTTGACCACGAATGATCTGGGAAAACGCTAGTTATTAAATAAAAAAGGTCCTTTCTGGGCTGCTTGCCGCAGTTCAGAAGGGACCTTCTTCTTTTTTACCATATTATTTCCACGTGACGTACACCCGTAAATCTTTCGTTTCATCAAGCTCGCTTTCCACGTATGAGATGGAATTGATCCCGAGCCGATACAAACCCTGTAGATCATCCATCAGATTCACATGGCTGCCATGGTAGCGGAACAGCAAAGATTGCTCGCCCTGCTTAATTACAGCCTTGACCTTGGTTCTCAGCTTCGAGCTGGAATTCACGATTTCCGAAGAATCATAAAGCTGGTATTCAAGCTCGATCTTGAGCTTCTTGTAAAAGCTTTGCATCCCATCATTCCGGCTTATTAATTTCGTCATCGTATCCCGGTAAAGCGTGTTTGCCAACGGGTAGCTTTTCGTCCAGTTGTGATCTTTTTTCATCTGCACGTCGGTGCGAAGGTAGTAGTTGATTCCGACCTCCCCCGTCTTGTCCGGAGCCGGGTCGTCCCAAGTTGTGTCAAGATGGTACCACTTGCCATCCAAAAGCACCAGGTTCCACGCATGAAGCTGGCTAATTCCCGTATCCCGCGGAGCTGCCGTCCCTTCCACGATCAAGTTCTTAATTCCTGCATCCTTAAGCATCTTATAGGTAAGAAGGGAGTATCCCTGGCACACAGCCTTGCCAGAGCTCAGACCGTCATAGGCCGTATAATTCCGCAGCGAATCATCGTATTTCAAGTGAAGTACGACCCAGTCATGGATCACCTTGATTTTCTCATGATCATTCATCCCCGGCTTGATGATATCATCCAGGATACTTCGAACACGCTTGGAGACATATGCTGTCTGATCAGCCGTTTCCCGGTAACTCAACTGTACGTTCACATTTGCCGACTTCGTGTTTCCACTGTAGGAATATCCATAGCTCTCTATGGTGTAATTCATGTACGGGTCGCTTTCAAGCACCTGCTCCAATGCCTTTTTCAGCTGTCCCTTCAATTGGTCGGTCTTCCCTTGGTAAATAAACTGGACTTGACTAAGCCTCTGGTTTATGGAACTCAGCAGCATTTTTTGAAGTTCTTGGTCGGTCCTGACCACGTTCGCACCGGATGTCGTGGAGGCATATACCATCTCCCAATCAATTCCAGGGGGTACCACCGCTGCGATGAGCGTACCAACCAGCACGACCTTAGCCACCGATATGCGCTTCCATCTCATACCGTACCCTCCCTTCTCCAAAATAGGCATTGTCCGTTCAAATCATGCAGCCGGTTTTTAGCCCTTCGCAATGACTCTATTCCCGGGTTAAAACATATATGACTTATTACGAAAAATCAACTCAAATGTATCGGCCAAACTGCCGATTTACAAAACGAGCTGCGCATTCCGCGATTTGCTCCCAGTTCCTGAATTAAGGGTATCTTTTCCCCCTTTAAAATAATTCGCAAGTATGTATCATTTTCCCTTCTGTGACCTGCCAAAATCTAAGGGACTTGGACTTAAATTTGCAACATTTTTTCGGCTATTTTTACGGAAATTTCCGGTGTGTTTCGGTATAATAGATATTGCTTGTGATTTTAGTCATATCCATACCTATGAAATGGAGCGAATGTCCGTGACTTACGTGGATACTACCAATATAAACTTAGAAATGTTCGTTACAGTGTTGTTGTTTCTGATTGTCATTGCTCCCCTCTTCAGCCTGGCAATTCTCCGGTTTTTTCAGGGCAAGAAAAAAGCAGGGGCACTGCTGATCCTTTCCGGCGTGGCTGTCTACGTGGTATTTCAGGTGATTATGAAAATGTTTTTTTGATTAAAGACTGAGCTGGTCGACTTCTCATATACTAAGGAGGCAGTGTCCATAGGACACTGCCTCCTCATTATACGTGCCGATATCACCGGCTGCTGCTGATCATTATAAATGATATATCGGTGCAGTCATGCTTAAGCCTGCTCACTCAAATATTTTTCGAACTGCAGTTTGTTCATTCCAAGAATGCGATGCTCGCCAATGACGGTTACAGGAACAGCACGCATCCCCATATCCCATACCTGCTGAGCGAAATCATCATTTTGCTCAATGTTGCGTTCTTCGTAATTTACGCCCTTTTCTGCCAAATATCCTTTAACCTGACGGCAATGCGGGCAGTTGGTGCTTGTATACACGATGACTTTTTCCATGATGATTCACCCCGTTGTTAACTATGATTTATAAACTTGTTTTTTACATTGTGCTTGTGCGAGGTGGCCGCTGCAGTTACGGATCGATGTTGAGCCTCATTTATAAATATAATTAATGAACGGCCGCGTGATGCTCAAGGCTCTCAATATACTTTTCGCAGTCCATTGCTGCCATACATCCGCTGCCTGCTGCCGTAATCGCCTGTCTGTAACGAGTATCCTGAACGTCACCGCAAGCGAAAACTCCCGGAATGTTGGTCTCCGAGGTTCCCGGTTGGACCATGATATATCCGTTAGTATCGGTTGTGATTTGTCCGCCAAGGAAGCCGGTGTTCGGATGGTGGCCGATAGCTACAAATACGCCGCTCGCTTCGATCAATTCCTCTTCGCCGGTTTCGTTGTTCAGCACTTTCAGACCTTTCACGCCGCGGTCATCAGCGACAACCTGGGCTGGAGTACGATTAAGCGCCCATTCAACCTTCTCGTTGCTGCGTACGCGGTCCTGCATGATTTTCGAGCCGCGCAATTCGGAACGGCGGTGTACCAAAGTCACTTTCGATGCAAAACGGGTCAGGAAGCCCGCTTCTTCAAGCGCTGAATCGCCGCCGCCGACAACAACGATCTCCTTGCCGCGGAAAAAGAAGCCATCGCAGGTTGCACAAGTGCTGACCCCGCGTCCGACATTCTCCTGCTCGCCCGGAATGCCAAGATATTTGGCCGTTGCGCCAGTCGAAATGATCAGAGTTTCGGTTTCGAGCTGTCCCATGCCTTCCACATCAAGCTTAAATGGACGACCGCTAAGCTGGGCACTGTTCACCCAGCCTGTACGGAACTCAGCTCCGAATCGTTCAGCCTGTTTACGCATATTATCCATCAATTCCGGTCCCATAATTCCTTCAGGAAATCCCGGAAAATTCTCTACTTCTGTGGTGGTGGTAAGTTGTCCGCCGGGTTGTGGCCCTTCGATAATGAGCGGATTCAAGTTAGCACGTGCTAGATAAATGGCTGCGGTAAGTCCCGCAGGTCCTGTACCAATAATTACGGATTTATACATATGATTCCCTCCAAGCTCCCAGTGCCCGGAAAGCAAGTCCGCATAAGCCGGACATAACCAGGATTATTTTTTTAATTTGGAATAACTATTATTTAATAATAATTATCATATAATTGAACACTTATGTCAATAGCACAAGTATACATGGGTTCAGGCCGATTGTTAACATTTAAAATTTGTTCTTACATATGGGGACAACAAGAAGCTTAGGGGTTGGACCTAAGCGTGTGCCGGATTGTACTACTTTTCATTTTCATAAGAAAAAGGGAACTCCGAACAGATCGTCCGAAATTCCCTATCAAGTACATTTATCTTAACAACCGCAATGCATTCAAAATAACAAGGATTGTACTGCCTTCATGACCCACCACACCAAACGGTAGAGCGATTCCCGCCACGAAGTTGGTTGTCATCAGCAGAACAATAACGGTAATCGCAAAAGTCATATTCTGCTTCACGATCCGACGCGCACGGCGGGCGAGACTGATCGTGCTAGCAATCTCCTCGATGTTATCGTTCATCAGAACGACATCCGCAACCTCCAGCGCCGTACCGCTGCCGCTCATTCCCATGCCCATGCCTACCGTTGCTGTGGCGAGCGCTGGCGCATCATTTACACCGTCACCAACCATAACGACATGCCCATGTTCTTCACGCAGCCGTTTCACATACTCCACCTTTTCTTCCGGAAGCAGGTCGGAATAAATATAATCGACACCAATGTGCCGTCCAATCGCCTGCGCCGTTTCGCTCCGATCCCCAGTCAGCATAGCTACCTTGACACCGATAGCTTGCAGCTTTTGCACCGCAGCCACAGCTTGCGGACGTATAACATCCTGCAGGCCGATTAGTCCGACTATGCGCTCACCTTCCAAAATCAGCGACACGGTTTTTCCTTCTCCGCCCAGACGGCTGCGCTGCTCTTTCCAATAAGCTGTTTCCTCACTTTGCTCCATCTGATCCAGCACATCCGTCTTGCCGATCCGCCAATTTCTCCCGTCTACCCTACCTTCCATACCCCAGCCAGTAACGGATGTTACAGATTCTGCGGAGAGCAATTTCAGGTTCTCAGCTTCAGCTTTACGGACAATCGCCTTAGCAAGCGGATGCTCCGACAACTGTTCGATTGATGCGATAATAGCAAGCAGTTCTTGGCTGTCGTAACCATCTACGGCAATTAAGTCCGTTACTACCGGTTCTCCTGCGGTCAGCGTTCCTGTTTTATCAAAAGCAACAACAGAGGTCAAAGCCATATTCTCCATATGGGCCCCGCCTTTAAACAGGATACCGCGGCGGGCGCGGTTGGAAATCGCCGAAAGCAAAGGCGGCATAATCGAAGCAACAAGCGCGCAAGGTGAAGCAACAACCAAAAATACCATGGCTTTATAAAAAGATGATCCAAAGCTCCAACCAAATATAAATGGAGAAGCAAAAATGATGACCAGGGTGACCGCGACAACGACCAGGGCATAGATCGCTTCGAAACGCTTCATGAAACGTTCGGACTGCGGAACCTCATTTTCCGCTTCTTCCACCATACGGATGATTTTCGCAAAGATGGTTGCGTCTGCTGATTTTGTTACTTCTACATACAGTACGCCTTCTCCATTCAGTGTACCAGCAAATACTTCGTCACCTTGGACTTTATCTACAGGAACGGACTCGCCGGTAATGGAGGCTTGGTTAACTGACGAAAAACCTTTTTTGATCATGCCGTCAGATGGAATCAATTCACCTGGTTTAACGAGAATCAGATCCTTGACCTTCAATTCATCAATGGGAACGACCGTCATTTTCCCGTCTTCAATCCGGGTCGCAAGCTCCGGCTTCAGCGCCATCAGAGACGAAATATCTTTCTTGCTCCGCTCCATGGTGTAACTCTCAAGCGCACCACTTAGAGCAAAGATAAAGATCAGCATCGCTCCTTCGCTCCAATACCCGATGCTGGCGGCGCCTATCGCTGCAGCGACCATGAGCAGATTCACATCCAGCTCCCGTTCCTTGATTAGCGTCTCTACGCCTTCCTTGGCCTTAAGCCATCCTCCAGCTGCATAAGACAAAATATACAAAATGATTGAAATCAGAGGGGAAGCATAACTTACAGCCCATCCGCTAAGCATAAGCACGCCGCTGAGAATGGCAGCCTGCATTTCAGAGTTCCGCAGTATACTCCGTATATCCATACGTTTCTTACGATGAGGGTTCGGAGTTTTATCACTGCCGGATACTGAATTTTCTTTAAGGATTTCTGCCTGCATATTTTGTACTTTTTCCATCGTATTCACCTTCCTCAATTGAGAATGAAAAACATTATTATTACCCTTAAAACAGCACATGCTGCTCCGGAACCAGCCGGGGCAGCATGTTTAAGACTTGGACGTTTAACGTCGTCCTATTGAGAATGATAATCGTTTTTGTACTTATGCAATAGTTTTTCCTATACGCAAAATTACAATCGTATTATATGCCAATGCGAAAAAAAAGTAAACCAATTACAAGCTAAATGATAAAAACTGGATATAAAAAAATTAAAATTTCCACATCTGCCTTTATAAAGTCTACCCCGATGAGGTTCTTTGTATCCGTTCAAATGATGGTGACTGCAAAAAAACAGCCGGATGCTTCAGCATCTCGGCGCCTAAATGACCACATTATATTGACAGAATATCCCTATGTAAAGTAGATTTTACGTAAAGTCAACTTTACAAGTAGATTGGCGGTGGGGACTGATTTGAAAACACGAATCCGGGAAAAACGAACGGCCTGGAACATGACGCAGGAAGAGCTTGCCGCGCGGCTGCATGTATCCAGACAAACCGTCATCTCACTGGAAAATAACAAGTACAAACCTTCTTTGGTGCTGGCCCATAAACTTGCTCAGATTTTTGAATGCCAGATGGAGGATCTATTTATTTTTGAAGGGGATGAAAACATTGAGTAATCAGCTGGTAAATGCACTCTATGGATTAGGCGGGCTTCTCTTCGGTGTTGCAGTGCACATCGTTTTGCAAATCGTATCTAGGCGGAAAAGAAAAAAAGAGCATTGGTTCGATGAACGCTATCAGCATATTACAAGTCATGCGAAAGCGGTGGCGTGGAACTCAACATCCATTGCTATAGTTGTCGCCTGGGCGCTTATTATTGTTTTCGAAGGGATTTCCTTGCCTTTTTTCCTGATGACCGGAGTGTACGTTCTTCATAATATGTCTTATCTTTGTTCCAGCGTTTATTACTCCAATCGGAATTAGCCATTAATATTCGGCTCAATCCTCAAAAAGAAAGAAACCGCTCCATTTGGAACGGTTTCTTTACATATAAGAGATAAATGATTACTGCTGGCTGGCGGTAATAGCCTGCTCCAGATCATACAAAATGTCCGCAATTGCTTCTGTACCGATAGACAAGCGCAGCATTTCCGGATTGACGCCTGCTGCAATTTGCTCTTCTTCAGATAATTGCTGATGCGTCGTGCTGGCAGGGTGAATGATCAGCGACTTTGAATCGCCCACATTGGCCAAATGGGAGAACAGCTTCACATTTTCGATGACTTTGCGTCCTGCCTCTTTTCCGCCCTTGATACCAAACGTCAAAATTGCACCCTGTCCTTTCGGCAGGTATTTCTGCGCCAGCTCATACGAAGGATGGCTTGGAAGACCGGCATAACTTACCCAATCCACCGCAGGATGGCTTTCCAGGAACTGCGCCACCTTAAGGGCATTTTCGCTGTGCCGCTCCATCCGCAGATGCAATGTTTCAAGCCCCTGCAGCAGCATCCATGAATTGAACGGAGAAATCGTGGAACCCATGTCGCGAAGCAGCTGCACACGTGCTTTGATGATATAAGCGAGTGGTCCAACGGCTTCCGTATAGACAACCCCATGATAGCTTGGATCCGGCTCGGTCAGACCCGGGAATTTGCCGCTGGCCGCCCAATCGAATTTACCGCTGTCTACGATGATGCCGCCGATGGATGTTCCATGGCCGCCGATGAACTTCGTAGCCGAATGAACAACCACATCCACACCATGCTCGATCGGACGTAGCAAATATGGACTTGGGAAGGTATTGTCAACAATGAAAGGAACGCCGTTTTCGTGAGCGATCTTCGCAACAGCCTCGATGTCCAGCACATCCCCTTTCGGGTTGCCGATCGTTTCCGCAAATAGCGCTTTAGTTTTATCCGTAATTGCTGCGCGGAAGTTTTCCGGGTTGCTGGCGTCCACAAAATGCACCTTAATGCCAAGCTTCGCAAGCGTCGTCGAAAACAGATTATACGTACCGCCATACAACGTCGAGGAGGATACGATTTCATCCCCGGCTCCGGCAATGTTCAATACGGAGAAAGTGATCGCTGCTTGCCCCGAAGAAGTCGCAAGCGCCCCTACTCCGCCTTCAAGCGCAGCCACGCGCTGCTCGAACACATCGGTTGTCGGGTTCATCAAACGTGTATAGATATTGCCAAATTCCTTCAGCGCAAACAAATTGGCTGCATGGTCGCTGTCTTTAAAGCCGTAGGAAGTCGTTTGATACAGCGGTACGGCACGTGAAAGCGTCGTAGGGTCAATTTCCTGGCCTGCATGAACTGCTAAAGTTTCAAACGATAATGGACGTTCGTTCGACATCGTAAATCCTCCCTTTTCTCACACGGAATAATCGTTTCAGCGTGATTTTTCCATATTCTCTCACACTTCACAACGTTTGAAAAGGTAAAAATAATCATTCCTATTAAAATAGTCTGATTTAGTGAATTATCCAAACCCCATCAGATCGGACAACAGCGACAGAACCAGCAATCCTGCCATGATGATGCCCGTCCAGAGGGAGCGGCCCGAAAGCGAAGGTCTTGAAATCCTCTCTTCACTTTGCGAAGCTTTCTGTACACGAGACCGCAGAGACAAATAATACATGATCGCCCCCACGGCAATAAGCAAGATTTCAAGCATTATGCTGATCAAAAGAGAACCCCACAGCCCAAATCCGAGTAGCGGCAGATGTCCGAGGTTTCCCGGCAATATCGGCAGATCGCTGCGATGTACCAGCAAATCAAGAAGCCAGTGGCTGAATACCATAAAGCCCATCACTCCCGCGCTCCGTTTCCCCCACCATTTCCATGCAGCCATAGCAGCAAGAAAGGCAATAAGCAAAGCCCCAACCAGGGAATGCGTATAATCCGCATGAATAACCGCTTCTCCATACTTGCCTTCCCCGACAGGAACTATCGTTTCAACTCCGGTCAGAAGTAAAGGCACAAAGATCACATCCATCAATTGCGTACCTAGCATCAATGCCCACAGGGGCGTAACAGGCTCTCTGGATTTTACAGCTGCGGCGAGTCCAAAATGTCCGGCAAACATATTTATTCATCCCCCTTCCTTACAGCTTGTGGAATCCGCGAATCCAACCAGCCGCATACTACCGTAAACAAAATCACCATGACGATAAAACTCATTAAGAGCATCCCCTCTCACGGATCAATGATCCGATTTGGTTTTCTCCCTGAAGCCCAGCAGCAGAACTTCAAACCCTTCGTCAAAGGTATCCGCAAGTCGCTGCATTAACTCTTCTGCCGTTTCTTCGGAATATTGATAAGTTCCAACCATACCATGGAGCATGTAAAAATAAATACGTGTGTATGCCAGCAGCCGCTCGCTTCCCTCCATTAATCCGGTGCAATCCCGGACAACTTGCATCAATAGCCCGAACAGCTGGTTACGGATCTGATTGATCTCCATTTCCGGCGAGTCTTCATCTACCCGCTCCGCTTTAACCTCGAAAAAGATCCGATACATATTCCGGTTCAACAGGCAAAACCGAATAAACAGCTGACTGATCTGTTTTAAAGCATTTTGCGGATTTTCCCGCTCATGCTGAAACACCTCCCCGAAGTTTTCCTTCAATTTCAAAAGGGAAGGCATGGATAGCTCGTTCAGCAACGCCTCCTTATCCTCAAAATAAATGTAAATCGTAGTGTGGGAGCATCCCGCTTCCTTGGCGATTTCACGCATAGATACAGCATCGTAGCCTCTGACAGCAAAAAGCTTGCCCGCCGCGGCCAAAATGTCACGCTTGGTGTCCTCCGAACGGACCTGTTTTTTTCTTGGCATTTGAGATTATTCGTTCCTTTCAATATTCGTCGTTCACCTAAAATAACCATTGGTTAGTTTTACCTATATGCTTAATATAACCATTGGTTATTTAAACGTCAACAGGTTTAATCTCGGGATTAAGAATTATTTTTTATACAAAAAACAGCCACAGATCGAAACGAATCCCTCTGTTTAGCGTATCTAATATTGACGGCCGGATATTTACGAACTACCATGAAACTATATGAAACTTTAATTCAACTTCAAATTTACTACTACTTCGTATTTGCAGGAGGGTGATTAGCTTGCATTCCTCATCTAAAGATTTGGCTGACCGATATTGCGAACTTATGGACAGATTGCCGCGTCTTATTGACTATACGGGGATTGTCAGGCATATGAAGCTAAGCACCACGGAAGCATTTATTTTGCAATATCTGCAAAGTAAGGGCAGTCAGCGCGGCACAGATATCGTAAAGGTGACAGGCCTGACGACAAGTGCCATTACTCAAATTTGCGACAAGCTGGTCCAGGAAGAACTGATTGAACGAAACCGCTCTGAAACGGACCGGCGTTACGTAAACATCACAATCACCGCCAAAGGCTCGAAGATTCTGAAGCAATTGTCAGATATTAGCTCGGAGCGGATTGTTGAAACGGTGGATAACTTTACAAATGAAGAAACGGACGCGCTTCTGAAGGTCCTATCCCAGTTGGGAGAGTTGATTGAATACCGACGGAGCAGCCGCAAGTAGCTTCCGCCCTTTCCACAGCAGACAAAAACGGCGATTGCAGACACAAGGCCGACTGCATCGGATCGTCCAAATCATGAACAAAAGCACCATTATGCCTCCCCCGTCAGGGGTGGACATTAATGGTGCTTTTTAGGTGGAACGGTTTCATTCAGGCGCTACAGAATCCGGCTGCCGAATAAGGATCCGATCAGCTCCACGGCCAGCTTCGATGTCTGGTTGTTACGGTCAAGAAGCGGATTGACCTCCACAAAATCGGCAGATGTGATTCGTCCAGATTCACTCATAAGCTCGAGCAAAAGATGAGCCTCACGATAGCTGAGTCCGCCGCGGACAGGCGTTCCGGTCCCTGGTGCCTCAATGGGATCCACGCTGTCGATGTCAAAGCTGAGATGAACCCCATCGGTACCGTCACCAGCGATTCGAAGCGCTTCCTGAACGACCTTCTCGATGCCGATACGGTCAATCTCATGCATCGTAAAGCAGGTCAGGCCGCAGGAACGGATCAACGCCTTTTCGTCATGGTCGAGATCACGAGCTCCGATAATGACACAGTTTTCCGCTTTTAAAGGTACGGCGCCTTTGGCAATCTGCTCCAATTTGAAGCGAGAAATTCCGAGGCCGACCGCCAGCGAAATGCCATGCATATTCCCCGAAGGGCTGGTCGATTCCGTGTTCAAGTCGGAATGGGCATCAACCCAGATGACGCCCATATTGCTGTAATGCCGGGTCAGACCAGCCAGCGATCCCATTGCAATGCTGTGATCTCCGCCCAGAACAAGCGGGATGTGACCGTTTGCCACTGTTTGATAGACAGCCTCCCCAAGCAGTCCGGATATAGCCAATACCTCCTCGACATGCTTCATTTTGGAGGCAACAGGAGACTTAATGCCATCCGGAAGGCGGATACACTGATCCGCCGGAACATCATGCCCAAGCCCTTTTAATTTTTTGACAAGACCGAATTTCATCATGCTATCCGGACCGTTTTCACTGCCGGGCCGGCCTGCGCCAAGCCCAAACGGTACCCGGATGATGGAAATGGATTGCTGAACCATCTTTGTTTACGCCCTCCCTTGATCGGTAAACACCTCTTGTATGCGGCTTAAAGCAAAATCCAGCTCTTCTTCCGTGATAACCAGAGGTGGAGCAAATCGAATGGTCGTCTCGTGCGTTTCCTTGCACAGCAGTCCGATCCGGGCCAACGATTCGCAATACGGCCTTGCCGACACTGCCAGCTGAAGCCCGATCAGCAGGCCTCGCCCACGGATGGCAACAATATCGGGGTGTTTAATCAATGTAAGCTCTTTCATAAAATAGCGTCCAAGCTCCTCAGAGCGCTTCGCAAGCCTTTCTTCTTCAAAAACATCCAATGCCGCGAGTGCGACTGCGCAGGCCAGCGGATTCCCACCAAAGGTTGAGCCATGCGAGCCCGGCTCGAAAACATTCATGACCTCGTTATCCGCAGCAACCGCCGAAACCGGAATTACCCCGCCTCCAAGCGCCTTGCCCAGGATGTACACATCCGGCACCACGGCCTCCCAGTCGCAGGCAAACTTTTTGCCAGTACGTCCAAAGCCCGTTTGAATCTCATCGGCAATAAACAACACACGCTGCTCGCGGCAGAGTTTATACGCTTCAGATATGAACCCATCGGGAGGCAAAATAATCCCCGCTTCCCCCTGCATCGGCTCCACCAGAAACGCAGCCGTATCCGGCGTTATTGCCGCCCGAAGCGCATCCAAATCGCCGTACGGAATCCTTTTGAAGCCCGGCGTGAACGGACCGAAACCCCGTTTGTAATCCTCCTCCGAGGAAAAAGACGTAATGGTTAACGTCCGTCCATGAAAATTACCGTCACAGACGATGATTTCTGCCCGGTTTTCCTGCACCCCCTTAACCTGATAAGCCCAGCGTCTCGCCATTTTAAGCGCAGTTTCCACCGCCTCCGCTCCGGTGTTCATTGCGAGAATCTTGTCTTTTCCGGCAAAATCCGCAAGCTTTCGCGCAAACTTTGCCAGCTCTTCGCTGTGAAAAGCCCTTGAGACAAGCGTCACTTTATCCGCCTGCTCTTTCAGTGCCTGGATAATTTTAGGGTGGCGGTGACCGTGATTAAGCGCGGAGTATGCACTCAGCATATCGAGATACCTTCGTCCGCCGGAATCCTCCACCCACACTCCTTCCGCCTTTTCGATGACAATCGGCAGCGGGAGATAGTTGCTTGCGCTGTAATGGTCCATCATCTGTAGGACCTGTTCTCGTGTGGCCATGGCTGCACATCCTATCATGTAATCTTTTTGTCTTAACTATCATTTCTATCTTTATTTGGAAAATCCTTGTTTTATGATTTGTGAATTTCCGAACATATAAAACAACAAAAAAAAACACCTTCTTCCTCCGCTTGCCGCAGAAAAAGATCGGTGCTTTAAAATTACTGCATGAACGGGTATTCCCCCGTCACTAGATTATTTTTTGGATTCCAGCGTCTCCAGGTACTCGGAAATTTCAGCTGGCGTTTTAGCATATTTGCTGTGAAGATGAGCCAGCTTTTCACCGTTTTTGTACACTAAAAGGCTCGGAATGCCGCGCACATCGTTTTGATCGGTAATTCCCTCGAACTGCTCCACATCCATGGCATAAAACTCTTTATCCGTATGCTTCGCCATAATATCAGGCAGAAATTTATCCAGCGTCTTGCAGTCCGGACACCATACAGCATCATATTTGATAACGGTCAGTCCGTCACGGTTAATCAAGTCCTCGAATTGCGTTTCTGTTTGAATACGTTCCATCTTTGTTCTCCCCTTTACCTAACGTCTTTGGCGGCTTCCTCGAGAAGTGCCCAGGTCTGTGTCAATGATTTATATCACACTTCGGACCATCCTCTTATTTTAGCCGTTTACGGCATGGTTTGCAAAAGGGCTACATGGAATGCATATCATGACCAGGGGAAGACGGCTCCCCTATGGAGGGGCTATGCCCTAGCCAGGCGGCAACGCATAAAACAATGACCGGCAGAACGATGTAAATCATCCAGAAGGAGGTCCGCACAGGTGCCATCGTAAAATCCCCCTTCTTTTCTTTCATCGTTCCAACTGCGGCCGTCGGCTCTTCCTGCTGGTGCTTGCGGTCATGAATCAAGTAGATGACCAGCGCCGTGACCGCAATATACATGGCGTCCATAATAAACAGCATCACATCCCACTGCCGCCTTGGAATCATTTCGCCCAGCATCGCCCCGTGCACGCCGCCCATAATACCTCCGCCAATCCCCTCCACAACCGCCAGCAGACTGAGGGGTCTACCGATCAGATAGCCGATCAAGAAACAAAAGAGAATCGATATTCCGGTCGATACCACCAGATTCTGGGGAAACAACATGCCGAGAATGACGCCAATCGTCAAATTCGACATCAGCCCTGTCGTCATCGCGACCACGGTCCCCGTCATATTCGCTAAAATGTGCCGGTTCATCTGAACGTACATGATGCATAAAACCGTATAAATAAAAACAATCAGCATGCTTATGTTCAACAGCATACGCATGGCTCCTTTCGCCCGGGTGGCAGTACAAACCGCAAGGATCGCTTTTTTACTAGCATCCGCGCGGCTGCGGGTACCTTGCTTTCCGTTCTAAAAAGAATCTTATTCAGGCCATGTTATCTTTATGCTGATAACCCGTAAAAGCGCAAAAGGGGAAGTGGATAAATATGCTGAATTCCGTGTTACACTTCCTTATTCAGGGCCGCACCGGACAGCGGGAAGCTGAGGACTTAAGGTCTTCGCCCATGCATCCGCCAATACTGCCGTTTTCCCTCGTCGCGAACCGTAACGCCAAGCTTGGAAAGCTCCCGGCGCAAATCCTCTGCATCCTCCTTTTCGTCTTTACCGAAAGCCTTATCCCTTGCCAAAAATAATGCGTTCACACTCGGAGATAGTTCGGGACAATCGGCTACCCACCGGACATATTCATGAGCAAATGGATCTTGTTCCCGCCAATCATACCCATGCCGGATAAATTCCTCGGTCAGATGCTTACGTTTCTCGGGCTTTTCCCGATAAAGCTCGCGTCCATCCGTGCCTAGCAGGACCAACTGCTTATTATCCATAAATACAGCAGCCACATCTTCTCTTCCGAAGGTTCGCTCCTCATTGTGGATCTGCAGCCTGACCTCTTGATCGGAAAGGCGAATCCGCAAACTTTCCTTTATCGCTGCCATTGAAATCATCCCCCCGACAAGAACTCCGAGCGCGACTGCAGCAATCGTTCCCCATGCCCCATGCTGGGAAGAAAGGGAAGAGATCAGTTTGAGCGGCCCCTGAAATGGAACCCATGGCAATTCCGACGCCCATTTAGCGAGTGCCGGAGTATACCAGCCAGCCACGCCCCCGACAATTGGAAACACCGTCCAAATCATCATTTTATCCGTCCTGGACACCCCGAGTTCCGTCCATTCCAATCGGTTATTCAATGACATCCACCCCTTTTCTGAATGTAGCATTCACCGCTTCTTTCCATATTTTTTCGTAGTCCAATTTGACTCCCATCATCATGTAGCTCGTAATGTTGTCGACAACAAGCGCCAGTACATATGCCCTCGAATCCGCGTTTTCCTCCTCGATCACTCCAAGTTTCGCCCCATGCTGCAGCAGTTGGCGGAATCCTTCCAGAAACTCCTGCTGCATCGCAACCACGGCTTCGCCGAAATGACCACCACGGCCGGCAGTGAGCATAAATTCGTTTAATAACCGCATAACCGGATAAAAGTTCTCCTTATCCTGCGGAAACATGCTAATACCGCCTTGAAAGAGCTTTTCCGCGAAATTTTGTTCGTTAAAATCAGAGATAGGAAAATATTGTCCAAAATGATAGTCGCTGAACATATATTCAAATACTTTTTCAACCAGTTCGTCTTTCGATGCGAAATGATAATATATCGATGGTTTCGTAATACCTACTTCAGCGGCGATCATAGCTAGGCTGGTTTTCTCGATGCCGTGTTGCGCAAACAGCAAGATGGCTGCCTCAATCAGCTGCTGTGAGGTCAGTTCTCTTTTTTTCATGCTTGAATCAGCTCCTTTTTCACCAGTCATTTTTTTATCACCCTTTTTACCTACCGTTAGGTAAATTTTAATCAAAACCGGAGGGATACGTCAATAAAACTTTATGCTTTATAAATTTAACGCGCAGAAAAAGAAGCTCCGGATGGCCGCAGCTCCTTCCTCGGACTCATGATTAGGGGTATATCTTCTCCCCGTTTTCCAGCATGCGGATAAACTCCTCCGCCTTTTTCTTACGGGTCTCGGGTTTCTTCGCATTATGGATCCGGAAAGCAAAGGCATACTTGTTCGTGCTGTCCAGCGTTTCGTAAAATTCCCGGGCACGCGGATGCTCGGCAAAGGCAGCTTCCAGCTCCTCGGGCAGCTCGCTGCGGCTTTGCGGCTTATAAGCATTCTCCCAGCGGCCGTTACTTTTGGCGGTTTCGACTGCTTGAAGTCCGGCAGGTTTCATCCGGCCTTCCTTGATCAACCGCTCCACCTTCTCTCGATTCACCAGTGACCAAATGCTGTTCGCACCTCTTGGCCCGAAGCGTTGAATCCAGCTTTGATCATCCAGGGCTTCCTTTCGACTGTCAATCCATCCATAGCAGAGTGCGCTCTCCAGCGCTTCAGCATAACTCACGGACGAAAGCTTTGAGTTCTTCTTGGCTATTTGCAGCCCGACTCCCTTCGAGAGGTGATGGTTCTGCTCCAGCCACGCTTCCCATTCGCGCTGATTTCCACATAACAACAGCGGCCACTCCGCTTGTCCTTCTTTCTTTTCCATCCATGCCAACCCCTTCCCCTCTAGGGCCAACGTCGCGATTTTTGAAACATAAGACCGTATCATGGCCCAAACCAACGCTCACATCGGCATCCTTCATACGCACACGGAAATTTCTCGCCATATCTAGTAATAAGGTGTATTCTAAGCCCTATCGTACCATTTGCCATAATATGGGCACAAACTCCGTGTTTTCGTTTAAGGAATCAATGGAAACTCCATAATCACTTCGGTCCCTTGCTGAGGATTGGAATTCACCCGGATATGGCCCTGGTGGGCAATAACAATCGCATGGGCAATGCTCATACCAAGCCCCGCACCTTCGGTCGTTTCATCCGTACTCGTTCCGCGGTAATACCGTTCGAATAAATTACGCCGAGTCTCCTCATCCATTCCCCGACCGTTATCGGAAACTGAAATCCACGCATTTTCGCCATCTTCTCCGGTGCGGACCGAAATCTCCGTTCCCTCGGGATTATGTTTCACCGCGTTGATAATGATATTGTCCAGCATGCGCTGGAACCACTTCGGATTGGCCATAATGGTTAGATCCTCTCCCCACTCCTCAAAGGAAAAAGAAGCGGTGTCGATCGTCGCGTCATTTACGTACCGGAGCACCGAGCGGCGGACGAATTCATTCAATTCAATCGGCTCCAGCGGGAACTGGATAGCATTGTTTTTCAACTGAAACGTTAAGGAGAAATCCTGTAAGAGCTCTAGCATGAAATCCCCTTTTTCCCGGATCATTCTCCCCATCTCTTTCAATTCGGCTTCATTCCAGGTAAACTGACCACTTTCCAGCAGATGCCCATAGCCCTGAATGGTCGAAAGCGGAGTCCGTAAATCATGAGAAATTCCAGTCATCCATTCCTCCCTGGTCTGTTCAAGCATTTTCCGTTCGCGCTGGGAGGCGTCAAGTTTGGTTGCCATCTCGTAAAAACCGGCGATGACTTCCTTGTACAGCCTGTACCTCATCCTGATTTTTCCGTTACGTCGGAATACCCTTTTGCGTTCCTTCTCGGTCAGCGCTTCGCTGTACCTTCCTTGGCTCATGCGTTCAAACCAGCCCGCGAAAAGCATCAGCGGCTGCCCATAACGGTATCCGTGCCAAATCGAGATCGCTAACGTCAGCACCATAACTGCGGCTCCGATCACAATTAGAATTACCATGATTTCGCGAAAAAGCGTCTGCTTCACGAGTTTCATATTAGGCTTGCCCTGATGAAGCAACCATGTGTTGCCGGTAGTCTCGTCATAATATGACGATAATTTCATTGGATATCTGCCAGGCTCCGCCCGCACAGATACAAGATCTAGAGGATGATATCTCTCCCCTGTTCCAAGCTTTCCGGCCTTGCCGACAGATTGCAGTATTTGTCCTGCAGCGTCTACGATCTGCAAATAATCATCTTCCCTTATATGCTGCCGTTCCAGTTCCGTCTCAGCCCCTGGGCGAATGATGCCGCCGCTATTGTATTGCTGAAACCATTCTTTCAGTTGCTGCGTGCCCAGGTCCAGCGTCCCCATTAAAAATAAAACCGATCTGGGTCCATCGGCGTCGCTAGCCAACGACGATACGACATAGTAAGAACCAAGCCGCCGCGTTTCCTGGATATTCAATAGTTCTGCCGCTCCATAGGAGTTCTTCAAATCTGCCGTCGTATTCGTGGAATAGATGACACTGCCCGACTCATTGATGATTTGCAGCCAATATCCCTGTTCCCCGAGCATTTTACTCCAGCGTTCATTCATTTTGACTTTGTCATGGTCAATTAGCGTTTCAGCCTGAATGCCATCGAGCGCGCTCGTTGAGAAGGTTCGTTTCAAATCCTTGTTTACTAAATAGTTGATCAACGCCAGCAACATGATAATCAAGGACACCACAATGATGACCCACAGCAAAAGGACCTGATAGGTAAAATGCAGCGTCAGGCGCGTTCTGATCCTTCTCATAAATCCACCTTCAACAGCTTATAGCCAAGCCCGCGAACCGTCAGCAGACATCTTGGGTCCCCAGGATCCTCTTCGATTCGTTCGCGGATTTTGCGAATATGTACCATCACCGTGTTGTCATCACCAAGCCCGTCAATTCCCCATACTTCTTCATACAGCTGGGACTTGGAGAACACCATGCCAGGATGCTTGCACAAAAACAGCAGCAGCTGGTAGGCCTGAGCCGGACAAGGCACTTCCTCCCCGTCCACAAGCAGCGTTCCCGCAAATTCATCCAGCATAAAACGGCCAAAGTCATAGCGGCTGCGGCTGTCCTCCAGTCTCACCGGAGCTTGTGCCACCACGCTTCTGCGCAGCCTAGCCTTCACCCGGGCGGCAATCTCAAGCGGGTTAAACGGCTTGGTCACATAATCATCTCCGCCAGTTGCGAAGCCCGTCAGCACATCCAAGTCCGATGTACGGGCCGTTAAGTAAATAATATGGGCGTTGGAAAACTGCCGAATTTGGGGGCATAACTCGAATCCCGTCTGATCCGGCAACATAACATCCAACAGGATGATATCTATTTTATGCCGTGAAACAAGTTCGAGCGCTTCTTTTCCATTATACGCTGAGTAAATATGGCGGAATCCTTCCTTACGGAGGACCATTTCGATCAGTTGAACGATGGATCTTTCATCGTCGACCAATAAAATTTTTGCATTATACATGGGAACCACCTCAACAGCATTGTACCAAACACATCTTAATTCGAGCTAAACACATCGTTATCCGTTCAGCAAATGTTAAGCTGGACTTTATTTCCGGTTCAATGGCGGCTGTTACACTGTTTTTCGAGGTGATGAAATTGAAAAATAAAAGAATTCGTATGATTGATTGTTTACGGGGGTTTAGTTTGCTTGGTATTTTACTTGCCAATATGCTTATTTTTCAGTACGGGATGTTTGGAAAAGATGTAATGCAGCTGTTTCACGTTCCCGCGGCGGAATCATCGGCACATCATGTCGTAAAACTACTGGTCGAGGGCAGCTTTATGCCGATCTTCACCTTTGTATTCGGGTTTGGCATCATCAAGCTGAAGGAGAGCCTGAACGCAAAACAGAGAAAAGCTGGATGGCCTCTGGTACGGAGATTCATCATGCTAATTGGTCTTGGACTCCTTCACAGCACGTTTCTGTGGGACGGCGACATATTACTTTTTTACGGGGGAATCGGGTTCCTGCTCCTGATTTTTATGAACCGGAAGCCCAAAACACTGCTGGTTTGGTGCATTATTTTGATGACATTGACAGGACTCCTCGGGCTATTTCCGGAAAACAAAGCCGATAAAGAAACACAGGCGATGAATCACCGCATCCAAGCATATATTGAAAAGACAGTTACGCTTTATTCCGAGGGTACATATGCGGAGATCAAGCATGACCGGAATACGGCCAATCCAATGGGTGATAATGCAGTATTTCTTGCGTTCGCGCTTTTTTTAGCCCCGATTTTGAACGTTCCTTTCTTCTTGCTTGGCATGTATGCAGCCAAAAAACAGTGGTTTACCGATCCCGACCAGGAACGCGGCATCTATCTCAAAGGAATGCTGATTTTTCTGCCCCTTGGGCTCATGCTTAAATCATACAGTATCTACTTTCCGGAGTTGATCGGCGCAGGAACCGGAGCGATGCTTGGCGGGTGCCTGTTGTCCATCGGCTACATCATGACTTTCGCCCTGATTTATACCAAACATGCCTCTTCGCGGCTGTTCGAGCGTTTTGAGGCTGTCGGGAAGCTGTCTCTGACCAACTATTTGATGCAGACCGTGATTTGCACGACGATATTTTACGGCTACGGTCTAGGATGGTTCGGTAAAATCGGCGTCATCGCCGGATGTGGGTTGGCGCTCCTAATCTACACCGTGCAGATGTTTGCCAGCAGCTGGTACCTTGCGCACTTCAAATCAGGCCCAGTTGAGCGCCTCCTGCGCATATGGACCTATTTCTCGCTGGATGGCAAGGCCAAACGAAAAAAGGTCCAGATTACGGCAGCTGAGATGTAACACTGCCTTAGTGAGACCAAAAATTGAGGTTACCCCGGATTCAAACGGGATGATGCCCAGGATCTTCGCGCTTCTTCTGACACTCAAAACATTCGAGCGTCTGATCCTCCTGCACCGTCCCGTTCAGAAATCCGTTTTCGCAATAGATCGCTTTGCCGCAGCTGCGGCAGTTGCCGATAAACTCCTGCATGGCACTAACCTCCCATTTCCGGTTTGAATGATTGGTTGTGGTTATATGATTGGTTATATAGTTGGTTATATGATACCACGCCCCACCCACTGCAGTATTACATCGATTGACCGGCGTCCACCGTAATGATTTGGCCTGTCAGGGCCTCCTGTTCCAATGCGGCGAGAATCATATGGGCAATATCCTCCGGCTTTGCGGTCTCACCCAGCAGAAGGCTGCCCGCTAGCTGTTCCATCTGCCGCTCACGCCCTTCCCACCACCTAGTCAGAACGGCTCCCGGTGCTATGCAATTCACGCGAATATGCGGAGCGAGCGCCTTGGCTAGAGATCGGGTAAGTCCATGCACCGCTGCTTTGGAGACGGCATAAGGAAGCGACGAACCTGTGCCGGTAATTCCGGCGATGCTGCCTACGTTGACGATGGCTCCCTGCATTTGCTTCTTCATGTAAGGCGCAACGGCCCGCGCACAATAAAACATGCCTTTCACGTTGACCTGAAGCAGCGAATCCCATACCTCCTCAGTCACAGCTTCTAGATCATCCATCGGTATATGGCGGGTGACGCTCGCATTATTGACCAATACATCAAGAGATCCCCATTCATGCGCAACAGCCTCCACCATAGCCTTTACCTCATGCTCGCGTGATACGTCCGCCTGTATGGCCATTGCTTGGCCGCCCCGGCTTTGGATCATTTGCACTGTCTCCTCGGCTTCGGCCGCCGACCGTGAATAATTGACGGCAACAGCGGCCCCGCGTTCGGCTAAAGCTAGCGATACCGCCCGTCCAATACCTGTTCCCCCGCCTGTAACGAGTGCGATTTTATTTTTAAGTTCCATCATGTTCTCCTCCCATTTGTTCATATTTTTGGAAAATGTTACGGTATGAGCTTATTATACCGAAGCATGCTGATTACTCCAAAGCATACTCATCACTTCAAAAAGCTCAATCATCACTTCAAAGCACAATCATCATTCCAATGCATACTGTGCGATCCCGTTGCCAAACGACCAATTTTCAGATGTGTTTTCCGTCAAAATTACCATGATATCCTGCGGTCTGACGCCGGCATTCGCTTGAAGAAGTTCCGCAATCCGGGCATACAATGTCTGCTTCTGTCGACGAGAACGCCCCTCCTTCATCGTAATTTGGATAAATATTTGCTGCTCCGATCTGGAAATGCCCAGATAACTTGTATCGTATAAAAGCTCTCCCTGAGCATGCGTCGTAATGACCTGGAAATAATCGTCCTCTGGCACATCGATAGCCTCCATTATGGCCTGGTGAATGGAACGACTGATAACAGATAGCTCTTCCCGCGACTTTCCTTGATGAAGATCGATTCGTACAAATGGCATTTTATTTCGCTCCTCTTAGCCTTTTTTGCCGGCAGAGTCATTGTATCTGATCTATATATATCTGTATAATTGAATTTAATGAACATTGTATTCAATTTTATTGAACATTGGGAGGAAACATGGATTTAAAAGCGGTCAAAACCTTTCAGCGGATCGTAGCCCTCGGCGGCTTTAACCGCGCGGCGGAAGAGCTTAATTATGCCCAGTCTACGGTCACTATGCAGATCCAGAAACTTGAAACCGAACTCGGCATGCGTCTCATTGATCGGGGGAAAACCTTTGAACTAACGGAGGCTGGCCGTCTTTTCTTGGAGCAAAGCGCGCATATCGTCAGGGACATTGAGCAGCTGAAGGACATGATGACGGAACTTGTCTCCGGTGAAGCCGGGCATGTCCGGCTCGGGGTCGTGGAACCGGTCGCCAGCTACCGCCTGCCGGAGGTCCTTGCAAGCTTTCTGCATGATTATCCCAACATCCGGGTGTCGATTACGATTGCCAGTTCCTCTACTTTGTACGAGCAACTGCAGCATGGCGAACTTGATCTGGCGATTTGTTCTCCGCCCATCCTGAGAACCACATTGTATTTTGAGCCGCTGTTGACGGAGCACTTTGTCGTTTTACTGCCTGATCAGCATCCATTGGCCTGCAAAGATGTCATTTCAATCCGGGATTTGCGCGATCATCGCCTGTTGATCACCGCGGCAGACTGTCCGTACCGGCGCAAGCTGGAACTGATCATGCAGGAACCGGGAGGCCATCCGCTGGATACCCTCGAAATCGGCAGCATGTCCGCTTTGAAGTTTTATGTTCAAAGCGGGATCGGCGCAGCTCTCGTGCCTTTGTCCGTACTTCGTCCCGAACCTACAGGAACGGTGATCCGGCCGCTAAAAGGCCATGAAGTCGATATGACCTGCGGCTTATTGTGCAAAGCGGAGGACTATCCGCCACGGCTGGCTACCGGTCGACTGTATGAGTTTTTGCAAAAGAAACTGTCAGATCGTAATAGCCATGCATGTACCACCAGCAATATTTAACGCATTTAAAAGGCCCGGGGCTGGAAACCCTGGGCTCTCTTTTGTTAATCAGGTTTATTTTATTTCCGCAATGACTTGCTCGATCCCAGACTTTATATCAGGTTCTTTCACGCTTGATGCCGTCAGTCGCAGAATGTTATCCCTTGCGAAATGCGGCAAATAACATGCTTCCGCCGTTTCAATCCGGATTCGCTTTTTCGCAAGCCGTTTGATCAATTGGGTTACGTTCACGCCGGGGCCAAGTTCCAAATACGTATGAATGCCTAGCTGGCTTGGGGGATGATAGGCAAAAGGACGCTCGGGGCCAGCATCGCGGAATTTGACGACACACTCATGAAGTAGGTTAGATCTTCTGCCGTAACAGGAACGCATCTTTTTACGGTGGCGCTCGAACATGCCGCTTTTGAGATACAGCTCCAGCGCCGCTTGAGAAAGCATCGAGCTGTCGATGTCCAGCACCCTTTTAAACTGGAGGAATGACTCCCGCAGCGCCTCCGGCAGAACCGCAACCCCAATCCGGAGTCCCGGAAAAATAATTTTAGAGTAGCTTTTTAAATAAATCACATGGCCTGTGCGATCATACGCGTAGATCGGATCTTCTTTCGCATCCTGCTCGAGATCCGCCATGTAATCATCCTCCACAATATACACGTCATATTTGGCGGCCAGGGCGGCAATCGCCTGCTTCTGCTTCCGGTCCAGCGATACACCCAAAGGGTTCTGAAAACGAGGTACCGTGTAGAACCACTTGATCTCCCCCGTTTTGAAAATCCGCTCCAGCTCTTCCAAATCGATGCCCGCGGTGGTGCGGCGGATTCCCTGCGCTTCGATGCCGTATACCTTCAAGTACTCCATCAAAAGATGGTACCCTGGCTGTTCTATCAATATCCCGCTTTGTCCGTTCGGGAAAGGAAGCTGAGCTAACAGGCTGAGCGCCTGCTGGACGCCGGAGGTAATAAATATTTGCTTCATATCGGCAAAAACCTGGTACGATGCCAGCTGCCGCTGCATTTCCCGGATTAAGGACGGAAGCCCCTGCGGTGTGCCATAAATAAACAGATCGTTGCGGTACATGTCGATCGCCTTATTAATGCAATGCTGAAAATCCAGATACGGAAAAATATCCGGGTCTGGAGCCGATATCGTAAAGTCGATCCAATGATCTCCCTCCTCCCGTTTCCCACTCCTTTTCATGACATAATAGCCGCTTTTGGGCGCAGCATAAACCAAGTGCTTCTCTTCAAGTTCCTCCAACGCACGTATAACCGTGCTTTTGCTGCAGTCGTACCGGGATGCGAGCTCCCTGATGGACGGAATTTTGTCTCCTTCCCGGTAGCCGTTGCCGGCAAGCTCAAATTCCAGATCATTAATGATATCGTTATATTTATACATGCTTCTCCCGCCTCCGACCTTTGATCTGTACCGGTACAGATGGAAATTTATTTTATTGTAGCACGGCATCCCCCAGCTTAGAATTAAAAACATAAGCAGGACCGGTCATTCACAGCGCGCTATATTAGGGAGGTCATATTTATGAAAGTTTCAACTCATCAAAAAGCCACATTAGCAGTGGTTATCAATGCCATCATCATCGGCTTTTCATTCATATTCGTCAAACAATCGTTGTCCTTTGCCGATCCGCTAAATTCGCTGGCGCACCGCTTTACGTTTTCTTTCATCGTGGCCACTCTGTTTGTATTTCCAGGCTGGTCTCGGCTCAAAGCCATGCGGAAGCAAGCTCTCGCTGTTATTCCGTTGGCGCTTCTGAATCCATCGCTGTTTTTCGCCCTTCAGGCTTTCGGGCTGCAGCATGCTTCGTCGGCCATCGCAGGCATTGTGCAAGCAATGGTGCCCGTGTTTACGATGATTCTTGCCGCCGTTTTTCTGAAGGAACGCATAAGTGCTGTTCAACGATTGTGCACGCTTCTGTCCGTGTCTGGAGTCATTCTGGTTTTCGCCGTTCCAGGTATTGGAGCTTCTTCCGCCAGTCTCTTGGGGATCACTTTAATTCTGTTGTCGGCATTGGCGTCGGCCGGATATACCACGCTAGCCCGCAAACTGACACAGACGCTGCGCCCGAAAGATCTAACTTACATGATGATCCTATTTGGATTTATCGTTTTTAACCTGATCGCTCTTGTCAAAAACGGAGCTGCCGGCACCATGGGAACCTATTTCGTGCCGCTGCATGAACCTGGTTTTATCATCGATATGGCATATTTGGGCGTGTTATCCTTCCTCGTCACTTCATTTCTGTCCAACTATGCGCTTTCGATTCTTGAGGCATCCAAAGTCAGCGTATTTGCCGGTTTGTCTACTGTCGTGACCATCGCCGGAGGGGTACTGCTGCTGCATGAACAGCTTGGCTGGTATCACTGGGTCGGAGCGATCATGATTGTGGCCGGAGTTATGGGTGTGAATCTTTCCAAGAAAAAACTTCCGCTGGTACAGGAGACTGCGGAAGTTCGTTAGACTGCGGAGGTTCATTAAACTGCGGAGGTTCATTAACAGAAGATTGTTAGCAGAAGATTGTTAATGGAAGCTTATTAACAGAAGCTCATTAATAACCTGAACTATTAATGTATTTAGGCACCGCTTCAGCACCGTGTAGTGAAGGTGTGGGCCGCCTTCAAGGCAAACGGTCCACCGCTTGGCGGTGGTGAACTGCCTTCGAGACCAACGACACCGTGCTGGGTGGGGCTAGGTTTTTCAGCATGGTAGTCGGAAAACAAACAAATTCCTGCGAAAGTACATCCATTCGGGCGGGATTTCATGATCATTTGAAAATTCCTGCAAAAGTGCATCATTTAAGACGAAATATAAGAGTCACGTTGAACAGCGAGTGTTTGGAAATTCCCGCAAATATGCATCTATCTCGGACAACATGACGTATTTTGCTCAATGATAGGTTAGTTCATCAAGCACACCACCGTTGCAGCCCGTTAACCTCTCTCCAATAAATTAGCCGAGTTCTCGCTTCATTGAGCTGACTATTGCCGCACTCTCCACAAAGGCTAGTTCCTAGACTAACATGTCTTACGACACGTTTGAACGTTGATGTACAGCCCGCTTGAGAATGTTTTATACACGTGGTCACTCCCCGCTCCAGTCGCTCCGCAAAGTAAACAGGTCTTTCAGCGCTTCCGTCGACAACTCGGTAATCCAGCTTTCTGTGCTGGAGATTACATTATCGCTCAGTTGCTGCTTGCTCTCCAGCATTTCATCAATGCGCTCTTCAAGCGTACCAAGAGAGATAAACTTGTGCACCTGCACATCCTTCGTCTGTCCCATCCGATAGGCTCGGTCCGTCGCCTGGTTTTCCACGGCCGGATTCCACCAGCGGTCAAAGTGGAACACATGATTGGCGGCCGTAAGATTCAGGCCTACGCCCCCGGCTTTGATCGATAGGATAAACACGCTAGGCTGATCCTCAGGCGGCAGCGTTTGCGATTGGAACTGGTCGATCATCCGGTCGCGGGCGGACTTGGACGTACTCCCGTTCAGGTAAAGCACAGGCTCCTGCAGCTCTTGCTGCAGTACGCGCTGCAGCATCTCGCCCATGCCGATATACTGGGTGAAAATAAGACAGCGATCCCCTTCTTCGCGTAGTTCCCTAACCATATCCAGCAGCCGCTCAAGCTTGGCTGATTGGCTCAGTAAAGTCTCGGTGTCCAAAGATTGATCCTCATTCTCCGGATATTCAGAGGATGCCCCTGTCAGCAACAGCGGATGATCGCAGATCTGCTTTAAATGGGTCAGAGCAGATAAGATCGCTCCCTTCCTTTGTATACCTTCCAGCTTTTGCACGCGGCTCATAAGCTCGTTTACAGTCTGGTCATAAAGGGCCCCCTGCTCGGAGGTCAGATGAATATAAGTTTTCATTTCATTTTTATCTGGTAAAGCAAGTTGAATAGCCGGGTCTTTCTTCTTACGGCGCAACATAAACGGCTTGACCAGCTTCTGCAGCTGCTGTGTCCGTTCTTCATCCTGTTCCTTTTCAATTGGTTGTATGAAACGGACGCTAAACGCCCGCAGATTCCCCAAATATCCCGGGTTCATGAAATCATACAGAGACCAGAGTTCAGAAAGCCGGTTTTCGATCGGTGTTCCCGTCAGCGCAATGCGATGTCTGGCAGGGAAGCTGCGAACGGCGGATGATTGTTTCGTCTGGGCATTTTTAATGTTTTGGGCTTCATCTAGACATAATGATTCCCAGGTAACCGCATTGAGTATATCCTGATCCAATGTCGCTGTCGCATATGAGGTCAATACGATATCCGCCTGCCGGATTTCCCGGCGAAAGCTTTCTTCATCGGAACGGCGACTGCCATAATGCAGCATCACATTCAAGGAAGGAGCGAACCGCATCAGTTCCCTCTGCCAATTCCCCAGTACGGACGTAGGGCAAATCAGCAGAGAAGGTAGACCCTCCTCGTCCGCTGCGTTTTCCTTCAGATACAGTAAATACGTGATAAATTGCACCGTCTTCCCGAGGCCCATATCATCCGCCAGACATGCCCCTAATCCGAACCGCCGCATAAAAGCCAGCCAGGAAAAACCATCATATTGATAAGAACGCAGCTCGGCTTTGAGTCCCTGCGGTATGGCAAGCCGCGGCCATTCCGAACGCTGCCCAAGCTGGTTGAACAATTCCATGAGATGCTCATTCAGCTCCACCTCGAGTTCGATCCGGGTTGAGCTTTCCTGCATTTCATCTTCCTCGGGCTGATCTTCCTTCCCGCGCTGCGTCCAGTCATCTTTTTTCTGAAGATGCAGCTGCAGTACATCCTGAAAAGACAGACCTTGCTTCCGGTCCATTCCTTCCATCATCTGCCTGATTTGTTTGATCAAAGCGGGATCCAGAGTCATCCACTCTCCCCGGAAACGAACCAACCGTTCATTACGTGCCACCAACTCTTGAAACTCGGATTCTGTCAATTGGGTTTCGCCAATGGCAATACGCCAGTCGAATTGAATGATCGAATCGAGTCCAAACAGGGAGCTCCCTCCGCTTTGACGTTTATCATCGCCTTCTTCTGCGCGTACTTTAGCCCGAAGCTTCGGTTTCTTCCGGCTGGCCGCTTCCCACCATGCAGGCAGCAGCACCTGCCACCCGGACTCCAGCAGACGCTTGCTGTCCACCGTCAAAAACTGCCATGCAGCCGCGTTGGACAACGGTTTATCAAGCAGATCGTCGCATTGCCCGGCCACCACAAAAGCCTGCATGCTTGCTCTCAGGTGATCCGCCCATCCGGCGGATCGTTCCTCCACATGGTGTGTCCATGAATCCGGCCATATGCCTGACACATGTCCATCAGATCCCAACCGAACCGAAACAAGCACGGACGGATCAAACTTATCCTGCAGGACCAAACTAAGGCGCCATGTAGGGCTGCCTTCATCCGGTTCCAACAGCTGCAAAAGCGGCCGAAATGGGGCCATATCCGCCTTCCAGCCTATCGAAATCAGCCACTCTTTCTCTTGGAGGCCACCCGTCGCGGCTCCTACGGTAAATAACATCGGATATTCCCGCCGCAAATCAGTAGCCGCGCTGTCCGTTCCATAGCAGCTCTGAAAAACCAGCGCCGAAAAAGCCGCCTGCAGCCCCTCAGCAAACTCCGGACGACTGCGGTCAATTTGCTGCCTTGCCTGCTCTTCCAATAGGGGCCGATCCCAAGTCCACTCAAGTTTTCCTTCACGAAAAGAAACGAGGCTCGGAATGAACTGTCTCTCACGAGCACAATCCGTAAGCACAGGAGCAAGCTGGAGCAGAGCTTCCGCATCTTGATCCCACTCCCATGAAATATGATGAAGCAGCTCCCGCTCCGCAAAAAAAGAAAGAACCTGCTCGGCAGGAAGAACGACAAGCCCGGCTCCCTGGTCCTCCATCTGGCGAACCTCCAGCTCGGTCCCATAAAACGACGCTTCATGCCATGCAAACATACGCTGCTTCAAAACAAGCCCCGACACACTGCGATGCGAAGAAGAAGTTCCATAAATCAGCGCATCACCATATGCACTTAAAAGAACATGAACCGTAATGGTGTCTGCAAATGCCAAATATGAGCTCATGTGATCAGCTTTCCTTTCCGAAGCTCTTCCTGCAAGGCGCGCAGTCTGCTGTGGCGATTGGCGAACATGACTATAAACTGTTCCCACCGCTCTTCCCGCTTCAATTTTTTATACAACTTAGATAAACGCTTCAGCAGCTTCACCGCCGCCTTATAGGCTTGTCTGTTTTTCATGAGAATATATCGTTCAACGGCTTGATGATAAAAAGGGAGCAGCAGTTCTGGCGCATGTTTTTCAATTGGCTGAAGCACGCTGACGCGAAATTCAAGCGGTTCCGTTCCCGTGCTCAGTTGTATATCCATCCACTGCTGCCATTTACCGTAGGTTAGCAAACTTTCCTCATAAACCTCTTTCGAGTAAGGAAGCATGTCCGCAAGTGTCTCCCACATCCGGTTTTCACTCTCAGGAAGATGCCGGACAACCTGTTCCCAATATTCCATGTATTCGTGGAGCTGGCTCCTTCTGTTGCTGCCCAGCATCGGTCCGATCTGCACAAGCCATTCTACGAAACGCGGCCAGTCTTCCGCAGCAGCCAAACCTTTCGGAAAAGAAAGAAGGAACTCATGCGGAACGATAAATTTCTTCCCTGCTTCCTGGAGCCACGTCCAGGTTTGCCGATCTTCGCCCATCAGAAAATGAATTCTGCTTTGCGCCAGCATCCACGGCAAGCGGGAAAGGGTTTCCCCGAGCTCCTCCTCAGCGGATTGCAGCTTGTGCAGCTCTTCGGAACATAATGCCGTATCTTCCAGATTGGGATACAGCCATTTACACCAAAACTGGTCGTAAACTACAAATAAATAGCTGCTGCTATTCGGCCCTGTCAGCATCTGCCTGCGCAAATAAGCGAGAGTTTTGAGCATATGCGGCCATAATTCCGGTTCGTTGCGGATCGTAATGTCTTGGTCGAATATAAATCCCATTGCCTCCTGCAAATCATCTGCTGCAACCTGGGTGTGATAGCCCAAATACGTATGGGCAGGGACGGAATGTTGAACCGGCCTAGTCAGCTTAATGAGCATAAACAGATGGGCATGAAAGTTAAACAGCTGCTCCAGACCAGGAGAAAGCGCAGGTTTCAAAGCATAGATTGCCTCGATGGCCTTCCTCGCATACTGGACATTCGTGCTGCCGAAGTCGAGCGGCGTAATACATAATTTAAAGAAACCATGCCATTCGGCAAGACTCATATCGGGAATGCGGCTTGCTTTCTCTTGCAATGCGGAGACCGCTTCCTCCCTTTTCACGGTAACTGCCTCATTCTGATGCAATGTCTTCGAAGGTTGCTTAAACGTTGCTGTCGCATGGGCATTCACGATGGCATGGACGGAACGACCTGTTTTGCTTACATATTCAAGCAGAACGGCGATCATATGCTTGCAGTGACTCGGGACCGGACATGAGCAGCGGCTTGCGGATATCGTATGGATATCTAGCTCGACTTGGTAAAAGTCATTGCCTTCAACGATGGCCTCAACACGCCCGGTATCTGTAGATTTCATGTGGACAAATCCCCGTTTAAAATATTGAAACCCCCGCTTAATCGTCAGATCGTTGAATTGCTCCCCTATCGACTGAATAAGTTGCTGCCACGTTATGTCATCTATTGTTTCATTTGAGTTCATTATGATATCGCTCCCATGTACTAAACCCATTTTTCATAGGCAATATGGACATTTTTTGTTACACAAGTTATAAGCTCATTGTAGCATATGGATTGAACCAGACCGAAAAAAAGAACCCCATATCATCACCTTCCTAGGCGGGGTTCTTCTGCAGCTTAATCGATATAGACACCTCGACCAAATTTCCATCCAGGTCCCGCACATACAACGAAATGATTCTGCCTGCGGCTCCGGTTCCCGTGCGAAACACCGGTCCTTCCTCGATCGAGACACCAATCCCTTTAGAATGCTGAACGACTTGATCGATAGCATTACAGCGAATGCTGTAAAAACCAGTCGTACACCTCCTGGTTCTTGTATGTCTCGGACCAAGAGTTATGATTGGCTTCCGGATAAACCGTCAGCTTTATATCGCCACCTGCGGCTTGAATGGACTTCACCATATCTTCTGACTCTGATAAAGGAATCACGTCATCCTTCGCTCCGTGGAAGACCCAGATCGGCGTATTTATAAGCTTATCGGCATGCTTTGGGTCACCCCCTCCGCAAATGGGAACCGCCGCCGCAAAACGGCCCGGGTACTCGGCAGCCAGCTCCCAAGTGCCGTAACCGCCCATGCTTAACCCCGTTAAATAGATACGTGCGGCATCCGCGTTGTAATTAGCCAACACCTCATCAAGTACCGCCATTACGGCATCCTTCTCCATATTCCAAAAAGCGTTACCGGGACATTGCGGTGATATAGCGATGAATGGAAAAGACGGATCCTTGTCCGCGATGTGGGGCACACCATGAATTTTCACCAACTCCAAGTCATTGCCACGCTCTCCCGCTCCATGAAGGAACAAAATCACTGGCCATTTTTCATCGGAACTCGGATCATATCCTTGAGGTACATGCAGCAAATAATCCAATACGACCATCTTCGTAATTTCCTTTTCCAGCCTGTAGGCTTGTTGGCTCATCGGCAAATCCCCGCTTTCTTTATTAACTTTTTTGGCACTCGGAGTAGGCTTTCACGTTCGGTAAATTTGTAATCATTCCCAAAGCGCTTTGAACATTAAGCCGTTTCTTCATTATTACGCCAATCCATGGCCTATATCCTTCTTGTATGTTGCCTTCATCCGAGTTATACAACAACGCAGAAAACAAAAGCCACCCTTTTCGAGTGACTTTATAACTTGTTCATTTCTTTGTACTCTCAAACCAAAAAGCTTTATTCATGCCAAAATGAGGTAGCTCCTCGTCCTTTTCCGTGTACCGGCTAGAAGTAAAGTTTGACAATGTTTTTCTCCAGAAATTTTGGGTGCGGACATTGTTCTCCCCTTCGGTCGTAAAAAGCATCCATTTGCCAGGGAACAGGTTGAAAATGCTTACTGCCGCCTGCTCGCCCACGCCTTTACTCCGAAAAGGCCTAGAGATAAAAAATTCATTCATCATAAACTCACTTTCATCCACCAAATAAGGCGGCGTGGCCACCAGCCCAAACCCTGCCGGGAGTCCGTCCACCCGGATCAAGTATGGGAATAAAATATTTTCCTTCTCCCACCAAATATCGAAAACCGCCTGCTCTTCCTGCAGTGTTTTGTAATCGTCGCTATCTTCAAAAACGCCATATTTGTTTGGCATCACTTTTCGGATTTCAGCCAGGTCATGCAAATAAAGCGGATATAAATTATAAATAATGAATTTGTCCTCTAGCGTGCAAAGCTCAACGGTTACATTCATCACAATTCCTCCTTGTGAGTCCGATTATACGTGCTTGAGGAAGCGATAAATATACCGAAAACACTGCCTAACCAAACACTTCACAGCAAAAAGCCCGTACAATCCAAGGATTGAAAAAGGCTAAAACTGATTATGATTTGGAATATATAATTTTTTTGACCGTGTCATAGGCTAGACCAAACTGGGATGAAAGCTGTTCGATGGACCGTCCCCGCTTATATTGAAGGCGGATCTCCTTGTTTCGTAGGCGTAAAGTTTCCCTGCTTCCGGAACGTTCCCCCCAGGCTTTTCGGGTGCCTTTCATAGCAGGGATATAAATCCAGTCCCCTTGTACATACTGCTGCAGCTCATCCAATAGCCGCTTGGGAAAAACGGCTTCGGCATTGATATATTTCATTAGCTCTGCTCCTTAATATCTTTATATTGACGTTAAGGCAGCAAAGTCTCTATGACGGTACGAATTCTAATTTTTTTAGACCGAAAGGGCGGTTCCTGATCTGCGCTGCTCCATGCAAATAACCGCCGCGGCAATGTCATAAAGACTTTGCATGGAGCTTCCACTGAAACTGTTCGCGAATCTCACGCTATAATCCCTCCTGTGTGCCGATGTTACTTTCGAGTGTACTACAACATTCAAATTCCTTCCAGTTTACATTGCGATTCCTAAAAGAACCCGATCCTACGCTCCGTGGAAGGTTCCATCCAAAATAAGACCTGGGAATCGACGGATGGACAGTACTGGACTCACAATTAGTTTTGGCTGACGAACGCTTCCGCACCGATAATTGCGATTTTGGATCTGCACGTTTCCCTCTTCACATGAAGTAACGTCTTTACTTTAACGCTCGTGCAAATCCCGACCACCATGTCGGATACAGTGGTTCCCAACCGTATTCGTTTCGCGCTTTGGCATTCGATGCGCCGCGTTCCCAGTCACTTTTTCCCTCTTGATATTCCGGCAGGGCGGATTGTAGGGCATCGGCATACACTGGCAGCCACTCTGTTCCCGCAGCGGGCTCATCATCTACGATGTTGACCGGGCCGATCGGCCAATGCAACGCCAGCGAAGCAGCTCGGGCTGCATCTTCAACATGCAGGAAGGACATTACGCCGTCCGTTGCGGGGAGTTGTTGGCTTTGCACTTTTTGTGCGACTGTCCCATCCATATCGTACCAAGTTCCTGGCCCGTAAAACATGCCGTACCGGAGAATAACATGATTCGGAATTTCGGCTACCACGCCTTCCAATGCGAGAATGCCATCGATCATCGATTTCCGAGGTAAAGGCGCTGCCATATCCAACGGAACTTCTTCCTTGGCAGGACCTTCTCCCGGTTCATAAGCCCAAGCGATGCTCTGCGCGATCATTCGTTTAACGCCTGCTGCATGTGCAGCATCTACTAAATGGCGCGTTCCTTCTCTTCTTATTTTGGAATTCTCCTCCAGGTTCCAATTGCTTAACGAGGTTAATTGATGAATGACGACATCTGGTTTAATATCCAAAAGCGCCGACATGATCCCCTCGCGATCAAACGCATCAACGACAATTGCTTTTGCACCCGATGCTTGAATTTGTGGCGTACGTTCCACATTACGAGTCATGCCGATCACTTCGTGGCCATCTTGCACCAATTGAGGCACCAGCAAACGGCCGATTACCCCTGAAGCACCTGCTACGAAAATTTTCATATACACACTACCTCCCCATGTTTATTTTTGAACGCATAGTCTTTATTTTCGAACATCAGGATCATTGGGACCCGGCGGCCATAGCAGCTCTGGATAAGACGGTACCGGTTCTGACCCAACCTGGTGAAGGGGAAACCATACGTAAAGTCGGTTTTACGAACGTGACGGAAATGGGCGAGAATATTTCTTTTGAAGGGACAACGATCTTCCGCACATCGGGCCGTCATGGCACCGGTGCAATCGGTAAGCTGATGGGACATGTATCCGGTTTTGTGTTCAAAAGCGAAGGCGAACCAACCCTCTACATCGCCGGCGACACGATTTGGTGTGAGGAAGTAAGACAGGCCCTGGATAAACATCATCCAGACATGACGTTAGTTAACGCAGGCGGTGCCCGATTCCGGCAGGGCTGTCCAATCATCATGAACGAAGACGACGTGGTAAGCCTATGCCGCTACGCTCCTTATACGAAAGTAGCTACTATTCATATGGAAGCGATCAATCACTGTTTCACGACAAGGGCTGATTTGAAAGATCGACTGCTTGCCGAAGGATTGGAAGGCCGAGTTCTGATCCCCTTGGATGGCGAGTGGTTCTAAACAGAGATCTCGTCTGAGAGCAGTAGTTTTTCTTCGCCAAACCCGCATGACGCATGTGACCGCTCATCTTTGCGATAATGGCTGTCATACTACGGCTAAGTGCGAGGCGACCGCTGCGGTTACGGATCGTTCTTCCGATCACTGTTGTTTCCAAATTTCTTGATTTTATTTTTTAAAGGTAGAAATTCGGAAACAAAGGCGAACGCTCCCGCTTCTTCAGATCGATTCCGTCCCCTCCGCTACTTTCGCTTTTTTTCAAACACCAATTATGATGTCAATCCTTAGTTCGAGCCAAAAATTTGATCCAAATGATGTTCCATATGATCGACATAATCATCGATGAGCCAGTGCAAGGTAACCATTTTTCCCTCATTCAAAAGAAACACGTTTTGCAATTGACCTTCTGAAATCCTCCTCCACACAGCCGCAACTTGCTTGTTTAAACTCACCCAAAAACTTAAAATATGCTCGAACGGAAGCTCCTGGTAATTCATCAATCGCCCCCATTGATCTTGATCGTATTGAATGATCGTGTTCGGCTGTTCTTCATATTGAGCCCGTACAAATCTTTGCAGATTGTTCAGCGCGGAGTCACATAGATGGCCTAGTATTTCTTTTCTGGACCATTTATGCGGCTGCGGCCTCCTAGATACTTCCTGCTCCGACAACCCGTTGAATTTTACAGGTACCTCTGTTATCCATTGGTTCAGACGATCTAAAGCGGTTTGCAAGACGTTTCCCTCCTTATGATCAATCGTATGTAGATCGGTTTATATTTCCATTTTACCTGTTCTTTGTGAGACTTGTTAGCCGAATCTTTCAATCCAAAAAAGACCTGCCTCAGAGTTCTGAGCACAGGCCATATTTCAATACAGGGAATAACCAAAAAAGTCTTGTTACAATGCGCGACACTCTAAAGACTTCAATATCTCAATTGTCTGTAATTTGTGATTTTCATGTTCGTTTTCATTTTGATATTGAACTTTCCACACAAAAGTGTCGATAAAACTATAAATTAACTTATAAGCTTCAAGTTTAAGCTGTCTATTAGGTTCATCAATATATTCTCCATAACCTTTCAAGAATGAATCATTAATCATCCATGGATTTGCAAATTCGAGGTCAATATCCCCAAAGATTGCCCTATCTGCATCAATAATAGCGGCCAGCTCATAATTTGCATTATTGCTAGAATGAACAAGTACATTCCCAGCCCATAAATCCGCGTGTATAAGTCTGGGGACCGTAACGCTCGTGAAAATATCTCTAATGTTTTCAAATACATGAGTAATTCGGTTCACTATGTTACGATCCAATACCTTAAAGAAAAGGCTCTTTTCACCAATTTCTGATATATGTGCTGTTAAGAATTGCCCCCAATTATCATGCCCCTCACCCCTGAGAATCTCTGAAACCCTTCCGAATTTAGGACCAGAAATTTTATGAATCTCTGAAGTCCATTTTCCAGCCTGCTCGTAAATATGACATTTTGCCTCATTTGGTAAGGATTCGTCCGAAAGGGGAGTACTATCGATATACTGAGTTATCATGTAATCCCTTGGGATAGATCTTTTTGAAAAGTCAGTTGCTAATACGACAGGACAAGGTATTTGATTTTTGGATAATAAATCATAAACATAACATTCCGCTTCCATTAAGTTTTGTTCGTAATTTAAGAGATACTCCCGATTTACAGGTCCTACCCTTAAAATCAATTCCCGCTCCAAGGAATGCAGATCTAGCTTGTATGTTGTATTAAAGAGACCGCTATTTAACAAAGAGATTTCAACATTTTCGGAAATACCGAAATGTAAATTCACGAGTTCGTGGATCTCTCCTACTGATAGTTCACTAAATATTCTGGATTGAGATTGCAGATTAAACCCCTCCCATAATTCCACTTAAACTGCATAGAACTTTCCGAATTCTATTCTCTCCTTGAAAATCCGCTATCCACTTTTGCCGCTAATCAAAACTTCAACATCCAGCTTGTTCAGCGCCTCAATCCATTCCTGGGAACAGCCGGGATCCGTAACGATCATCGATATTTGTTCAATCGGCGCAATCTGCGTGAAGGTCGTGACACCAAACTTAGAATGATCCGCGACCAAAATAGATTCTTCGGCTCTCTGCATCATTTTGCGCGATAACAAAGCTTCTTCCAGATTATATTCGGTAATGCCGTCAGCCAAAGAAATGCCTCCAGCCGAGATGAAAGCTTTATTCACTTTAAATTGATCCAGCAGCTGATGGGCAATAGCGCCAGTGGATGCCTGACAGCCCATATTCACCTCGCCACCGGCAAAAATGATTTTTCCCTTAAATCCTTCCAGCGCGCATAACAAAATGGGCAAGGAGTTGGTAATGACCGTAACGTCGGACCTTTCCATCAGCTCCCGCATGATTTCGATCGTTGTTGTTCCGTTATCTAGCAGTACCGTTTCCCCTTCCTTCACCAGGGAGGCAGCCGTTTTTCCGATGGCTTGCTTTTCGTGCTGATGCATCTGGGATCTCTTGATAAAGGTCGGCTCAATCCGCTCGGAACGGGTCTGCACCGCTCCCCCGTATACTTTCCGCAACCGCCCTTCCTTTTCCAACCGGTCCAAATCACGGCGGATGGTTTCCGTAGAGACATTAAACAGTCCGGCCAGGTCGTGCACTTGCACTTTCCCCTCCGTGCTCAACCGAGCAAGTATGGTTCGACGACGCTCTTCATAGGTTAGGGACATATAAACATTCCTCCTGTTAGGCGCGATCAAAAAATGGCTGTTATTTTTATTATTCGCGCCTTATTGAGCATTCCTAATTGCTTTGGTGTGTTTTGTTGTTGTTTTATTCCAGTTTATAGGTTCTTTCTCATTGTTGTCAAACTGCGACCAGGAAAATCCGGAAGACACTGATAAATGTATTGTTATCGCAATGTAAACCTTTGTTAGCTTATTGTTAAAAAAGGATTGACAACGAGCAGTTCAAGGCATAAAATCAACACGAAAACAACAAGATTAAAATAGAATCAACAAGAACACAACTTAAAATTGTGCAAGGAGGAAATATTTATGAGCCGCCAATTATCTTTCCGTGAGGATGGAACATTTACAATTGTACAATTCACCGATCTCCATTGGAAAAATGGAGAACCCGAGGATCAGCACACCCGCGCAATTATGGAACGGACCCTGGATGAGGAACAACCGGACATGGTTGTCTTTACAGGCGACGTTATCTATACCGGTCCCGTTTCACCAGGTGTCACCGAATGCCAGAATCCCGAGCAGGCTTTCCGGGATGCCGTAAGTTGCGTTGAACAGCGCGGCATTCCTTGGGGCGTTGTTTTCGGCAATCATGACACGGAGCAGCACATCACCCGTGAAGAACTGATGCAGGTTGTCATAACGCATAAGCACACCATAGCCGAATCCGGACCAAAAGAAATCACCGGTGAAGGCAACTATACGATCGAACTCGTAGATGCCGAGGGAAAACCGGCGGCCAATCTATATTTCCTGGATTCCGGCAATGAATCACCGCTGGAGCATGTTCCCTATTACAACTGGATTCAGCGCGATCAGATTCAGTGGCTGGTCAATGAATCTGGGCGGCTCAACCCTGACAGCCAGGCGCCCAAACTGCCGGCCCTAGCCTTCTTCCATATTCCGGTTCCAGAATATCAGGAAGTATGGGATACGCAAACCTGTTATGGCCACAAACATGAACGAGTTTGCTGTGCCCCTGTTAACTCAGGATTGTTCACGGCTCTTCTTGAAATGGGTGATGTAGTCGGCACGTTTTGCGGCCATGATCACGTCAATGATTTTGAAGGGACGCTGCACGGTATCCGCCTCTGCTACGGGCGGGCAAGTGGCTTTAGCACTTACGGCAAGAAAGGATTCAAACGCGGCGCGCGTGTTATCCGCCTAACGGCAGGAAAATCCGACTTCTCCACTTGGCTGCGCCTTGAGGATGGATCAGTCGTCAGCCAGCAGCCTGCCCATCACCCTGGAGACGATAACGAAAAATAAAATTAAGGAGTCTTTGCATCTATGCTTTTACCTATAATGCTAGTTCTGGCTTCCGGGGTGGCGCATGCCGTCTGGAGCATGTTCGCCAAACGGAGCTTGAACAAAGGCGTGTTTCTTTGGTCGATCATGATGATTCCATCCGTCCTGCTGCTACCGGTTCTAATAGCCGAGTTATGGAAGCATCCACTTTCGTGGGGCGATTACCTATTACTGCTTCTGTCGGTTATCTTACAAGGCCTGTACTCGTGGTTGCTGTCTAAAACTTATGAACTCGGCGACTTATCGCAAATTTATCCGATTATGCGCGGCACCAGCACGCTTTTGATTCCTCTGATCGGCGTCGCTTTCCTTCATGAATCGCTGTCCGCTTTCGGATGGATCGGAATTTTATTTATGATCGCAGGCTTCTTCTTCCTGAGCGGAATCGGCCAAGGAGGCAAACAAAGCTCTCAGCCGCAGAGTCTCAAACCATTTCTTCTGGCGCTTTGCGTTGGTCTTTGCACTACCTGTTATGTATTCGTGGATAAGTTGAACCTGCAAAATGTCTCTCCTTTGGCACTGCTTGAGGTAACGAATATTGGGTTTGTGGCCGGTTTGACTCCACTCGTACTCCGTTCCCGCGCGCTGCGGCAAGAATGGAGAAAAAACCGGTCCACCATTTTCCTCGGGGCGATTTTGAACCCCGGTTCATACCTGCTTTTCCTCTTCGCGATGCAGCAGGCGCCTATGGCCCATATCAGTCCATTGCGGGAGATCGGCACCGTGTTTGCCACCTTCCTAGGTGTTCTCATCCTGAAGGAGCAGCAGGGACTAAAACGTATTGCGTCTTCCATTGTGGTGTTCTGTGGGATTATGTTGATCGGAATGTTAGGATAGAAACCAAAAAAGAACGGGCGAGCTGAAAGGCTTCCCGTTTTTTATGATTTAAAGTGTATTGGTCGTCCCCAGTTCCTCGCCCTGATAATATAAGGCATTCCTCTCAGCGTATGCAGCAGCTTGCCAGAATTTTGGGCGACTCCTTACGATACTTGCCATCGGGGATCATATAGAATATGGTTAATTATATGAAAATATTGGATTTAAGAGTATCAGCAATAGTGGAAAACAAGGAGGCGTTAAGACTGGATACGAAAGAAATGCTAGAACAGGAAAAAGACTTTGGTTTTGCCCGAGTGTACGCTGTAGAGCTAAAATACAAGCAGCCGCCGAAGCTCGATCGAAACATGCTTTACGAGAAGATGGAACTTTATACAGGTAAGGTTGATCGCGGAGAAAAGCATCCTCCGGATGCCGCGGGACTTGCCGTGTGGGAAGCGAACAATCAGGAAGATCAGGATCTGCTGCATTTTTTCCATTTGAATTATATGGTTCAATATGCGCAAGACGAAATGCCGGCGCAAACCAGCCTAATGAGTATGGAAAACAGCCCGGTTACGGACTACGAGACAGCCATTCAGCAATCCTGGCATTGGCAGGAAGCCGCTCAAGTTGTGAGTGAGTGCGAGCACACGCTGTTAATGGTTGACATGATGGCATCGGGGCTCGATCCCAAATCCCGTTTGCAATTGTTCACCGGTTCGCTGCGAGCGGTCCTTGAAACAGCGCCTTGCGACGCCATCTATTTCCGGGAAAGCGACAAGTTGGTCGAGCCTAGCGCTTATCTAGCTGCGATTGAAGAAGGAGAGCTGTTATACGGTGCGCTGAACATACGTTTTTATAATGTCGAAGGCACCGGTAGCGAACGCTCCGAAGGTCTGATGGATTCATTAGGACTCGCCGCGCTTGGCATTCCTGATGTTCAGTGTCATTATTACGATCTGGAACCTGATGAGGTAGCCGGGAATCTGCTCAATATCGCCTATTATTTATTCGACCGCGGCGACGTTATTTCCGATGGGGAAACAATTGGTTTCACCGAAGAAATGCGCTGGCGCTGCGAACACCAATACGCATTGGCCACACCGCACCGGGTTGTCATCGATATCGATCCGGGAGAACCTTATTATGCAGGAAGACAAGGTGTAGAGCGGTCGTAGAACAACCAACCCATTATCTTGTTATAAGAGGTTGTTCAAAAAGTCCAATTTTGATCACGAAGTGAATCAGGAAGCTAGTTCAGCATCGAATCTTGAATTCAGCCGGGCCTAAGCAGATGCTTACGAAGTAATGTTTCCTTCGGAAACATCTCAGGTGCTCACGTACCCACTACAAGTAGATGCTTACGAAGTCGTTTTCTACGAAAACGTGTAGCTCCGCTCCTCAGTCCCTAGCTTCATTCAACTCAAGCGTTTTGAAAAAACGCACATCGGAAGCATAAGCTTCGGTGCTGAAAATCACCCTTTTTGAACACGCACTATAAATAATATTATTTCAATAGATAGAGGCCAGTCTGTCACCGCGGAAAATCGCGTCAGACTGGTTTTTTAATTATTCAATCGATTGAAGATAACCAGTAATCTGCCCAAATCCTATCTGGCTTGAACCCTCTCCCCTGCCTTCTTTTCAGGATACTCCATAGGCCCCACTTTGGTTTTTCGTTTCTGGTTGCCGTTATTATTTATTCATTTCACGTGAACCTCGCAGCCTCCCCATATCATCTAACAGGTAATAGAGCTGATTGCCTTGCGAAATCAATTACGATTGGAAAGGACTTGACGCATCAATGCAAAATACAGTTCAAAAAGCGTTGAAAGACTTGGATCCAAAGCGTAAGTTCGAAATCCAGGAAATCGCCACTTTTGCAGCAGCAGAAAGGAGTTATTGTTCGGAATGGATTCTAACATAGATCAACAAATTCGGCAGCGCCTGACTTCGGGAGATGGTCCCGAAATTCCGATGATCGTCAAATCGAGGCTGGAAGAAGCGCTTCAAGCAATTGAAGCAGAGCCCATACCTATGAAGTGCTGCAACCAGTCCCATCGCCGTAAGTCATGGGTCATCGCGGCTGCTGTTTTCCTTGCCGTCGGGGGGACCTTTGCATCTGGTTTTGTCTCGCCCGCGATGGCCGAAACTTTAAAAATGGTCCCGTTTATCGGTCAAATCTTCGATACGATGGGAGATGAAGCCGTGCAAAATGCCAACCGGAAGGGCTTGTCCTTCCCCGTCAACTTAAGCGCAGCAGATCAAGGCATTACGCTGACCGTTACCGAGATTCTATATGACGGCGTTGAAATCAAGCTCGGCGTGAAGGAAACACCGGATGCGTCAAGCAAGCTGCCTGTAATTACCGATACAACGTACAGATATGAAATCCGACTCAACTCGGATCTAGATGAGCCAACCCACAACTGGACTCATGCCTACACCCAAGTCCGCACCGACACACCGGTGCAAAATATCGGAATTGTGACTTTTGAAGCGCTTAGCGCAGAAGAGCGCAACGCCACAATGCCTAAAGAATTCCCGCTTTCGTTTGAGGTCAAAAAAGTCGGAACGGTTGCAGGAAGCTGGAAGTTCGAGGTGCCTGTCCAAATGAATGATGCGCTAACCAACAAAATCACTCCGATGCAAACAAAAAAAGCGTACGACGGTATCGGATCGGTTCAGCTTCAATCCGTCATGGCTTCGCCGCTTGGCGTCGAGATTCAATTCAAAACAACCGAAAGTACATCACCGGATACCCCAAACGCTTGGAGTGGTTTTAACAGCGTCTATTTATTGACAGACGAGAACGGTTATATCATTTCATCGGCAGGTGGATCTGGAGGTCCAAGTGAGCAAAAGCAGCCAAATCTGGTGGAGATGAAACATATAAGAAAATACGATCCTCTGCCTGACCATACGAAGAACCTCATCTTCAAGCCGTACAAGCCTGGAAAACGAGTTGGAGATGCCGCGGTCGCGCTGAATCCAAGTGCTCTCCCGCTTACCTTGCAGCAAGGGGAAGTCGGCTCGGTAACAGTAAAAAGCATGGCTTTCGGGGAAGATCGGGTTACCATTCATTATGATGTGAAAGGCAACTCGCCTGTCGAACAGAATGGGGCGGTTCTTTTCATACAAGACGGCAAAAAATTCTACACCGGGGCATCAAAACTGATCCAGGTGGAAGGCGAAGTATATTCGTATGTTGGCGAATTCCCGCTGTCTAAGGATAAAGAGATCAAATTGTACTCAAGTAAAATGCAGCCTGCAACTTATTTCAAGGAGCTTGAATTCCAAGTCCATGTACCTTAGGCCCAGGGTGTAATTGAACCATTTCTGCAAAGGAGACTATCATTGTGCAGCAGGAACTAGAACTATTGGCAGCAATGGCATGCAAAGGCGATAAAAATGCGTTTGGGACGCTGATACGTGCCCATGAAGCTTGTCTTTACCGCATTGCCAAAACGATTGTTTATTCCGATGAAGATTGTGCGGATGCCATACAAGAGGCGGTGCTAAAAGCATACCGTTCCATTCGTTCGCTGCGTGAACCGAAATATTTCAAAACATGGCTTATTCGCATACTCATCAACGAGTGCCGTACGCTGCTTCGCCAAAAAAAGATAACCATTCCATTTACTGAACTTCAGCATACTCCTACCAAATCAGATGATTATGGGCAGATGGAAATGATCGATATCGTCAACCATTTGGAGGAAGACTTGCGGGTTGTCGTTACCCTGTTCTATATTGAAGATTTGCCGTTAAAAGAGATCGCCGAGCTGCTGGATCAGCCTGTCGGTACGATCAAGTCCCGCCTGTACCGGGCGCGGAGCACGCTGGCGAAATTACTTCATGTTCAAAATGACGTCAAAAAGGAACTACTGATCTAGATAAATCAAAAACTCCCCCTGAAGCGAAACATGTCGTTTCCACTTTTGGGGGAGTTTTTTACCTAAATGGATGCAGTCTCTGCTGCTCTCTTGGCCAATTGTTTTTTCGGACCCGTCTTTGAATCTACCTTAGTACTTTGTAGTCGGCTCCTTTACTTTATCGAACACGATAATGCCATCATACTGTTCCTTCGGCACAAACTTCATCACCATTGGTTCGATGATTTCAGAGGTCATGCCATCCTCGGCGGCATAAGTTGGCTTGAACATCCAGGCATTGTTTTTATTCGGCGACTTGTGCTTGGATAAATCAGCGAAGGCAATTTTATAACCGCTTTGTATAAACAGATTCTCTAGGCTTCCCTTCGGCATCGGTTTAATTTGAAACAGCTTCTGCGTCGTGATCGTGCTTGCTTGCCCGCTGTTCATATACAGGCCGATGACATATTCTTTATCCTTCAGTTTTTTGTTCAGCAGTTCACCCATGCTCGTAAAGCTGTTGATCCATTTTCCCTGTTCTTTGGTGGCGATTTTGGATGTGTTTTTTGCCAAATGGTCGTTATGTGCCCACAAAATCACTTTTTTCCCTGGATACATCTCCTTCATTAACCATTCCACGTTTTCCGTCATGATCCGATCTCTGAATTCATAACCTTCCTTCGTATTGTACATTCCCATTTCAATAAATTTGATGCGGTCTTCCAAGGTTTTCACAGCGACGTCGAACAAGTGTGGATTTTTCGGATATGCCGCTACCAGCTCTTTTTTATGGTCTGTTATGAACTGGATTAATGCTCTGTATTTCGGTTCATATTCATCTAAGACTTTCTTGATTTCCTGCTTGGCCTGTGGGTTATTGTCGTTATCTAGGCCATACTTGTTAAGAACCTCATAAAAATCGGTCATCGCCTGCATTTCAAAGTTAAAATAATCCTGCCCCTGTTCTTTGTCTACTTTTGCGATCCACTGCGAAACAAACTGCGTGAAATATCCCGATGTAAACTGCATATCATAACCGGCCAAGTATAGCGGCTTGTCGGTTTTGCTCTGCTTTTTAATATATTCGAACAGATTTAACGTCTCTTTGGAATGCCATATCGGAAAAATGGATCGTTCCATCATCTGTTTTGGAGCCAGTGAATCCATATTTTCATAGGTCAAAAAGGAATCGCCAAGACCTGACTCAAACGCGATCACATCAAATCCGAGTTCTTCATGCAAATATTTGATCAATCTTGTTTTCATGCTGCTGTATTCGGCGACCCGGTGAAAGTTTTCCCCCAGGCTGACAACGGTTTTATCTTTCAAGATCGGTTTAAGAAATTCCAAATCTTTATAGTCGCTTGATGTGAGAGATTTTATTTCCTGAAAGTTCCCCTTCATTGCTGAACTGGTTTGTGCAGCTGCCGCGGAAGTGTTAACGGGCGCAAGCAATAGAGAAACAGCTAACCCCGCTGCGATCATGCCTGTAAAACGTTTCATGGCTTTCATTATTACGTTCTCCTCCCTTATTCCATTACATCATTTTCTCTTCACAACCATCGTAACGAGAACTTATAAAGATTTTATAAAGATGAAAAAAATCTTATGGGCTGCTGAAATACCGCATAAATGCCGCATAAATACACCAACATTGGAAAAATGCTATGATAGAATAGTTTTCCACAATTGCGAAGGAAATACGGAGGATCATACATATGCAAAAATTTGTTCACCATATCTGTATCCAGACCAATCAATACAATGAATCGTTGAGCTTTTACAGGGACGTGCTAGGATTTGAATTGATTAACGAATCTCCAAATTTCCATGGACGTCATTATAATTCATGGTTAAGACTAGGAAGCTTCTGCATTGAATTGCAAACCGGAAAAATAGGAGAAACGCTGAGAGGCGCGGATTCGAATACCGAGGGTATTATGCACTTATGTCTGTGGGTTGAGGATTTGATCCAGGAGGCCCAGAAAGTGAAGCAGCTCGGTTACAACTTTATTTTAAAAAACAACCAAGAGATATATGAGGTCGAAAACGGGAGGCTATGTAAGCTAGTCGCGCCGGAAGGCACCATTATTGAGCTTCGAGATAACCAGGGTATATAATTCCTAAGCAAAAAGCCGAGGAAAACCAGGGAAAGATTCCTGTGTTTCACTCGGCTTTAGTATATCTAGCTTGGCTCATGTTCGGTTCTAGGCAAGACTGCTGGAATACGATCATTCTGCTCATGCTCAGTCTCTCCACTGGGGCGTATATGCCGAAGCAAGGCTACTGCGAAGATCGCTACTCCGATCAAGAGAACGGCGCTGATCATCGAAACCATGTTCAATCCGCTGTTAAACGCATTCCGCGCCGAGGTTAGCAAAGCTGATCCGAGCGAATTAGGAAGGTTCTGAGCTGCTTCTAAAGCGCCGACAAGCGAATCACGGACAGCTAGGGCCGCTTCGAAAGGAACCATAGCGGGTATGGTGCCGGAAATCTGGTTGCGGTATACAGCAGTGCCGATACTCCCCAGAACGGCGATCCCGAGTGCGAAGCCGACTTCGACGCTAGTTTGCGATAGTGCGCCTGCCGAACCAGCTTTCTCGGGTGGTGCAGATCCGACGATCATATCGGAAGTTAAGGTCATGAGCGGACCTGCGCCAAAGTTCGTAAGCGCGTAACCGACCACCAAACTGGTAAGGCTAGCAGTTGCATTGATCTGGGTAAGTAACAGTAGACCCGTCACCGAAAAAAACAGTCCAATTCCGATCAGGTATGCCGGACGGATTCGGCGCGCGATGAGTGGGGATAGCAGGAAACTGGTCATTTGCACCGCCACCGCGGGAAGCATCCACAAAGCGGCTCTGAGTGGAGTCAACCCTTCGACCAGCTGGAGATATTGCGTAACCAAGAACATGATCACACCCATGAGGAAGGTACCAAAAAATTGGCCGCCCATTGCAGTGCTTATAGTACGGTTGGTAAGCAGGCGCAGATCAAGCAATGGACTTGCGAGTTTACGTTGACGTTGTACGAATCCCAGACCAAACACGCATCCGACCACAATAGCCATCATGTTCATGGGCTGTAAACCATTCTTGGCCAGTTCCTTGATGCCATACACAGCTGGCAAAATCGCTGCAAGAGACAAGCTGACACTAGCCAGGTCCAAACGACCTGCATTGGTATTGCGATATTCGGGCAGCAGGATCGGACCAAGTATGAGCAGTAGTAGCATGACAGGTACACCGACCAGGAACACCGATCCCCACCAAAAGTTCTCCAGCATCATACCACCGACCACAGGGCCGATAGCAGACCCACCCATAGCGCCTGCCATCCAGATGCTTATGGCGAGACCCCTTTGCTTTGGATTCTGGAACATATTGCTGATTAAAGCCAGCGTTGATGGCACCAAGGTTGCTCCAGCTATTCCAAGTATAGCGCGGGACGCAATCAACATTCCGGGACTTGTGGAGAACGCGGCAGTCACAGAAGCGATCCCAAACACGGCTGCCCCCATCAATAGCACTTTACGACGTCCAATGCGATCTCCCAAGGTCCCCATCGTAATTAAAAATCCCGTCAGCATAAACCCATAGATATCCATGATCCATAATTGTTCAACGCTTCCAGCACCTAAATCTGCGCTCAGATACGGTAGCGCCAGGACCAGTACAAAAATATCGATGGATACGAGCAGACCGGTCAGAACCAACACACTCAGTCCAACCCACTCTTTTGTACCCGCTTGTTTATCGTTGCCCGTCATGATGTTAGTCATTACTTTTTCCAATCGTAGACTTGTTCAGCAGCTCCTCGCCCAGTTTGTCCAAAAAGATCTTCGTTCCATGTTCACGTTGGGCTGCCGTATCATGGCCATCAAGGAGGGCACATTGCTCCGTGTAGATAAGCTGAGTACCACCTTCTGATTGCTTGAACTCCACCGTGGTTACGGATATCGACATCCGTGTTTCGTTCATGTCCAAAGTGTAGGTATACACGATACGTTCATCAGGCACAATCTCTTGATAGCAAGCATCAAAGGTGAAGACAGGCCCTCCGGAAGGACCACCTTGATTGTACTCTCGCCCACCCACCCGAAAATCGAATGATTCGGCCTTCGGGAACCACTTTGCCTTAGCCTCTGGATCCGACCAAGCGGCAAATACCTTTGCCGGCTGGGCATCATAGTTCCTTTCGATAACAAAAGTGTCGTGCGTTGCAAAATGTTTGTTCATCAATCTTTCCTCCTTTAAATTGGATCACTAAGAAAGCTTGTCAAGGAAATCCCCAAGCATGTCGAAGTGCCGCTCCATATTTGTGCGACGTTCCGCAAAAAAATTTTCATGGCTCTTTTTTATTACGCCTAATAGTTTGGTAAAATTCTCAACAGTCAATGGTTCTTCCATCACCATCAGGTCCGATACATTTTGTAATTCTCTTAAAAGCTTCTGCTGAATTCGGATACTTTCTTTAAGTCGATGTATTTGAAGCGAAACAACTTCGAGTGGATTGTAATTGTCATCCGATAGGATCGATTTAATTTCATCAAGTGATAAACCGAGATCCTTTAATGCCAATATTTGTTGCAACCGTGAAAGGTCTGATTCGATATATAATCTGTATCCTGAATTCGAATATCCAGATGGTGAAAACAACCCAATTTGATCATAATACCGTAAGGTTCGAACAGTTAACCCTGTTAAATTGGCTAGTTCCCCAACTTGCCAATTTTTTTTATCTTCAATGATCATCCCCTCATTTCGCGCGACCGATTTTTACCGGTGATCTAAATATATACCATTACGTCACGTAAGGCTCAAGTGAGAATGTAAAAATAATCAGATATTCGCCAAGAGACCTTTTACAAAAAACGTTTACGTTACTTTAGGAGGAACTATCTCCCAAATGTCGAATAATACAAATATTTGCAAATTTATCACCTTACAAAAGAGGGGTTCGAACATGAAACTAAGAAGAATGCTGTATTTCGCCACACTTGGCGCCTGTTTCCTTGGCGTTAGCACAATCTTCGGAGGCAACGTCGTCTCTGCCGCCGGAGATCAGCAACTGCAAATCAAGGATATTGTCGGCAAAAACACGCTCCTGATGAGCGACGGGTCAATGTGGTCCATGATTGACGGCAGCCGGACGGTTTATACGAAAGGTTCCATTGAAGCCATCTCCGGCGATATATACAGAGGAAACGGCATCAACCGGGACGGAAGCTTGGTTGAATGGAGCTTTGGACAGCCCCATCCCGTCGAAGGTACCACAGGGGTTAAACAGGTGGCTGGCCCTTATTATTGGCTGAAAAAGGATGGCACCGTCTGGAGCGGCGACAAACAGCAAAAAAACCTGAACGGCATTTTGCAAATTGCCTATGGAGCTAAGGAATTCGCAGCCTTGGCCCAAAATGGAGATCTGCTGATCCAAGATTGGAATAAGGCAGATAAATATAAAAAATTCGGTACTGTGGCCGATCCCGCTTCAGTCAAAGCCATGGTGGTGCATCGCGACCGTGCCGCCCTACTTTTCAACAACGGTGAAGTTGTTGTTTATGAGGGTTCGAATTTTGATGATAGCGGGAAGATTATTCCCGTCACCATTGTGCAGGATGCGGTTCATATCACATACGTTTCTTCCCATCCCACCGATGTGTTAATCGTAACGCGGAAAGACGGAAGCGTGTGGTTAACAGGGGAATATACCAACCGCTGGAAGCTTGCGAAACAGGCGCCCGGCCTAAGCAACGTGGTAAAAACCGCAATCGATGTCGATTCGGATAAGCTTTCCGAAGGTTTTTATGCGCAGCGCAGTGACGGCACATGGGTGTTCAGCAAAGATGATGAAGTTAAGCCGATAGATGTGCCTGCCGTCAAGAATGTGGCCATGGCGGTTTCGGACAAAACCCCATACGTCGGGGATGCCCTCAAAGTGGATATCCAGGAAACGTACACAAATGGAGCCAAAATCAAAGTACCAGTCCAAGAAGCCAAAATCGATATGGACAAACCATACCTGCTCAAATCCCAGCCCGATGGCACTTTGAAAGCGGCGGGTGTTGGCGAAACAAAGTTGACAGTTACTTCAGGCAGCGCCACCGCAAGCGTAACCGTATCCGTCAATCTGCGTGACCCATTAAAATATGCCAAACAAGTAAAGGGCACCGTATTCCTTCCGGTAAAACCTGTATTCAAAGCGCTGGGCGGCAGCGCAACCGTCTCAGGCGGCGAATGGAATGTAGCGTTTGGAGATGCTTCGCTAACATTCAAAACTGGGAGTTCCACGGCCCAATTTAGCGGCAAAGACATCCCATTAAAGGCATCACCGTTTGCGGAAAACGGGGAAACCTATATCCCTGCCTCCATGTTAGGCGATGTGCTAGGAGCCAAAGTCAACTGGGATACGCAGTGGAAACAGGCGGACATCAGCTTTGGCAATGCTAAGATGACAGTCGTATCCGCGGAAACCGCGGGATTAATCAAGAAAGCAATGCAGGGCAGTCTAGCCAAATTTATTGGAAAAACGTACTGGGTGAATGATTTTGATGTCTGGGAACGCTTCTCGAAGGTAACCGTAACCGACATTCTTCCGACGGATACGGGCAGCTTCGTGATCGTCTTCAAATCCGCTGCGGGTCAAACCCTTAAAAGTTATTCCATGAATTCTTCCGAAGTAATAAAGGTGTTTACAGACTCCAGTTATTTTTTACATTATGATCCTTATAAAAAATACAACTGGTCTTCATCCGTCTGGAAACAGATCAAAGCTGGGAAGATATCGCTGGGCATGAACAAAGAGCAGGTCCTGTTCTCCTGGGGAGATCCAATTGCCAAGAATACACAGTCAGCAAACGGCACCATCATTGAAACATGGGGTTACGGCAATTATGATGTCGTTTCATTCATCAACGGCAAGGTAACCTTGATTATGGAATAGTTCCTAAACCGGAATTCAATCACTTGGAATCACTTAAAGCAAAAGCCTTCAGACCAATGATCTGGTCTGAAGGCAACGTGTCAAAAGATAGCCTTGAACTTCAGAGGAGGCGGCATATATGGGGAAATTAGATTTTTCAACGATTGCTAAATTTAAACTTTTTAAAACTTGGAATTTTGATCTTACTCACCATTAGATAGTTAAGCAATAAAAGAATAATCGAAACAGTAATAACTCCAAAATAAGTCGATAAAAATGAAATAATAGCAAGTATACTTCCTGCAGCGGTGATTGGGACTCCAGAAAAATAATATAACGTTTCTTCCGAAGTCGTAATATTAAAACGGGCTAATCTGTATGCTCCAAACATAGGAAACAAGCAAGTGAAAATTAATCCAATAAATCCATATTCGGAAAACCAAATATGATAAACGACAAATGCAGGTGCAACACCGAAAGTAATTAAATCTGCAAGTGAATCTAGTTCAATACCTAAATCTGATGTTACCTTTAAAAGTCTCGCCATTCTCCCATCCATGCAATCCAAGATAACTCCAATTATGATTAAAACTAAGGCTTGTTTCGTTTTGCCCTCTGTACTCAATCCAATTGCCATAAGTCCACAGAATAAGTTCATAAAAGTAAATAGATTGGGGATGTTTGACCTAATCATGTATTTACTCCTCTTCAATCAATTATTTCAAACTGATTACATTTTGAATACTGATTCCTCTTTAGTTGAAGTACCTTTTAGTTGAGGTAATATAATAGCGATAATTGATATCCCGAGTATTCCTACACTTGTAATGATTATTAGCATGACCCATTGAGACATATATGAACCAATTATCAAAAAAAGTCCACTAAATAACATGGCTAACCTAAATACAAGACCATTTACCGCCATGTAACTACTTCGTTTTTCATTGGGTATAATGTTAATTAGCATTTTTTGCCGAATTGGCATAAAAATAATTTCGCCAAATGTCGCAATCGCCATCATAATTAATAAGAAAATTGGATTTATACCTACGACCATGTAGCTATATCCTGCTACATAAGCCAGTAATCCAGAAAACATAAAAAACGTATCATTATTTCTTTTCAACATTTTGCTGATTGGTAAAGAGAGACAAACGATTACAAGAGTATTCAAAGTAATTAAATACCCCGTCATCTTATATCCATCTACGATAAAACCAGCTGTGGTATTTTGCATATCATGATTAAGTCTTACGGATATGTAATTTGTTAAATTTAACTCCATGGATACAATAAAAATGGACGATACAGCATATAACATAAATACATGATCACGAAATACTTGTGCATAATTCATTATGACTGATTTAAAAAATTGAATTATAGAAGAACGCTCGCCATCGGATTTCTTTTTAAGTGGGAATAATGACTCACTAATAAAAAATCTGGTGACGAATAATGATATTACAAATATAAAAGCAATAATACCGAAAAGCGGCAACTTATATTTTGAGAAAATAAAAGCGCCGACAATACCAGAAATGGAACTAGAAAGATTCCCTGTCCAGTACGTAATTTGGTAAAGCTTTTTTCGAACTTTATCATCTGTAACATCGATCAACATGGCGTCCGAAGCCGGTTTGCTCAATCCCCAACAAGCATTAACAAGCAGGGTAGCGGGCAATAATAAATACTCCATATGAACCCATGGGGATATTACCAGAGCCATAATTGCATACGATACGGCACATAATAATTCGGATATTAACAACATAGGCTTTCGGCCTACAACATCAGCATAATATCCGCCTACCAATGAAAAGATAATCGCGACTATAACATTGCATATCGTTGAAACTCCCGCTATTTGAGCACCAAACAAGTTAGTAAAATAAATGGCTGTAAAAGGAATAACCATATTATTAGACGTGTTTAACACAAAATTAATGATTATTCTAATTTTGACATTGGGATGTAATGTTTTAAACGACACTTGTTTGCCTCACCCCCATTTACACGATTCAGTAAACCAATTAAATAGTATTCCTAATCGTTCCTTAACTTCTATTTCGCTTTGTCCTTTTAAAATCATAATTGCAATATTATCAACACTTGAGCCAGCACCTTCATATTTTTTTCCTGTTACCCCAGAAATAAAATAATCACAAACCCAATCATAAGGAACAGATTCAGGCAATTCCAGCAAAATTCCTGTCTTTGGTGGAACTATCAAAAATGCTGTTTGTGCGATTGGTGCTTGAATATCAGGAATTACAATATCCAAATTACACTGACTTCTAACCCATAACATATTTATATTAATTCCAAAGGCGTGCTCGAGGGACTCCCTTATTCTCCCACCACCAGAACGACTTGCAATTTCGCAGAGAATTAAATTGTCATCTGGGGTGTAAAAAGTCTCCACATGAAAGGTTGTATAGGATGGTGATGGTAAAGCAGTTATTACGGATTTTGTAAATTGCTGTAGACGTTTATAGAGTGGATTATTTACCTCCAACAGGGTACTTCCACAATACTTCCCATCCCTATATGATAAGCAGCCATTAATATATTTTGATGGCCAAGAAAATACGATTTGACCATTTACAACAAGACCATCTACATGATACATATCACCATCAATAAATTGTTCTACTTCTATGCAATCACTAATGCCAATCTTTAGAAACTCCGATAGTTCATAATCATTATTAATAATGGTGACGCCATTAGAACCACTACCGGAAATTGGCTTAATAACCACAGGATATTGATTTGTTGAGATAAAGTCTAATAGTTCTAATGGGGTTTTCACTTCTAAAAAATTGGGGACAGGCACATTTCCTTCTTTTAAAAGTTGTTTCATAAGGACCTTATTACGAAATGAATTAGCACTGAATAAATCCTGCCCCTCTATTCCCATTGCATCGCGCAGTCTTCCAGCTCTTACAATATCGCATTCTGATGTGGCAATAACTCGTTTGAAATTGTGGAGCTTATTTAGTTCGATAGCTCTTTTCTCCACATTCCCATTATTTTCGTAGTTATCAAATGCTTCTACATATTCATACTTACCGTTTTGAAATTGGTGAGCTACTTCAGTTGTTGTTAAAATAACTAATTTTTCATTTAAATCCTCCAACCATAGATCGTATGGAGAATTGGAACGCGCGTTCTTGTTTAATATTAAGATACTCATCTAGTTCCTCCAAGTGATATAATTATTATAGTTGTTTTAAGAAATAACTCTCTAGCTTACCTTGCAATAGCAAAATATCTTCTTCTTCAACGCCAAGGAAAACTCTAAAACAATCACTATATTTTGGGCTGAATGCACTTCCAGGAGCAACCGCGACACCAGACTTGGCTAATAGTTCCATAACATCCATTATATACCCTTCCCTCACTCTTGGAAATAGAAATAGTCCTCCCTCTGGACTCTTTACTTCCAACGCTGGAATTATGGAAAGAATCTGGGCATAGTTATTTGCTCTCTTTCGGTATTTCTCTACCGCGCTTTGAACGAAATCTTCGTACAAGTGATCTCTGTGATTAAGGAATCGATAAAGTACTTTCTGCATTAGACTATTTGGATACATAAAAGTGTATAGTTGTGATTTTTTTAATTGATCGATAAAGTCCTTAGAACCTGTTACATATCCGCAACGGAGCCCTGTTAAGCCCAAATTTTTAGAAAAAGATTGAACTGAAATATAATTTGGTAAGTTGGTTATTTCTTGCTCGGACTCGCTTGTATAATTGAAATCAACAGTAACATCATCTGATATGAACCATACATTAAATTCATTACAAATTTTGATCATTTCGTTGATAATATGCGTTGGGATAACCTTTCCCAAAGGATTAAGTGGTGAATTGATTACCAAAGCTTTTATCCCATTTTGTATGTGATATCGTACTTCGGTGAGCAATTGGTTCCAATCATCACATTCTGAAAAAGAGTACTCAAGATTAACCGGAATACCTTGGCAGTTTCTTATTATTTTGGGTAGGTATTCCCAACTGGGATCTTGGATCAATACTTTGTCATTTGAATTAAGAATGGTCTTTAATGAAAGAAATAGCCCCGAACACCCCCCAGAACTCACAAGAATGTTGTTGTAATTTATTTCCTCACAGTATCTTGTATTGGTTATTTCAGCTAAAGATGTGCGTAACTCTTCAAATCCTGCTATGGGAGAATAATTCATAATGGACTTGTCAGCAAGAAGCTCCGTGGAAGAAAGCATCTCCTTTAATTCAGATGGAAAATGTGACGGGTCACCCCCAGAATATTTTTTTACTTTCTCCCCTTTTCTCTCCATTTCAGAAGCCATCTCATTGAGAAATGCTATTTGTGATAATTCTTGATTTACAACCCTATATGAATAACTTAACGTGGACATGTCCGTAGCTCCCTATTCTATTATTTTCTGATTCTTTATGTTTAATAGACTGGCGTGAATATTCCTTGATCGGTATGGACTGTGATGTGGGTAATATCCAATAAAACATCTTTCACATCGCCTACAAGAATTCCAACTAGTGAATTATTATTTTGGCCCACTGGTTGTAGCCTTTTTCCTTTTTCGGCCATTTGAACGTGATAACTCTTTAAAGGCTCACTCGTTTCGAGATTCTCAAATACGCCACTCGATTCTGTACTATATTGAATAAACATGGTATCCCTTCGACTCCCACAATATATCGAACCATTATAAATCTTATTTTCTAGTAAAGTGATATCGACAACATGACTGTATAGCTTTTCTATTGGGACACCGTAAGAATGAGCGATTTGTAATGCAATTCCGCCTCCTCCAACCCTTCCAAAATTAGCATCAATTAATACTGTATAATGTTCATCAGCTAGGAACTCGGCATGAAAATACCCATTACAATATGACGATCTTTTAATTAAAGCTTCTACTATTGACTTCATCTTGGAAAAAAGCTCTGGATTATAAGTTTCAGTTGGAAATTCGTTTCGGGATTCTGTACAACCAATTCTTGTTCTCTTAGATAAACCGATATAAATTGGAACCCCATCTTTTACGTATCCTTCTACGCTGTACAGAGTTCCTTCCAGTTTAGGTTGCACGATCAAATCTTGATTTAATAAGTCTACCTTTTTCTCATTTATTAAAAATGAATTCAACGTCGATAATCCATCGGTACTTTTAATTTCGATAATTCCCTTTCCACCTGCAGATTTGGAAGGTTTAACAACGATAGCGCCATATTTTTGCAACATTTCATCCAGTTCATCCCACGGTATATTCTTATAATTAATAATTATTGAAGACGGGCTGAATTCTTGGATCAAATTAAACACATCAATCTTGTTATTTAGTTTTAATAAAGCAGGATCCATTCCTTTTATGCCAAGTCTCTCAGCTGCTAAGCATGCCGGGATGATATATCGATCAGCCGTTGAGAGTATGCCATGTATATTAGTAAGTTGATTTTCTTCGATACAATTGATAATATTATCAACACTTTTAGCATCGACCTCATAGTAACCAGATTTTTCGAGATATGATTTTTGATCTCCACTGTATTCTTTGATTGATGCTAATACTATAGGCTGATAACCAAGCATTTTTATTGCTTCAGAGATATACATCATACTTGAACCAGGCTCAACAACTATAATTTTCTTATTATCACAAAGAGTCATATAATAAACACCATCCATTTTTATTTTGATGAAGGTTTTTACCTTTCCAGCGTTTTATGATATAGATTTATGAACATATTCAATCGCCCTAATCGTGTCATGGTTTATCCCAATTGAACGTTCAAGATGCTTGTCAGTGTTTTTATCTAAGACCTTAATACCATAATAAATATCCTTATCATTTAATTCGCAGAGTGTACTCTTAATCTCTTCATATCCAAGTAAACTTTCTGATTTTAGATATTCCGAATCGATAAAGTTCCTCGGTGGAATATGACTATCAATCCATTCTCCATATTCGCTAAATGAATTATTCGTACACCCAGAGAAAATAAACCCCTTAAGATGTTCCTTGGACAATTGAATGTGCTTTAATGGGCCCACTGAAGAACGTGTTTCGATAGTAGACCGTCCCCAATTTAGTACCATCCCATAAAATTGGAGTTCTTTAATGATTTCCAATTCCTGCTCAATAGGCAAAAAACCCTTATCAACAGGATTCCTTAAATTAAAAGCATCGCAGTGCTCAATATTAATTTGAATGTCTCCCCAACCCATTTGCTCGATTTCTTGTAAAGATCGGTAAAAACTATCCTGACTCCCCTTTAATATGCCGTCATTATTTCTAGGAGAAGATTGGATATGTATTGTCCCTATTATAGTCCGGTTAAAAAGTTGGTTCATACGTGCCACATAATGTTTTACATCCTCTATTAATGCTATAGCCTTGCTTCGTGCTATCTCATTTTTGGAGGCCAATCCAAAATCCGGATTTGTTTTTGATATTTCCATCAATGCTGGAAGAATTGTCAACGCCATATTCCAATGATCTGGAGTATTCCGCAACATCCACTCTATTGGATATTTATTAGAATTCAGAAAAAATGGATGTTCTATACCAGAAATGTGCGGGTTTTGCGATAAATAAGTAAAGTAATTTGATTCAACAGAGGGGTCCCAATGATCGAAACATGGAGAAGTAGCATATGCAGATACTAAATATTTATTTCCCAATTTTCTCACCAACCGTGATCATGTTATCGTACAGATTAAAAATACTAGCTGTATTTCTAAGTGCTTCCATGCCATTTGGAATATTATCTGTAAACCCATCAATATAGTCGGTAAGCATGTTATGGAATGGAAGCACCCTGTTTCCAATTTCCAAACAAGTCGTTTTTGTTTCACCATCAGATGATAAATTAATTATTGTTTCTTTGTATAAGGTGTTTGTAGAAAAACCAATTGAAGTAAAAATATCTGAAACACTTTTGGTTCCCCAAATTTTGAGATGCATATAATCATTTTCGATATTACTTGCCCAAGTAGTATTCAGACTAAGGCTGATATCTTTATAAGAAATAAATGAAAAGCAATTATCCTCTACATCACATACACCTTGTTCTCTATTGGCATTTTGATCATGCCAATTGGAATAGGCATCTCCTGAGTTCAAAAAAAATGCAGATCCACTACTCAGGTATTTAAGCGGTTCATGATATCCGAATAACCAATAAAACAAATCCATAAGATGAGGGCCCATATCTGCTAATACTCCACCCCCAGAAAGCTTTTTATTTGTAAACCATGGTGTTCCGGGGGTCCCACGACGTTTTACCCACGACAATTCGACATGATAGATATCACCGAATTGGTAATCATCAACAAGCTTTTTTATTTCCTTAAAATCCTGTCTGTATCTAAATGGTGCACTAACGTGAAGCGATACGTTGGTATTCTTCAAAGAACTAACGAGTTCGTTCATTTCTGATTGATTTATACAAATCGGTTTTTCAACAAATATACGAACATTTTGGTTTATAAATTTTTTTATGGTTTCTGCATGTAAAAAGTTTGGAGATAAAATGAATACATAATCAAATTCGAATTTTGTGTTTTCAAACGATTCTAAACATTGTATCTTTGAATTTTTGTTTAGCTTATTTTGAATTTTTTTAATATCAAGATCGTACACGTAAATTTGTTTAATTTTCTCGTTTTCTATGAAGTTCGATAAATATACAGTCTCAGCAATCCATCCGCAACCTATCATCAAAACATTCATTAATCACACCTCAATCTATGTACAAAATACTTACTCATAATCAATTCCAAATTACACGAGACGAAACAATTAGAGATTTGTTTCGTCTCGTATAACCATGCATTTCCTCAAGATACATTAGAATGATTTATTTGGATAATGAGTTCTAACACTTCTTTCAATTCCAAAAAATCATTAACCATATGTCCAGGATTTTCATTTTTTAAATCATCAATTTGTCCCATTCCCCATGTTACTGCAATTGAGCGAACCGATGCCGCTTTTGCACACTGAATATCCGAAACAGAATCTCCAATAAAAATAAAGTCGTTTGCGGTTAATCGGGAATTTTCCATATGCACTTCTATTGATTCGGGATGTGGCTTGCTATTTTCAACCATATCGCTAGTGACAATTTTATCAAAAAATTTGTCCATCCCTTTTTCTTCTAATATTTGCACTGTTCTTGCATAATCCTTTCCGGTAGCCAAGCCAATGTAACAGTTTGCTTCCTGAAGTAAGTTTAAAGTTTCAATAGCGCCTTCAAACACTTTAATATTAGAAGCAAGCTCAGTACTTTTTTCTTTAAACAAGGGATGCATTTCAATAGGAAGGTTCATTTCACTCATTATCTTTTGAAATCCCTTTCCCATATGAGTTTTATATTCCTCGAATGGGACCATTTTGGTCGGAAAGAAGTGGCGAAAAGCATACGTAAATGCAATTTCCATTACATTAGTACTATCAATAAGGACACCGTCTAAATCAAATATGACTCCCCATTTTTTATAAATCATTTGTTACAACCACTTTCATCAAGTTTTGATGATCAATGGTTAATATTTTGTTGAGGTCGCTTAATTTTATTTCGAATGTCATGTTTTTCAATGCTTCTGTTGAATTACGATTCAGAAGGTTAAACACTTTTAAATAGGTGAATGGATTACCAAACTTGAATCCAATCACTTCAATTTCCTTCTTACATATCCAAGATGGGTCAATCTCTGCAGTTTCATGTTGAAAGTAATTTCCCATCTCAATTACTCTTCCACCTTTGCGTACCACCAAAAGCGAAGCAACAAATGCCGATACAGTTCCCCCGCACTCGAATACTACATCAAAATCCGTAGTCGAAGAATTTTTTAGATTGTACTCATTAATTTTGTTGTGATCATTAATGGGCAACGTAATTGCCTTAATTCCAAGTTCCTTTTCAGCAAATTCACAACGCCAAGGGGATTGTTCAAATCCAACTACATCAAAACCCATTGTTAGCAACACGTAGGAGGTTAGATAACCAATTGGCCCTAAGCCGATTACAGCCGCCCTTCCTGCTACTACCGCTCCCAAATCTCTATCTGGCCTAGTACCTGAAATTGCTCGGTCAACTGCTCTAATGCAAACTGCAAGTGGCTCTGCCAAAACAGCAATCTCATTTGGAATAGAATCAGGCACCTTAGCTAGCCATACGTCATCCATTAATTCAATGTTTGAGGAAAACCCACCTGCTGCAAAAAATTCATTCTGTGCAAAATAACTATGCCCATGGGCTGTCCGATGGTCACAAAGATTACCTTGAGCCGAGTGAGTAGTGCAATGCTCACATACACCACAGCTCTTACCTGGGATCAAAATTACTCTGTCTCCAACGGCTAACTTGCTTCCACCTACGACATTGTGATTTTCACCTAGATGAACAATTTCCGCTAGTGTTTCATGGCCCAGCGATAAATTTGAAATATTCGATTCATTCAAATTATGTGTATCAGTCCCACACCAGCCACAAGAAATGACCTTTACAACCGTCCGTTTACGAGTTTGAATTTCCTTCTCTTGAACGACAAATCCTGTATCCTTCCAAATTAAATGTTTACTAAGCATGTTCATATGCGTCCCCTATCTAATTTATTTCCTCTAATTTACTTTTACCTTTATTGTAGAAAGACCTTCTACTCCACCTTCTAATACATCACCCCTAGTTACCATACCAATGCCCGTTGGAGTGCCGGTAAAGATTAAGTCACCAGGTTGCAAATTAAAGCGTCTTGAAATCAGTGCAACAACTTCGTTTACAGACCAGATCATTTGACCCAAAGTTCCATCCTGTACCAACTCATCGTTTTTCTTTAACCAAATACGATTAGCATTGGGTTGAAAATCCTCTTTCTTTGAAATAGAGGAAATCGGAGCACAACCCTCAAACGATTTCCCTTGATCCCATGGCCAACCATTTTTTTTAGCAATATCCTGATGGTCATATTTTGTAAAGTCAATTCCTACACCATATCCATAAATGTAGTCATCAGCCTCTTCAGGATCTATATTCTTACCATGTTGTCCAATCGCAACAACTAATTCAATTTCATATCTAAGTTGATCTGAGTTATTGGGATACATAATACCTAAATCTGCATCCGAAAGCATGAATGCATCCTTCATAAACAAAACTACATTGTTTTCATTCTTTTGCTCTGATTCAACTTTTTCCGAGAAGTTACGTCCAATTCCAAATACTCTACTGACTGGAAACTTAAGATCCAATCCAGTTATTTCAAGCTTTGGATAATCTACTTGAATGGTTTGATCTATCATCATTCATTCAACTCCTTTTATACTTCAATTCCGACTTTTATAAATTTGTTTTCATGTATAATATCAAGCAATTCATTCATATTATTTAATGAGATAGTGTGTGTATGTAATTTTGTCAAATCGTACTGCCTAAACTTTCTTAACAATCGCAGTACTTTGTTATAGGTATAAACAGGGGACATTAAAGAACCGACTATTTCAAGTTCCTTAGTACAAATATCAGCTGGATTGATAAAACTGCTTGACCCTGGGGCAAAGGCACCAACTTCGACAATTCTACCGCCACGTCTTGCAAGTAGAATAGCTAATTCCAGACCTCTTGGACTACCAGTAGAGTCAATAATTAAATCATATTCTAGATCATATTTCGCTTTGATGGCTTCCCTAGCTTCTTGTGGATTTTCTGGGATTGCAAGGGTAGGGAAGTCAAAAATTGATCCAACTTTCGAGCCCTTCCATTCGTTTATATCAAACCCGACCACCTCTGCTCCAATGGATTTCAAAACGAATGTTGCTGCACATCCAATTGGGCCAAGTCCTATAACTGCTGCACGCATAGATACCCCAGCACCAATTTCGAACTCTTGTTTTGATCCCCCAATACCTCGTTCAACCGCTTTGGTAGCAATTGCAACCGGTTCAGCAAACATAGCTTCGTCAAAAGTCATATCATCGTCAATCTTTACAACCCACAATCCGTCAACTAACTCCATATAATTCGAATAACCACCGGTCGGGAAATATTTGTTTGCAGAATATCTCCCAAAACCATGTGATTTCCGACTGCCACATAGATGTTCATGCCCTGCATATGTTCCACATATTTCACATTCGCAACAAGGCACCCCTGGTGTAACTACAACCCTATCACCAACGTTTAGTTTATGCCCTCCTACCGAATTCAAATTATCCCCTATTCTTACAATTTCGGCTAATACCTCATGCCCAAAACTTCTCTCCCCAGAATCCGAAAGTTCCATTAGATGTCTGTCCGTTGCACAAACACCAGATCCAAGAACTTTCACAACTGTCGAATTATCACGATACAGTTTTGTTTCTCTTAATTCAAATTCTTTGCCCGTCCAAATAGCTGCATGCATATTAGGTATTTTCATAAGCCCTCCTATATCACTTTTGTATGATCCAGCCGACAACTTTCTTCAGAATTATCCCATAAAATAGTTCCCAAGGTAATATATTGATAACTATAATATATAAATGTATATATTTCAATATACTATTATTTTTTACATTTTTATCAAAAAAATATGTTGATTTTACATATCAAATGCTATAACATATGAATATTGGAAAACCAAACCATAAATTCCTTTATTGGAGTGATGCTGATGGCAGTTCTTGTTATTAATAGGAACAAGAGAAATAAGTATGATTATAGAAAGTGGCTTAAAGAGGTCGAGGATCTAGTTGTAATTTCACAGGTTGAAATGGAAGATGCATCAGAATATTTATACGCTGCAGTTGTACCAGAATTCGAAGCGAATTGTAGCTTAGATATAACTATATTAGAACTTCATCGGAAATTTAACTTTTCGTCGATAATAGTCATTACTGAAATGGACATTGTTCGTGTAGCTGACATTAGGGAATACCTTGAAATTCCAGGACAAAAAAGAGAAAGTGCATTAGCTTATCGAAATAAATATCTAATGAAGCAGCTAGCCCAAAAGGCAGGAGTAAAAACAGCAGCTTTCTGTGAGATCCATTCTATTAACGATATATTGAGTTTTATCAGAGCCCATGGATTCCCAATAATAATCAAACCTATTGATTTGGGAGGATCCATTGGTGTCACTAAAATCAATAATTTTGAAGAGCTCCATGAATATCTCAGAAATAATAAATATAATAATCAGATGATCGAGACTTTTATTTACGGTGATATGTACCATTTAGATGGCATTGTGGTAAACGGCGATCTAAAATACCTCACAATTGGAAAGTATATCAATGAGTGTGTCTCCTTTAAGGATGGATCACCTCTAGGTAGTATATTTGTGAATCAAAATACAGAAATTTCGCAGAATTTAAAACGATCCCTAAAAAGCATTTTGAGTACTTTTCCAGATGCCCCGATATTACCATTCCATGCTGAATTTTTTGTTGATAAGTATGATGATATTTATTTGTGTGAGATTGCTAGTCGTATTGGTGGACCCGGGATCAATGATACCAATAAATTAATCTATGGCATGGATCTACTAGAAACCTGGTCAAGACTTGAATGTAATTTGCCCGTCGATTTCGAAAAAAATATTTCTGATAAATATGGAGGGTGGATCTTATTCCCACCTAGAAACGGCGAAGTTATACAAAGACCTGAAAATATACCTTTTAATTTTATTGTCGACTATAAAATCCCTATTAAAAAAGGTGACAAAATAGAAACAGCTAAACATAGTGCTGATTCCATTGCTTCTTTCTTTTTTGAAAGTGCATCCCCAGAAGAAGGATTGACTAGGTTAGAACAAATTACGGATTGGTTTAAGGAAAGTTTTGTTGTGTTAGGTTGAGTATTCACCCTAATCCCCGGTCAGTAGCCAACTAATATTTGTTTTGAAGATTGAAGAAAGCCTAGCACATCATTGTGCTAGGCTTTCGATCTGTAACTGTTAGCTGGTATACAACGTTCTCGAACGTATTAATAGATGCATTTACGAGCTACGCCGCTATTCAACGCAGCTAGAGCAACAACCTTACGAATTCTTTCTACCACTCGTGTATCAAAAGTATCTGGAAGGTTTCGCGGCAAGGTCGTGGATCTGGAGGAGTACAGCCATTGCCATCGTACGACACTCGGCCATTTTTTAGCTCATGGCAAATGGGAGGAAACGGTGCCCCAACATAAAGTAAAAACCGAATTCGTCAGAAATTTTAACGAAACTGGGTATCGCTATTAAGCTAAATAATTACCTTTTAGACCGTTTTTATCCTAAATAGCGCTCTGTAGTTTCGTTAGATTTAATTTGCTTTTGTTTTTGGGACACTGTTGTGCGAATACGCTGCTTCATAATTTCACGTACTGTTTCGTTATTTTCCCCTGTAGTCGATGAATCGCTAAGGGAAGACCTTTCCCGCTCGATCACCGCATCTACTTCCTCAGGAGTCACTTTAAGCCCTAAAATCTTGGCATAACTTACGGTTAACTCTTTTTGCACCATGTTATCAATAATCGTATCATCCGAAACCTTAGTTTGATGGTCTTGGAGTTTGTTTATCAGCTCTATGTTGCTTTTGTAAAAAATAAAGTCCTGCTTGGAAAGCTTGTTTAGCTTCGCTTTTTATACCTCTGCTTCCCAAAATAAGATTGCATCTTACCTTATATAACGCAAGAAGTCCCCATGTCTAACGAAATCCTTCAATTTTTTAAAAATATGGTGCCTTTTCTGTATTCCATCAGCCTCTGCTTCCATAACGTCTTATATATTCAGGGTATGCCCGCAGATGGATTTCTTTCGCCCGTTTTTGCGCTGCTTCTTTCATATCAGGTATACTTTCCGCCTCGACATAATCGGCAAGCACATCAATAACGTCATCGAGAAGTTTCGCCCTAAAATAGACCTCCATCCGTTCAAACGTTTCCTCACCTGCCAAACGAATCAGCTGTTCTTTGTACGCTAGCCATTCTTTGGTGCCATATAATGGCCACAGAAACACGGAATAGTCCATCGCGGCATCCCCTGTTACCGACAAGTCATCCCAATCTATGATCCAAAAGTGAGATTCATCGCTTACTAAAATATTTTGCCAGTTCAAATCATTATGTACGATATCCGTTGCTGGATTCTGAAAACATTCCATTTCACTAACTGTCTGCCGCAATGACTCAATCTCTTCATCAAACCAGTCCAGCGTGTGGTCTTCCACAAAATCAAGCAAATGCCTTCCGAATCGGATCATTTCCAAATTGTGAAGCATTTTGATGGTCACTTTCAAACCGTACAGGTTTAAAAAACGGTGCAGCCGCACCACAGTCTACATAAACCCGCTCCTGATCCACAACTACGATAATCCCCATATGCTCTTTGCCCAGCATAATGTGATAACATTCAAAGCCTATTTCTTTTAACAAACGCATGAAATTGGAATTCAACGTGTAACATGTACCACCAAAATGATATTCATTATAGTTCTCTATAAATATTTCGAATGGAGGAATGTCAAAACCGATGCGGTTTCGATCCCGAAAATAAAGCATTTTGCTGATGTTTTCAAACGGGAAAGCATTTAAATGGGCATGGCATATTTGCTCCAGATAATGATATGTTGGGATTTCTAACGGCAGATTGAGCGAACTCAAATACTTTCTAGCACTTTCGGATATATTCCTCATCCATATTCTCCTCGGTTCATCAATAATCAGCTAATTCATAATTATTTTTAAATAATAGCGCCCTCCATGACACTCTGAATTTACCCGTACTATCGGAAATTGTCTATTTTTTCGGGGCCTCAATTATATTAACTTTATTTACATACCAAGAACTAGAATCATCACTTTTAGTCTTCAAGTCCATCACAACGTATGAACCATTTGCTTTTTCCCAGTACACCAAAGCTTGTGAATTATTTGGATTCATTAGTAAGGCTGGTACATAATCGCCTACTTCAAGATTATTTTTTCTCTCCTCACCATAAAAAGCTTCTAGAAAAGAAGATCGTTCTTTAGTAGAAAAAGAAGATACCTTATCAGGAAGCTTAGTGAAATCTATAAACGTCCAGTTTGATAAATTTTCCTCTTTGCTAATTTCACTGCTGATTGCAAATTCCTTTCCCCCTTCATTTTCTAGTATTATTTCCCGTCCTTTATTCCATGATTGAGTTAAACGATCTTGAACTGCTTTCGCTTCATCTTGGTGTTCGGAACTTACATTTGGAAAAAGGGAAGAAAAAGCATCACTTGCATATACACTTGTACCAGTTATCAAAACGAGGATGGTGGATGTAAGGATTATGAGCTTTCTATTCATTTTTCTCATTATTAATACCCCTCCTTAAAAATAGTTAGTTTCAATAATAACTTGTTTGTCCAGCATCAGACCAGTCACTTCGATCCGAGTAGTAACCTCCAACTCGTCCAGACCATGTCATTGTATACAAACCTGATTGACTGTGAGCTTTGTCTGTAACAAGAGCAACAGCACTTCTAGAAAGATATTGACCCTGCTTCGATCCAAGAAAAGTACCATCTTTATATAACTCAAAATATGCCCTAATTGGACCTGGAACGAATTCATAACCAGCGTCAACGCTAACTCCACCTTGTAAGTACCCACTAGTCTTATACATACTGGTACTTGCCGAAGCTCCCGATCCTGCTGATACCAATGATACTGAAGTAAACATGCTGAAAATTACTAGAGATAGGATGCCAAAAAACTTAGATTTCAACTTTTTTGATGCTTTCATTTACATTCCTTCTTTTTGGATTATATTATATGAACAAGTAATTTAGAGGAAAGTTATACATAATTTTAAAAGATACTTTTTTAAAAATTATGCTTATTTCTATCATCTATTCATTCCCTGAACAAATAAAAGATTCTCATCAATTACTTTTCAGCCATACTGAATCTTCTAGAATCCTCATTATTCCCTACTATTTTACGAGGATGAATTGAGATAACTCTGTGGTGGACTTTTTATGGGTTATTGGAAGATTGTTCTGATTGCGAAAGATGAAACATGGTTGACGATGATGCTTCTGGGAGTTTGGATTGTTGTCTTGTGGCCCTCGTCGTTGGCGTATTTGTCATATGTGAGTTTTATTATTGGTAGGTGAATAGATCGCTGATCAAGGTTCATAGCTGATTCTAAGTGGCTACGAAGAACTTCCTGTCACACCTTGTTTTCGCGACTAGAGCTTGGACCAAATCTGTTGTAAAATGATTTATAAGGAAGACCTCTTTTCTGTAAAGTGACTTAATTGTACAAGAAAGGGTCTTCCTTTTTCTAGTTACCTATTTACACAAGACGCTCTCAGAAGACGCGGCTAATCTAAATCAAGAATCACTTAGTCCTGACCAAGACACTAATGAAATAATAGATACACCTCAACAATCGAGTCGTGGTTAAATCTAATGGTAATATCGAAGTTAATCAATTAGTTGAATCAATAGAACTCTAAGCATGGAGGCTCACAAATGGTAATTGCAGGTAATATCAAGAAGATGTATGAAGAAGGTAACTCAACTTATGTTGTATACATGATTAGAGTTGGAAATTCATCAATTATCAATTACGTTTACCTCGTTGTAGACCTACATACCCGTCAAGCAGCCCTCATTGATCCTGCTTGGAACTACCAATTTATAACCCACTGTATTCAACAGTTAGATATTCGTTTAACTTCTATCTTCCTTACCCATTCCCACCTAGATCACACAAATTTAGTAAATCCATTATTAGATCACTACGCTCCGGACGCGAAAATTTACATGTCAGAGGAAGAAATTGATTTTTATCGTTTCACCTGTAAGAACCTAATTCCATTAAAGGATGGAGATACATTATTTCTAGGAGAAACCCCTATATCTATTATGTTAACTCCAGGACATACGGTAGGAAGTGCCTGCTATGTGCTTCAACACAGTTGCTTTACTGGTGATACGGTTTTTATTGAGGGCTGCGGTACGTGTGATACTTTGGGTGGTGATCCACACGAGATTTTCCACAGCGTTCAGAAAGTTAGAAAAATTATATCGCCTTATTCTTTTATATACCCCGGACACTCATTTGGGGAACCACCAGGTCATCCTCTTGAATATTTACTAAAAAACAACATCTATTTTCAAATTGAAAAGGAGGAGGAATTTGTAAAGTTTCGCATGCGGCCAAAACAGCCTTCTTATAAGTTCCTATAACATAATGAAATACGTTGATTGACATAAAATTCACCGGTCTGTCCAGGTGGATTCAGACAGGAGGGGTCGGTCGCTAACTCTCTCCTTCTTCAATGATCAGCTTAGGATCTGACATCTCACAGTGAAGCTCACCACCTAGTTAATCGCCATGCGTTACGCACATGTAAAAAAGCCAACTACGAATGAGTTCGAAAGTTGGCTTTTTTTACGAGGACGAATTGATATAACTTTGAGGTCCAAATGCATATTTCATTGTCTTAAACTTCCCCATAGTTAAGCACTAGTCATCGTTCTCGAACGTGTTAATAGATGCATTTACGAGCTACGCCGCTATTCAACGCAGCTAGAGCAACAGCCTTACGAATTCTTTCTACCACACGTGTATCAAAAGCATCTGGAATAATATAGTTTTCATTTAAATGATCCGGATCAATCACAGAAGAGATAGCTTCTGCCGCTGCAAGCTTCATCTCATCGGTAATATCTGTAGCCTCACTATCTAGCGCGCCTCTGAAAATACCAGGAAAACACAATACATTATTAATTTGATTCGGGAAGTCTGAACGGCCCGTCGCCATTACTCTTACATACGGAGCCGCAATCGCAGGGTCAATTTCCGGCGTTGGATTGGCCATCGCAAATACGATCGGATCCTCCGCCATATTCTTAAGATCCTCTACGGTAAGCATATTCGGTGCCGATACACCGATAAATACATCTGCTCCTTTAATAGCTTCCGACAGTTTACCGGTTTCCATATTCGGATTGGTGATTTGGGCATATTCGCTCCAATGCGGCCGATCGTACTGCAAGTTTCGGCTAATCGCACCCTGACGGTCAACTCCTATCAGATTCACGGCACCAGCGTGCAGCAGCATTTTGGAAATTGAGATACCGGCAGCTCCGACACCGTTCACGACAATTTTGACGTCTTTCAAATTCTTCTTGCATACCTTCAGCGCGTTTAGCAATCCGGCGAGCACAACAATGGCTGTTCCATGCTGATCATCATGAAAGACCGGGATATCTAATTCTTCTCTTAACCTCTTCTCAATCTCGAAGCAGCGTGGGGAAGAAATATCCTCCAGATTAATCCCGCCAAAAGTTGGCGCAAGCGCCTTAATGACAGAAATGATTCCTTCCACATCCTTCGCATCAAGACAGATTGGTACAGCATCCACATCAGCGAACTGTTTAAACAGCGCGGCCTTTCCCTCCATGACCGGCATCGCTGCTTTAGGTCCAATGTCGCCGAGCCCCAACACCGCCGTCCCGTCGGAAATGACTGCGACTGTATTTTTTTTGGTCGTTAGCTCATAGGCCTGATTATCATCTTGGGCGATAGCCTCACACACTTTAGCGACACCTGGGGTATAAACTTTGGCTAAGTCTTCTTTGTTGCGAATCGGATTCTTTAACGTTGTTTCCAGCTTGCCGCCTTTATGTAAATTCATGATTTCCTGTAAAAGTTCCATCGTATCTCCTCCGTTAATCGGCTATATATCAATCAAAACGTCATTTCCAATTTTTGAACTTGAGATTTTACGCTTAGATCCTTCTTTACCAATCAATATACTACCTTAAGTCTAGGAACGTTTTTCATAATAAACCTCACACTTATTTCGCTAATTGCAAAAAGAAGAACCTGATCGAGAATCGAATTATGCTCGTAAGCACCCATCTCCGGACTAAGACAAAAAAGAGTAGACCCCTGATATGCATCATTAGGTCTACTCTCGCTTTATTTTACTTTATAAAAGTATCGCACATCCATTGATAAAACTTTTCTTTCTCCTCAAAATTTGGATAATGAGCTGACTCTTCAAAAGAAATGAACCCCTTTTGATCTGCTTCAATCTTGTCAAAATACTTTTTTGCTGCATTAGATGATGTCATAGCGTCGTATTTACCCATTACAAAATAAAATGGTAAATCTAATTTTGCGATCATCTTAGGTAGCGGCTTATCCAAGGTTTCTTTTACAAGTCGTTCTTGTGAATTAGCAACTCCATATGTATAGCGAATTGAATCTAATAAATTATATTCACGACTTAATAGTATATCGCCATCCGACATATTAATAAGTCTTGTCGCGCCGCCGTACTTATACACATAACCTCTTGGAGTCACTGCCTCTCCAGCATGTATTTTTTCAGCGACCCCCTCTAAGTACTTCACATCTTCTGTATTTCCGGCTTTTTCCGCTTCACTTATCGTATTATTCAAATTATCTATTTCACTTTCTTGCATATTACTCATCTGACCAACCCCAATATAGGCTTCATATTTTTCTGGAGCTTTATAAGCAGCCATTGTTCCTAAGTATGTGCCGTACGAATGACCCATTAAGATCACTTTCTCTTTACCAAATCGTTTCGAAATATAATCCGTAAGTTCTAATAAATCATCTACTAGTAAATCTGCCGTTAAATTAGAATAATCCTCATTAAAATGATATGACTTGCCGCTTCCTCTTTGATCGTAATTAACGATAGTAAAATCCTTTTCTAATAAGTCCTCGTACTTAGCTGCATAAGGAATTTCGGAACAGCCCGGTCCCCCATGTACATAAATAATGACCGGGTTATTTAGATCACGACCTCGAATCATAATTTGCTGTTTTGTACCGTTGATCTTAACTTGTTCTAAGACGCTAGTACTGTTATCCCCTTTTATATTCGAGGTCCATGTAGGCCTGAAAAGTGCTATTGCCAGTATTATAATAATAAACACTCCGATTACACCGACATATTTTATGAATCTCTTTATGTTTTTCATCTTAACTCCCCCTTACTACATACTCTACAAATGAAAGGTAATATACTGTAGTGCCGGTAAGTCATGAATAAGTCATAAATATTTTTTAATAAAACGAAAAATTATGACCTTTGGCTAATTGTTTAATAAGGGGCTGCAATCAAAAAAGAGTGTAGACAAAGTCAATTAACTTTATCTACACCCTTACTTAAGGTTTCTTATCTTCTATAAGACTCTCTTCCATGGCTTTAATAATAGCGGAAGATCTGTTTTTTACATTCAATTTTGAATAAATGGTAGAGACATAATTTTTCACTGTTCCCATGGAGAGAAACATTTTTTCTGAAATGTCTTTATTAGACAGTCCTTGGGTTAAACATTTTAAAACTTTTATCTCTTGATGATTTAAATCATATGGATGATTCATAGAATTATGGTCTTGATCCGAGTGTTGCTCCGATTGTGAGTTATTACTTGATTGTATCTGGCCAAATACCTCTTTTGCTAATTGTTGAGGAATGAGGGAACCCCCGTGATACACCATTTTAATTCCCTGAACTAAATATTCTGGATCAACCGCCTTTAATATGTAACCCTCTGCACCAGCATTTAAGGCATTCAAAACATGAGTAACATCTTGAAAAGTAGTAAGGATGATCACTTTAATATGGGGCCAACGTTTTTTAATTTCATCTGTCGCCCTTACCCCATCCATTACCGGCATTTGAATATCCATTAAAAGAACATCAAGGTTTTCCCTTTCGCATAAAGCAATGGCCTCTTCTCCATTTTCCGCAGTTCCAACAATCTTAATGTCAGAAATATTTTCAATCACTATTTTTAAGCTTTTTCTTAAAATCTCTTGATCTTCAATGATTGCCGCTTTAATCATGATCGTTAAACTTCCTTTGCCATAGGTATGTTACACGTGATCCTCATGCCATAATTCAATTTAGAATAAAAGTTAACTGTACCTGCTAATGCCGATATTCGATCTTTCATGGAGCGTAAGCCAAATCCTAAATTCAATTCATTACAACCATATCCATTATCTTCGATAAGAACGATCAGTTCTTCTTGTTTAAACGAGATATTTACTTTAATAACAGTGGCCTCACCATGTCTTTTCGCATTTGTAAGCCCTTCTTGTATACAACGGATCATGGCGAACTTTACCCTTTCACTGACTTTGACTGCTTCCCCTTCGACATTCAGGTGTATATCCGTTGATGTGTGTTTCATAAAATCAGCAATCAATTCTGTCACGGACTCAACAAGTGTCTTTTGGTCCGTTGGAGACATATGGTGAATTGTCTTTCTCACATCGTTCAATCCATTTCGTGCTAAATCTGAAATCTCTTTTATACTTCTTTCTGCTTCTTGTTTATCTGCCTGATATAGAAAAGGAAGGGCATCCAAACTTGTTATGACTGATGTGAAAATATGGCCTACAGTATCATGCAAATCTTGTGAAACTCTATTTCGTTCTTCCTTAATCGTCAGTTCTTCAATCTTTTTCGAGTAATATTCCAAATCCTTGTTTTTTTCCTCAATAGAAGTAATTAACTCTTTATTCGCTTTATTGACGATGGTCATCCTTCCTAAGCAAAACCCAATACCATAGAAAATAATTGTGTCAATGAAAAGTGCAAAGAAATCCTTATTAATGAAGAGACTGCAGGCCCAAGTACCAATTACTAAGAAAGGTCCTAACCAAATTAATGGCTTAGTTTGACAAGCATAAGCAACGGTAAGGATCGGCACGAGTAAAAAACTGTAAGTCGCTGATATTTCATGCTGGCTCGATAAGTAAATAAACAAAGAACCCGTTAACAACACCTCGGCCATTAAATAATATTGGAACTTTATACGCCCAGGCCGATAAAATAGATGGGGTATGATAAAAGAACAACTAGCCCATAAAAGTAAAACCCCCTTTTCTGAACCAATCGTACTAACGAATATCGCGTGCCCATTATAAGAAAACCATGTCGTACGCATGAGAAATAGAAAATAGTCCATCCAATGCCATTTCCTTTGATCCATTACTGCTTTCATCCTTTTATACCCCACTTGAAGTGTTTCAAAATCAATTAAAGGATATAACTTTTTTTGAGGGTTTGTCTATACTTACGGTCTCGAAGCGAGTTGGCTATAATAAGGTAAGAAGATTTATGAAAAGGACCGGTGTCCCGTAAAATGGAAAAATTCATCAAACAATTTGAAACAATCTATCATTATCCATTTACATCTGACAACTTAAAGGAAATTCATATACAGAGCTATAACGCAGACGAAACGATATTAACGGTTGGCGATCACATAGCAGGGTTATATTTTTTAATAAGCGGCTCTTATTATGTGACAAGTCCTGAAAGCAATGGCAAAGAACTATTGCTCCGTCGTTCAACCGCTCCATCCATCTTAGGTGATATTGAGATATTCCAGCAGTGTACCGTTCAATCCAATTGTCGCGCCATAGAAACTTGTTATTTTTTATTTGTTCCCCTATCCTTTTATGAAAAGACTTTGAAGTTTGATGCAGCATTTACGGAACTCCTATTAAAAGAATTATCCTTTAAATTAAAAACTTGTACGACGTTATCAAGAGTAAATGCTCTAGCTTCTGTTAGCGTAAAACTGGCCGCCTATTTATGTACAATACAATCCAAAAGTGTCAATAACGATTATTTAACCGTTCAAAATGTGCAACATGTTGCTGATTTGATTGGCACAACGAATCGTCATGTAAATCGTATTCTCAAAAAATGGGCAGACGATCGTATTATTGAAAGAACAGATGAATCCATCAAAATATTAGATATTGGGAAATTAACATCCCTATCTGAAAATATTCGATACAAGTAGCTATATTTTGATAGGCTGGTTCCGACCTTGAGCGAGATCTTTTGCAACAACATTTCCACCTGCTACATACTGATTTTGGAAAAGCAAATCATAGGTTTCGTTTCTGTTACGTAGGTTGTCATGGGTATCAAAAGCTACCATCGCTCCTTCTTTTAAAACCATCACCTTATCGCAGTCCAATATAGTAGATAAACGGTGAGCAATGGAAATCATGGTTTTTCCCGATGAAAGGCTCTTGAGCTCTGTAATGATGTCATTCTCATTTTCGTTGTCAAGAGCGCTTGTACTTTCGTCAAAAATGATGATGTCCCTGTCCTGTAAAAACGCACGGGCAATAGATAGGCGCTGTCTCTGGCCCCCTGAAAGTTTTACACCTTTTTCTCCGATTATTGTATCTAATTTATTTTGCAAGGTTTCAATGAAGTCATAAATACTCGCTCTTCGGCAGCAATCTATCAATTCCGTCTCAGTTGCGTCGGCCTTTGCCAGTAATAGGTTTTCTCTGATCGTCATATTGAACAGAACTGGCTCCTGCACAACGATACTAACTTTTTCTGACAGGCTCTCGCTGTTCACCGCATGTATATCAATGCCTCCAATGCGTACAATACCACCTTGCGGTTTAATCTTCCCTGTCAACAGCTTAGCGATGGTAGACTTGCCGCTACCGCTTTTTCCGACGATTGCCAGATGTTCACCCTTAGTCACGGAGAACGAAATACCGTCAAGAGTAAATGAATCGTTTCCCCCATATGTAAATATCAGATTTTCAACATGAATATCTGCTCCGTCAATTTTCTTATAGGGTCTCTTACCTACTTCTAAATTCAGTATCTCGACAACTTTTTCGATATTCACCGAATCATTCTTAAAGTTTATTATGGAATGACTAATGTTTTCTATATTCCCGAAAAACTGCCCGTAAAAGCTAATAAAAACGAGCAGCACACCGACTTGCGAATAACCATTAATTACGAATAATCCGCCAATAAAATAGATAAACAACTGGGTAATGAAGTTTTTCGTGAAGAATGAATAGGTAATCCCTAGATGTGAATACAGCTCGCTTAGAAACCAAATAGGCCTTATCTTCTTATAGTGTCCGTTTAATTCATCAAGTTGCGTGTCCTCAAGGTTGTTAATCTTGATATCTTTCCAGTTTTGAATATTCGAGTGTAAAAAGGTTTCATACTTTGTTTGCAGTTTCCATAGTTCCTCTTTGGCTTTTTTCGATTTTCCTCCCACAAAATTAACCGTCAAAAAAGATATCGGAACAAAAACAAAACTGATCAGCGCGATCCGCCAATCGTAACATAGCAAAATAACCGCCAGCGCAACAGCGTATACGACGCCGTAAATAAGATCCAATATATGGGCCGTAAAAAAATTCCCGGCAACAATAGAATCGCTTTCTATCCGACTCTTAACGTCGCCAATGCTATATTTACTATATACATCTTGATCAAGGCTGGTATACTTTTTCAGCAATTTATTCTTAATTCTCAGGTCATATTTCAGTATCAACCGGTTTGAGAACCTCTTGCTGATTGCGATTCCGATCGTCGCGAACAGGAACACAGCCAGATAACCGATGATGACAGGCGCAAGCTCGTTCATATTTTTATCCACTAAAACGCGATTCACCAAATACGAATACAAAAACAAAGGAATAAGCCCGAATATTAAGTTCCACACCTTGAAAAAACCAAGCGCAATCAACGGCTTCCTAATTCCAGCTATATCCCGAGTTAATGCCTTAAAGGTATTTAGCCGGTTCATACAATTCATCTCCTATGCACTGTTCGTGGAATAAGTCTATATACGTTTCATTACTATTAATCAGTACGTCGTGAGTATCAAAGCCTGCGACAACGCCGCCCGCTAAAACCGCGATTTTATCACAATTTTTGATGGTTGATAAACGATGGGCGATTATTATAAGCGTCCGACCCTTCGACATATCCCTCATCATGTTCCGAATAAGCGCTTCATTCTGGCTGTCAAGGAACGATGTGGCTTCGTCGAAAATCAAAATCTTGGGATTCTTGACTAATATTCTGGCGATCGCCAAACGCTGCTTCTGCCCGCCGGATAATTCGTGCCCGTCAGTTCCAAGCACCGTGTCCAGTCCGTTCGGAAGTGTCAGGAAAACATCATAGAGGGCAGCCTTCTTAAGCGCTTCCAACAATTCGTCATCATGATCCCTATTGTTCGTAAATGAAAGATTGTAACGCAGGGTATGATCATAAAGGATGGTCTCCTGATGGACAATACCCACCTGGCTCCGCAAGCTATGTAAGTTATATTCATTGATATTCATTCCATCGATCAGAAGCTCGCCGCCGTCAACGTTATACAAATTGTAGAGCAGGTTCGCCATCGATGTTTTACCTGCGCCGCTCTTTCCGACAATAGCAATCGTGCTTCCTGCATCAACACAGAGATTGAATCCGTTCAGAACATGCTTATCTTCGGTGTACCCAAATGTGACATCGTTAAATTCAATCGTGCCATCCTTAATTTGTTTCGAAGGCTGGCTTTCTTTGTAATCTTCTTCTTCATTCAGAATATCCACGACACGTTGTATGGAGACAAGTTGCTTCCCAGCATCCAACATTTTGCCGTTTATGGAGCTGAAGTAGGTCACAGCCATATTGAAATAGCTTACGGCGGCTACAAAAACGCCTAGTTGCATTTGGCTTTTAACAATGAAATATGCACAGGTCACAAATATCACCAGTTGTGCGATAAGCATGATGAACGAATTAACCCTTTCTGCCGTCACATCGATTCTTCCGCTTTCCACGTTCATTTTATTGATGGCTGTCGTTTTTCTTAAATAAAACTTCGTTACTTGTTTACGTGCATTAAGGATTTTTATCTCCTGCAAATTTTTTACGATTTCAAACAAGTAAGAGGAAAGTTTGCCCTCTTCCTTTGAAATATTCTTATTGACATTTTGCGACCTTTTCTTGAAATGTTTTGAGGTGAAAAACACAACGGGAACAAGAACGACTGTAAAAGCCCCCAACAATATATTGTAGTAAAACATGAAGCAGACAGCGAATAGTATATGTAAAAAGTTAGAATATCCCCAAAGCCCGCTCCAGAATACGAGATTCATAACATCCTTGGTATCGTTGTTCATTCGGCTGATCATATCTCCGCTGTACATCCCGGAGAGGTCTTTCCCTTTTTTATGTAATATCTTTTTGAAAAGAGCCCGCCGTATATCAAAGACAAACCCCGTCATCATCTGTGACTGAATGAGATTGTTTAATGTCATAACGATAAACTGGTTGAAAAAGAGGATGCCAGCATAGATCAGGCTCAAATTCGAAAAGGCGGTCATGTCTTTATCATAAAAAGCGATATTAATAATTTTCCCGTTGAGGAACGGATAAATCAAATTGATCATTGTTCCTAATGTAGTGATGATGAACCCACATAAAAATATCCATTTATGCATTAACACAAATTTTGTGACCCATTGCCTTGTTGTCATAAATACACCTCTTTTACCTGTAACAGATATGGATAGTGCTCATACCTCTCGATCATTGACTAATGGCTCAAATGAAGCAATTTTTCGAGTTCGGAGATTGCAGTTATACTGCTCATTTAAACATCCTCCTTAATTCTTGGTTTAGAATGTTACCTATCGTAAAATATAAGATCTTATTTTACAAACCCCAAAAACGCATGTTCGCTATTTTGCATAGATTTGCAAATTCACATTACAATGCCTTGATTCAGGATTTGCATAAAATGGTAACTCCGTTTATCTCTAAAAACCTTTGATTCCCTTAGCTTTCCTCTATTAGTACAATTGAGCTAAACTAATGCTCATTAGATTAGAAAACGGCAGCTGAATGAATGGCTGCCGTTAATCTGTCTTTTATTAATCTATCGTGTTTCGTTAGTTCTATGAAAAATGGGCGCGAAACGACTCAACTGTGGCTGCGGTCGCTACTACTCAGCTATTGCTCACCGTTTGTTCAACGTACCTGCTTTACAATGCAAAAAACGGTGGTTCGGAACCACCGCTCTGCTTATCACGTGCATGATTGTTACTCGATATGCTTGTGTAACCACTGCTCAAATACCTTCAACTGTTCTTCAGTATGAAAGTAATGTTCACCATCTTCCAGGACTTCTAATTCACAACAGTGTTTTTTTGTAAAATAGTTAATAGTTTCATATTCGCACAGCTCATCCTTGGCTCCGTACATAATATATGTATCTGTATTCCATGTATTAATAGGGTTTTCTTTGACATAGCATAAATAATCCCAATATAACTTTTGACCAATAGGTGTTTCTATAGTCATTTCTTTTTGCAAAAGCTCTGGTGTTACATTAAACCATTTCATCATATTTTCAATAATTCGTTCCATATTAACTACTGGTGATAAAAATAATGCCTTCTTTAACACAGCATTTTGATAAGCCAAAAGGCTAAAATAAGCTCCCATACTACATGCAAACAGACTTACTTCTTTCCAGTGTTCTTTTGCGTAATTCATAATTATAGATAATTCACTAACACAAAACTGTACCTTGCAAGGAGTATTATCATTTTTTCTTTCTCCATGCTCAGGTAAATCAAAGCTTAATACTTGATAACCTTTTTGATTAGCTTCTTCAGCTAATATTTGAATCACTGCATCTTCCTTATTTGACATATTTCCATGTACTGCAATAAAAATTTTCTCACTCTTTTCTCCCCATAAAACCGCGGGAATATTACTAATTTTAAAGTTATCTTTAAGCATATTCCTCCACAGAATAAGAGTTTATTTTCCCAGTCTCCAACAATTCTATTCGCCATCTTTAAGCTCCCATCTCTATTTAATACTACTGATATTCTCATTATATCTCTTTTTATTTTCATTAATAATTACTTCTTGTACTCTTTCCCCCTAACGAAAGCCTTTCTTCCTTAATATATTTAATAATTTTTACAAAGTCTTAATGTTATAGTTAAGATTTCTATTGAATAAAAAATAGAGGAAAGTAGCTCATATAATGAACTAACTATCCTCTATTTACAATACTACAATTAACCCAGTCCAATACATATACTAATCAAATGAGCATCTACAGATCCCCTGCGATCGAAGCATTCTTCTTTGTCAGCTTCAGATAAATCATATACACAATGCCAATGCCCATCCAGATGAACCTGAACTGTTTGGATGCAGCGTCAAGGCTGTACCAAACGTAGCCGATAATCATGAATCCGATGAGCGGATAAAGCAGATGATTCAAGTAATCCTTGCTCTTCTGCTTCCGAAGGAAATAGTTGATTACCGATAGATGCAGAAACAGGAAGGCTGTCAATGCTCCGAAATTGACGAGCGAAGACAGACTGGCGATATGCGATGAAAAGCTGAGCGTGACGATCAGCGAAATTGCCGCTACGATCAAGACGCTCATATAAGGCGTTTTATACTTAGAGTGGACTTTAGCCAAAATCCCCGGGAGCTTCTTGTCGCGCGCCATGCTGTACAAGATGCGGGAAATGGCCGCTTGGGCCACCAACGAGTTGGCAATCCCCCACGCGAGTGCCGTGGCGATAATGGTTGTCCACTTCAGCCAAGGTCCGCCTGCGAGCTCGGCGATTTGATAGAAGGCGACATCGGCGTTCTCGAAAGTCGTGTAATCCGGCCACAGAAGCGCCGCAACCCAGGTTTGGACGATAAACATGATGCCGATGACCAGCAGGGAGAAGACGATGGAACGGCCGATGGCCTTTTTGCCGCCGTTTGTCTCTTCTGCAAGCGTCGATACCGCATCGAAGCCAAGGAAGCTTAGCACCGCGATAGATACCGCACCCATGACAGTGCCAATGCTAAAGTGAGCTTTATCATACAGGGGCTTGAACGTAAACGTAGCGCCGTTCACCCCTTTCGCAACGGCAATAACCGCCGCAGTAATGAACACAGCAAGAATGAGCAGTTGCAGTATGAGTATGATTTTGTTTGCTTTTGCCGTAATCTCGATGCCAAAAATATTGATAACGGTGTTGATGCCGATAAAGATCAGCAGCCAAACATAGGACGGGATCTCAGGAATTATTGCGCCAAGGGCTGAGGCGCTGATCAAATACAAAAGCGACGGAATAAGGATGTAGTCGAGCAGGATCACCCACCCGGCAAAGAAACCGACATGTTCATTGATGCCGCGTTGGGCGTAGGAATAAACGGATCCAGCAATCGGAAACGCTTCCGACATTCTCGCGTAACTCAGCGCCGTGAATACCATGCCGACCATGCCGATCAAATACGCGAGAGATACCATCCCGAATGAGCCCTGCGCCACGTAGCCGTAAATGCCGAATGGGGCGATCGGGACCATGAAGATAAGCCCGTAAATCAATAAATCCCAGAACGATAAGGAACGCTTGAGCTCTTGTTTATACCCGAATTGTTCCACATTAGCCGGATGCTCCAGACCTGCGTTTGTGGCTGCCCGCTGCGACGTAACGTTTGTCTCCATGCTTATCCCCCATCTCTCCCGGAAATCGTTGATAGTTCAAACAATTTGACGTTGTACGCATCCAGCGCGCTATTGGGCATGAAGAATCTTGCTGTCATAAGCGGATCGACAATCTGCGAGATTTGCGATTGGCCAACGGCGCTGCACAGCATCGTCAGTTCGCCCAAGGACAATTCCATGTGGGGAAGCAGCGCATCGATCATGACTTCTACAGCCTTACGCGCCGCTTCATCGAGCGTAGGCTTGGATACGATCGAAGCCACTCCTTCTTTATTTTTCACAAAAGGATACGGGATGCTTATTCCCTTGATGACTTCGAGCGTTACGGTTACACGAGCAGGAACTTCAATGCCGGAGACGCCGATTTCGCCGTCCCCCATCGCAGCATGCAGATCGCCGAGGCCAAACAGCGCGCCTTCATGGAAGACGGGGAGATACAGCGTCGCTCCAGTGGTGATTAGCTTCGTGTCCATATTGCCGCCATGCTCCCCGGGAGTACCGCAGGAAACAGGCTCACCTGCCGGGGCAACGCCGATTACTCCGATCATGGGAGTCAAAGGAATATGTAGCTTGTCATTAAAAATCGCCTTGCTGTCTTCGATGGGAATAATTTTGATTTGAAACTCATCAATGTGGTGCCCCATGACGCCAAGTCCGGGTCCTACAGCCATAACGCCTTGTTTGCCCAATTCAATGTCGTTGATATGAACTTTGAGGATATCGCCGGGCATAGCGCCTTCGACATAGATCGCTCCAGAGGCCGGATTGACCTGATTCCAATCGATGGATTGGAATGTAGCTTGTTCCGATTGAATCTGATCCTTAAAGCAATCACAGGTATGGATGACTACACGGGAATTGGATGGAACGCGCAAAGCTTGCGAATTATCTTTGCTAAATGAGTAGAAAAATTGATCGTTGGATACAGTGAACATGATGTACAGCCTCCTTCAAGTTTTGCTTTTCATAAAGTTTGCCAAATAAGCGGAAGCTTCAGCTTATTTTTAAAGTATAACGGAAAACGATAGGGAGCAGTTTGCAGCCGTTTTGGGTCGTTTTGCAATGGTTTTATATCTTCGATGTTTTTTGGAAGCTGGTTATCCGCATTACTATGCTAGGAATTATCACGCAAATAATAAGACCGAACCAATACGACGTATACCAGGAAACGATACACCCCAGAGCGGTCGAAAATAGAATGCCTCCTGCCAGCTCCGCACCCCGCGGTTTCTTTTGATCCCACATGTTGAATAGCGGCAAGCCGCTGGCTGTAAACAGATGGCAGTAGAACATGATAGACGCCGGGATCACTTGATCGCTGAATGGAATCGCAAGCAAAGGCAATCCGCAGAGAATCGAAGCTGCAGCATATATTTTATTTACGTTGAAAAAAGAAGACAATTGGCCTTGAAGTATGCTGAGCATCCCGTAAAGGGACGTCCCGATGCCGAGCACAACCGAGGCCAGGATGAATAGCGTCAGAAGATAAAGTATAGGCACCGGTAGGTTGCCGGGGATTGCCCCCAACAAATGATCGAGCGAGCCAGACGATGAGTTCGAGAGTGAAGGGATCGATAACACATATAAGAAAATAACCGAGCCCGACAACGGAAGGGCACACCAGCAAACCGCTGTCAGTTGATAAGCCATGCGGAACCGTTTGCTTTTGATCAAAGAAAATTCCGGATATATCAGCACATTCAGCATAAATTTTCCTAGGAACAAGAATCCGAAGGCGATGCATCCGATGAACAGAGGCCCTGTATTCAATTGCATCAGATTTAAAGCATCGAGATGCAACCTGATGAGCGAAATGCCTTTGAACAAATACACAGAGACAGGTATAAGCATCAATGCGGTGAACATGAGGACAAACAACCAAATGCCCACCTTGCGAATCCCGCTGATGCCGCCAACTCCCGCATAAATATAGGTGAATAGCATCACAAGCACACCGGTCCAAAGCGGTAAGATACCGAACAATTGCTGCAGCAAATAACCTGCGAACAAGGTGTTCAGAACGAGGCCCTCACTACATGCCAAAAGGCGAAGCGCTGTGATGAAGACCTGACCTTTCGGGGTAAAATTACGACGGAGAAAAGCTTCGAGGCTTGATCCGTCCTTGATTCTTAGGCCGGCCTGCTCTATCCACCTGCTTGCCAGTATGAGCATAGCAGCACCTGTAAGCGCTGCTGCAGCGCCTCCGGTATAATCATATAAATAGATAAATGCGAAAGTAATAAACAAGAGCAGTCCGTTCATCTGATGAAACATGAAACAAAATCAGGATGACGCCCTGAGAAAGGCGCAGCTCCTTATGGGGAAGGAAGTACTGGGAGAAGTGTCGATGCTCCCCGAATTCTTGCATATGAAAGATAAGCAAAATAATAGCCAGGAAAAGAATGATATACCAATCCATTAACGGTATGACTCCTTGAACTGGGATGGCGTGATGCCCGTAATCTTCTTGAATGCATTGCTAAAATGATGCTGGCTGGAGAATCCGGCCCCCTCCGCAATCGCCGTCATCCCCCAATCAAGATGATTGGCTAGCAGCAGCTTAGCTTGATGAATCCGATAGGACAGCAAATATTCTTGGAACGTCACGCCGACCTCCTCCGAGAAACAGTAGCTCAAATAGGAAGGATTGAGCGGGATTTCTTTCGCGATGTCAACGAGAGACAGCTTGTGTTGAAACCCATCCTGAATACGCTTCATCACATGCCTGACGTGGGGGGATTTGCCGACGGTGAAATGACGCTTCTTCAGCCATTTGTCGATGATGCCGTACAGTTCATTTTCCATGAAAGGCTTGACCAGATAGTCCATCACCTCAATTTGGATAGCCTGCTTCGCATAGTGGAAATCTTGATGAGCCGACACAATCACAATTTCCATGTCGGGCTGACGCTCCCGCATCCGTCTAGACAGCATAAGCCCGTTTTCGCCAGGTAAGAAGATATCGACAAAAGCCAGTTGAATGGACTGCTCGTCCAGTATGCTCATCGCGGTCCCCGCATCCTCTCCGAGAAAGCATCGGATCATCGGGTATTTGCGACTCAGCAGATAGGCAATCTGTTCGACTTCCAAATATTCGTCATCTACGATCAATATGTTCATCATTCTCATCTCCCGGTACATAGGGCCATCTGGCTGTTGCCACTGTTTGTTTGTTCTTATTTTTGCTCAGCGTCAGCGAAGACGGAAGGTCGAACATCAACTCGAACCGTTTGCGTATATTGGAAAGGCCGATGCCTTTCCCTTGGGTTTCGCCGATTTCATCCGTTCCGTTATCGATGACCGCCAGTACCATCCAATTACCTTCTCGTTTGAACGAAATTTTGCAGTACTTATCTCCGGCACGCTTCTCCAACCCATGCTTGAATGCGTTCTCTACAAGTGTTTGTAACGTATATGGCGGGATATGGCAATGGAGCCAAGCGTCATCAATCTCATAAGCAATCTCCAGCCTTATGCCGAAGCGAAGCCGCTGGATCGCCAAATAATTGTTGGTATGCTCCATTTCGGAGCGAAACGTGACCAGATGAGCTTGCCCTTGATACCGGTTGCGCAAAAATAGCGAGAAGCGCTCCGCTCCATCCCTTCCGTCATATCGCGATACCGCTCCATACGGGCCAGTGAGAGCAGAGCGTTTAACGTGTTAAACAAAAAATGTGGCTGGATTTGCTCGCTTAATTGGTCGTACCTGCTGGTCTGAAGCTCCTTCTCTAGCCGGACTTTGACATTTTCCAACTCCAGTACATCCAGCTCATGATCCAGGAGACTGAGCATAAGCAGAATGACAATGCTGATGATCGGCGCCAAGACGCCAAGAAAGACAATTACGACAAACATGGCAATCTCCTCTCCAGTCCCCTACATCAGCTAAAGTCACCATCGTAAACGTAATCACATTTCCTGTATGAATGTTATTTTACGAAAAAAGTCATAATTTGGACAGGCTTTTTTCATTCTTGAAATAAAAAAGGATCGGGGATTCACTGGCCATTGGCTCCAGCATTCCCCAATCCTTGGACAATCTTTTTTACATCAGGACGAACTTTTTTTACATCGTGACAACAAAATACTATATCCCAAAAATAAAGTCGTATCGTCACTTCCACTCCATTAGTTACAAAAATAGTTAAAAGGAAAAATGATATACACTATTTATTTTCACAGAGGCGTTAGATTTTTTAAACTTGGAGTAATCTTATTTCTAAAATATCCATTCCATATTCCTTATAAAGTTCTTCTTTAAGTGAATTTTCTATCTCGGCTATGCTCAAAACAATTTTATTAAGTTGTGGGCTAAAGTCAGTTTAAAAGTACTGGATACCTTTTGAGAGGTATAAATCTGCCGTAATCGTAGCTATATGAATGATTTGTTTTAAAGTTTTCCCATTGTCCAGCTACCCACTAATCGAGGTCATTTAGTACGATATTGGATAGCAGCGGAAATAAAATTCCTCCCTATGGTGTTCTTTTTGAGGGAATTCCTTCGCCTTCGATTTCTGCTTTAAGCATCTTATTGATGATACGGACTCTTCTGTCCCTTCGTGTTTGCACATTGTAAATAGTGATATTTACTAATAATATAGAAGATAATGGATGTGGCGGCATCCATTATCTATTCATTGTAGAAGGAGGGGAAAAATGAAGGTTTTACGTAAAGCAACTATAATTACTGCAATTATTTCGTTATTAATGGGAGCGACAAGCGTTTCAGCGTCTCGTACTCATCCTAGTGTATACGTTAATGACGAAAAATTAGACATTTATACAAGCGTAACATGGCTTGGTTCAACGTTGGTTCCTATGCGGCCCATTTTTGAAAAATACGGAATGAAAGTTGAATGGGATAATGCCACTAAAACGGTGACCGCATCGAAAGATGATACAACAATAAAGCTGACAAATAATTCATATGATGCTTATCTAAACGGAGAAAAGGTTACCTTGAATCAGGCTCCAGGCCTTGAACCAACAAGCAATATTTTTTATGTAAACCTCAGATTCATTTCTGAAGCTTTAGAAGCAAAGGTTACTTGGAGAAAAACAGAAGATGATGCATCGATTTATATTAATTTTACTAAGTAACTCAACTTTCGCAGAGCGAAAATCAGCCTAACTGCATGATGTAACTGGGCATTCTGTGGATTCAATATGGAGTTGTTAAAATAGAAAAACACCGCTTCGTTTGGTAAAGTGAGAGTGTCGAACAATCACTACCACACAGAAGGGGTGTCCTCTATATGATAGAGCAAAACGTACAGAAAAATCAACTTC
>JAIRVF010000028.1 GCA_031254035.1 Paenibacillus sp.
TCGGATGGGTCAGCAAATTCGCAAATTCGCCGTCATTCGTGAGCAAAAGCAGCCCTTCCGTATCGTAATCCAGACGCCCTACCGGGTAAATCCGCTCCTTGATTCCTTTTACGTAATCCTTCACAATTTTACGTCCGGCAGGATCCGATGCGCTTGTGATAACGCCTTTAGGTTTATTCAGCATAATGTAAATCTTTTTTTCATTTCGGATCGATTTGCCTTCCACCGTAATGATATCTTGTTCGGGGTCCGCCTTGGTTCCGAGCGTAGTTACGGTCTCCCCGTTAACTTCCACCTTGCCAGCCAGGATCAATTCCTCACATTTGCGGCGGGATGCGATACCTGCTTGTGCTAAAATTTTCTGTAATCTTTCCATTGTTTATTAGGTCACCTCAAACTAATGATACCCGTGAGAAGGGTAAATCACAAGTTCATTCCATGGAAATTCTTTTCCGGGACAAGTGTCGGTGTGCGGATAAAGAAAAAGAGGAGAAATATCATATTGTCTGGATAGTTCCATAACAAGCTTGCTGGCGATAAAAAGTTGCTGTTTTTGAGCTGGGCCAAGCAAGACATAGTTGCGGTTGAAATGACCTTCCAGGCAAATATGGATATAGGATGGGTCCGTCAAAAGTGGAGCCGAGGTTACGGAGCCGTCCGCCCCGATCCAGAAATCATAGCCGACTCCATTGATGGACGTACAAGAGGAATGATGGATGATAAAGCCTTCGAATGTCATGATCTCACCTCAATTCCTGTACAATGTGACGCGTGATACAGTATATGAGGTGTCCATCATTACGTTACGACTTAACAACGAGGGGAATCAACCGAAAAAAAGAAGGCAGACGACTATGGAAGCGATAAAACCTATACAATCTGAAAATAGGCCGACTTTGAGCGAATATCTTCCGTTTCGGATGCCCACCGCCCCCATATAAACAGTCAGTACGTACAGCGTCGTATCCGTGCTTCCTTGAACCGTGGATGCCATTCGCCCGATCATGGAGTCAGGACCGTGTACCGAAATCAGATCCGTTGCAAAAGCCAGAGATCCGCTACCTGTTAATGGGCGCAAAAGACCAAGCGGAAGAATTTCGCTCGGAACACCGATCCGATGCAGAAACGGAGCTGTCCAGCCAATGAAAAAGTCGAGGGCGCCGGATGCTCGGAATATACTGATGGCCACCATCATGCCGACGAGATTAGGAATGATTTGTATGGCTGTCTGAAAACCGTCCTTGGCACCAACGACAAACGATTCATATACTGGCACTTTTTTCGTAAAGGCGAACAGTGGAATAAAGGCAATCAGGATAGGGATCGCCCATGCTGAAATCATGTTGATAGTCGCAGTCATCCGAAATCATCCTTTCATATCCGGTTTGGCTCCTAGTATAGGATCTACCGGAATGGGCGGCTTGGGCTTTCTGTTCAGAAATTTCCGCCGGTAATACCGGTCCACTGCCACCGCGGCCAACGTAGCGATTATCGTTGCGACGAGCGTCGGGCCAACAATCTCCGTCGGATTGGCGGACTTATAGTTCATCCGTATGGCAATCAGCGTGGTAGGGATCAATGTAATGCTGGCCGTATTGAGCGCGAGCAAAGTGCACATCGCCGGACTTGCATCCGTCTTATCCGGGTTCAGCGTCTGCAGCTCCTGCATCGCCTTGATTCCCATCGGTGTAGCGGCATTGCCAAGTCCGAGCAGATTGGCGCTCATATTGGATAAAATGTATCCCATTGCGGGATGATTTTTGGGTACGTCAGGAAACAAAAATCTTACGACCGGGCTTAGCAGCTTTGCGATTTTTTGGAGGAGACCCGAATCCTCGGCAAGTTTCATCATTCCGAGCCAGAAAACCATCACGCTAATCAAGCCGAAGCAAACGGTCACCCCTGTTTTGGCGCCGTCGAACGCTGCCGATGTAACGGCTTCGATGTTTCCCTGAGCGGCTGCGAAGCAAAAACCGACAACTATTAGCGCAAGCCAGATGATATTGATCATTTTGCATTCTCCTCTCCCGCTTCTCCCTTGATAATCGTTAATTCTGCTGCAAAAATAATCTCTTCAGTATATTGGACAATGTTTCAACAAAGGTCGACGAATGAACTGGAACCATCGTGGTTCGAGCGGGATTACGCGCATTCCCTTCAGGCAGGAAACTGCCTTTTTGATAAACCGGGACCGTTCCGATTTGCTGACCTTCCAGATAAAGTTGGATTTCCCCACGAAGTCCAAAGCTTACATCTGTACTTCCATCTTTAACAAGTGGGCGAAGCACCAGCTTTTTCTCCAGCCTATCTTCTTCCCCTTTCGCAAATGGATACTGGAACGTGCTGTTGACGACCAAATCATAACCTTTTACAGCTTCCCCCTTCTCCATTAGCTTGGATAAGGGATAATATTCAAAGCCATAGTCAAGCATTTTGCCGTGGTCATTCCAATCATCCCCGTCATTCAATGTCACTGCGACCAATTGCTGCCCGTTCCGTGTTGCCGAGCTTACCAGGCATCGGAATGCTTTTTTTGTATAACCCGTCTTGACGCCGTCAGCCCCGTCGTACAGTCTCAGCATCTTGTTTTTATTACCCCATTGATAATCCCACGATTCATTCGGGTTTGGAGCCTTTTTGCTCTCTGTCTTCACAATTTCACTGAACAAGGGATTATGTAGCGCATAAGCTGTCATCTTGGCCAGATCGTTTGCGGATGAATAATGCCCATCGGCATCCAAACCGTGAGGATTGGCAAAATGGGAATGCTTCAAACCGATTTGTTTGGCTTCCTCATTCATTAAATATACGAAACCCTCTTCCGACCCGCCGACATGTTCGGCAATCGCTGTGGCTGCATCATTTCCGGACCGCAACATCAGGCCATACAGCATGTTTTCAAGGGTCATTTCTTCCCCCAGCTTGAGATATATCGATGAGCCTTCTTTGCCAAAAGCTTTTTTGCTGACCTTTACCCTTTTTTTAAAATCTCCATACTCTATAGCAACGATTGCTGTCATAATTTTGGTCAGGCTGGCAATGCGCAGTTCATCATCGCCATGGCTTGAATACAGAAGGCGCCCGGAGGTTACATCCATCAGAGCTGCAGCCTGGGCATGGGTATACAGATTGGGACGGTTTTGACTGCTATCCGCTGAAACCGGAATACTGCTGAACAGCAAAAGTGCTGCAGCCACGATCCAGTTGGTGATTGATTTTATCCACATCTTTGTTTCCTCCGGATTCTTGAAAATCTTGTACAAGTATATGCTTGTCTAATGTCTGATATGCCCGTCCTTTTGCTTTTACACAAAAAATCCCCTCCGGCTAGAAGGGGACGGGCATGTGTCAGTAAAAAATCGGATTGGAAAGATCCTTATTATTTTCATTTGTTCTGTCGTTATCTTCATGTGTTCTGACGTTTTCTTCATGTGTTCTGTCGTTAAAGATTGTGGCTGACGATGTTGATCCCGTTTGGAACATAGACTGGATCTTCTCCACCATCATCGGTGCGGAGTCGATCAGCTTCTCAAACAGGTGGGTTTGATTATCAAGCGGTACGATGTTCACGCCATGTTTGCCAACCACCAAAAATGCAATTGGGCGGATGGATACGCCGCCACCGCTGCCACCGCCAAATGGCATGGAGGACTTCAGATCCGTATGATGGACATTTTCACCATGGTGGCCATTCCCGCCATGATGGCCATTTTCGCCAGCAGGTTTCCCGGCATATTCTCCGTTAAATTCGCTTCCCCCCGCCGCAAAGCCAAATCCCACTTTACTGATCGGAAGGATTACGGTGCCATCTGGCGTTTGCACAGGGTCGCCTACGATCGTATTGACATCGACCATGCCCTTAATATTTTCCATAGCGGTTTGCATAAGGCCTTGAATTGGATGCTCGGACATTTGCTTGCTTCCTCCTTCATGAAACTTAAATAAGGTCATTTCAAAAGTTAGTTTGCCCACATTCATATCGAGTATGTAGGAGGGATTTTACTGATGGCTCCATCAGACGTTTGGAACCTTTTGCTTGTTTTCCTTTAAATGACGATATAAACGGATCCACTTTTTTAGCCCACCCTCTATCTTCAAAATCCGGGACAGCAAAATAAATGATGCATACATCGCTAAACCAAAGTTAAGCCGAGAAACACAATTAAATTCCGTTGAAAACAACAACTCATCCCTGAACTCGGGGATAACATGCAGCCTTGGATTGTTTTTCACCCGGACCTGAAAAGACAGCCAGCCGATGAGTGTCGTTTTGAGGGTCCACAAAATCCCGGTCACAATCGCGGTCCATTCGGCTTCCCCTGTAGAAAAGCTCGTCGACCAATTCAGCTCCTGAATCCTGACATGGGCAAACGTGCGCTGCAGCCATTTTTTTAAAGCAACCGTGGAGTTTAACAGGACTCGAAAGTCATGGGCCCAAAATTCAATTTTCTTCTTGTTAATCCGTATATTCATTGCGTTTCCTGATTGACGGTTGCTGTTGCCTTTTTCGAGCTTGAGAAGGAAGCCTTTTTTCATATTCTCGAACGTAAGCTTTGGCATTTCATAATGAAACCGGACGAGCCCATATAACATATAAATATCTAGCTCCGCCCGATCATTTTGTCCTTTTTTGCTAAAGCGGACGGTGCAGGTGATATCCGACATTGCCGCAACGAGAATCAGTATGATAATAACGGCGATAACAACTATCGCTATCCACACAGTAAAGCCCCCTCAGATTCTAAAGCAACATTTTCTTCGGAAATAGTATGGCATACAAGGCTGGAAAAGATTCGGATTTCAGTTTTTGGTTCGCAAGGAAAACAGTAAAAATAAAAACCGGCAATCCATAAGTTGTTTCATGGATTACCGGTTTAATGAGTTATTAGTTCACATCATCGATGGTTAGCTGTCTGCCATCCAGCTTTTCGAACAAAAGCTGGGTTTCCTCTTCCAAGTTTTCCGTACTTTCAAACAATTGCGGCTCTGGAAGCGCCTGAATGTTTGGCAAACCAAAATAATCTAGAAATGATTTCGTCGTTCCATAAAGTATCGGCCTACCGATCGCCTCGGCGCGTCCCGTCTCTTCAATCAAATCCTTGTTCACCAGCGTCTGTATAGCTTTCTCCGATTTGACGCCGCGAATTTCTTCAATCTCCACGCGAGTGATCGGCTGCCGGTAAGCGACAATAGCCAATGTTTCAAGTGCCGCCTGGGACAAGGACGAACGAGATGGTGAATAGGCAAGCTTTTCATAATAATGCGCATGATCCCCAAGCGTTGTCAGCCGGTAACTTCCGGCGATTTGCATCACCTGAATGCCTCGCTGCTCCCGCTCAAAATCCTCCTTCAGCTCCGCCAGTGCATCAGCAACAAGCTCCGTGCGATGATCCACAATTTCCGCGATCTGTTTGACCGTTAATCCTTCATCTCCGGCGAGAAATAGCAGTCCCTCAATAATCGATTTCAACTTCGGAAAGTCCATGGACCTGATCTCCCCCTCTCCATTCCATCACAATGTCATCAAACAGCTTTTCCTGGTAGCAAAAGATTTGCTTCATTTTCATGAGCTCCAGGATGGCCAGAAAGGTGACGACGATCTCATGCCTTACCATCTCTTCATGCAACAGCCTGGAAAACAACACTTTCCCGCCAGGTCCGGATTTTTCTAGCACATCAACGACCTGTCGAATCCGGTCCTTGACGGATATCTCATCTCGCTGTATTCGCGTATAGGTGGTTCGTTTGACTGCTTTGCGCAACGCTTTCTGAAAAGCAGCTACCAGGTCTGCGGCGTGAAGTCCCCGCACCGGATTCTCCGTCACCACCGGTACCCATGGAGTCAAATCTTCAGGTTCCTTGGCATAGAGCAAACTCCGCTCTGATTCCTTCTCCTGCAGATGCTTCGCAATGCCTTTATATTTCCGGTATTCAATCAGCTTCTGCACCAGTTCCGCCCGTGGGTCAATATCCTCATCCTCGTAAAAATCAAATTCATCCATAACGAAAACCGGCGGTTTGGGCAGCAATAGCTTGCTTTTGATGGACAGTAGCGTAGCAGCCATCACCAAAAACTCGCTTGTGATGTCCAGCTCCAGCTCCTGCATATTGTGCAGGTACTCCATGTATTGTTCGGTAATCTCGCTGACGGGGATATCCTGGATATTGATTTCCGCTTTATCAATCAGGTGAAGCAGCAAATCGAGCGGACCTTCAAATGTCTCCAGCTTGTATAGTACTGTGTTCACGGTCTATCCTCCGTCCATAAAATAAGCTTTATATCTCTTTTCCTACTATATATATTAAAAAAATATAGGGCCCCGTGTAAAGCACGACACGAAATAAACATGAATTTATGAGCACAAAAGCCTACCCGAAGGTAGGCCTTTAACACATTCATATCCTTATCTTAGAAAACCTTTGTGGTCCATGATTCGCAGTTCCAAACTTCAGTTGCGATATCACTGTAGAATTCCGGTTCGTGCGAGATCATTAAAATGCTGCCTTTGTAGGCTTTTAGCGCTCGCTTGAGCTCGTCTTTCGCGTCGACGTCCAAGTGGTTCGTTGGTTCGTCAAGAACCAGCAAATTGGTTTCGTTGTTGATCAACTTGCACAGGCGGACTTTAGCTTTCTCTCCGCCACTAAGCACGGCGATTTTACTCTCGATATGCTTGGTTGTTAATCCGCATTTGGCCAGCGCTGCGCGCACCTCGAACTGCGTAAACGAAGGGAAGCTCTCCCAGATCTCCTCGATACAAGTGTTGTAATTGCCTTCCTTCATCTCTTGCTCAAAATAACCGATTTCTAGGTGGTAACCCTTTTCGACCGATCCGGATAGCGGGCGAATCTCGCCCAGAATGCTGCGCAGCAGCGTCGTTTTACCGATACCGTTTGCGCCGACGAGCGCAATTTTCTGTCCGCGTTCCATCTGCAGATCAAGGGGTCTGGAAAGCGGGCTATCGTAACCGATGACGAGTCCCTTCGTTTCGAAAATCATTTTGCCGGAAGTTTTGGCATCCTTGAAATTAAACTGTGGTTTTGGCTTTTCCTTCGCCAGCTCGATAACTTCCATCTTGTCGAGCTTTTTCTGTCTGGACATCGCCATGTTGCGCGTAGCCACGCTGGCTTTATTGCGGGCAACGAAATCCTTTAGGTCGGCGATCTCCTGCTGCTGCCTGTTATAAGCCGATTCCAGCTGCTGTTTCCTCATTTCGTATACCTGCTGGAATTGGTCGTAGTCGCCGACATATCGCGTCAGCTGTTGGTTTTCCATGTGATAAATCAAATTGATAACACTATTCAGGAACGGAATATCATGCGAAATGAGGATAAACGCATTTTCGTACTCCTGCAAATAGCGTTTCAGCCATTCAATATGCTGCTCGTCCAAATAGTTGGTTGGCTCGTCCAGCAGCAAAATATCCGGTTTTTCCAGCAGCAGCTTCGCCAGCAAAATCTTCGTCCGCTGACCGCCACTCAAATCATTAACGTCCCGGTCCAGACCGATGTCGGTAATGCCGAGTCCGCGGGCTGTTTCCTGCACCTTAGCATCGATCATGTAAAAATCCTGGTTCGTCAGCGTATCCTGGATAGTCCCGACTTCCTCCAACAGCTTTTCCAGCTCATCCGGGCCAACTTCGCCCATTTTGTTGTACATGTCGTTCATTTCCTGCTCAAGATCGAACAAATATTGGAACGCGCTGCGAAGCACGTCCTGAATCGTCATGCCCTTCGTCAGAACCGCATGCTGGTCAAGATAGCCGACGCGTACCCGCTTGGACCACTCCACTTTGCCCTCGTCGGGCTGCAGCTTGTTCGTAATGATGTTCATGAAAGTGGATTTACCTTCGCCGTTAGCGCCGATCAATCCGATATGTTCGCCTTTTAAGAGCCGAAAAGATACATCCTTGAAGATGGCGCGATCGCCGAAACCATGACTCAAATTTTCAACGTTTAATATGCTCATCGATAGACACCTTTTTCTTATATAATCGATCTATTATAAAATGTTGAAGTCATGATTTCAATACAAAGACGTCAGATTTCATGTTAATTTTACGTTTTAGTCTTTTGCACTAAGAACTTTCGCCGATTTTTACCAAAAGCCCTCCGCTCGGAACTCTTGCGAATCAGGTTGGCGATCACCCGTTGCTTTCTATAACTCAAACTATTTCTTATTTCTCTGCCAAAAATGGACGAAGCTTATCTACGACGTAATGGCTGCCACCTCTACCGTTTACTTTCTCGATCACAGCAGCAAGCAGGAAGGACGGGGATTCCGTATCAAACGCAACCAGAAATCCATTTTCTTGGCCCTTTTCCCCCTTTTTAAGTTTCAACTCGGCTGTCCCCGTTTTCGCAGCCAAAATATGCTTGGAAGAGGATAAGGCATGAGCTGTCCCACCTGACCGTCGTACGACCTGGATAAGAGCGTCTTTGACTTTGTCTGCAACTTCAGGCGTGATCACCTGTTGAGTTGATGAATGTTCCTGTTCACCCGCTACAAGCACAGGTTCGACCATAATTCCCATATTCGCAAAGGGGGTAAATGAAGCTGCCAGATGAATGGGCGACATCAGCATTTCTCCTTGACCATACGATGTATCGGACAGTAGAATCTCTGAAGCTAGATCAAGATTATCCTTATTAGCATACTGGCTTGGCTTGAGATAAAGCGAATCCAGATTAAAATTTTCTCCGAAGCCGAATTTCCGGATTCCTTCTATGAATTTAGAGCTTCCCATTTCCAACGCTTCCTTGGCAAAGTAAATATTGTCCGAATACACAAGGGCATCCACCATATTGACATTCGCAACATCTTTAACCCGGGTAACATAATAGCCGCCCCAGCTGGCATCCTTGCTCCAGTGCAATCCCTTTATTTGATGGATTTTGCCCGGTGTGGTCACTTTCTCTGTTAATCCGGCCGCTGCAGTAATGGCTTTGAAGACGGAACCTGGTGCATATCGGTTGGTAAATCGGTTGAGGAAGGGGAGGTTCTGGTTTTGGGAGTAGGCATCCCATTCACTTTGTGAAAGTCCACTGACCATTTTATTGGGATTATAGGTGGGCGTGCTAACCAGGGCGAGCAGATCCCCTTGTACCGGGTCCATCATGACCGCAGCTCCAGCATCTCTGGATAGCGCATCATATAAATCAAACTGCAGCTGTGAGCTGATCGTCAGCTTAAGGTTCTGCCCGTTCACGGCCGGCTTCTGGGCAACTATGCTTTTCCTCCGGCCATGTTCATCCGTGATTTCGATTATGCCTCCTTTTTGACCACGGAGCTGCTTTTCCATAGACTGTTCCAAACCGGATTTACCAATCCAGTCGTCTGGCATATAATAACCGTCTTTGTCCCGTTCCAGATCTTCTTGGGTTACCTGGCGGACATATCCGATCAGATGTGCTGCTGCTTCTTCCAGTGGGTAATAGCGTACATCTTTAGGACGTATGGAAACACCAGGCAGGTCATCAGGAATTATTGGGTTTTCTATCCTCATAACAGGCACAAAATAGTCTGGTTTGACCCATTTCTGGGCAAGAGCTTTACGGATCTCGTCCTCGGATATGTTAAAATAATCGCTTATTTTAAGGATGGCGGAATCAGGATTCCCGCCCAGATTTGCAGGAGTAATTCCCCATTCATAGACCATTCCCTTGGTTGCAAGCGAATTTCCGTCACGATCTGTAATCTCTCCGCGATCAGGCTTTAGCACCTTAATACGTACTTTGTCTCCTTTTACCATGTCCGGAAGTATCAAGGATGCATCCCATTTAATCTTCCACACTTTTCCTTGACTACTTTTTTCCTGAATCAGATTCAATTTATATGTTTCATTAATTTCGCCAATAAAGGTACTTATGTCGGCTGTATATACGACGATGTAGCTTGATTTTTGTTCAGATTGGATGGGCGTGCCGGCGTACACTTTAATGGTGGATACATCCATGCCGCTATAAATAGAACCATATTTCTGAATGAACTGTTCGCGAGTCACCCCGGACTGCTCCAGTGATTCCTTGGACATCAGCTCATACAGCTTTTCGTAATCCTGATTCTCTAAGCTATGTATGTACTTCTGCAGCGTTCCATCGGGTTTCTCATCGTAACTTCCTTGAAAATATACATAGATTCCTATAGCGCTGGCAATTAGAAAAGACAGCAAACCGTATATTACGATTTGTTTTGGTTTCATTGTGAAAACCTCGCTTTAAAATATATTTCATAGAATTTATAGTCTAATTTATTAGAAGCGTCGGTACACTTTTACACTATAAATGGTGTCAGCAAGGCAAACAATGGAGCAAATCTGATGGTTTTATCATAATTCATACAGCTTAATGTTAGGGTTTATCATGGAATCAAGAAAATGAGAACATACAGGTGTGGATCAAACGTGTTTAGGTGTATATTGAAAGGGATTATGAAATTCAGTGAGGGTAAAACAATGTGGATATTCCAAAAGATCCAAAACCCAGATATGTTCCCCTTATGGTAGACAGGTGAAATAAATAAACCTGCTACTGCAAGGGGAGCTTTTCCACGCTTAATAAAAAAATATAGTGCGTAAGAAAAACGTTATCGACGTACTCTCATAGAAGACAGACCGCGTTTAGCGGTAATTTTTCTTGCGATATAAGGATGCGAGATCTCCGAAGTTTATACTTGCTTATATCTTCAGAAAAACTCGTTATCCTTGAGTTTTGAAGTCGAAGTGCGATTGTTGCGATTATGCATCCTTTTCAGGCGTTTTGTGGTGTGAGAGACAGAATTGTTGCGAAAGTGCATCCTTTTTACCATGAATGGCCTAATTGCGCTCAGAAAAAGGAAAAAGCTTGCACTTTCGCAAGCTTTTTATCTATAACAAGCCGTTGTTGCGTAAATAGATGCACTTTTGCATCAATTCCGCTACTTAACGGGTGCAGTTCACCCATTTCGTAGAAATCATAAACATTAGCAGTAACAGATAAGTCAACAGTTCGAATGACAACATCCAAGTCTGGGTTAATGTTGTCTTACTCATTTCTCGAAGCTCCGGAGATATAATTCCTGTTGCTTTCGCATATAATCCGAAGTTTTTCTCAGCATCTCTGCAAAGAGCATACTTTCTTCCTCCCCAAGATGCTTAACGAGCCCCACGAACATATTTAGACGGGCTTCATTAATGCGTTGTATATACTCTTTACCTTTATCAGAAAGCCGGATTCTGACAACTCGCCGATCGACTGAATCGGCATGACGCTCAACAAGTTCCTGTGCCTCTAGATTGTTGATATGGTGCGTTACCGTTGGTGAAGTGATATTCAGTTTTCCACTAATTTCTGAAACCATCAATCCCGGACTGTCATCCTTAACATTCATGCTGATGAAATAGAGAACCATGATCTCGCCCGGCTTTTGATTGTATATCGAGCGGTTCTGCATCATATTTCCACCAACCTGCGATTGGAAGTACGATTCCATTAACTCCTTTGCTAAGTTCTTCTGCCCATCCGTCAATCCATTCACTCCCCAAATTTGAATAATCGATTTATACATTGATGTTATTGTTCTAAGATTCTATTACGTCGGCATATCGTGCAGCGATGGTGTAAAATACCTTCTTGGGCTCCCAAGGCATGTCGGGGTAAGTCGTACCGTCGTTTTCTTGCAGCACCCGTACGATCCCATAAGACGCTCGATCAAAATCCTTATCGGGGTCATCATCGTACGGCAAGTTGTGACAAGCAAATGTACACCAGAATGCTGTGTCGACACTAACTTCTTCGAAAATGCTGATGCTATCGTTGAAGTACCGGCACTGTTCTGACTCGTCACGCTTGTAGCGGTCTTTCAATTGAACTGCACGCCCACCTTCCCACTCGACAATGAACATTCCGCGTCCACCCAGATCGAATGCTTCCTTGATGGCCATGCATCCGAACTCGGATATCACCAGAGGCTTATTTGAGCTAGCCATCTTATTGATTGAATCCGCATAAAGATGAGCAACCTCAGAGGAGTTGTAGGCATCGACGGCGATGAAGTCGAAAGGCTCCCAGTTCACAGGTTCGCTAGGTAGGGCCGCATACGTAACACGTCCACCAAATCGGGCTCGCACGACGTCTACAGCACGGGCCAGGAAGTCGTTGAGCAGAGGAGGTAGTTTTGCGAATGCAGCAGAACTAGCCGTCGGTTCGGATAAAGCCGTAAGGCGCTCCTGCAGTGTCTTGCCTGGCAAGAACCCCCGGGTAAAGAGCATCAGCTCGGCACCCGTGACCATGATCACCTCCGCCCCGGTAATTCTAAGGCGTTCAGCCCGTGTGGCACAGTCCGCAAGCAAGGCAAGCAGCTCCTCTTGGTCGAGATCATTTGTAAACGGTGAGAACCACACCTCGAGGCCCGCTGCCGCTGCCGCTTGCGCGGCGATCTCCAGACGTTCAGGCTCGCCACCAGTCACGCGTACGGCAGTGCAATTCAAATCACGCTGAATAATTTCCATCTCCTTGTACACTCTCGTCGCATCGAAGTTGGGGTGGGTGCTGGTTCCTTCACTTAAAAATCCCGTGTCATAAGTCACTCCACGCATGCGCATAATTTACGAACTCCTTTCATCACCTGGAATACATAGATAATCTAATAATTAGAATTTCAATTAATTAGATGATCTAAATATATACCAAAAAAGTAAATAATCAACTAAAATGAACTAAAATGTTATTTTCAGGACTAATTTACTGTATGATCACGGACTGATCCAGTTTTATAGATATTGATATACAATTGAATGAACATTTCCTACCACGATATTAATAAAAAGGAGCAGCTCTGTGTTGTTTATGCAGCAACCGGGTCGGAACTCGTTCCACTTATTTACAACACAAAAATATTTTTTTGGAGGTTTAGTGTATGAAGAGTATATTTACAACTATAAATGAGCAAATTCACTTCCAGTAAACTGTAAACCAAATAAAAATAGAGACATAGCCATCTCCTTGTGGTAAAAAGTAGTCACCACAACACTTTCACACGAGGAGGAATTGCT
>JAIRVF010000123.1 GCA_031254035.1 Paenibacillus sp.
TACAACAACCAACGCATCCATTCTACAATTGGTTACAACACACCGTCTGATTTCGAGTTAAGCTACTGGAATCAGGCGGCGTAGAAAAATCTGTGTCTACTATCTTGACAGAAGTCCAGGTTCTTCGAAACAAACCGGGATCAAATCCAAAATCATTTATGAAGTTACCTACATACCTTTACAAATTATTGTGAAGGTATTAGGAGTAGGTATGGATTTTAGTGACAACTCTTTTAAAATTACAAGTAAGTGAAGGGGCGATGCCCCTTCTTTTTTATATCTGGAATAATCTCACAACAAAAATAGAGACTGATGATCGCATGAAGAAATACCCTTAAAGCGGCCTGGCTTCCTTGAGAGTATGTCGACGGATAATTTTGTGCATTTTCAAATGAAAGCTGAATAATTAATGAATCTACCTATTTATCATATTTAATAGACCATCCAGATTATTGACCATGTGTTAAATGTCCTTATATAATATATATTGCTAATATTTGTAATATAAAGGAGGTTATTCCTTTGATAGAAAACTATACTTCGATTGAACAAATCGATATAGACACATTGGTCAATATGGTAAAAATGGCGTATGAATTCGAGAACTGGCGAGAAGTCATCTCATTATCTGCCAGCTTGTTGGATTCTGCCGAAACTATCAATAATAACCCATATAAAGGGTTACATGTTGGCCTGGAAACCAAAAGACATATTTCTTATTATTTTGGTTACAGTTACTTGATGAAGGGTCTTGCTTTTCAGAAATTAAAAATGTTTCCATATGCATTTGAATGCATCGACTATTACTCGGATTTAAGTTGGCTGGATGATTCAACGGATGAAGCGAATACAGTGATTGAAGATTTCAGAAAATTCGCCAAAGGAAATTTATTGACACTCGAAATCTTGACCGGGAACAAAACCAAGCTGTCGGAGTATGTAGAATTTCTGGAACAAAACCATGATCAAATTCTTTCTGGGCTTATTACCTTGCTTGAATCAGCCATTTACCATGGTTATAGTATTGATCGTGAATTGGAGCAGCTGACATATTACGTTCAAGACTCCTATCACGCTGATAAAGTATTGGCAACAAGATATCTATCATTCTCATTTATGCTGTCATTATATGATTCTTTAAATAATAATTTGAAAAATGCTATCAACAGATCTTTACATAATTTAGTATTTTCTGATAAAATAGGAAACGACAATTATTTTAAAAAATCTGTCATATTATTCGAGACACTTAAGCCCCACGCATCAGCTTCTCAACTTAGAGATTATTCGACTTTAATCAAAAAAATTTTTGAAGGAGAGATTTCTAATGAAGAAGGCTTTAACTTTAGTCACCGCTTTAGCCATCATCGCATTCAGTAGTGCTGCATTACCGTCCGTTACACAAGCAAGCGCGCCGGTCAAACAATTAAATCATGGTGCTGAATATTCTGCTCTTAACCACGGCGCTGAATACTCTGCTCTTAACCACGGGGCCGAATACTCTGCTCTTAACCACGGCGCTGAATACTCTGCTCTTAACCACGGCGCTGAATACTCTGCTCTTAACCATGGTGCTGAATACTCGCCACTTAACCACGGGGCTGAATACTCTGCTCTTAACCATGGTGCTGAATATTAATCTTGTGAACAACGAATCGTTCTTACGAACGGTTCGTTGTTTTTTCATTAACTGCTTATATCCAAACGGGGCATCCGGCCAAGTTTCCATGTCAATTTCTAAGTATTCTCCGATACCTCCCTCCGATTCCATTATCTCTCGAAAGCATCGATAAGGTTCAGCAAGAATGGCTTCTTCAATCTTCTCACATATTCCTAACTCCATAAATAGTTCGATTCGAACTAGGTAGTGTTTCTTCTAACAGATAACGCATAAAAATGAAAAAGCACCACTGCACTGCAAAAATCACAATGATAATTGCAACACAATGGTGTCTTTAGGTGAACATGAAGAAAAGGTTCTTTTTAACTATTGGCGAGCGGGCAGTGGATACTATATCCATCACAAGCACTGCCACACAAAACAATTATTTATTTGTTAACTTTTGAAGCGACTTTAGCATCGAGGCTATTGATATAACTTGTTACCAGCTCCTGCACTTCCTCGGCTGTCCCAACACCCAGTGCTTTTGTTGCCAGCTTCTCAGTGCCGGCTAAGTTTAACTTAGCAATAAGGGAACGAGCGGGCAGGATGGAAGCGGCACTCATGCTGAACTCGTCTAACCCCAATCCAACCAGAATCGGAATGGCGGTTGAATCGCCAGCCATCTCTCCGCACATACCAACCCAGCGTCCTTCACGATGTGCTGCATCGATTACCATCTTGACTAAGCGGAGGATCGATGGATGAAACGGCTGGTATAAGTAGGATACTCGTTCATTCATTCGGTCTGCAGCCATCGTATATTGAATCAGGTCATTCGTGCCAATGCTGAAGAAATCAACTTCCTTTGCAAACCGATCGGCTAACATAGCTGTAGAAGGAATTTCAACCATGATGCCCAGCTCGATTGAGTCAGAAACAGGGATGTTCTCTGCTTCGAGCTTCGCTTTCTCTTCATGAAAAAGAGCTTTGGCCTGTCGGAATTCCTCTAGGGTTGCAATCATCGGGAACATGATGCGAAGGTTGCCAAAGACACTTGCCCGCAGCAGGGCGCGAAGCTGAATACGAAAAATTTCCTGAAGCTCTAAACATAAACGTATAGCGCGAAAACCAAGGAACGGGTTCATCTCTTTCGGTAACTCCAGATATGGCAATTCCTTGTCTCCACCGATATCCAAAGTTCGAATAACAACAGGTTTGCCCTCCATTTTTTCCAAAACGGTCTTATAGGCAATGAACTGCTCCTTCTCAGAGGGCATTTTGTCTCTCCCCATATATAGGAACTCAGTGCGGTACAATCCTATGGCCTCACAACCGTTAGCAAGCGCATTCACTGCATCGGAGGAATTACCGATGTTGGCAGCCAGTTCTACATGAGCACCGTCCTTTGTGAGTGTAGGCTCGTTCCGCAGCTTAGCCCATTCCGCACGTTTTTTCTCGTACTCCTGCTGCTTTATTTGGTAATCTTTCAGTGTTTCACTATCCGGATTTACGATAACAAGTCCTTCCGAACCATCAAGAATAAGCGTATCGCCATCATGAACCTGCGTCAAAATATTTTTTGTTCCCACAACAGCAGGGATTTCCATTGATCTGGCCATGATCGCAGAATGTGAGGTGCGTCCTCCGATATTGGTCGCGAAACCCAATACATATTCTCGGTTCAATTGCGCTGTATCCGACGGAGTCAGATCCTCAGCAACCAAGATAACTTTTTCATTTATCTCACTCAAATCTATTACCTTTACCTCTAATAGGTGACTGAGCACCCGCTTTGTTACATCCCGCATATCCGCAGCTCGTTCTTTAAGATAAGCACTCTTCATATTTTCGAACATCGCAACTAAGTCAGCAGCAACCTCTTGAAGAGCAAATTCCGCATTCATTTGTTTATCCCTAATATGTCCCTCTACAGGATCTATAAGCTCAGGGTCGTTTAATATCAGCAGGTGAGATTCGAATATTTCTGCTTTCTCCGCACCATACTGCTGGAAGGTTCGTTCCTTAAGGGACTGTATCTCAATTCGAGCTGATTCTAAGGCTCTGCGAAATCTGGAAATTTCAAGAGCGACATCCTTCACAATCCGTTTCTCTATGATGAGAGGGACTTGCTCCATAATAAAAGCCTTAGCGATAACAATTCCTGCCGCCGCTGCAATACCTTGGATCTTAATCATGGACAATTCCCAGCCCTTCTCTCACGAATATCTCCTCGAATGCTGCAATGACTTCCGCTTCGTCTTCCCCCTTCGCTATAAAAGTAATCGTATCCCCTTTTTCAAGCCCAAGAGAAAGGACACCAAGAAGAGATTTCATAGTCACCTTCCTGCCGCTGGCCTCAGCGAATACTTCAGATTTGTACTTATTCGCAGTATTGACAAGAATTGTTGCTGGACGTGCGTGGATTGCGTCCTCGTCCGTAATCTTGAATGTGATGATTTGCATGAAGTTCATCTCCAGTTCTCTAAACTATTACTTTGTTTAATGTCAATCTTCTTCTACCTCCATAGCGCGATAAAATGCGGTCTCCATTGAACCTCCCTCGGCCAATTCACTTAGAAATGAAGAACTCATCAATTTATCCAAATCAAATAACAGAGGTACATGCGTCATTTTTTCATCGGTAGATAATAGAATAATTAACTCTACTTCTAAAAAGGGGTCATCTTCTGTGATGAGCCCCGTTGCTGTATGCAACATACTGATTCCTGGTTTAAATGAGCCATATCGATAATCCGTATGCAATAAAAGAACTTTCGGATAAATAAAAAACCATTTGGATTCATCGACTATTTGCCGCCGGATCTCTGTCACATAAGAAGCTTGTATATAGTTTTTCCGCAACAGTGGAGCTGCCAGCAAATCAAGCGCTTCATCAAAAGAAACAATACGACTCAGTTGAAAAATATGTTCCGGGTTCCAGGCAGTCAGCAGGCTAACCTTTTCGATTGACTGAGTTTCCGTTCGACCACTCAAATACAGAGCCTCAATTCGTCCGATCAATTCATCCCTAGATATGTCCGGTTCATCAAGTAAGCTCGCAAGCTGCTCTCGTCTGTTTGATGCCATTAACCGTCCTTTGATAATATGCAAGATCCGATCTTTATCGCCATTTGAAAGAATCGAATTGACATAGATCGTCTCCCCAGATGCATGCACATAGGTGCGATCCGTTGTAATGCAATAATTTACGATAGGCTTGAAATCGGATGCATCTTTTACCGTGTACACACCGAGAATGACAGATTTGGGTAGAAGTTGCTTAATATGCGTAAGCAGCAGTGAATTATAGACATTAGCATAATCGGAAACGATTACAATATTATGAGCAGCTTTCTGAGTTTGTTCCCGCAATACGGATTCTTCAAAATAGAGGGACAAACTAGCCGTCTCATCATCTGTCAACCCACTTGGATAATATCTTTTGAATACAGAGCTTGCTGAGACATGTGCCAATGATTTTTTGGTCAGCATATAGATTTCCTTGCATTGTGTCACGACATAAACCAATGACTCCGTAGGCATGACCAGATTAAACACATGCCGATAATATAATACCTTCATGTGCGTCTGCACATTCTCAAAAAGTCGTTCCCGCTGCTTAGAATGCATTCCTGATACCATCTCAAAGTAATCAATTAACATAAAAGTCATGTCGCCGATCTCTTCAAACGACGTGCTTTTATAATGTGAATCCGTATTTTTCTGCATGCACAGTAGCAGCATGCCATAAAATACAGCCTCTTCGTCAGGTATAGCTAGATTCAAATAAGAGGAGAACAATTCGGTTAAATATTGGGCTGCTTTATATTCCAAACGATCTGTAATTAATACCTTTAGATTGTCCGGCCAGTGAATTTCATTTCCCATCAAAACCCGTACAAGGAAGATTAACGAGGTACGTGCCAAGATCCGAACATCCTGCTCAGCATATTGCTTTTGTAAGACGGTTTCGGTCTTCTTAATACAAAGACTAAAATGGTGAAATGATTCACAATGATTTATTGCTCGTATAGCTTCTTGGGACTGAATAAATTCCGTCATGAAAAAATCATAGGCTTGCTCCATGTTCTCGAAGTCTTGCATGAATTGATAAATTTTACGACGACGTGATAATTCATCCATATCCACGTAGTAACCACGCTTTTTATCCGAGTTCAGCATGTACCCATGTTCCGACTGCGCCAATTTCTTTTTAATAAATTGTATATCTTTAATCACGGTGTTGCGGGAAACCATCGTGAGTTCCATCAAATCGGATAGGAACCATTTCCGACTCTCTACCAACAGCAGCATTAAAATAACTTGGCGACGCTCGTTCGTGGTTAGAATATATTCATCCTGCTCATATTCGTTTGACCACTTCATCATTTGATTCGCCTGTTTAAGCGTAACAGACATTCCGCCACCCTTAACTCTCGTCAGCGGAGGAAGGTTCGCTTGCTTAAAAAGACAATCCAGACGGTCCATGTAGTAATAGATCATTCTTCTGGAAAGATCTGTTCCTACAGCCATAGCCGATATGTTTATAATGCTCTTTTTTTCAGCCAGAACTTTAATAAAGAGACAGAAATGATTATCGATTTGAATCATTTATATTCAGTCCTTCATGTAGACGAGCAATAAGCAGGCAAACGGACTAATCAGCTTTTTGCCAGTCTATTTTTTTGTCCGTAATAAGCATTAGAACCGTGTTTTCTGAAATAATGTTTGTCTAGTAAATATTGCGGAATCCGCTGCTGATCATTTGACACTAGCAGTGTATGCAGAGCCATATCCGCAACTTCATCAAGTACAACACTGTTTTGAACTGCCGCTTTGGCGTCCTTCCCCCAGGTAAATGGCCCGTGTCCACGCACAATCACTCCCGGTACAGCTAGGGGATCAAGATTCCGTTCACGGAACGTCTCGACAATCACATTACCTGTCTCCGTTTCATAACCCTGCATCACCTCTTCCTCCGTCAATTGACGGGTACAAGGCACAGGACCGTAAAAAGTATCCGCATGTGTGGTTCCATAGACCGGAATATCCTGTCCTGCTTGCGCCCAGGCCACTGCCCATTTGGAATGTGTGTGCACTACAGCACCAATGTCTGCAAAAGCTTTGTACAATACCAAGTGGGTTGCCACATCTGAAGATGGTGACAGCTCGCCTTCCAGCACATTGCCTTCCAAATCAATCACAACCATATCATCCAGACTCATATCGGCATATGGAACACCACTTGGCTTAATGACAACAATCTCTCTTTCACGATCAATCATACTGACATTTCCCCAAGTTAGCTTAACCAGCCCTGATCGGGGTAGGTCTAAATTGGCACGCAGTACCTCAATTTTTAATGGAGTAAAACTTGTTTTCATAATTGTAGCCTGCTTCCTTTAGTTTAGGTAATAGAAAAGCAAGAGCTTTAGCGATTTCATCACGATAATCCTCGCTTTTTTCGCTCCACATTTCGATCAAAAACGGGCCGTGATAATCTATTGCCTTCAATGTTTTCAATGCGCTTATAAACTCGACACACCCGTCTCCGAACGGGACATCTTTAAATTTACCTGGAAATTCACTTGTCACTTTCATCGTATCTTTTAGATGCACTGCAGCTATATCATATTTTCCCCGATTTAATTCAGCGGTCACGTTATTATCCCACGCGGACAGGTTGCCGAGATCCGGATACACATAGAGCCACGGTGAACCCACTTCAGCAGCGATGGACAGGTAGCTGGTAATCGAATTCATAAATGGATCGTCCATTATTTCAATGGCTAGAATAACTTGTTTAGCCTGAGCCCATGTGCATGCCAATTTTAAGTTGTCAATAAAATACTGCCGTGTCATTTCATCTTTTGACTCATAATAGACATCATATCCAGCCAGTTGGATCACACGAATTCCTAAGTCATCAGCCAGTTCAATCGCCTTATGAATAAGAGAGAGACCTTTCTCCCGAATAGCGGAGTCGTGGGAACCAAGTGGATAGCGCCGATTTCCACTCAGACACATCGTAGGCACCCGGACACCTGTTTGGAGACTGGCGAGAACGAATTCTCGCCGCTCCTCCTGGGTCCAGTCTAGGCGACTCAATCGCTCATCGGTTTCATCGACGGACATCTCCACAAAATCAAATCCTAGCTCTTGCGCAATAAGCAACCGCTCAAGCCAAGAAATACCACTCGGCAATGCCTTTTCATAAATACCGATCGGATTCATCATCAGTTCCCCCAAATTCTCGCAATCTCCGCCTTAAATTCACGAGCCGCCTGCGCTGGATCAGCTGCCTCACGAATACCGCGACCAGCGATGAAGGTGTACACATCAATACCTTTGAACAATGCCAATGTATCGACTTCCAATCCACCAGTAACAGACACCTTAAATCCCATTTCTACCAATTTCCGAATTTTGTTTAAATCTTTTTCGCCCCATGTCTCACCCGCTAGCAGCGCATCGCGGCTTTGATGATAGATAACTTGGGACAACCCGGCCTCTTTCCAGGCAAGCGCGTGTTCAAATGTCCAGTCCCCATATAATTCTACCTGCAAATCCCTTACTTCTTTCATTGCTGCCTTCATCGTCGGGATGGTGGCTGAACAGATCACCGTCATCCAGTCCGCACCTGCATCCGCACAATTTCTAGCTACCGTACCTCCTGCGTCCGCACATTTCGTATCCGCTAAAATTATTTTTTCGGGATACAACGCGCGCAAACAACGTACTGCCTCCATTCCTTCTGCTAAACATAATATCGTACCTGCTTCAATGATATCGACTTCATGGCCAACGGCCAGAACTGAGCTCAAGGCTTCACTTAATATCGAGTTGTCTAGTGCAATTTGTAAATTGGGCAAACCCATCATAATCCTCTCCTCTACTTTAAATAAGAACTTGTATCCACCTGATCGATCATTTGCAAAATATCATCGATTGAAGTAGCTGCCACCATCTGATCCAGTACATTCGGACCATCAAAAAGGGCTACGATCTGCGGAATTGCGATGCTCGAATGAATAGACGGAGACGTAGCCGCCAGTGCTATCAGCACTTGTACTTCCTTGCCGTCAGAAAACTCCACAGGTTTGTCTAAAATAACGAGACTAAAAGCGTCGCGATTCACCCCATCCTTCGGGCGCGCATGGGGCATGGCCATCCCTGGAGTCAAAATATAATAAGGTCCATGAAGTTCAGTTGAGGCAATAATCGCTTGCGTATATCTGGGCTCTACTGCACCGCTTTTGACTAACGGCTCCGTTGCTCTTTCAATTGCTTCCTGCCATGTCTTTGCCGTCGCATTCAATAGGATAGAATCATTTTCAACTAAGGACTGCTTCAGATTTAACATCGATGCTGCCTCCTTTTCCCCTACAAAATGCTGCTGAGTTTCGCACTGATTTCAGCTTCATCCATCAAATTGTCGAGTCCGAGCAAATGACCTTTAGTCCGTCCCTCCAGCTCGTGTATCAGATGTACTGAAGCGACAATAACATCGTATCCACTTGCTTGTGCTTTGGCTTCACCGACACTGCAATAATCAACTTTAAAATCTGTTTTTCCCATTCCCCGTAATACCTTTTCAATTTTCATTTTGATCACCATACTAGAACCCATACCATTTCCACATGCAGCTAATATTTTTAACATTTCAACCATCCTTTCAATTTTTAAAGTCGAGGTTATTCTAAACCTTCCTCATACGCTTTCTTATCTTTTGCTCGAGCAAACTGGATAAGTGGGATTGCGAGCATAAAGAGCACGACAATAACAATGCCCCAAATATGGCAATACTTAAGCAACATCGCTACAGGTGTCCAGAAGATTTCAAAGTCAATGTTTCCGTGCCAGCCTCCGAATTTATATAGACCGACAAGCATCACTGCAAAAGCACTGATCGACACTTGCAAGATCCCTGAGACGAAGGAGCATATCATCGCCGCTCTTGTTCCCCCACGTTTGTTTGCAAACACAGCAATGGTCGCATTATCGAAGAAGACAGGAACGAATCCGGTAATAATCAGCACGGGTGCCTTGAACAAGACCATACCTAGAATGACGATAAACTGACCCAATGCTCCAAAAATAAAACCAAACAAAATTGCATTGGGTGGTGCAAAACTATATACAGCTGCGCAATCTACAGCAGGAAGCGCTCCCGGCAAAATGCGATTGGAAATCCCTTGGAATGAGTTCGTCAGTTCTGCGACAAACATTCGCACACCTTGCATCAGGATGGCGAGGTACACCGAAAAGTAAAGAGCTTCTGACAAAATATATGTGCCGAAAGATAATGTCTCTGGGAACTTTGCCGGATTCATTGCGCGAAGGTAGTCATCGCCCAAAATCACCATAATGGACCCGAAGAATAGGAGCATCAGCGTACTTGTCGCCACAATGTTATCGTGGAATATTGACAACCACTTGGGCAATCGGATATTTTCCAAGTTCTTTTTAGGGTCTCCCAACTTCCCTGCGAATTTATCCGTTAACCAGACCGCAAACATTTGCTGATGTCCGATCGCAAAACCAGCATTACCTGTCAATCGCTGAGTGGGACCTACCGTCAAATTAGAAGAAACCATCCAGTAAAGACCTACCAATACACCTACAATAGCAGCACCAATCATATTCTGATATTCAGGGAACAGAAAGAAAATAATCCACGTAACCGTTGTTGCTTGCTGCACCATAATGTGTCCGGTAATGAACAAAGTTCTTATTTTCGTAAATTTCCGCAGTAAGACTAACACAATATTCAGTATGAATCCGATAAGCAATGAAATCATTGTCCAGGAAGTCGTTAGACCAACAGAATCCAAAGCTGCGTTTACAGCGTTTAATCCAAAATAGGGGTCAATAATCGCCGCCTCTAACTTGAAGCGATCATTAAGGCCTGCCAAAATAGGACGGAAAGTGGTGACTAGACCAGCAGCCCCAACATTCAGGATCATATAGCCGACAACTGCCTTGACAAATCCAGCAAAGCATTCATAAAAAGGTTTTTTGAGCAAGATATAACCTAGAAGAACAATAAGTCCAACAAAAAATTCCGGTCTCGTCAAAATATTGTTCGCAAACCAACTAAACAAATTGAGTAAAGTATCCATTCATCACTCACCTCTTAATTTTCTCGCTGACAAATAAAACGGTTACATTTATCTAGCTAATACTCAATTCAGACTTACAATTATGACGATAAGTCTGAATTGAGAGGTTAATGATTATAAGAATGACTTAAAGGGCATATCTGGTTCAATGGTGAAAACATCGTTAAAGCCTCTTGGATAATGATATTCGAGTTTGTCTTTATCATTTGGATAAACAAACTTCCCGCCTACTTGCCACGTATATGGTTTGAACTGATAGTTCAAGCGGTCTTTTTTCGATTCCCAAAGCAATTGCAATTCTTTCGGGTCTGCTTGGAAATTGGACCAAATATCATAATGGACGGGAATGACTACGTTAGCTTTCAGTGCCTCAGCCATCCGCAGCATATCAACAGAAGTGATTTTATCTGTGATGCCACGAGGATTCTCACCATATGCACCCAGACAAACATCAATCTGATGCTCGTTTCCATGTTTTGCGAAGTAATTGGAGTAATGTGAATCCCCTGCGTGATACAAACTACCACCTGAAGTTTTGAACAAGTAATTGACGGCTACTTCATCCATCTCCATCGGCATCTTACCTTTTAAAGTCACGTTCTGTGGTACAGTCACCAAGGCTGTACGATCAAACGCTTCCAAGACAACGATTTCAACATCCTTTATTTTGATGACATCTCCTGGTTTTACTACGATGCAGCGTTCTTCGGGCACGCCCCAGCTCGTCCAGAGATCAACGCAAGCTTGCGGGCCAATAAAGGGAACAGTTGACGCACAATTTTGCAAAACGGCCGCAGCAGTATTGATATCAATATGATCCGAGTGAAAATGAGTAACGATCAGAGCATCCAGATTCTTGATCGCAAAAGGATCGATGACAAAAGGGGCTGTCCGTAAATTGGGTTGCAACTCCTTACAGCCACTCATCCGTTGCATTTGATGACCGTCTTTCATCCATTTATTTTTACGCGTTTGCTTTCCCGTTCCACACCAGAGATCAACCAGCAGGTTGGCATCTCCTTCGGATTTAAGATAAATTCCCGTACAACCCAACCACCACATCGCAAACGTATTTTTCTCAACAACCGTTTCGTCTATTTCCTCATTCAACCACGTGCCCCATTCTGGAAATGTACTTAAAATCCACTTTTCTCGTGTAATATCATTGATATTTGCCATTTTAAATTTCCCTCGTTTCGGTAAATGGTTTTTAAAAAGAAAACGTTTTCTTTTTATGATTAAATTATAACCAGGTCGTTGACTGTGAAAAAGTCTAACCTGCACACAAGCGAGCTGTACATGGGTGCACTGAAAAACTTGCCAGAAAAAACGCCTCGTTGCTTTAAGGGAAATATAGATTTGTTCTATTATCATAGAATCAATAAAGAATTAATTCTATATCATTCTTCTGTTTCTCCTAAGTAAATATCGGTAAATATTCATCTTATTGGGGTATACTTTCGCAGAACAGAAATCACCTTGAAAACTTATCGTTGTAGGGAAAATCGGATTGCGCTTATTTTTCCCGTTTTAATGTTAGATAGATTGACATTCGTAATCCCCACTTTTTCCGCCAGATATTTTCCAGGTCTACCATCACACGATCGAATTCATCAAAAAATAAAAATTGTTAAAACAATGAAAAGACCGCTTGATTATCCCTTGACATTGATGTATTTTTGAAACATACGCTACCGTATGTCGGAGGTGAATGATGCAGCTCTCAAGAGAAGATTGGATTAAAGCCGGGTTACGCAAACTAGCGCATTCCGGAATCGATGCCGTTCGCGTTGAAGTGCTTGCGCGGGAACTGAAAATAAGCAAAGGAAGCTTTTATCATCATTTTCAGGATCGAAGCGATCTTCTGGAATCGATGATCGATTATTGGGAGGAGTACGCAACTCGGAATATCATTGATGAATTAGAAGTGCAGAGCTCCCCCTCACTAGAACGCATATTGAAAGTTAGCTTTGCCCCAAATGAAGAAAACAAACAAATTGAATTCGCCATTTACGCATGGGCCAAACGATCTCCCGAGCTTTCGATCCGCATTGCCGAGATTGAAAATCAAAGGATAAGTTATGTCGCGAAATTATATGAGCAACGAGGTTTGAAGCCTTCGGCTGCACTCTCTCGGGCAAAGCTGGCCTACCTGGTTTATTTAGGATGGATGACCCGATTTGAAGCCAAGGCTGATTTTGATATGGAGAGTACATTAAATATTTTGCTTAATGCATGATCTGCTACTTTGCATCCCTAATATGGCATAGGTCATATTAGGGATAAAAATTAATATAAACATACGCTTCCGTATGTTTCGAGGAGGAAGACCCTTATGGAATTCTGGATGACTTTCGTTTCAGTCTGCATTTTATGCTTCATCAGCATGCTGCATATGTACTGGGCGTGTGGAGGGCGCTGGGGAACCGAAGCTGTTATCCCCCGCAAAAAAGGAGAAAGCCAGCCTACATTCGTTCCAGGCAAGTCGGGAACTTTGCTGGTGGCATTCCTTCTTCTTATGGCTTGCTTTCTCCTTGTTATTCAAGTCGGGTTCCTGCCTTCTATGAAAGCAAGTGCGATCTCCCGCTGGGGCTGCATCGTTTGCACAGCTGTTTTTTTGCTGCGAAGTATCGGCGATTTCAAGTACGTCGGCTTTTTCAAAAAAGTAAAACATTCCACTTTTGCAACCTATGATACATTCTTGTACAGCCCACTCTGCTTGTATCTTGGAATCAACTATATTCTATTATTGTTATAAGTAAAGTTTTGACAGCATCGGTCAATATTAAAAACCAAAGAACCTCTGGATAACCCAAGATATCCTTGGGGAAGCAGAGGTTCTTTTCGTTTATAAAAAATCATCACTTCAATTCTGAACCGACCATGCGCAAACTGCCGAGCTTCATCCATATCGAGAGGTGCCGATGGCCGATCTTTGCTATACAGATAACCATCCAAGTCAATAGCGGCTTTGAAATCCGCATCTTCATACAGAACATTAACCGCGGTGGCTCCGCCTTGGGAATGGCCGATAATCCCGAGCTTCGAAAAATCGATTTTGCTGGCAACGGGACTGTCTGAGCCCTCTGAGCCTATTTTCTTCATTTGTGCCAACGCGAATCGGATGTCTTGCGTCTGTTCATCGATAATAGGGGTGGTAACCTCATTTTCCGCTTGATAACCCATTTCCGAAAGAGAGGTAGCGCCCTCATAACCTTCATACGAACTATCCGGATAGGCTGACATCAACGCCGTGCCCGGATGCTCCACCGCTACACTAAAGTATTATGTAAAATTTTTTGGCACTACTAACGATAAATTGCATTCAATCCTCCCGCATACCATATTAAACAATCTCCATCCCTCCTTCTTTACTTAAGTTCTCCGGGATAGTCAGTTCCTGCACTCTCTCTGTGGCTTCGATAGATATCTCTCAATCAATATTCGTAGTCCAATTATATGGTTAACCATACTTAATTATTAAGATATATACTCCCTTTTGCCAATGAAAGGGTAAACACACAGAAACAACCCGACCGGAGCTCGAACTCCAATCGGGTTGTTGTCAATGTCACAATCCATTATTCTGCATAGCTTAAAATGCACGCATCACATGCATCAAATATTCGTTTCGCTGCAGCGGATTATAATCGGTCCGCGGTCTAGTCGGAACATCACTATGGACCTGGATGAATCCAGCCGGCTCCGTCATCATAAAACCTTCGCCTTGAGTAAAGGCGTGCAGGCTTCTTTTGAAGCTTTCTGTCATGCTGACGGGAATGGTGCCCGAAATATGAGCCATGCCGTGTTCCACATCCGTTTCGCTTATTATCGCCTGGATGGCGGATAATTTGAAAACCGCTTTGCTCATTGCCTCTTTAGGTACCGTCAGTACATAGCTGTAAATCGGTTCATACACTTCCGTACCCGCCTGCACCAGCGCTTCCATGAACACAAGCGGAACAAGCTTCCGAAAATCGCCTGCGGTTGTCACTGGGCTCGCATATCCGGTGTGGGTCAATGTGACAATGATATCGGTGACTTCCCATCCAAACAAACCTTGCAAAAGCGTTAAGTGGACCGTTTCTTCAATCGCTTTATGAAAAGCCAAAGGTAGTGAACCCAGCTCGACTTCGAGCCGGTATGTGATTCCGCTTCCTGGCCCGCCGGGTTCGATTCGAAAACCTACGGTCGCATAAAATGGATTATCGCCCTCCATGATGACTTCCAGCGCCTGCCCTACTCCCGCCGGTTTCTCCACGCAGACGGTTCGGGTCTCTGCAAACCGGACAGCCACGGAATAGGTTTCTTTCAAAGCAGATTCAATCACTTCTTTTTGCACTTCGCCGAAAATGCGGATATACAGATCCTGATGGATTTCATTTTTAACCACCTGAATTAGAGGATCTTCCTCCGACATACTAACAAGAGCCTGGTACAGGTGATGGGTTTGGCTTGGGTCCGCTGCTTCGATTTTCGTCTCCATCCGGGGCACAGCGAAGCTGAACCGCTTGATCTGATTAGATGATTCGCCGACGATATCCCCGATCCGAACATCTTCCAGCCCCCATACTTTAGCCAAATCACCGGCACCAATCTTGGCAGCGGGAACGGATTTTCCGTTCATCAAAGCATGGAGCTTTTTGATTTTGCAATCATAGATTTCGTATTCACCCTGCTTGTTGTTCCGCCCGACCTTCACTTGCTCTCGCAAGGAGAGACTGCCTGAAAACAGCCTGATATAAGCTATTTTTTCCCCGCTTGCTTCTCTTTCGAGTTTAAACACAATCCCCGACAAAAACGTTTCATCCGGCTGAGTTTCATTCACCGGAAACCATCGGGTTATGCCTGCAAGCAAGTCCGCAACACCTACCCCGGTCACGGCCGATCCAAAATATACCGGATGCGCATTCACTTGCCGCACCTGATCCCTAAATGCTGCTTCGACCCGTTCTCCCGGCAGCATCTCGCCATGGATATAAGACTCGAGCAACGACTCGTCATAGGATGACAAAAGTTCGATGCATTGCTCCAAAAACGCGGAGTCCGTGTCCCAATCGAAACGTTTAAGAGAAACAGACGCTTCTTTCAGGCCCGCATTGGTGATTTTACATAAAGAAACCACGGACGGTGCAAGCTTAGCGCGGATTTGTTCGACCGACTGCTCACTCCGAGCGCCAAGCCGATCTATTTTGTTCACGAATAAAATTGTGGGAATCCCCATTTTCCGCAGAACGGAAAACAGTATTTTCGTCTGCGCCTGCACGCCTTCCACCGCCGAAATGACCAAAATAACGCCATCCAATACGCTAAGGGAGCGCTCCACTTCAGCGATAAAATCAGCATGGCCCGGTGTGTCGATCAAATTCACCTTGTAATCGCCCAGATTAAAAGAAACCACGGACGCCTTGATCGTGATCCCTCTTTTCCGTTCCAGATCCATGGCATCCATCTGCGTGTTCCCTTGATCCACTCTTCCGAGCTCGTCAATCACATTCGTATCGAATAAAATGCGTTCAGCCAAACTTGTCTTTCCGGCGTCTACATGCGCCAAGATCCCTATATTTATAATTTTCATGGATTATAATCCTCATCTCTCTATTCATATCTTTCTCCTTTCGAATGTTGTTAAATTGCCGCATGCCAATCACTCCAATCTAATGTATTACCCCCAGTATATGGGGATTGATGTTTTGTTTCAACAAATAGCGCTATAAGCTCGGACAAGGACTGCTTATAGCACAAAAAAACCTTCAATTCCATCTCAAAGATGGTTTTGAAGGTTTTATATGATTGAAGGTATTAACTGTTCACTTTCCGGTATAATCCAAGTCAATGTCGTATTCCATCATCCGTGCCGTTTCCTTCGCTACCTCTTTACCGAGCAGGCGGACGACCATATGAAAAGCCATGTGGATACCTGCCGAAATTCCCGCTGATGACACAATCCGGTCTTCATCGACGAATTTAACGCCTTCCTCGACCTTAACCGCAGGGTATGTATCCCGCATCCTCTCGATACTGGCCCAATGGGTCGTCGCGTGTTTACCATCAAGTAGTCCTGCTTCCGCCAGCAAGAACGCTCCGGTACAAACCGATGTCATCCACTGTACCTCATGGAAACGATTGCCGATCCAGTCGATAACCGTTTTATTTTTCACTAGACTCCTTGTGCCCATGCCGCCCGGAATAACCAGCAAATCAAAAGCAGGTGCTGACTCGAAGTTATAATCCGGCATCACTTTCAAACCGTTGCAGGCTGTAACCATTCGGCCATCCCCTGAAATGGTGGTTACTTCAAATGGACTGTATGTTTCCCCTTGTTCCTGCTTCGCAGTTGTCACTGCAAATACTTCAAACGGGCCGGCAAAATCGAGCACCTCTACATCGTCAAATAGTAGGATACCCACTTTCCATTTGTTCATCTTTACTCCTCCTATCCCCATTTCGGGCATTTGGCAATCTCAGAGTACTTATTGCAGCACATATCTTGTCTTAATCATAATAACAGAGCAGCAAGGAATTTAAATGACCAAGAAGTGCTACAAAATGACCAAATCATAAAAACGTCATATTGATGTGCTTTCGGGAATTAGACATGATATTGACCATTTTACATGATTCTGCCATAATATTAGACAATACCATGTCTAAATACAAAGGAGAACATAACGTGGATACACTTAGAGAGATGTTTTTAATGCAGCAAACGTACGCCACCCTTTTTTCCTTGACCAACAAACTTCAAATCCACGGCGATCAATACCTTGGGCGCTTAACCGCAAGGCAGTTTATGGCCATGACGGCCATTGGGCATTTGCCTGAAGATGAAACCACGCTCAACAATATCGCGAGAAAACTGGGTACCAGCAAACAAAGCGCAAAACAGCTGATCACCATTATCGAAAAAAAAGGTTATGTCATTACCGTCCCGAGTCCGCAGGATAAACGCGCGGTGAACGTGAAAATCACGGATGCCGGAAAAGAAGTTTTGCTGGAGTCTGCCAAGAAAGGTCTGTTCTTTTTAGAAGAGTTGTTCAAACATTTTACGCCTGATGAAATGGAAACCCTGTGGAGCCTACTAAAGAAACTATATCAATATGATGGCGAAGAGCAGGATGGTTTTGAAGAGGAGAGCAGAGTTGAAATGGGTGAAGGTTACAGTGAAACGCAAACGAGAGTACTAAATGAATTTGAAGCCAAAAGACGATCGCGGCAAAAGGAGCGGGCAAACGATGAAAAATAAACCCTGGAAACCAATTTGGATCGAAGAATATATCCCTATCGGCGGCATCGAGCAATATCTGTTTCATTCGGGCACAAACTTAGACAATCCGGTCTTGCTGTATTTGCATGGCGGTCCTGGCAGCGTCGAATGTTTATTTGCGCATCTTTTTCAGGATGAAATAGAGAAAATATTTACCATCGTGCATTGGGATCAGCGCGGCGCCGGAAAAACACTGATGAGAAATAAAGACAAATATCCGACCATTGATTTGATGCTGCAGGATTTATTTGAGGTGATCCAGTATTTGAAGCAAAAATACAATAAACAAAAAATCGTTTTGCTGGGTCGTTCCTGGGGAAGCGTGCTGGGGATGACATTCATCAAACGATACCCGGATGAGGTTGAATATTTTATCGGTGTGGCGCAGGTCATATCCTTGCTTGAAAATGAGCGCGTTGGTTACAACAAACTGAAAGAACGCATTTTTCAGGCCGGCGACCAGAAATCATTGGATAAACTCGAGGCGATCGGCGAGTACCCAGGAGAAAAATTAATCATCGACAATCATTTTTTGAAAAAAAACAGCAAAATCCGCAAACTCCAAGGCAAATATAACCTGGCTGGCAAAATAGATCTGCCGATCATGTTTAAGGTGACCAAAAGCCCTATTTTTAAATGGTCTGACATGACGGCTCTTTGGAAGGGACTGAAAGCCAATCGCCACGTGCTGGAAACTTTTTTGGCTGACTTCGATTTGTTTGCGGAACCGGCAGATTATCAAGTACCCGTTTACTTTGTTTTAGGGGATCAAGACTGGCAAGCACCGTATGTAATCGCTGAGGACTTTTTCGCCAAAATCCAGGCTCCGCGCAAACAATTGTTTTTGCTGCCAGGAGCCGGACATCGCATCATGCTTGACCAAACGGAGTTGTTTACAGATGCGTTAACGACAATTCGGAACAGGGAAGAAAATATGGGGTAGAAATTCTAACCGCAAAATTCGCGAATGATTTCTGCCTTCATTTCTTCAATCGGAAATTGTTGCGGATAGGTTGAAATCATGAGCATGATCCCCTGCAGCACGGATGAAAAGTATACTGACCGCTTTCTCGGCTCCTTGACTCCGAGTTTTTCGAACATCTCGCATTGCAAATTAAACTGTCTCGCGCTTTCTTCAATCAGGAGCTTACTGTATTTCGCAAGGACTTCGTCCGATTCAGGCTGGGTCTGCAAATGAAGATAAAATCGGAAAACTTCCGGTTTTTGCCCCACGTTGTCAATCGCTCCTGCGACGATATACTTGAGCTGCTCGTCAGGTTTCACAATAGCGGATGCAGCATCCATCACAAAAATCAATTCATCGATCCTGGTCTGAACCATTGTCGCGAGGAGTTCCTCTTTCCCTTTAAAGTAATTGTAAAGCAACCCTTTGGAGATGTTCGCATGTTTAGCAACGTCGTCAATCGATGTCGCATGATATCCCTTTTGCATGAACAGCTCCATAGCTGCATTCCTAATTTTATCTATGGCAATCTGCCGTATGCGTTCATTTTCCGCTTGCGTTCGCGGCATGACTTCATTCCTCCAAAAAATCGATGATATGACGATACAGCTCATCAGGATGAGTTAACGTAAGCATGTGATCCGCACCGGTCATTGTGACGTAACGAAGATCGGGGATTTTCCGAAGGCATTCGGCCGTACGCATGTTATCCGGTAATTCTTCCGTACCGAGGATTAACATGGTTTTCACCGACATGTCTTCCAGCCTTTCGATCGCAGGAGGATTGGGCCAGACTGATTCGAAAGTCGCCCATTCCTTCGTCTTTTTTAAATGATGCCGAAACATTTGAAGCATGAGTTCCCAATGCGGACTGGACTTTACAATGCGGTATGATGGAACGTCAAAGGAAAGCTCAATGACCTTTTCGATATCAGGAAAAGCAGCATTGATCTTCTGCATCCATTCTTCAAACTCATGGGATAGGGCGAAACCTGATAAAGACGGACCAATAAGTACGAGTTCCGACACCCTTTCCGGGTGTTCCAATGCGAAGTCGGTTGCAATTCTGCCGCCCATGGAATGTCCTACGAGATTAGCCTTTTCGATTTCCAAATGATCCAGCAGAGCAAGCACGTCGGCAACATAGTTAGCCGGTTCAGCAGGCGAAGGCGATTTCCCGGCGCCACGTCCGTCAAAGGCAACTACTTTATAATGTTGTGCTAACAGTGGAGCGAGAAAAGTCCAGTCCCGTAAATCCGCACCGCCGCTATGAAGAAGAACGATAGGTTTTCCATTTCCTTGAACCTCGTAATACAAGTCCATTTGGATTCCTCCCAGCAATGAATGGTTTATAATTCCATTTTATTAATGAATGAACGTTTGGTCAATATAAAATCAAAAAATAGTTCCTGCATTCCACTGCAGAAGCTATTTTTAAAGAGGGAAATATGTTTTCGGCTGATCCCTTATTTCAATACCTCACACACTTCCTCGCTGGTCCGGATTTTACCGATCTTCGGAAAAATATATTTGCATACATAATCATGCTCTTCCTTCGTTGAAGCCGTCATCGCATCTTCCACAAAAACCTGATGGTATCCATGCTGATAAGCTTCCCTTGCCGTCGTATCCACACCAATAGACGTCGAAATGCCACATAACACAATCGTGTCAATGCCGCGGCGGCGCAGCTGCAGGTCCAGGTCCGTACCGAAAAATGCTCCCCATTGCCGTTTCGTAACGATATGCGCTTGCTGCGTATCGGCGAGTTCAGGCACAATAAGGTCCCAACTTTCCGGGAATTGTGGCTGACTCATCTTTATATCTGTTTCCGGTTTTAACATATCTTTTCCATCAACGGTTGAAACTCTCACGAAAACAACAAACGCGCCCTTTTCCGTAAAAGTGTCTACCAATTTGCTTGTGCTGCGCACAACTTCTTCTCCCGTATATGGTGCCCGCTGCCCGTGTACAATCCCATTTTGCAGGTCAATCACTACCAGCGCTGTTTTTTCCGCTTTTATTTCCATTCCTTTTGTCAAATTAGATTCCATCCTCTTCCCTCCCATTCATTGGTTTATTTTTCGCTGAGCGCCATTTATTTGTTGTCCAATTTTTTATACACCGAGAAATAAACCCATACCGCGTTTGCGAGCAGCAAAGTGCCTGTAATGAAAAACACATATTGGATGTCAGTGAGCTTGTTTTTTACGTTAATCGGTCTTACTCCCAGATTTCCCCTTCAGAGCATTCCCATATTTAGGGCTCCAAGATCCTTACGTTACTTGCCTTACAAGTTCCCTGCTTTTTGTGAAGACAATCGCAACCGGAACGTCTGCCTCAAAATCGATCTCCAGCACCTTTCCGAGGTAACGTACCTTGTGTTTTCCGGCGAAGTCGGCTGTCACGAACGCTTGGGTTAGTATGCCATCTTGCCAGAATACGTTCACTGTATAACCGCCACGGGCCCGCAGTCCCTTCACACTTCCCTCGCCCCACGATGCCGGGAGCGCCGGCAAAAGATGGAGATCCTGTTCGTGGCTTTGCAGCAGCATTTCCGCGATGCCAGCTGCAGAGCCAAAGTTGCCATCAATTTGGAACGGAGGATGCGCGCACATCAGATTCGGGTAAATTCCACCTTTATGGTAGTCAAATCCCTCGCCTTCGACAATCGTAAGGAAATTGTTCAGCACATGGCTCGCCTGTTCTCCATCATGCAAACGCGCCCACATTGCTACTTTCCAACCCATGCTCCAGCCCGTACCTTCGTTACCGCGAATCTCCAGGGAACGTCTGGCCGCTTTCATATACTCGGGTGTTCCCGCCATTGTCAGCTCGCTTCCTGGATACAATCCGTATAAATGAGAGAGGTGACGATGCTTCGGGTCGGCATCAGCAAAATCCTGATCCCACTCCACAATCTGCCCCCTCGCGCCGATTTGCAGCGGCGGCAGCTTGCCCAGCGCCTCGCGGCAGCCTTCGGCGAACACTTCATCCAGCTCTAGTTCTCCGCTTGCCTCGATCACGATCGCAAATAGATCCCGGCACAGGGTGATATCCATCGCAGTTGCCTGCGAGATAGAGCTATACCGGTCCGTCCCCGGCACAATGAAACTATTTTCAGGCGAGGTGGACGGGCTAGTAATGAGATGTCCGGATTCATCCACGACGAGCCAATCGAGCATAAACCGGGCGGCTTCACGAATGAGCGGCCATACCCGCTGCTTGAGAAACTCGCGATCTTGGGTGAACAAATAATGTTCCCATAAATGTCGGCATAACCACGCCCCCGCCATCGGCCAGTATGCCCACTCGGCGTTCCCGCGCGGTCCGACATTGTTTGTGCGCCATATATCAGACATCGTATGAGCGGTCCATCCACTGCAGCCGTACTGAATACGAGCTGTTTCTGCTCCCGTGACGGCCTGCTGCTCAATCAGATTAAAAAGCGGTTCATGGCATTCAGGCAAATTGCATGTTTCGGCGAGCCAATAGTTCATCTGCAGGTTAATGTTAAAATGATAATCACTGTTCCAAGGCGGCTGCACCTTATCATTCCATATTCCCTGTAGATTAGCAGCTTGCGTGCCCGGTCTTGAGCTAGATATGAGCAAATACCGACCGTATTGGAATACCAAGCTAAGCATATCGGGATCTTTTGCACCATTCATCATGCGGCGCAGTCGCTCGTCAGTTGGCAGGTCCGCGCTGTCCGCGTCCTTCGGAGCACCTAATTGAAGCTCCACGCGCCCAAACAGGGCCTGATAATCACGCTCATGCGCAGCCAGCAGCTCATCGTAACTTTTCTTCTCCGCTTGATCCATCACGCTGCGGCAAACCGCAATCGGGTCGCGGCCGCTTTGTCCCGGAATTCGGTCAGAACCGTCAAAGCTGGTAGCGGATGTATACAGAAGCGTGATCCATGTTGCACCCGTGATGACGATCCGCTCTTCCTCGGTATGAATATCGCCCCCTTCATGCAATACGCGAACGAGCGCAGCAAAGTACATTGGCCTGCCGGGTCTCTCTTCATCATAAACAACCGCAGGATCTTGCCCGTTGTTATGGTTGCTTACTCGGAGCGGACATTCCCCTTTCAGTAGTAACTCCCCACTAGGCGCAGCATGAACACCATGCTTCAGCTCCGAGCTGAGCGACACCGTGAGCTCTATGCCAGTCGGGTCTGTGCTTTCGCAGTGAACGACCATCACCTGATCGGCAGCGGATACAAATACGGTGCGGTGTTGCCGCTGCCCTCCCATACCGAATTCGGTCCGAGCCACCGCCGTATTCAAGTCAAGTGAACGGATATATTCCTTCTCATCCGGTTCTCCTGCGAATTCCAAAAACAAATCGCCAAGTGGCTGGTACGGCTGCACGCCATGTCCGGGCATCCCTAACATGCGGCTTTCGATTAGCTGCTGCGCCTCTACGTAGCGCCCTTCCACCAAAAGGCGGCGCGCTTCCGGCAATGAAGCGGCTGCCTCCGGATTGTCCTCCTTCACCGGATAACCAGCCCAAAGCGTATCCTCGTTCAACTGCAGCCGTTCGCGCTGTATCCCACCAAATACCATTGCGCCCATTCGACCATTGCCAATTGGGAGCGCTTCTTCCCATTTTTTCGCAGGCTGTTTGTACCAAAGCATGTTCCGCTTCGTCAATTGCGCCAACTCCCCATGATAACGTATTCATTCCATACCAAATATTTATTCATCAGCAACCTTCGTTCCATAAGTGCATTGTATCACCAAGCCCGATTTCGGTCTCGTTAACCGCGGTTAAATTTCCCTAGGGAAAGGTCTCGCGAATTACTGCAGCTGTGTTGGAGAACTAATTTCAGTAGTAGGCATTACTTGGCATGAAAATTGCTTATTAAAAGGATTAAACCACGACTTGTACCGGACAGGTTCACAAATAAGGGGAGGCAAAACCTATGATCAGAATCGAGCACGATATTTTAGGGGCGCGCGTGCTGCCCGCCCATGCTTATTACGGTATTCAAACACTGCGGACAATCGAGAACTATCCACGTGCCGCCGCACCAGTTCACACTGAGTTAGTTATGGCTATGGCTAGCATCAAAAAGGCTGCTGCACAAGCCCATCTTGATCTGGGAACACTGCCGGAGCGGATCGGCAATCTGATTGTCAAAGCTGCGGATGAGGTGATGACAGGAAAACATAGGGGGGATTTCATTGTGGATTTTTTCCAGGATGTTAAAAGTGAACCTCTCAACATGAATATGAACGAAGTTCTTGCCAACCGAGCACTTGAGTTTATGCTTGAAGACAAAGGGAATTATTCATTAATAGATCCAACCCGTCACGTCGATTTGGCACAAAATGCAGATGGTGTGATTTCAACGGCTCTCCGTATCGCCGCCCATCGATTATCCCAAACCTTGATCCGGTCCATCGACCAACTGATCGGCTATCTAATCACCGAATGCAAACAAGCAGATCGGCCTGCTAAGCCAGAAAACCCGCAGTTGGGAACACCGGAATGGCTTGGTCGCCATTATGTGGATTCCGCACGTTGCCTGCAAGATGATTTGAAACGGCTTATTACGGCCAGCTCGCTGCTTCAAGCAGATAATTTGGGAGCAGAGCATATTGTTCGATTGCCAAATACGAGTGCGGGGTTTACGGCAAAAATCGGAACGTACCTGCGCGAGATAACCCAAATCAGCGATTATGGCTTTAACGATGGCATAAATACAGTCAAAAGCTGTGATACTTTTTTACAGCTTTCTTCCGCGCTCAAACATTGTACCATGAACCTGTCTAAATTATGCAGCGATATTCGCGTTGCCGTCTTGCAGCAAAGCGTTCCAAACAAACCGAATTTGAATGCAAACCCGGTACTTAAAGCCTCTGAATCTCTCCAGCAAATCACATTTCAGGTGATCGGTTTGAACCACAGCCTCTACCTTGCCGCCGAAGCTGGAATGGTTGACCGAAATGTCGTCCCACCGCTTATCGTTCATAACCTGATTGAATCCTTGAAGATACTGAATATAGGTATCGAAACTTTTACGCTTGCGATCACGAAAGAGACGGAAACTGTATATCAGTTACCGATTATTTAATCAAATACCAACTTGCTCATCAGTAGCAAAGCTAACCTAACAATATAACGGGGCTGTTTCAGACACCCATCCTCTGAAACAGCCCCGCTTTTCATTTTCGATCCCTGCGGCCCGAAGAAGATAAAATCCTTAATTCTTCCCGGTATTTAGTTACCGTTCTGCGCGACATCCGTATTCCTTCTGTTAAAAGCATGTCAACGATTTTCTGATCGGAGTAAGGACTTCTTTTATCTTCGGAATCGATAAGCTCCTTGATTCTCGCTTGAACCATCCGGGAGGATACCTCGCCACCGTCTGCAGAAGCCGACAAACCGGCCGCAAAGAAATACTTTAGCGGTAATACACCGTGCGGAGTAAGTACGTATTTGCCGTGAACCGCCCGGCTGACCGTCGATTCATGCATATCTAGCTTGCTTGATATCGTGTTTAAGGTCATGGGCCGTAATCCTTTAGCTCCTGCGGACAGAAACGCCTGCTGCTGCTCCATGATTGCGCATACAACTTTCGTCAAGGTTGCTTTCCGCATCTCTAGACTACGGACAAGCCATTCAGCCGACTTAAAGCATGAGTTTAAATACGGGTTTTCTTCAGCTGAATTGCGAATTTTACTCCAGCTCCGCCATTCATTGCTGATCGACAGTTTAGGAAGATTTGAAGAATGCATTGAGACCGTGAAGCCATTCCCATGCAGTTCAACAACGGCATCCGGGACGATAAACTGTTGCTCGAATTCACCCAAAACTAGCCCGGGACGCGGATTCAAGCTGCGGATATATCGGGAGGCGCTCGTTACCTGTTCCCTCGTAATCCGCAAAGCCGACGTTATATGTCCTGAGTTACCGTGAGCCAATTCCGGCAAATATTTATCTGCGATTTCAAAAGCGAACGGGACGGGATTGGAATCGCGAACAATTTGCAGCATCAGGCACTCCCGCAAATCCCTGCCGGCAATACCAGCAGGTTCCAAGGATTGCAGCGACTCAAGTGCATCCTTTAGGACCTCTTCCGTAACATTCAACGCTAATCGAATTTCTGTGAGTGGTATGTCCAAGTAACCGTCGTCATTCAAATTACCGGCCATATATGCGGCAGCACGATATACCTCTGCAGGAAGAGAGAGGAGACGCAGCTGGCTTTTAAGCTTCCCCTCCATTGTATCCTGTGCCCTTGCTGTGTTCCAAAGCGGATCCCGCTCCAATCGCTTTCCCTCGCTGCGTCTGCTTCTTCCGCTAAATGCCCGGGTCTCCCAACTGTCTTCAAACTCAAACACTGGATTTTCGGTCATCTGTTCACGCAAATACTGTATCAGCTCATCGGCAGGTAAAGATAATATATGAATGGATTGCTTCAACTCAGGAGTAAGCGCCAATTTGAGACGCTGGTCCTGCACCAATTGATAGCCTAACAACGTCATCCTCCTTCCCTGCCTTTGGTTAAAATATCCTTTACTATACTTTACTCAAAATAGTGCAAAAAGAACACGGAATTGGATCAATGCAGCCATAAATAAAAATGCGAAATTAACAGGTGTCTACAAATATCCAAGCATGTCCCGGATCCCGGACCAATCATACCCATTTTCCTTCAATGGCGTGAAAAGGATGCAGATTCGCAACGTTTCCCTTGTACATTAGAAAGATCGCAGGAAAAAGATGCAGATTCGCAATTTCTACCGACATAATGTAAGTCGGCCAACATGGCGACCTCTTTCAGCGCATGAACCATTTTGCCTTTCTAAACAATACCGTTACAACATTAGTGCACTGTCTAAAATATTAGAAACGATCGCAAACGAGCTTCGCTTGCGTAAACAGCAGCAAATAATCACGGCCGCCAGCTTTTGAATCCGTACCCGACATATTGAAGCCGCCGAATGGATGAGTTCCGACCAGCGCACCTGTACATTTGCGGTTAAAATAAAGATTGCCCACGTGGAATTCGCGTCTAGCTTTCTCTAGATGAGCGCCATTCTGTGAAATCACTGCCCCGGTCAAACCATAATCGGTGTTGTTGGCAAATTCCAGCGCTTCATCAAATGATTTGGCCTTCGTGATCGCCACGACAGGTCCAAAAATCTCTTCCTGGGAAATGCGAGCTGTCGCTTCCACATCCGCAAAAATGGTAGGTTCAATGAAGTAACCATTTGAATCCCCTGTGCCGCCACCAAGCACCAAACGTCCTTCCTGCTTACCAATTTCGATGTACTCAAGAATCTTGGCATATGCTTTCTCGTCGATGACCGGTCCAAGGTTCGATGAAGCTACAGCCGGATTGCTCATAATCAGCTTGCCCGCACGCTCCACAACTTTTCCCAAAACAATGTCATAAACATCCTCATGAATGATCGCACGGGAACAAGCTGAGCATTTTTGTCCGGAAAATCCAAAAGCGGAAGCCGTAATCATATCTGCTGCCAAATCGAGATCGGCCTCGTTATCTACGACAATCGCATCCTTACCGCCCATTTCGGCGACGACACGCTTGATCCATTTTTGTCCCGGATGCGTTTTGGCCGCCCGTTCGTTGATGCGTAGACCAACTTCCCTGGAGCCCGTAAAGCTAATAAATCGGGTGAGCGGGTGATCCACTAGATAATCGCCGACCTGTCCTCCCGGACCCGGTAAGTAGTTGACAACACCAGCAGGCAATCCCACTTCTTCGAGCAAAGCCATAAATTTCGCCGCGATGACAGGCGTCGTGCTTGCCGGTTTAAGAACGACCGTATTGCCAGTGACAAGTGCCGCCGTGGTCATACCTGCCATAATGGCCAGCGGGAAATTCCATGGAGGAATGACAACACCAACGCCGAGCGGAATATAATACAGCTCATTTTCCTCCTCTTGGCTTATCGTTAAAGGCTGCGGCAAGCTGAGGCGTTGCATTTCGCGTCCATAAAATTCAAGAAAGTCGATCGCTTCAGCCGTTTCGACGTCAGCTTCCACTCTCGTTTTACCGGCTTCAAGCGTCATCAAAGCGGAAAATTCATGTTTGCGGCGGCGTAGGATCGCTGCAGCTCTGAATAAATAACGCGCGCGTTCGCCCGGATCGGTGCGCTTCCAGGTTTCGAAAGTCGCTGCGGCAACTTGAATTGCTTTTTCCGCAAGTGGAATATCAGCCTGGGACACAATGCCAATCGTTTGCGTTTTATCAGCCGGATTTATCGATGCGATTTTGCGGTCGGTTGTAATTTTTTCACCGCCAATAATAAGTGGATATTCCTTGCCAAGCTCAGCCTCCACCTTTTTCAACGCTGCCTCAAATTCTGCATTATTTTGTTCATCCTTAAAATCAACGAATACCTCGTTTTTGAATTCTGCTCTCATAACTCGTAAACCATCCTCTCATTCATGATTTGCGTAATTTCACCTACTCCTAAATTAGATAAGCAAAAACCATGCCAATAAGGCGAAATTAAAAAATAAATAGACGGTTCGATTGAATCTAATTCACTATTTTTTGAACGCGCCAAGACTTCACTTCATATCAAACATTAATTTTGTTACTTCGCATCCTTTTGGCATAAAAATTGCTTGATTGATGATGTCAAAACAATTAGTGACAACATCGAAAGGGGATTAATCCGTGGATCGTACAGAATTATACCGGAAAGTGCTGCTCTCAATTTCTGGCAACAAGCTGGTTGAGAAGCTGTCTCTTAAATACGGAAAGAAACTGGCAAGTAAATTTATTGCAGGGGATACCTTGGTGGAAGCGCTCAAAGAAATCGAAAAATTGAACGGCAAAGGCATCATGGTTACTCTGGATCACTTGGGGGAAGGCATTAAAGCCTTGTCTGAAGCGACCGGTTACAAGGAAGAATATGTCCGCTTGATTGACGGAATCGCGGAGCGGGGCGTAAACTCCAATGTTTCACTGAAACCGACTCAAATGGGGCTGGCTCTCGATCCCGAAGCTTGCTACAACAATATTCGGGCCGTGGTCAGCCAGGCGGCGAAACACAATAACTTTGTTCGTATCGACATGGAGGACACGCCGTTCACCCAAGCGACGATCGATATTGTTCTTCGCATGCACGCAGAAGGACTAACCAATGTCGGCACCGTTATTCAGGCTTATTTATTCCGCACGGAAGATGATGTGAAGAAACTTATCGATACCAAAGTCAATCTACGTCTGGTCAAAGGCGCATACAAGGAACCGGGATCGGTTGCTTATCAGCAAATGAGCGAAGTCATCGACAACTATAAAAAGATCATCCGCATGCATCTGGACCAAGGCGTTTATACCGCCATTGCCTCCCATGATGACCGTGTCATCAATTGGGTGAAAGAATATACTAGTAAAAACGGCATCTCCAAAGACGCCTTTGAATTTCAAATGCTTTACGGTTTGCGGATGAGCGACCAGGAGCTGCTTGCCAAAGACGGGTATCGCATCCGCTGCTACATGCCGTACGGCACCATGTGGTATCCCTACTATACGCGCCGCCTGGCCGAAAAACCGGCCAACCTATGGATGGTTCTTAAAAACATGTTTAAATAGGCGTGCTCAAAAAATATTGAATTAAATATTTTTTTGATATCGCCAAAAACCTTAAAAATGATTTACACCAAAAATCAGGCTGGGTATAATTGCCCTATCAACATCATAAATATATGCATTTGTGATTATATAGGGAGGGCAGCCGCGTATGAAACATCTTTTGCCCAGTCTTGAACACTTGATGCGGACAGATTACAGAATCGTCAATCCGGCTGAATTGGAAACAATTCAAGAGGATGATGAGTTTGATGAGTTCACGGGAGACAATCCTGTATTTTTGTACCACGATTCCGGACAATATCAACTATTAACCCGGTTTTCGGAAAATAGAGATCGTCCTGTTGTTTTATTGGATGCGCAGACCGTTAACGCGGATGATTCAATAACAGGTATCTCTTCAGCTTTTGCATTTTGCCCGCTTGCGATTGTCCTGCGAAACGGCGTACCTATCGGCTACGTCGCAGCCCAGGATATGATCGAAGCTGCCACTTTGGCACACGGGCATTTGGAGGCTTATTTCTCTACCACTTTGGAAACGCTTAATCCCGACGTCGCAATCACACTGATTAATGAGGAAGGACATGTAGCCGTCTGGACATCCGGTGCTGAACATATTTTCTCCATCCAGAAAAACGAAATTATCGGCAAGCCCGCCTCGGATTTTTTTCCGGTCGACCGTCTGCAATCGCTGAAGACGCTGGAAACTGGTGAATCAGTCCATAAAATGCAGCACCGTCCGCGCCAGGATATGTTTGTTCTCATCAATTCCGCCCCCGTCAAGCTGGATGATAAAATCATCGGGGCCGTAGCAGCAGAGTCGGACCTAAGTACGCAAATGAGGCTTCATCAAGAATTGCTACATATGACCAGCAAAGTACATCATCTGCAGAAGGAAGTTGCGATATTAAGTCCCTCCAAGGATCCGTTTCAGCGCATCAAAGGAACAAGTCTGGCCATAAAAAAATGCATTGACACCATCCGAAAAATTAGCTCTACTAAAGCGACAGTGCTGATCCAAGGCGAAAGTGGTACCGGTAAAGAGTTGTTTGCCGAAGCGATTCATCATTCCCGCGAACCTGAAGGAGCCCCATTTATCGCAATCAATTGTGGGGCAATTCCGGCCGCTCTTTTCGAAAGCGAATTATTTGGTTACGAAAGAGGGGCTTTTTCCGGGGCTGATCCCAAAGGAAAAAAGGGTAAAATCGAACTCGCCAGCGGAGGCACATTATTTCTGGATGAAATCGGAGAAATGCCTTTGGACATGCAGGTCAAAATGCTTCGCGTCCTTCAGGAAAAAAATTATTTCGCAGTTGGCGGTACCCAGTTGAAGAAGGCGGATTGTCGCATCATCGCAGCCACAAACCGTAATTTAGAGAAAATGATCACTGAAGGCAGCTTCCGAGAGGATCTTTATTACCGTCTCAACGTCGTGTTGATGGATATCCCTGCCTTGCGTGAGCGCAAAGAGGACATCTACGAACTTACCCAATCCTTTTTGCACGAATTTTCGCTTGTTTACGGCCGGCACATCCAATCCTTTACTCCCGATGTATTCGAAGATTTGCTACAGTACGATTGGCCGGGCAACATTAGGGAACTTCGCAATACGATTGAACGACTCGTTATTTTCTCGTCCGACGGAGAGATTAAACGCGAATATTTGCCTGCAAATATTTACTCGGGGGATCGGAAACCAGCTACGCCGAGTACAAACGCAAATGATCTGAATATAACCGAAATGGACGGCGCTGGATTCCAGGCCAGACTTGACGAGTTTGAACGTTATCTTTTGCAAAAAACGCTTGAAGCCGCTGGCGGAAACAAGCTTGCCATTGCCAAACAGCTTGGCATATCGCGTGCCACTCTCTACAATAAGCTGAAGCGGTTAAAATTGTAATCATATGAATGTTTGATTTTTTAGACAATAACTTTCTAAGTGTCTAAAATTTTAAACACCATATGATTTACTAATCCAATTGTGGCTCAATACTGAGTTCTTGACTCTGTGCGGGGTGACCGCTGCGGTTACGGATCGTTCTTCTGATCGCTGTTGCCTCCAATATAGGAAAAGAAAAAAAGATTCGGCCGCTTTATTTAACCAGCGCTAGAGCTTCTGGCGGAATGATCTCCACTGCACCGGAGCTGATGAAGTTTCTAAAAGCTTTTTTTAACGGGGAACTTTTTGCGAAATCTAACATCGAGAGTGTTGAATGGAACAAAATTCAGTTTTCCCCTCTGGAATACGGCAAAGGGATGATGCGCGTAAAAATGCCGAGAATCATGTCCCCTTTTATGCCCGCGCCAGAAATCATTGGCCACTCCGGTTCTTCGGGCAGCTTTGCGTTTTATTGCCCATCCAAACAGGTATATATCGTCGGAACACTGAACCAAACCGAAAAGAATCCATTCCAAACCATTTACACGATGTTGAATTGCGTAGATTAAGGCGCGATCAAAGAAAATAACAGCCATTTTCTTGATCGCACTAATTCATCGGCGGGTGAACAGGTGGCCGCTAGCCATATCATCAATTGTTGCAGCGTACCGCCTATTCACCCTCAAATCTTTTACCGGATATAGTAATCAGCAAAAGGTACAGCTTTATAGTCTTCTAATTTGGTAAACCCATGCTCCAGCAGCGACGAAATTCGATCTTTCGCATGAGGAACCGCTTTGGTAATGATATGATCCGCTTCAAATGCGGTATAAAACCTTTGGCATAATCCCAGCAGCTCAGAAATAACAGAAGTAGTTTCATAGGCTGATGCCAGATCAAGACGGAGAACGCCGACCCATTGTCCCGATTGTCTTTTTCCTTCCTTACAAACATTTCGATCGTACCCACTGCTTTTTCATCCAGCTTATCGATTACGCTAAAACGTACAAATCCTTTACCTCGATATTCCTCGAGCCAATATTGTATGTATCCTTCGACCTCTGATGAAGTACGGCAAATAAAATCATGGTGGCAGTTGTCTGTATTAAAAAGTTCCGCAGACGCTGGATCGGAATAACACATCAGCAAATCTTCGGCATCCTTTTCTTCAACAAGCCTCACGCAAAAATGCTCACTCTCATAAATCGGACATTTCTCATATGGATTTTCTTTTAACATGATGATCTCCTCCTGTACATGGGTTTAGCTTATTATACAAAAGGAATGGCGACAGCTATGTGTCGTATATGCTGTACATTTTCCATATTTCTTTTGCAGCGGCACATAACCTTTCTTTGAGATCGTCCGGTTCAAGGACTCTGACTTTATTTCCAAGCGCGAGCAAGGTGCCGAACCATAAATGCTCCTCTTCCGGTACATGAAAATGAAGGACACAATCGCCGTTCTCATATTCTTTTTCGATGCGGCCATGTAAATATTCCATTACTTTCACCTTAACTTCAGAGTGGCAAAATAATTTAAAATCAATATATTTTCTGAACGGCCCCATATTTTTCAAGTAAAATATCCGAATGCTCGTGATCTCTTAAAAAAGGAAGCCGTGCCTCGTTTAAATGCCTCATGCGGATCAGTTTGAAATATCTGTATTCTTCTCTCGTCTCGCAAAATGCAAACACATACCATGCATGCCATTTATACGTCAAAGCAATCGGTTCAACCGTTCTTACAGTTTCAGCATTTTGGGCGTTCGTGTAATAAAAAGAAACTTTCATTTGATCCGAGATCGCTTTTTCCAGAAGGCGCAGCATCCCATTGATGTCTTCCGCTTCACGCAGAACTCCAAAGTCCAAAAAGATATTCCATGGTGTGCTTGTCAGTAACAGCCATCATTTTTTCCAGGACGCTATCGATCTTCGGGCTGCTATACGCTGTGGATAATCCTTTTAAAGCCGTTAAAATAAACGCTTAGTCACTCCCACCAGCCACCTGTCGTTCCATCTTAAAGCTGTCCAGAATCTCATAACCTCCATCTGAACCATATGTAGAAACGATTGGAATACCCGCCCTATTTAGAACATCTATATCTCTTTGAATCGTTCTATGGGATACTTCAAATTTATCCGCCAAAATACGCGCGCTAACTTTCCCCCTATTTAGCAAAAAGATTGTTATACCAAGTAGTCGATCTATTTTCATCTAATCACCGTTAACATTTCAGATTTATGGCGGTACAACTTTCGTACCGGTTCGATTCCACTCTGTGCATCATTTAATCTTATGATCTAAAGCGTAGACTGACTTTGAAAGAATTCTTTGATCCGTTCAATCAAAGCCTTTGCTGCTTGGCTCAAATAACGGTCGGAGCGATAGATGATCGACAAGCTGCGGCTTGGTGCGTCACCATTGATGCGTATCGTTTTTAATTCGGGATCGTTCATTTGCCTGATTAACGGATAGGGCTGCACGGTTGCGCCAAGGTTCGCCCTGACCAGATTAATGATCGATGTGGCCGAGCTGGTTTCCAAAATGGAATGAAGCCGAAAGCCATATTTTTGCACCACTCCCTCCACCAAATTACGTCCCATGAAACCTTCGGGATAGATGATCATCGGGAGATCTTTTAACTCATTGATATCTACGCTTGTCCTGTGGGCCAGCGGATGCTTATCCGATACGGTCAGGACATATTCTTCGTTGCATAAAGGGATGGAGACGACCCGGTCCGTTGGCGGCACATTTAGGCCTACACCGATGTCGACTTCGCTTTCCAGCACCTGCCGCAATATATCGATTGACGCGATAATCATTAGTTTTACTTTCGGAAACTCACGGTGATAATCGACGACAAGCTGCGTGATCCGGTAATCGAGGTCGGAAGGCATAATCCCGACTCTGATTTTTCCGCCATGCATATGGCGTAAATCCGCGATCGAATCTTTGGTGTTCTGTAGCGTGTTCATGATTACCGTCGCATTGTTCAGCAGCATTTGACCTGCTTCGGTGAGCGCAATTTTTTTGCCAATCCGGTCAAACAGCGGCATATGCAGCTCATCCTCAAGCGCACGTATCTGCTGGCTTAGCGTTGGCTGGGATACTCCGATTTTCTCGGCCGCCTTCGTAAAATGCATCTCTTCGCACACCGCCATAAAATATTGAAGCTGGCGAATCTCCAAGCATGGTCACCCACTTTGATCAGTAATACTAATGATAATAATAGAAACAATAATATTGATCAATGGATTCCCCTATTTTACACTGAATTAGACCCTACTTGTAACTTTGAAACTTATTGGATGGAGATGAAACGTCATGCGTTTTATATTTTTGATTATCGCACTTTTTCTTGCTTCCCTAAACTTGCGTCCTGTCATTACCTCGGTTTCACCCATGCTGGGTACGATCCAGGAATCATTAGGAATGAGCGGCACCTTGGTCAGTCTACTAACTTCCTTACCCGTGCTGTGCATGGGATTTTTTGCACCGGTAGCCGTCAAATTAAGCAACCGCTGGAGCATCGAACGGACAATTGCCTATTGCTTGCTGCTGATTGGTGTCGCAACCGCCGCGAGATATTACGTCAATTCCGCATGGCTGATGTTATTAACCGCTTTTCTTGCCGGAGTCGGCATTGCCATTATCGGTCCGCTGCTGTCCGGATTTATCAAGAAAAACTTCGCCAATCCTTCGGCAATCGTCGGGGTTTATTCCATGGCCCTTGTTATCGGCGCCGCTCTAGGTTCAGGTTTTTCCGTACCATTGCGAAATGTTCTACATGATTCCTGGCAAGCTTCCGTCGCATCGTGGTCCATTTTGGCTGTCATTGCACTTTTTTTCTGGTGGAGACCTGCCCCTAAGATATCCAAACCGGATACCACCACAGCTGTTCGTTCCATGGATGCTTCAAAAATCCAAAGCCCCAAGCTACCTTTAAACAATAAACGGGCGTGGCTGCTGACCAGCTTTTTCGGAATGATGGCTTTTATGTTTTATTCGCTTACCGCTTGGCTGCCTCCGATAATAGAGGAACAAGGCTACGACAAACATACGGCTGGCATGATATTGACTTTATTCACCCTCATCCAAATACCGGTGAGCTTTCTGCTTCCGATTCTGGTCAGTCGTTTTCAGCGTCGAGTGGTTGTGCTTATTGGATGCTCAGTTATGGAATTATCCGGACTACTGCTGCTTTCATTGCACTTTTCCCCTTGGCTGACTTGCATTTTCCTCGGGATTGGAGCGGGAGGGCTCTTCCCTATGGCTTTAATGCTGCCGATCGATGAATCGTCGAATATGGAAGAAGCCAATATTTTATCCGCAATGACTCAATCCGGCGGCTACATTTTCGCGTCCCTTGGTCCGCTTTATATCAGTTTTGTTCATGATTATGCGGGCAGCTTTCCTCCAGCAATTTTCAGTTTAATGGTCGTTGTAATGGTTATGATCGGTATCCAACTGAAAATTGGCAATAGAAAAGTTATACCTGCTCACTCTGGTAAAAATATACCCGCCTAACCAACAAAACGCTCTGCGGGCCCCATCGCCAGATAAGCCAAAACCACCAACCAGAAAAAGTGTTGGTGGTTTTCGTTTTTACAGTCAACATGGAATCAATCTTCACTTTAACATTTACACCACAGGATGAATCGAGTGTTCGCTCGTATTCGTCCTGATCAAAATTTTGACCACCCAAATGCCGGCCTCAACATCTTGCGCATCCAAAAAGCGATGATCGTCCCTGCGGTCCATGAACTGGGATTCTGCAAGTACTCCTTGTATTGATCGTTGATCATATACGTCCGAGTGGAAGTAGGGCTCTTCAGCCCGAACTTTTCCCACTTCGCCGGATCATTTGAACCTCCGAGCTTTTCAAGCATATTTGCCGACTCTCTATTTATTCCAGCCGGAATTTGCTCGTATGCATGAATGATTTGCGCATGAAACTCGTCGATCGGATTGCGGTCAGTAAGGCTTGTTAAATGGATGCTTTCGCGAATGTAAGAAACGTATGCTAGATGGTCAGCCCAGAACTTGTCGATATAATAAAGACGTACCCGCTGCTCCGAAGGGCTCATCGGCGTCTCGCCTTTCAAAATTCCGAGCCGCTCTTCGTATAGAATACGCCTCTGTTCCTCCACCATATCCGAATAACAGTTCAATTCCTTGCGGATATGGAAATTTTGGCCCATAATAACGCGCTGAATATGCACAATTTTGCTGTGGAGCACCGACCCTTCGAGAGCCTCATCCTGCCTAGGAGCGCGTATCGCTTTATCAATGCCGAACCTAAGCATCAACTCGTCATCCAAGCTTACGAAAAATACGGAAGCTCCCGGGTCGCCTTGGCGGCCAGATCGCCCGCGCAGTTGGTTGTCGATCCGCACGCTTTGGTGCATATGCGTACCAATCACGTACAACCCGCCCAGCTTGGCGACAACTTCTGCTTGCTCGGGGTTGCCGCCGCCGAGCCGAATATCGACGCCGCGTCCCGCCATATTCGTAGACACCGTCACGGCGCCGATTTCTCCCGCTTTGGCGATGATCATGGCTTCTTTTGCGTCGTTTTTCGCATTCAGAACATGGCAAGATACGCCTGTAACCGCTAGCGCTTCCGCCAGCATGTCAGACTCTTCGACGCTTGACGTACCAATGAGAATCGGACGTCCCGCCCTATGGACGGATAGGATTTCTTGTACAAGCGCCTTAAGTTTGGCTTCTTTATGGGTATAAATCCGGTGCGGATGGTCGATCCGTATGTTTGGCCGGTTCGGTGGAATTTGCACGACTTGCAGTGCATAACTATCTTCGAATTCCATTGCGGAAACATGCGCGGTAGCTGTCATTCCGCAAATCTTGGGATAAAGGCTAAGGAAGTGTTGAAGGGTGATCGTCCCCAGAATCTTCCCGCCGGCTTGTGACTGCAGCCCTTCTTTGGCCGCAAGCGCGGCTTGTAGCCCTTCCGGCAAATGTCTGTTCTCCGCCACTCTGCCGGTATATTCGTCGATTAGCTCGATTTTACCGTCCCGGACGATGTAATCAATGTCTTTTTTTAATAACGATTCCACATGCAGCGCACAATTTAATGACGTTAACAAATGACTATTATGGCTATCATACAAATTGCCGCATCCCAGCAGCAACTCCGCTTTCGCTGAGCCTGCTTCATTTAAATAGACGTTCCGCTTGAACTCATCGAAGTCGTAATGCGCTTCTTGCTCGAGCTGCCTAGCCACTTCTGCGAAACGAATGCCGTCGCTCTTGGAAGATCCCGCCTCGCTGGCAATGACTAGCGGTACCCGCGCTTCGTCAAGAAGCAGTGAATCCGCTTCGTCGACGATGACGTAGTGGAAAGGACGATGCACGGTATCGGCTTCTCCCAGCGCGATCGTGTCGCGCAAATAATCGAATCCCGCCTCTTTGGCCGTAACATAAGTGATATCCGCAGCGTACGCTTCTCGCTTCTCGGACAAGCTCACGCCCGCTTGAACCGAGTTTACCGTTAATCCGAGGAAACGATAGATTGGGCCCATCCAGTCCGCATCTCGCTTGGCCAAATAATCGTTAAAAGTCAGCACATGAACACCTTCGCCGGTCAGCGCATTTAGATAAGCAGGCATAACAGCAGAGAGTGTTTTTCCTTCGCCGGTATGCTGCTCGATCAAAAATCCCTCGTGCAGAGCGATGGCAGCCATGATCTGGACATCATAGGGCTGTAATCTGAGCGTTCTCTCCGCTGCCTCACAAACTAGCGCATAAGCATCAACAAGCAGCTCGTCTAAAGGCATACCTGATTTTGCTTCTTTTTTCAACCGGAGAGATTCCGCTTGCAGCCGCTTTTCGTCCCATGCTTCCAAATTCCGTTTCCTAATGAGCTCCGCTTTGTCCCGATAGCCTTTCAGCTTAAGCCTGTTATCGCGGTCTTTGAATTCTCGCATCAACTTGACGGCAAAATTCATCGAAATTTGTTCCCTCCTCGATAGAAATACGCGACTCTATAATCGGCTCTATAATCGCTATACTCCTATGTAATTTTTCCCTACTCATCCTTTAACCGTCGTTGATACAAAACAACAGATCCAGTCGTTAATACAACCGTCCATGCCAAAATAATGAGGAGAGGTTTTAAAAAGTCTCCCATCGTAGAGCCTATATTGCGTATAGCTAGCAAATGCACAAGTTGAACGCTTGGTGTATAATCAGCACTTTGAGGATCGGATAATCACCAAATAGTAACGTCGCAACTGGAGGCGCAGTAAATACCATCGCTGCAGGAATGATATATAATGATGCTTCAAGTAACGTTTTGGAAAATAAACCACATATCGTCCCGACAGCTGTATATAGAATAATCGAAAGAATGATTGCTGCAACAAACGCCCATATACTAGCTGGCTCATAGCCCAATATATACGTAGCAATAGCCAGAACAACAGCAGACATAACAAAAACTAAAGTACTTTTACCAATTAAAACATCCATGGTCGTAGCCGGAGTCATCATTAATGATCGTAAAGTGTTGCGCTCCTTTTCTTCCGCAATCAAGCATGCTTGTGCTAAACACGTTAGTATCACAAATGAAGTATTTAGAAGAAAACCAATGGCTCCAGGCAAAGATGGGCCTGCACGTCGAAAAAGAAATGCGAAGAGAATTGGAACAATCAAAATAATAGATATCGCATAATTTCGTGAGAACTCTTTGTAATCCTTCACAAATATCGCTTGTACACGTTTTAATGAGATACTCATAGTAACTCACTTCCTGTCATTTTAATGAAGATATCACCTAGACTTGGCTCTTTCGTTTCTAATCGACCCTTTAACCCTCGTTTCATCCAATGGGCTATTTGATCAGCCGTTCCCTTATCTATTCCAAACCTCTTTCGAATATGTTCTTCTTGGATAACATCCATGAACACCACTTCCTTAGAGTGGATGCCATAAGCATATACAGATTGCAGGCTTCCGGCCATCAAAACCCGCTGAAATGTAGCTATTATCGCCTGAATGGTACCATGGAATGCTTGATTGGTTCGGCATTACCCGTAAATGGCATATGCTTACAAAATTATGTTTACTTCGCAAACATTTAAATATTTAGAAGTGCTTTTAATTCCTGCAATTTTGAACGAGATAACGGGACCACTGCATCCTTACCTGTATTTAATCGCAAGCTGTAGCTATTTTTCGTCCATGTAATAATCTCTCTTACTTTTTGCAGATTAACGATATAGGATCGATGACACCTAAAAAATCCGAAATTTAATAATCTCTGCTCGAGCTCGGTTAGCGTCAAAGCACAGACATAATTTTCTCCACCCACATGAACAAGGATCGAGCCATCTATACTTTCTATGTAATCGACTTCAGGTGGATCAAATAAAATTACTTTGTCATTTCTTTTTGTAGATATCTTCTGCAAGGTTATATTGGCCTCATCTTGTTTCTGTACTTCCTGCTTATCCTCTTCTGAGTCCCGAATATCCAATGGATGCAATCCAGACTCGTTCAATCGATAAATGGCATCACAGGAAATCATGGCATCCTCTAAATTCGAAGTTAAAATTAAAATTTGCTTGTCTTTCGAAAGGTCATCTAAAATCCGCTTAAATTGACGACGATCTTGTTCTTCCAAATAGAAATAGGGTTCCTCTAATACAAGTGTAGGCTGATGCGCAAAAAAGACACGCAGCAATGTCACGTACATTCTTTTCGATGAGCTTAGATCTTTGATTTTTACCTTCCGTTCTTCTTTTAAAGCAAAATAATCTATTAACAGAGCGACGCGCTCATTCCTCTCCGTTACTTTGATTAGGAAAGTGATTAGCTCTTCCACCGTTAAACGCATATACTCGCTTTGCCCAGCTCGAAATAAATAATACTCAGAATGATTCACTAATTGATTCATTAGAAGCTGCTTTCGCTTCAAGTCCGTTATAATGCCAATCGATTGATTCGATGTCATATGTAATTCGATCTTCGGTAGAAATAATTCCCCATCATAATACATTGGTTGAAATTGCATGCCGCCTCCTGATCAGTGCTTCCATTGGATATATATAACAATTATAATATCGTGATACTTTTTTGTCATTTTCTATCGAAAATAACGGTATGTTTTCTCCAATCCACATCAGTAGTTCGGTTTTCTGTCATAGACCATCTCGAACATGATAGAATTTACGAGGAAAACGTTCCCATTCTATAACTATACATATATAATAAAGTCGTAACATCATTGATTATACTAGGAGGTATTATATGGAATTACAGGGATTTTACCATGTAGGCATTATAGTTTCTAGTTTGGAGAAAGCCGTCTCTTTTTACCG
>JAIRVF010000112.1 GCA_031254035.1 Paenibacillus sp.
CTGTACGCTTTTTTCCTTGCTTGCACCATAAAACAAACAGCACAGGGTTGATTCCCTATGCCGTTGCGAATTCCATATTTATTCCCGGTTAGTCTTTGAGCTTAACTAAATGACATTGGTTTCCCTCCGGTCCCTTTCATTTTCTATGCTTGAGAGGCCTCTCCGCTGAGCTGCCAAGTGATGCCGAAACGGCCCGCGTACCATTCCATAAAGTGGACTCCAGAACGTTTCTTGAAGCTCCATCTTAACTTGTCCACCTTCAGACAGAGCTTGAAAAATCGACTTCAGCCACTGCAAGTCTATTCGGGCCGTTCCAAAGAGAAAGTCTCTCCCAATCGGGAATAAATGCTGCCAGCCAAACGGCTAACAGGTTTGAGAACATCTGAAAGAATCCGCCCGTGATCCAGCACAGATTCGTCGACATGAAAGCGGACGACTCGCCCGATCAGAAGATCTGTTGACGGAGCCGCTTCGGTTCCTCCTAGCGGAATCGACCGTTCCAGCACACACTCCATGCGTATTTTCGCTTCAGCAATTCCAGGGACGCGGACGATATCGCTCGGAATGGCCGTCAGGCTGGCATGCTCAACTTCACTTTGATCCGGCGGAAGGTTGGCTGCAGTCTGATTCAGCTTCTCGATCGAGGATTCATCGCCGATATGGACAACAAATTCCCCTTCGCGGATCGCATTTCTGGCGGTATCCTTAAGCTGTGCCTGCTTGCGTTGTACAGACACTGAAATCATCGGCGGATCTGCCGTCACGATGTTAAAATAACTAAATGGCGCCGCATTCACTTTTCCATTATCCGTAAGTGTTGTTACCCAAGCAATAGGTCTCGGGATGATGCTGCCGGTAAGCAGCTTGTAATTATCACGCTCGCTTTGCGTACCCGGGTCAATAGGAATCATCATGGTCAAATCCCCTCCACTTCGTGAACTATAAACGGTATCAAATTTACCTATATCTCCAGTTTAAGATATTATAATTGGGGGTAATTGTCAATTCGTCTTATTCCCCATTAATTTCCTCATTGTCAATCGTTCTCATTCCAAAAACCAAGGTTCCTACCGCGAATGCGCTTACAATTAAACCAAGACTAAAGTCAGATTGTTTGCTAAAACCAAAAACCCCCGTTACGATAAATCCCACTTCCCTTCCCCAATTTTGAAGTTCTCCTTACAAATTCATAAGCGCAAGAGCATGATTCTGTAAGGCATCATCCTTTTTGAAAGATGGGCTGGGGAAGGGGGCGAATATGAATCAATTTTTTAGTGTGTTAACCCCAAAACTAAAGCTTATTCCTTGTGACGCGGTCCAGAATAAGGCTTGTCCCTCATACGGCCAAACATCAGTTCATAGCTGTCATTTCCATGATACAAAGAACGCTTTACCCGCGAAATGGTTGCGGTGCTGGCCCCTGCTTCGGCTTCGATTTTACTGTACGTGTTGTTGTTATAAAGCATCTTCGCAACTTGAAAGCGTTGAAGAAGTGTTTTGATTTCGTTTACTGTACATAAATCATCAAAGAAAGTATAACATTCCTCAATCGATTCCAATGTTAACAATCCTTCAAAAAATTCGTCTAATGCCTTTCCTTTTAGTTCCTCGATAAGCATTCGGTGACCTCCTCAAGTGATGACTGCTCTGAAATATGTATACCACACTATACCATTATTTTTCACTTGCAATTAATTCCATATGCAAAACACAAGAGCAAAGTTATCCTTACAACGAAAAAAAGCTGGCCAAAAACCAACTTTTTTTCATTCATCATCATGCTGCTTTTGTGTTTGAGGATGCCTTCGGTCCTCTGCCCATAAATCCGTACAAGATGTTCAAAATCGGGGCCGCAATGCAGAAGATCGTAAACGGCAGATACTCCAATGTGGATACGCCCAGCGTACCTGTAATAAATACGCCGCTTACTCCCCATGGAATCAGTGCGTTAACCGCTGCGCCCGCATTGGCCACAATTCTCGACATTTCTCTACGTTCAATGTTAATCGCATCATATTGCGACTTAAACGCTTCACCCGGTAAAATAATCGACAAATATTGCTCGCCGAGCAATAAGTTGATTCCCATTGAGCTAAGCGCTGTCATTAAGATCAGTTTTCCTTTTGTACTAACAAAGGAAGTGATGCGAGAGATGATGGTTTTGATGATATTCAATTCAACGAGCAATCCGCCAAGCGCAAGGGCCAGTAAAATCAAGGACACCGACCACATCATGCTTTGAATGCCGCCACGCGTCAATAGTTTGTCTACTGTTTCGACACCGGTGTTTGAGACATAACCATTTTGCATCAACGCCGAAATGTCAGTCAAACTGGTATGCGGATGATAAATGTAGATGACGCCGATCGTAAACACAATACTTACTAGCAGCGTTGGGATAGCCGGAATTTTCCTCCATGCACTTAAAAAGAGTACTAATACTGGAATTAGTGTAACAACTGTAATCGGAAATGAAGAGCTTAATGTATCAACCAATTGGTTAACTTCTTGCCCTGTCGAAAGCGTTTTAGCATGTCCCATCACACCGAAGAAAATAAGGGAGATGAGAAATGCCGGAATAACAACACGAATCATATATTTGATATGGTCAAACAAATCAACTTCGGCAATGGCCGAAGCCAAGTTCGTTGTATCGGATAACGGAGAGATATTGTTTCCCAAAAATGCGCCTGAAACGATAGCGCCTGTTACAATGGCAGGATGATAACCCATAATTTGACCCATCCCGAAAAAAGCAATACCGACGGTTGAGATCGTAGTAAATGAGCTGCCCACTGTAATCCCCACCACTGTACAAATGACAAACACAGAAGGTAAAAAATATTTAGCGGATAATATGTTGAAACCGTAAACCATAATCGTTTGAATCGTTCCTGCAGCAATCCAGACACTAATAAGTGCCCCGATTAGCATAAAGATTAGGATAGGAACTAAACCAGGGGAGATTCCTTCCATGATTCCTTTATGGATACGATCCCAGGAGACCTTTTTGATTTTGCCGAAGATGATAATGATCCCTAAAGAAACTAATATCGGGATTTGAGGATCCATTCCCAGACCAATAATACTTGCTCCAATAATGGCTAACAAAACGACTAAAAGAAACAGACTTTCTTTTAAAGTCACTTCTTTATCCATGGCTGAACTCCTTATCGTGTATTGACCATCTATTACTGGGTGTCATAATTTCGTGGAATTGAATTATAAGATGGACAAAAGGTGCCTCATCTATACTGGTAACTAGTTCATGCGTTGTTCAGCCTTGTGAAAAGCACCATGCCAAACCGGCCCAACATAGCGATTAAAAGCAAATCCACCCGAAATAGCTGCAGTCGTAAATTCTTTTGCCTTGCTAACCGCGCCTTTCACAGTCAACCCTTTAGCTAATCCGGCAGCAATTGCGGCAGCAAATGTGCAGCCCGCACCGTGATTATGATCCGTATCGAGTTTATCTGCTTCAAGGAGCGTAAATTCGGTACCATCAAACAGCAAATCGATCGCTTTCTCTGTCTGAAGCCCTTTGCCACCTTTAATGACAACGTTTTTAGCTCCAAGGCTGATGATTTTGCGAGCAGCTTCCTTCATATCGTCAATGGTGGTGATCTTTCCCATTCCCGCAAGTTGGCCTGCTTCGAACAAATTCGGTGTCACAATGGTAGCCCGGGGCACCAGCAATTGTTGAATCGCTTGGCCATTTTCAGGTTGCATAACTTCATTTTCACCTTTGCATACCATGACTGGATCGATCACGACATTTTCGATTTCATGTTGATCGATGATGGTAGCTAAAAGCTCAATCACTTTAACCGATCCAAGCATTCCGGTTTTTAAAGCATCCAATTTACCGCCTGATAAAACCGTTTTAATTTGCTTGTATACAAGTTCAGGATTCATCGGCTCCACTTCATGGTGCCAACTATTGTCTTCATCCATCGTTACAATCGAGGTAATGGCACAAAAACCAAAAGTTCCATACTCCTCAAATGTTTTTAGATCCGCTTCTAGACCAGCGCCACCGCTAGAATCTGAACCTGCAACCGTAAGAACTTTTTTAATCTCAGACATGGCAGAAACTCCTTTAAGGGAAAAGAGGAATGCGTAACATCCACTTTGTGGGCGTTACGCATTTCCTATTTTTGTTAATTATTCGTTGATTTCGTACATGTAGATTCTTTCAAGTTTCTGCTGAATTGCTTTTTCAATTTTACCTGCATATTCTTCGAATGTTGCAGCGTCATGCGCATATGGAGACAACGCACAAGCACGAAGGATAGTAACTTTTTCAGCACGGTCCCACTCTTGCTCGGTGAATCCAAGGCTCTTCACGAATTCCAGTGGGCTGTTGCCGTAGTCCGGAATAGCAAAGTCTGTATGGGAGGTAATAAATTCATTACTGTACAGACCGCCTTTAACGTAAGAAGCATAATCGAAGAAGTCATGGTTCAATTTGTTCATTTTCTCCAGATCCGTATTACCTTCTTCGTTAAATACATAGTCAACCATGTTGAAGTCAGGTTTAGTCAACGGATGAAGCATGATCGTTTTGCCATTAACGTTGAATTTCTTGTTCTTCAAGAAATTGTAGAAGCGGTATGCACCTTCGATGCTGGCACCCATCAATTTACCGTAACCTGTAACGTTCAGCGGCAATACTTTATGGGCTGTCCATACAGCAGCTGCAGTTGCGCCAGCTTTGGAGCCTTCAAGGATATACGCACCAAGTAGTGCAGGAATATCTGCGCCTTTTTCAAATACATAAGTTGCGAAGTAAGAAATCGCTTCACGCATTCTGATGTCCTTGATTGCAATCGCACCAGCGGAGTAAGGAATGTAACCCATTTTGTGAGGGTCAATTGTAACGGATTCTGCTTTGCTAATGGCTTTAAAGGAATTGTAGATATCTTCAGTAAGCCATTCGTCTTTCAGTTTCATATCTGTAAAGATGTTGTGTTTTTTGTACACTTCATCAATTTTGTTGTATTCGATAAATTCATCATTCTCATCGAGGAAGATTGCACGAGCGTAACCGCCATATGCAGCATCGATGTGAACGTAATAGTAAATGCCTTCTTTAGCAAGCTTTTCACGCAGCTCGATGATTTTGTCAATATGGTCAACTTGGCCTTCTTCGGTACTTCCGACAACACCCACTACGCCGAGAACTGGAATTTTTTGTTCAGCCAATTCACGAATGCGTTTTTCGAGCTTCTCGATATCCATGCGGTATTCGCTGTCAACATCGATAGCTTCAACTTGATCCAGACCGATACCGATAATATCGCCTGCTTTGAGCCAGGAATAGTGTTTGGTTTGTGGAATGAGCCATTTACCAAGTTTTTGCAGGTTGTTGCCACCGCGAGCGGATTTAGCTTTAATCTCATCCATATGGTCAGCGAATTTTTCTGTGATGTCCATGATTTCTTCCGTGGACATGTTCAGCAATTCCCATTCGGATTTGCCTTCTACTGCCTCAGGCACAACTTCTTTGAAGGCCAGTGGAAGGGATTTGATATTACGTGCATACCAGAGGCCTTCCAAGTTAGCGATGGAACCGTCCGCACAAATGTGACCCCAGCTTTCGCCTGCTTTGTAGCTCATCATTTTAGCAAGTTCATGACCCACTTCTTCTTCCATTTGCGACGTGCCTGGAGAGGACTCATAAGCTACGTTATTACCGTTCCAAAGCATTGCTGCTGTATAAGCGATGATGGCTGGCATCAAGGTTTCGGAGTTCATATGGCCCCAGAAACGGCCTGCTGTATGCCATGGCAGCGATTGGGAACGAAGTTTGGAAGACAATACGTTAAATACGCTGCGCATATGATCGGCTGTATCTTGGAAGCTTTTTGAGCTTTTATCGAAAGGTGTAATAACTGGCAAGTCTTGTGGTTGGTAATTTTGACGCCAGCCCACATGCTCATCAACAAGTTTCAAAAGGACGTCCTTGAACAGATCGACGTTTTCGCCTTTAGAGCCAAGGAATAATGCTTTGAGGTTAATATCAGGGATTTGATAGTTCATGTTGAGTCCTCCATTTATGAAAGAAATTTTGGGATAAAATGTATATTAATAAAGTTTGTTAACAAAATTAATTTGTGAAGTTATTCACTATTTTTGTGAAATTATTCACTTTTTTTCCAGCTCGGCTTCTTAAATTTGTAGATCACCAGAGCAATACCAACCATTACGACAGTTGCAACAACTTGGTAAATGACGTATCCTGTCGAGAAGCTTGCAGGCAGAATGGATGGTGGAATCAAGCTGACACCGATGGTGATCAGAACGCTAAGCACAGTCATGATAACTACAAACCACATCAAGCCATTTCCTTTACCCAAACGGAAAGGTCTGTTCATTTCAGGCATTTTGTAGCGCAAACGAATTGCGGAAATAGCAATTAGCAAATATACGATACAATATAGGATCGTTGTTGTAATCGTGATTACCAAGAATGCACTGTTTACGTCTGGAACGACGATGTACATTACAGAAACCAGCGAGATAACAATTGCCTGGATCATAACGAAGGAAATTGGAATACCTTTGCTGTTTCTCTTTTGGAAGAATGGCGGCAAGTTGCCGTCTTCCGCTACTTTGATCATCGATTTACTTGGACCGAGTACCCAAGCACTAAGCTGAACAAGCACACCGATCAAGATCATCGCGGAAATAATGTTAACGAAAATGGATGGAATCCCTAAATCTTGAGCGAAAATCATATATGGCTGTGTAATATTCGAAAGTTCCATTTTGCCCATTGGAACACCGTTAGAAACAGTCAAACCTGCAATCAAGTTAAACACAACCAGCAGAATTACGGATGCAATAACTGCGATTGGATAGTTGCGTTTAGGATTTTCAATGTTATTCGCGTGTACTGAGGAAATCTCAACACCAGCGAAGATAAAGATGATACCTGACAGATACGCAAGGCTTCCCAAGTCGCTAAGGTCTGGAAGCAAATTGCTTGCTTTGAAGTTAGCCAAATAACCTTCTGGATTAATGCCGTTTTTGATCAAATAAGCAACACCAAGTCCGACGAGGAAGAAGAACGGAATATATACCCCGATAATCGAACCCCAGCTACCGGCGATTTTAACCATGTCGAACTTCAAGTTCAAAATGGTAACACCCCAGTAAGAAATCAGAATAACTGCAAAGATAAAGAAGTTATTCGACGACAAGTCTGGAACATTAATGACATAACCAAACAGTACCCCTACTGTTGAAGCAACCATAACCATACCGAAGAACATTTGAGCCCATAATAGCCACGAGGTGACAAAGCTCCATTTCTCACCCAATGCTTTGTTTACCCAAACTGCCGGTCCGCCCTCTTCGGGAAATCCTGTTGACAGTTCTGCGGACATCAATGCGATCGGAAGTGCAAAGAGAACTGCTGCAATCAGCATGTAAATAATTTGTGTCCAACCTGTAGCGGCGAGCGTTGGCACACTACGTACAGTACCGAAGAATGCCATCGTAATACCAATTAACCCAAACAGAGTTAATTTTTTTGCCATAAGGTGTCCCTTCTTTCTTTCTTTCTATTTATCTATCTTTCCAATGCATCCAAAATATGAATAAAACATGAATTTGGATACATTCGAAATTCAAAAATAATGCCACCTTTTGAAGGCGAAGGATAAATTAATACTGTTAATCGATTAACTTTCATCGCAAGTATACGTCTTATTTTTTTGTTGTGTCAATTCGGTTCAACACCTTGTCACATAAGGTTTTTTTGATTTTTTCCAAAATCTTATTAGTAAGCACTTTAAAGGTTTTACTACTTTATCGATGAAGGCTGTAAACGATTTACGCTTTCAAGGATTAAAGCATTTTTGGGGGAAAGTTCTGAATATTAATTTGTTAATTTGCATATTTATATACCTCTGACAATTAAAATTTTGTAGATGACGTTTATGATCTGCAGTCACTCCTTTTCGGATTAATAATCGGGACACACCACTGATTTATGGATGGGCACGTTGACTTTATGATGGCTTGTGTAATTACATCTTATGAGTGCATAATCCCCCAAACTGAGGAATGAAGTGGAAGCTCGAGGCTAATACATAAAAAGGAATAGTTATACGTATGGAGAGGCAAACACCTTGCTTAGAAAGTGTTGAAAACGTTTTATAAAAAAAAGAAGTATCAATATTGCTTTCTATTATTTTGCAATTTATTAAAAATCTCGGAGGGGTTATAAAAGGAAAAATAAAACAAAAAATGCCGGTTTTAAGCTGTATTTTCAGCTTAAAAACCGACATATTCGTAACAATATTTTCACGTGAATTGTGATGATGGTCATAGATTATGAAACCAAGTGTATTGGATTATTGCCTTCTTTTCTGACCCCTGGGTACCAGTGCAGCATGCTTTTAAAGGCACAGTTAGCAATATCATCATGGATGTTATATTGATTCATATTATATCCAATTTCTGGGGGGAGTCGATCTGTTTCTTCTTTTAATAATCGACTATACCCGATTAGTCTACGCGAAGCAAGCCCAGTATCACGATCCGTTTGAGTGCGATCCGGTTTGCCATCCGGTTCACCATGCAGCTGGATTAACAATTGTTCCATTTTGCTGGCTGCTTCCTGCTGATCGCATTTTCCATTTAGTACATTCACATTAACGGATAGTTGATTTTCAGGATTCATGTCAAGCGCTTTGTGCCAAAGAGCCATCCATTCATCGTATTTGATGTAATATCTCCCCTGAAAATAACTTTTGATGGTCGGAAGTAAGATATGGATGGTCGGATGATAAACATCTTCGTCTTTTTTGATATCCAACATCCGAAAATAACCAAGTGTGGATTGTTTGACCCGTTTATACTTAAATAATCGATTCAAGCCAATCAACATCCGGTCAAGTTCTTCATTAATATGTGCGTACTCAACTTCTCTTAGCCCCAAATCAACCGTAAGCCAATTAACCTGCTTAACTCGATTTACTTCCGATATTAAACGATGATTAAAAAATGCAAGCTCCAGTGACCGTCTCCACGTACCAGGCATTTTTAATCCTCGCCCCCATTTCTAAAGAAGAAGAATAGCTGATAGCTATTCTCCGAGTTTCACAAGGTTGTAGTTCTTTTTGCCTTTACGAACGATGATAAAGCGGCCGTCAAAGGAGTTTTCAGTTGTTACGACCATTTCCAGGTCAGTTACCTTGTCTCCATTTAATACAATCGCTCCATTGGTGATATCCTCACGTGCTTGACGCTTGGATGGTTCGATTCCCAGATCAACCAGCCAGTCCACAATGTTTTTGGATTCCTTGGAAGCCTGGAAAGTAGGCATTTCTTTGAAACCTTGTTCGATTTCGTCAGCTGTCAGCGACTTGATATCGCCGCTAAACAATGCTTCGGTAATCTTCTTCGCTTGAGCCAATGCTTCTTCGCTATGCACGAATCTTGTCATTTCTTCAGCGAGCACCCGCTGTGCCTCACGTTTATGAGGTTCGGTCTGCACCTTCACTTCAAGCGCGTCGATTTCTTCTTTGGTCAAGAAAGTGAAGAATTTCAAGTATCTGATAACATCCCGGTCGTCTTGGTTAGCCCAGAATTGGAAGAATTCGAACGGAGTCGTTTTCTTCGGATCGAGCCAGATCGCTCCGCCAGCTGTTTTACCGAATTTAGTACCATCAGCTTTCAGCATCAAAGGAATCGTCAAACCAAAAGCTTTCGCTTCTGAACCTTCTTTTTTACGAATCAGGTCCAGACCGGCTGTAATGTTGCCCCACTGATCGGCACCGCCAATTTGCAATTGAACATCTTGGTTCTTGGACAAATGGAGGAAGTCGATCGATTGAAGAATCTGGTACGAGAACTCAGTAAAGGAAATACCCGAATCCAGACGGCTAGCTACAATATCTTTGGCAAGCATCGTATTGATGCTGAAGTTTTTACCGAAATCGCGAAGGAAATCCAAAATGGTCAGGTCCTTCATCCAATCGTAGTTGTTCACCATGCGAAGACCTGTATCTCCTTCATTAAGGAACAGTTTCTTCATTTGTGCTGTGAGTGCATCCACGTTCTTTTGAACTTGGTCCATCGTTTGCAGTGTACGTTCTGATGTTCGACCGCTTGGGTCACCGATGGTGCCGGTTGCTCCACCGATTAGGATCACCGGGCGGTGTCCTGCCATTTGGAATCTTTTGAGCATCATAAATGGAATCAAGTGGCCAATATGCATACTATCACCGGTTGGGTCAACTCCGCAGTACAATGAAATCGACTTCTCAGTAGTAAGTTTACGTAGACCTTCTGCATCTGTTTGTTGGTTAATCGCGCCGCGCCATTCCAGCTCATCGATAATGTTCATCATTGTAGTTCATCTCCTCGGTGAATTTAGAATTATATTTTAAATACAAAAAAATCGTCTCCTTGTCTATTTTAGACATAGGGACGATTGAATAACCGTGTTACCACCCAAATTGCATTAACGGCGCTGCAGCCACCATTAATACCACTCTCGGCAATGATATCGATTGCCAATCCGCTTAGCGTTACCTAAGTTCCTCCAGAGTGTACTTCGCAATGTTTGTGTGTACCGAGTCTCATCAACCCCCGGCTTTCTGAAACAGTGACAAAATCGCTACTGCGCTCCTTCATCGTGCCATCCAATATTAGATTAATGTCATCATAGAGCGAATAAAATACTTTGTCAACATTTAAAAAATAAATCTTTTCCTCGCCTTGTAACCTTCATTATGATGAACAAAGGAATTGAATTGTATACATTTCATTCGTTTTTTGGCATCATTTCCGTGGACCACGCTGTTATAAATCCCTCTGTGCAGCATATGGATTTGAAATCTTGATATTCAGTAAATATTCATGTTATTCGATGTTATTTAATGTTGTTGTTTGTTGTTCTTTAGTTATGTGCATTCAAATCTTTTTTATCCATTTCATAAGAAATGGGGATAATCACAGTCTCAACCGGAACTTTGTGGGTTGGTTTCGACATTTTATAGATTCATATTTCTAACTTATAAAGATACATATTTGCGAAAATTCATTAATCATATATCCAAGCAAGCTTTGACCATTTCACTTTTCATTGTCTTTAATCTCCTCATCCATTTCTCTGCATACTTATAGCAAAACAAGAATGAGAAACGCAACGGAAAAGTGAAGAAAATGGTAACCCAGCACATTGATTTAGTACATTGATTCAGTACATTGTCCAATAATCCGTATTGCTTTCTTGGACCATCGAATGACTTTTCCGGGTCCTCGCTTCTGCAAAGACTGACTCTTCCCGCTCACGACTTTCGATGATTACGATACTCTGGACATTCGTTCTATCCGGCCATGCGATATACTGTAGCCGCTCCAGCTCATGTAGGGAACGAAAAATGACGTCCTTCCTTTTCCCCGTCTTGATTTCAAGCTCATGAATGGTCGGCAGCCTTCTCCGTCCGCTCAAAAAGTTGAACAAAATCCGCAAAATTTTCCGTTCCATATCTGCCAGCATGGCCATCACTCCCTACGCAATTTTAGCAAGCTGCCATGCCAAAATGCGGTCTAGGCGAAATGTTCGCGGCGCTCCTGTCTGCAGGCATATGGCACGTATCAGTTGTCCGCGAATGCCTTTGACTTCAATTTTACGCTGCGTGATTTTCCCAGAGCGGTCAAGATAGACGATTTCCAGCCTTTGACCGATATATTTTCCCAGCATGACAGCACCTCCTAATAAGAACTTCTGTTCTTATTTTAACCGAACATTTGTTCTTTAATCAATGGGTTATGCTGCCAAAAGCAAATAATTATTGCGAGGTGACCGCAGCATATGCTTCCGAAGTAGCCTTTTTTTCAAAAAGCTTTTAGCTTCGTAAGAATCGATTCCGTCCCATCCGCTACTTTCGCTTCTCTTCAAGCACTAATTATTATGTTGGTCCTTTTTTAAATAGGATACTTTATGTATAATAGACAAAAAATGTGGAGGTTATTCCTTTTATGAAGAAGGTGTTGACCAACGTAACGTTAATTAGCTGCATTTTATTATGTATCAACGGATGCACCACAGACAAAAAGGCAGTTGAAACTACGGTAATTCAAACACAGACAAAGACACAGACACAATCAGACAACCGATTAGAATTAGCAGATATCAAAAAAGTAAATAGTATAGATACTGACATCGGTTCAATATTATACGGTACGGATAAAAACACCATTCACATCATTTTGAATCTTAATTTAATTAAAACGGATGGGGTCAAAATAACTTTTTCCAATGCAGAATCAGGGAACGGAGCATATCTCGGAGAGGGAAATAGTCTTGTGAGCTTAGGTACTATTCAAAATGAGACAACTCTAGTGCCTATGAATAACGGACTCAGGCTTTGGTCAGAGTTTCCCATTCGCCTTCTTGATAACGGAAATCAGATGTTCATTAAAGTAATGGATAGTACAAACGAAAAGGTTATTTTACAACAAAAGTTGGACTTTTAGAGTGAGGATCCTATTGAGGACAGTGTGAGCTAACACTAGGCAGCTATGAAATGCCGGGTTTATTACCCGGCAAGTTCCCTTAAACGGGGCAGCCGGGTCCTACAACAACCTGCCAATAAATAACACGTTGCATGCTACAAAATAGCCTGTACACGCCCTACGGTACCGTCCGTAAGCCTTACTTTAATACCTCTCGGGTGATTGGGCGAGTTCGTCAGCAGCTTCCCGACCACGCCTTGCGTGCGTTTGCCTGTGCGCTGATCTTCTTTCTTCACGACTTCTACGGTCATTCCCGGCTTGATATTCGCCCGGATCATATGTGGTTCCATATTTTTCACGATCCCCTCTGTCTCTTATCAATCTGCGTAGTATGTCCTTTCATCATAACACAAATGCAAAACGCTTTTCCGTTCGGTATAATAAAGTCAAAACAACTTGTGGAGGCTTCATGGACATGGAAGAAGAACAAAAACAACAGGCCATCCCGGCTGAAGATGAACAAGGCAATTTCAAGCTGCTCGACGTTGGACGTATCCTTTCGATTACGTCAGAAATCGAAGGCGATGAAGATAGCGCCGCAATTTTTCATTACGAAGACGGTAAAAAGTATAAATACGTTCACAGCGAAAAAGCAATGAAGCAATTCGGTGAATGGATTCAAAAAGGTGAAAACCTATTGTAAAAAGGTTACGTTATGAAGCTGCCATTGGGCAGCTTTTTTTATCAAATTCAATGTTGCAGTAAACGCTCCACGGAATTTTGTCATTTCCCCAACCAGGCAATCTCATGCCGCTCATAACACATAAGCAGTTTCATATGTTTATCCGCCTCGGCAGCAAAAAAAACCGTCAGGTACATGGATTATTGTACTTAACGGTTTTTTTCAAATTTTACAATCATTTAAACCAGCCCTTTTCTTTAGAACGCGTAATGGCTTCCACCCGGTTCGTGACCTGGAGTTTATCAAGAATGACGGAAATGTAGTTCCTCACGGTTCCTTGCGTGATATACAATTGACTGGCGATTTCCTTCGTGTTTCTCCCATCCGCGATCAGTCCGATCACGTCCTTCTCCCGCTGGGTCAGCGGATTTTCCTCTCCAGAGGCATCATCTACCAGCTCCGAAGCATAGATTCGCCTTCCTGCCATGATACTCCGTATGGATTCCGCCAATTCCTCACTGGGACTATCCTTCAGCAAATATCCGTTCGCTCCGGCTTTAATGGCCCTTTCGAAATATCCGAACCGCGCAAAAGTCGTCAGGATCACCACTTTGCAGCCGCTGCCCTTCAGCTCCTCGGCGGCCTCAAGTCCGCTCTTCCCTGGCATCTCAATATCCATAATACAAATATCCGGCTTCAACTGACGAACCAGCTTCACGGCATCCTCACCGTTGCTTGCTTGGCCCACGACCTGCATATCCTCTTCCAAATTAACCAGTGAAGCAAGCGCGCCAAGCACCATCCGCTGGTCTTCGGCAATTACAATTCGAATCACAGGATCACCTCCTTATTCGGGTGTTTCACAATGTTCGGCACTTTTATGATAATCTTCGTTCCGGGGTTTTGGTCCGAATCCACCTCTATGCTGCCGTTCACGAATTCCAGCCGTTCTTTCATTCCGCGCAGTCCGCTGCCTCTGACCAGAAGCACATCCCCACCAATACCAATGCCATTATCTGTAATTTGAACCGTCAGTTCCGTCGTTGACGAATCGATGATGATCGAGCAGACCTTAGCATTGCTGTGCTTGACCACGTTTGTTACCGATTCCTTCAAACACATGCTGAGCACATTTTCTACCAGAAGCGATGTGTTACTTAGGATAGGGTCTCCTGTCAGCATGAATTCAATCTCCGCCGCCTTCAGGATCTGTTTAATGCGAAACATCTCATCCTCCAGGCGCGTACCGCGCATTTTCGTAACCATATCCCGCACCTCATTGAGAGCGTTTCTGGCCGTTTGGCGCACATCGTTGATCTCGGACTCCGCCTGGGCCGGGTCAGTCTTCATTAATCTGCTGGCCAAATCACTCTTTAGCCCGATAAGGGAAAGCTTCTGTCCCAGTGTATCATGCAGATCACGGGCGATTCTCTGACGTTCCTCCAGCTTCACCAGCTCGGAAATCCGTTTGTTGGCGTCCTCCAGCTGTATCTCAAGTTTTCCCCGCTTGTTGCGGTAGTATGTGGTAACGGGCAGCAGAATCACTGCGATGAGACTGATCAGCACAAACGGGATTTGCGTAATCATAACAGGATTTTTCGTAACGTATCCGTAGTTAATCGTTGCGATCGTCGTGACAAGATGAAGGATATACAGTACCAAAAATCCAACCCGATGATGGATATTGCCGATAAAGAATGCGACGAAGAGCGCGAAATATACGTAACCGAAAAGCAGCGTCATCGCGATCGAGATCAGCATCTGAATGGATGTCCAAAAGTACACCAGCCAGCCCTTAGAGACAAAGGACAGCACATAACATCCAAAAAAGCCCAAAATCATCAAGGCGCCAAACACTACATGAATCATCGACGAAGATCGAAAAATGAAATAAAAAGGGAGAATATAAAAGACGACCCACACATAGGGACTCAGTCCAGTGCTCCTGTGGAAAATTTGATACCATTTCTGCAAGGCGGTTCCTCCATGGCATACTATCGATAGGTTACGTTTATTTTATCATATTCGGTGATAGGAGGTTATTCCCCTTGCATTCTTGTCCTTGGGCTTTGAATGGGTTTCGTTTCGCGTTTAGCTTTTTGCATGTAACTTTTGAACTGTTTGAAGCTGATGAAAGCCTTATTCTGCTCATCCCACAGACGGAATCTCAGAGAAGCCAAGCTCGTAAGCAGCGTAATCGTCGTGGCCTTCTGCAGCGGCGGCGTTGAATTATGCGCCTTCTCCAAGTTGTAATTAGGAACCTTCGGGCTCAAATGATGAACATGATGAAAGCCAATGTTCCCCGTTAACCATTGTAACAATTTTGGCAGCTTATAATACGAGCTTCCTTCCACCGCCGCCTTCACGTAGCTCCATTCGTCTTCATGTTCGAAATAAGAATCCTCAAACTGATGTTGTACATAGAATAACCAGATTCCGAGCATCCCGGAAACGAATATAATGGGGAGCTGAATCATCATAAATGCTTGCCATCCAACAGCCCAGCAGAGCGATGCATATAGGATTGCGATCAAAGCATTCATGACATACGTGTTGAGGCGTTCCTTCCGCTTCGCGCCTTTGCGGTTAAAACGGTACGACAGCACAAACACGTAAATCGGTCCAAGACCAAGCATGACCACCGGATTGCGATAGAAGCGGTAAGCAACGCGACGCATAAAAGATGAGGCAGCATATTCGTTCACCGTCATCACCCACATATCGCCGATCCCCCGTTTATCCAGGTTACTGCTCGTTGCATGATGAATGGAATGCGTGTTCTTCCACTGCTGATACGGAACCAGCGTAAGGACACCCGTAATGGTACCGAGAATTTCATTCGCCCGCCGGCTTTGAAAAAATGAATAATGACAGCAGTCGTGGAATATGATGAACGTCCGGATCACGAACCCTGATCCAATGATCAGAATGGGAAGGGTGATCCAATACGATACAGACAAGCTTAAATATGCGGAGTACCAGAGCAATAACACGGGCCCAATCGTTGATACGATCTGCCAGATGCTTGACTTCGCATTGCTTTTTTCAAAGGGAACCATCTCTTTCCTTAAATTCTTTACTTTCGATTCCGTCGTCATATGTCTTCCTCCCTGAGTGGATGCATGGAAACCGTTCGCTCGCGGCATATCCATGAATGTCTTCTATCCTCTCAGTATAGGAAACAACTTGTTGCCTGGGTAGTCATGAACATCAGGTAGGGAGTATGACAAATGTCATATAGTTATTGCAAATCGGTGCTAAATGCTTTTCGTTCAAACTGCTTGCTGTGAAGATCGGTATATACCCCGTTTTTCAGCAAAAGTTCCTCATGATTTCCTTCTTCAATAATAGCTCCATCCTTCACGACCAGGATTTTATCGGCGGCCATGATCGTTGATAGGCGGTGAGCGATCACGATGCTGGTTTTGCCCTGCAGAAGGAGATGCATCGCTCTTTGAATGTAAAACGGCCACAGTCCGATGGAATTCAGGATCAAGGCCGCTTTTTTCTATGTGTCCCCCTAAATAATTGAAATCAATGAAAACAACATCCACTTCTAGTAAATTAGACTTATATCGATTCCAATAAATATAGTAATATAGACTTATATTAATTCCATTAAATGGATTGACTTAATAGGTATATTATCATATACTCGCAACTAGTCACTAGAAAGACTTCTACTTAATAACAGATAAATGAGGGGTGTGAAATATTGATTAAGCCACTAGTTCCAAAGACTACTTCATTTAAAAGAGTTCTACTTGCCCTATGTTTGTTTCTATTAGCCTCTTTTTTTGAAGTCCCACAATCCGCTAAAGCATCTACATCTATCGTAAATCCTAACCAAATCTATTCTTATTCAATCATGCAGAAAGACATTAAGAGACTCGCAGAAACCTATCCTGATCTAATATCTTATGAATCCATAGGACAGACGAAATATGGCCGGGAGTTATGGGCTGTCAAATTAGGCCGGGGTGAATCCGTACTATTTCTTAATGGATCACATCACGCCAGAGAATGGATAACTACATCTCTTTTAATGAAAATGACCGATACATATGCCGCTGCCTATTATAACAATACAAAAATCTCGAAATATAACGTGCGAGAGTTACTAGATCACGTAAGTATTTGGTTTGTTCCTATGGTTAATCCGGATGGTGTCACCCTATCACAGCAAGGAACTGCAGGTCTATCAGCAAATCTAGCGAAAACCTTAAAACAATACAATGGTAATAGCACTAACTTTAATCGCTGGAAAGCCAATATGCAGGGAGTCGATCTGAATCGCCAATACCCAGCCAAATGGAACAATATTAAAAATGCCAAAGCGTATCCTTGGATTCAAAGTTATAAAGGTACTCAGGCGGCACAAGCTCTAGAAGTACAAAGTATGATGGACTTTACATATAAGATCGACCCTGAACTTTCGATTTCATATCATAGCTCGGGACAGACCCTGTTCTGGCACTTCAACACGCCTAGTAAAAACCTATCTAGAGATAAAGCTATAGCTACGGAGCTAAGCAAGCTTACAGGATACCATCTTGTTAAGCCTGAGAAAAGTCCTT
>JAIRVF010000144.1 GCA_031254035.1 Paenibacillus sp.
ACCCGTCCGCCGCTAACCATCAGGAGAGCAAGCTCTCCATCAAGTCCGCTCGACTTGCATGTATTAGGCACGCCGCCAGCGTTCGTCCTGAGCCAGGATCAAACTCTCCAAGAAAGTTGGAGGAATCTGCTCACCCGAAGGAGAGTAGCTTTCCAACGAAAGTTTGTAGCTCATTTTGAATCTGACGAGAAATTAATTCTCATTTAAAACATCATCTATTTGTTCAGTTTTCAAGGAACTTATTTTCTTCTTTATTCGACATATTTCGTCGAAGCAAGAATGATTATATCATTTTCTTTCAATCAAGTCAACACTTTTTTAAAATGTTTTTATCAAGTATTGTTTGTTTTGAAAGCCTGCCGTGTTTAGCGGCAAGAAATAATATATCATGAATGTACTGGGTAATGCAACTGTTTTTTCAAAAAAAAAAATAATGCGGAAGTGTCCTCCTTGCAATTATACCGTGAGTATAATATTTAAATAGACTCTTATTGCTTGAACATATCTCGTCTTTCTTTTTATGAAAACCGCATGATTCGTTTTATTTCTACAGCCATCCACCTCTGGAATACATGGATCGCTGCTTCACTCGCGTTCAGTTGGATTACTTCCGGCCATCATGGACCTGATTTTACGATATAGGATGTCTGGCTCGTGGCTCGAGGGCAAAACGGAGCAGGCATCCTCCATTTACTAATGTTACTTTCATTACCTACCCACTAACGCCTTGCCCATTACTTCCGAAAATAAGGCGGCAGCCATTCCGCTACCTACGTTCATGTGGTTGTCTTTATCCGTACGATCAAAACCCATCCATACTGCCGCGGTCCATTCCGGTGTATAACCGACAAACCAAAGATCGCGATTGGCTTTGTTGCTGATGCCGGTTAAATCCAATTGGGTAGTTCCGGTCTTGCCGGCAACAGGCCGGTTCATCCTCCCCTTCTTCCCTGTGCCCTCATTAACTACACTGCGCAGCATCCCAGTCATCTGTTCTGCAGTATGAGGAGAGATGACTTGGCGCGGCCGAGCTTTATATTCATACAAAACATTCCCCTTCGGATCTTTGATTTGGCGTACCATATGCGCCTCGCGATATACTCCCCCGCTGGCAAAAACGCTGTAGGCTTGTGCCATTTTCAAGGGAGATACACCGATATGCAGTCCTCCCAGCGCAATGGACAGATTACGATCCTCTTTGGGCAACTTTATTCCGAGTTTGGCGGAAAACTCGCTAGCTCTGGAAATCCCGACCTGCTTGAGCAGCCATACGGCTGGCGCATTAATCGACTGTTGAAGGGCCATTTTCATCGTGATTTGTCCGCGGTAAACGCCATTCATATTTTCGGGCCGATAGCTCCCATAAGCAACCTGCCGATCCTGAAGCATACTCTCCGGTGTATAAAGACCGCTTTCCAGCGCTGGTCCGTAATCAATAATCGGCTTGAAGGCGGAGCCTGGCTGTCGCGCATCTATAATTGCCCTATTCAGATCCCCCGTGCTTGGATTTCGCCCGCCAATTAAAGCCACAACTTCACCAGACCGATGATCAACAATCGTCATAGCTGCCTCTACTTGTTGACTTTTCCCATCCGGAGGAAAAAGACCGGGATTCAAAAACGTCTCTTCCAATGCTCTTTGGGCTGTCTTATTCATTCCTGTAACAATGGTATAGCCGCCCGTTTGCAGTTCCTGCTTCGATTTACCGGTTAGTTGTGAAGCTTCCGCCAAGGCCGCATCGATATAAGAAGCGCCCACCTGCTTTTCTTTAACAACGGCAGGGCGATGATATTCCTCCTGGAGTGCAGCCATCTTTTCTTCGCGGGTAATCAAACCCTGATTTCGCATGATATCAAGTACAAGTTCGCGCCTTTTCACAGAAAGTCCGCTATCATCCGCTGGATTATAGATGGAAGGGCCCTTAGGAATGGCAGCCAATGCAGCTATTTGCATGACATCAAGCCTTTTCAGGTCGGTGATTCCAAAATAATGCTCCGCAGCCGCCTTCACTCCGTATTGTCCTTCTCCCATATAAATCTGATTGAGATACAGCTTTAAAATATCACTTTTCGATAACCTCTTCTCCAAGGCCAATGCGATCGAAGCCTCATTCAACTTGCGCAGCATATTTTTATCCCGATTCAGGTATAGATTCCGGGCAAGCTGCTGAGTGATGCTGCTCCCCCCTTCCGACACGTCCATGCGGAGTGTATTATTGAACAACGCCCGTGCGATCCCTGCATAATCTAGACCCTGATGTCTATAAAAACGGCGGTCCTCCACGGCCAAGAAAGTATTGATCAGCAAGTCCGGCATTTCTCCAAGCTCCGCCGTCGTTCTGTACCCCGATTCAGGCAGTGGAATTTTACGCAGCACCGTTCCATCTGAGCCAACCATAATACTTGATTCCTGTACAATCAGCTTCTCGGGATGACGGTTCACGACAGTTTCTCCATATATATGGACATAAAATAACCCGGCCAGGATCAATAGGGAACCGATTACCGCGAAGTCAAAGGCGAGATAACAGCCCTTTAGAAGTTTGCGTTTTATTCCTGTCTGCAATCCGCTCAATCCACGCAATCCGCTCATGACGGGGTGATCAGGCTCTCCATGAGCCTTTCCATTCCAAGCGCTTCCTGCTTGATTACTTCCATTCTTGTATGTACCACGCTCTCCTCTCTGTCCTCACCTTTCCCGGTATCCTCCAACAAACGGAGCAAAGACTTCATCCTTAAGATCAGCGCCATGATCTCTTCATTCCCTGGAAGAATCGGTGGAACCTCTTCTACCTTTTCAGATAATATGGACTGAGTGGATGTACGTTTTACCTTTTGGTTGATCCGTTCAAGACAAGCAGCAATTTCCCGCAGTTCTCCTCCCGATGAGACCTCTAGCTTTTCATAGGATCCTTGATTAGCCAACTCCCCTGCCGCTTTCAGCAGCGCCTTGACATCATCAGCTATTTTTTGCGAACGCAGCATAAACACAACAGTAAATACCGCCAGAAAAATTAGTACGGCGAGAGGTGTCTTTCCAATATGATTAATCAGCCAATGGGATAACCGTACAAATAATGCGTTTGGGTTTGATGAATAATGGCTATATAACAACGCGAACACTCTATGTACAGCAAAAAGAAAAATACCGCTGATCAACGCACTTCCTAAAACGATATACAGATAGCCGGAGCGTACCGTTAGCAATCTTTTCAAAACCTCTATCCCTCCCTATCTCAGGGGCACTCCCCGTTGAAAGAAAAACATCCAACTACAGTCTATGGATATTTTTCTTAGTGATATCAGGAGCAGCCGAGCAAATTGATATTTACGCTCTGATATCTAAATAGAAGGATAGCGGGAAAATCTTAAAAATCAGCCCAGAAATTCTTAACATTATCTTAATATCATGCCGCTGAACGTCAGGTTATTTCCGGAACAACGGAAACCGGGTGATAAAATCGGTACGATGCGTATCGCTTCGGGCCGTTATTTCTGCTTGATGTCGGTCGATGATTCCCTTGGCAATTGCAAGTCCTAAGCCAGAACCTCCGGTATGCTTCGAACGTGAACGCTCCGCTCGATAAAACCGTTCAAATATATGCGGAAGATCGCCTTCCGGAATCATTTCCCCAAAGTTGCTGACCCGTACTACGGCTTCATCCCCCTCGCGTTCAAAGGATATCTCCAGCTTCTTTCCCTCCTTGCCATACCGGATCGCGTTGGCGATCAGATTCTCATAAGCTCTCACCAGCTCGTACGGAGCTGCCTGTATCCACAGCGTTTCCTCTGTATGATCATGAACCGAATAGGTCATGCCCGCCAGGTTCATCTCCGGAACCGCTTCTTCCGCCACCTGCCTTATAAAAGCTTTCAGATCGAGCCGCTCCAGCACAAGTGGAAGTCCCCCACTGTTCACGCGCGTATATTCGAATAAATCATCAATCAGCTTGCGCAGCACGAGTGTTTTTTGGTAAGCAATATCCGCATAATACCTTAGCTCCATCTCGTCCCGGCAGCGATCCTGCACAATATATTCCAAAAAGCCAAGGATGGACGTCAGCGGCGTACGCAAATCATGGGAAACGCCAGTAATCAGCTCATTTTTCGCCTGAACAGCTGCCCTTTCTTCCATCAGGGAATGTTGCAACCGATCAGACATCACGTTAATATTCTCCGCCAATACGCCCAACTCGTCCGTCGTTCTCACCTCGATCCGGTGCGACTCTCCCAGCTTGGTGATTTGTTGAATTCCGGATGTAATCTCTTCGAGATAGGAGATGATTTTCCGGGTGAATATGAAAAAAAAGATCAAAAAACTAATAATACCGGCAGCCGCCAGCAATGGTGCTGAACCGATATGATTAATGATCCACTTCAAAATTCGCGTATACACAGCCGAAGGCGGGGCAGGGTTCAAATAAACCATGTAATTTACGAGCTGGTACCCAGCAGCTAGCAGCCCGAAGCCCGATATGATGCTTAGAATAAATGCCCAAATGAATTTCCAGCGTACTGTGCTGATGTATTTCGGATTCATAATTGTGCCACCTCCAGGTTTCAGGACGGCCCGTCCAATTTATAACCCACTCCCCAAACGGTTTGCACATAACGCGGACGTTTCGGGTCAATTTCAATTTTCTCGCGTATTTTACGCATGTGGACCATTACGGTGTTGCCTCCGTCCAGGAAGGGCTCATTCCAAACTTTATTGTAAATCTGCTCCATGCTGAGCACCTGACCCTGATGCCTTGCCAGCATCTCCAGAATTGCAAACTCTCGGGGTGTCAGCTTCACCTTGCGGTGGTCAACTTCTACCTCATGCCGTGCGGTATCAATGACCAGATCTTCAAATACCAGCAGATGCTCCTTATCCGCCAGGGCGGAGACCTCTTTATTAAACTTATGGTAGCGGCGGAGCTGCGATTTAGCCCTAGCCACAAGTTCCAGCGGATTAAACGGTTTCCCGACATAATCATCGGCACCTATGCTGAGTCCGTTTATTTTATCCAAGTCCGTATTTTTAGCAGATAGCATAATGATCGGGACGTTGCGCTCTTCGCGAATTTTCATACAGGCGGCGATTCCATCCATCTTTGGCATCATGACATCCAAAATAATAAGATCCACTTCTTCGGTTTGGAGCCAGCGGAGCGCTTCTGTTCCATCATAGGCTTTAAGCAGCCGGTATCCTTCATTGGCTAAATAAATGTCGAGCAGCTTCACGATTTCTTTCTCATCATCTACGATCAGAATGGTTTCTTTTTTCACGGGTAAGGGTCCTTTCAAAAGTGTGATATTTCTCCATTTCCTTCATATTACCAGAGACTTCATGTATATCACGATCGAAAATAGCCGAAAACAGCAAAAAGCCCCACGTTCATTATTCACCGAACCAGGGCTTTTGCATGATGATATCTATGAAGTTATGCTTCCGTATTCAAAAGGCGAATAAATTCATCCTCATCTTCAATGACTTGTATTCCGAGCTTTTGGGCTTTGGCAAGCTTGCTGCCGGCCTTTTCACCTGCGATAACGAGATCGGTCTTCGAGGACACGCTACCGGTTATCTTCGCCCCCAATGCTTCCAGCTTCTCAGCTGCCTCATCACGGGTAAGTTGGTGCAGTGTACCGGTTAGGACGATCGTCTTGCCGCTGAAGAAGGAGTCCGTGCTGACCACTTTCGGCGTTTCCGGAGCTTTGGCTTCTACTCCTAAGGAAAGCATCTTTTCAATTCCCGATTTGATGATTGGATCTGCAAAAAAGCTTACGATGCTGTCAGCAACGATGCCGCCCACATCCGGGAGGGCCACAAGCTCTTCTGCGGTGGCGTTCATCACGGCTTGCAGATCGCGATAATGCTCCGCCAGCATTTTGGTCGTCGATTTACCTGTGTTCGGAATCCCCAATGCAAACAGGAAGGAGGCAAGGTCACGGCCTTTACTTTTTTCAAAGGCAGCTAGTAAATTATTCGCCTTTTTCTCACCAAACCGATCCAGCTTGATCAAATCCTCAAAGGTCAAAGTGTACAGATCCGCAGGCTCGCGCACATTCAGCTCGTTGTACAGCTGTTCGGCTGTCATGACACTGAACGTTTCGATGTCCATCGCATCCCTTGACGCAAAATGGGTGATCCGTCCAATCGTTTGCGGCTTGCAATTCAAACTGTTGTTACAGAACAAATGGGCTCCGCGCTGCTCGAGTGGAAATCCGCAGGCAGGACAATGCTCCGGAAATACGATTTCCTCGCCGTCGTTTTCTTCAGTCACCTTGCCCAGAATTTCTGGAATGACATCGTTGGAACGGCGGATAAAAACACGGGCACCGAGCGCATATTTCAAATTCTTACGTTCGATATCCCCAATATTATTCAGCGTACAGTTCTGGACCGTCACGCCTGCAAGCTCCACGGCTTCAACGCGGGCGACCGGCGTAATTTTACCCGTACGTCCAACTTCCCAAGATACGGATTCCAACACGGTCGTCGTCTCTTCCGCCTCGAATTTGTATGCGACTGCCCAGCGCGGAAATTTATCCGTATAACCAAGTGCTTCCCGGGTGCGCATATCGACGATTTTGATCACGGCCCCGTCGATGAGATAATCCAGTCCCGAACGGCGTTCCTGAATATCTTCAAGCTGCTCCATCACATCGTCAAACTTTTGGAAATACGTAATAAACGGATTCACTTTAAAATGATTGTCGCGCAGAAAATCCATCATTTCCTTGTGGCTGTCAAAATCGATTCCATTCGCATAGCCGACATTGTAAAAAAATGCGCTCAGACGCCGCTCGGCTGTCACCCTCGGATTCAGGTTGCGCAGCGCGCCAGCTGCCGCGTTACGAGCATTTTTTAGCGGATCTGCAGCCGTCTGATTGTAGTTTCCCAGAACCGATAGGTTCATAATACCTTCGCCCTGCACCTCGACGGTGCCACCTGTAAAAGGAATGCTGAGAGGGACGGATTTTATCGTTTTGACTTGAGCCAAAATGCCTTCGCCAACCACACCGTTGCCGCGGGTGGCTGCCTGCACCAGTTTGCCGTCCGTATAGGTCAGGTTCAGCGTCAGCCCGTCAAATTTCAGCTCCACCGCATAACTCGGCTCAGACAGCGGATTTTCTGTATTTTTGCTGTTATAATCGGCCACAAGTTTGGTAACGCGTGTATTCCAGCTTCTTAGCTGCTCCACGTTTTGCGCTTTGTCCAAACTCCATAACGAGGCCAAATGACGGTGCTGCACAAACCCTTTAAGCAGTTCGCCGCCGACGCGCTGGGTGGGGGAATCCGGCAAAATCACGCCGCTCTCCTTCTCCAAGGCTACCAGCTGGTCATACAGAACATCGTACTCTTTATCGCTGATCTGCGGCTTGTCCAGCGTGTAATAATGATAATTATACTTATTCAGCTCGGCGACGAGCTGCTCCATAGTCAACATCGGATCCATGCGGGAACCATCCCTCCGTCGCAATTAAGATTTTAATAGGGCGCGATCAAGAAATAGTGAATCAAATTTGCACGAAAACAGTCCATCGTTAGGCTGCTTTCGGCAAATTGAATAATCTAATATTTTTTGATCGCGCCTGAATAATGAATATGATGATTCTAGTCTTCCACTTTCGTGATCGGCGCAAACCCGGCGAGCAGCCGCTTCACGCCAACCGGCGCCGGAAAAGCAATCTGCAGCTCGGTATCGTTGCCGCTGCCTTTGACAGCCACAACCGTCCCCGTGCCCCATTTGCCATGCGCTACTTTATCTCCGGCCTTCAGTGTAGTCAAATCGCCTTTGTCGCCTGCGGCAGCGGCCTGACGCGGCGCGGAGGTGGTCACGGTCACTTTAGCTTGTGAGCTTGCGGTCGAACCGCTTAAAGACGAGTTCCCGCTGCTTCGTCCGAAGTTACTTCCACCGCCGCTACCAAACCCACGGCCGCCATACGAACCTCCGATATTGCCGCCACGGCGATATCGGTCGCGGGCTCCACCTGTCTCTTCTTTCAGCTCCTCCGGAATCTCACCCAGAAAACGCGAAGGCTGATTCGCTGTCGTGCGGCCAAACAACGTCCGCATCTGTGCACACGAAAGGAACAGCTGCTTCTCCGCACGTGTAATGCCGACATAAGCCAGACGTCGCTCCTCTTCCAGCTCCTCATTGTCCGAAAATGCACGGCTATGCGGGAATACCCCTTCCTCCATACCGACGATAAACACAACCGGGAACTCCAATCCTTTGGCACTGTGCATTGTCATCAGAATGACCGCATCCGATTGCTCCTCTTCGTCATCGTTCATCGAATCAATATCTGCAATCAGCGCAAGGTCTGTCAGGAAGGATACGAGCGACTTGTCATCGTTGTTTTTCTCGAATTCCATCGTAACGGACAGGAACTCGTCGATGTTCTCCAACCGGGAACGCGATTCAATCGTGTTTTCCCGCTGCATCTCGATGCGGTACTGGCTCATTTCCAGTATTTTTTCGGTCAATTCCGTTACAGAGAGGTACTCTACCATACGGTTCAGCGCTGCGATCATATCATAGAATTCCACCAGGCTATTACGCGTCTTTCCGGCGAAACCCAGATCGTCAACAACCGCAAGCACCTGGAAGATAGAAACTCCCCGCTCGGCAGCCGCTGCGCTCAATTTGGCTACGCTCGTATCACCAATGCCTCTTTTCGGTACATTGATCACACGCGCCAAACTGAGATCATCATCCGGGTTGGAAATGAGCCGCAAGTAAGCAAGAATATCCTTGATCTCTTTGCGGTCATAGAACTTGATGCCGCCGACGATCTGGTACGGGATATCCGACTTGATCAAAATCTCCTCTATGACCCGGGACTGGGCGTTGGTTCGATAAAGAATGGCATGATCCTGATAGGATTTGCCCTCCTTGACGTCTTTGCTGATTTCGGAGGTCACGAAATATCCTTCGTCATGCTCTGAATCGGCGCGATAGACCTTGATCTTGGAGCCTTCACCTTGGTCCGTCCACAGTTTTTTCGGCTTGCGTCCGCTATTCTGCTTAATTACTTCATTGGCCGCATTCAGAATCGTGGAAGTAGAACGGTAGTTCTGCTCAAGTAGAATCGTCCGGGCTTCAGGGTAGTCCTCCTCAAAATTCAGAATGTTGCTGATATCCGCGCCACGCCAACGGTAAATGGACTGGTCACTGTCTCCCACCACACAAATCCGATGATGCCCATCAGCCAGCATCCGGCAGAGCATATACTGTGCGCGGTTGGTATCTTGATATTCGTCGACGTGAATGTATTGGAACTTTTTCTGATAGAAATCAAGAACCTCGGGTACTTCCTTAAAGAGTTGGATCGTTGCCATGATCAGATCATCAAAATCCAATGAGTTGTTGCTTTTCAAACGGCGCTGGTACATGGTGTATACCTTAGCTGCGATACTTTCAATATAGTCGCCAGCTTTTTGCTCGTATTGGGCAGGTGTAACCAGTTCGTTTTTTGCTGAGCTGATGAGGGAAAGAATGGCTTTGGGCTCGAACTTTTTCGTATCCATGTTCAAGTCCTTCATGCAATTCCGCACCAAAGACAATTGGTCCGTCGAGTCCAATATACTGAAATTAGAGTTAAAACCGATCCGGTCGATATCCTTGCGGAGAATACGCACGCACATGGAGTGGAAGGTCGATACCCAAATATCCCGACCTTCATTGCCAACGAGCTTTGTGACACGCTCTTGCATCTCGCGGGCCGCTTTGTTCGTAAACGTAATCGCCAATATGCCCCATGGTGGTGCTTTGCGGGTGGCGATCAGATAGGCTATACGGTGCGTCAGCACCCGGGTCTTGCCACTCCCCGCTCCGGCCATGATCAGCAGAGGGCCATCCGTCGCTTCGACAGCCTGCTGCTGCGGCGGATTCAATTTTTTAATTGCTTGATGTATGTCAATCGGTTGCATGCGCGCATGCTCCTTCCTGAATGTGATTTTTGCTTCGGAAATCCTGCCTACTTCACAGCCTTAACGGTAAGCAGCGCCTGTTTCAAATTATCATAAACCGCATTTCCAACCACGATCGTGTCGCAGACGGCTGCCGCCTTAGCTGCAGTTTCGGCATCATGGATGCCGCCGCCATAGAACAGCTTCGCGTTCTGAAGGGATTGATATATTTTTTTGACCGTATCCATGTCGCCAAAGCTCCCGCTGTATTCGACGTAGACCATCGGGAGAGACAACAGCTGGTCCGCGACCTGTGCATAAGCAGCGGCACCCGCCGCATCCAGATCCGTCTGCGCGCCGGTCACCCGGGCCACGGTAGAATCGGGATTAAGAATAATATATCCTTCGGGAACGACCAGATCCCACGGAATTAAATAGCCGTATTCTTCAACGGCCCGTTGATGCTGGCCTGTAATCCACATGGAGTCTGCAGTATTCATCACCATCGGGATCATATATAAATCAAAGCCGGGCACAATCATCTCCAGATTGGAAACCTCGAGCACACACGGAAGCTCAAACCGGCGCACCCGTGACATCAAATCGACCGTATTGTCAAATGTAACGCCACTCGATCCGCCTATCATAATGGCGTCGGTTCCGGACATGCACACCGCTTCCAGCGCGTGATCATCGATTTCCCGGTCCGGATCCAGCTTAAAAACATGTCTCCATGGTTTAATCATCTGCTTCAAACGTCATTCCTCCACGACTTTTTCTACATAAATCTAGTCTATGTCAGCGCAGGAACAGTGTCAATTTCTTGTTCGCATTGGATGCGAACATTTTTATGGAATTTCCAGCTCTACATACCATAAAGAAAAAAAATCTCCTGCGCAGGAGAATTAGGAGATTTATTAAGGCTCAATACTGAAATTAGTTCTTGACAGTGGGGCTGTCCAAAAAAAGCAAGTTAACTTACTTTTGAAAACAGCCAGATTGAGAAAAAACAGTGTTATTTGAAAAATGTCGGCGATAGAGATACTATTCCTGTGCCGTTGGCAACGAGAGGATTATGTAACGCAAGCAAGGAATATACTGGGACTACGAGAATAGATAAAGCATTTAACTTAATATAGCGCGTCAGAAAAAATCGCTATCCTCGAGTTTTGAAGTTGAAGTGTAATTGTTGCGATAGTGCATCTTTTTTAGGGCGTTTTGTGGTGGGAGGCAGAATTGATGCGAAAGTGCATTCTTTTGATCATGAATGACTTAATTGCGCTCAGAAAAAGGAAAAAGCCTGCACTTTCGCAAGTTTTTTATCTAAATCAAATCGTTATGTCGTAAATAGATGCACTTTTGCATCAATTTCGCTACTTGACGGGGTTCAACTTGGGCACCCTGAGCATCGAAAGCATAAGCTTGTCCCGATCTTCCTTAAAGATGAAATCAGGATCTTCGGGGGCGGGCAGCGATTGGAGAAATGGTTTCGTTCCGCGGCGTCCTTATAACAGACAAAAGAGCCGTTCTGGATCAAGTGACTTTTGGAACAGCTCCTTTAGCTACTTCAGAACGACCCCGTCCGCTACTCTTCGCCTTTTTATCACGAACTAATAATGATGTTGAGCCTTTTTAATTAAATGATTAGCCACCTGATTTATTCATATGATGAATGAAATCCTTAAGCCCTTCCCGCCAATGCCTCATATCCCGAAAGCCATTCGTTCTAATCGCTCCATGATCCATAACCGAATTGGCCGGACGCGGTGCTGGGCGTGGAAATTGTGCCGTCGTACATGCCTCCAGCTTGGCGGTCATGGTTATCCCCTTATTTCGAGCTTCCTCAAAGATAGCCTGCGTAAATTCATACCACGTACATTCCCCAGAATTTGATGCATGATAGGTTCCATATTTTTCAGTCTGGATAAGTTCGGACAAAAATCCGGCCAAGTCCATCGTATAGGTTGGGGATCCTTTTTGATCATGTACCACCTGTAACAATGGCTTTTCCTGACCTAAGCGAAGTATGGTTTTAACAAAGTTATTTCCGTTTATCCCGTAAACCCATGACGTCCGGACGATAAAATAACGCGAAGATAACGACTGTACAAGCATTTCGCCGGCCCGTTTGGATTTGCCGTATACACTTTGGGGATCAGTAGTATCATACTCCCGGTAGGGGAGCTCGGACTGGCCATTAAAAACATAATCCGTACTGACATATATCAGCTTGGCCCCCACCTTCTCAGAAGCCAGGGTGATGTTTCTTGTTCCGTCCGCATTCACTTGGTAAGCTCCGTCAATATCCGTTTCTGCGGCATCCACGGCCGTATATGCGGCACAATGAATGACAACGTCGGGATTAAACGCTGTAATGACTCTTTGACACCCCTCCTGGTTTGTTACATTAAGTTCCATGCGGCCGCAGCCTTGAACTTCATATCCTTTTTGAAGCAACAAAGCCACGGTATCCTTGCCTAATTGCCCATTCGCTCCGGTCACCAAAACTTTCATTTAAGCATCTCCCAACCGCGCACCGTATTGCTTGCCATAATAGGCCTGGTATTCTCCCGATTGAATACGAGTCCACCAATCTTTGTGGCTTACATACCAATGGATGGTTTCTTTAATCCCGGCCTCAAAGTTGTACTTTGGCTTCCAGCCGAGCTCGCGGGTTATGTTACTTGGATCAATCCCGTAGCGGCGGTCATGTCCAGGGCGGTCTTCCACATACGTAATCAGCGACTCCGGTTTACCCAGCTCCTTCAAGATCTCTTTTACGATATAAATATTGGTCCGTTCATTGTTTCCTCCAACATTATATACTTCACCAATGCGGCCTTTATGGATCACCAAATCAATTGCGTTGCAATGATCCTCTACATAAAGCCAGTCCCGAATGTTCATTCCGTCGCCATACACAGGCAAAGCTTGATCGTTTAAAGCACGGGATACGATTAGCGGTATTAATTTTTCGGGGAATTGATATGGCCCATAATTGTTCGAACAGCGCGTAATGTTGATCGGAAGGCCAAACGTTTCATGATAGGCACGAACGAGAAGATCTCCTCCTGCTTTGCTCGCAGAGTAAGGACTGTTGGGAGCTAGCGGTGTTTCTTCAGTAAAAAGCCCGGTATCACCTAGAGTTCCGTATACTTCATCCGTGGATACTTGGACGTATTTTGTTACGCCGTGTTTTTTCGCAGCTTCCAGAAGCACCTGGGTGCCAAGAACATTGGTTTTGACAAATACATCCGGTTCCAAAATACTCCGGTCCACATGGGATTCTGCAGCAAAGTTGACTACGACATCAATACTACGCTGAAACAACCGATCGATGCCTATCGCATCCGTAATATCCGTTTTTGAAAACAGATAGTTCGGATGATCCTCCAAGGATTTTAAATTCTCCAAATTCCCAGCATAAGTAAGCGAATCCACATTGATAATCTGATAATCCGGGTGCTGACGAAGCATGTATAAGATAAAATTACTACCGATAAAACCGGCACCGCCTGTAACAAGAAGTTTCAAAACAGTCCGCCTCCTAATCGAAATTCAGTTCTGCATCCTTTAATTGCGGGTGGCGCTGGTCCTTGTCCGAAAGAACCGGATTTGAAGCAGGCCAATCGATCCCCAGCTCCGAGTCGTTCCATAATATACCGCGATCATGCTCGGAGGAATAATACTCGTCTACCTTATACACTACTTGGGTATTTGGTACAACCGTACAAAATCCATGGGCAAACCCTTTAGGAACAAGCAGCTGGCGGTGATTATATTCACTTAGGATGACCCCGACCCATTGGCCAAATGTAGGAGAACTTCGACGAACGTCAACGATAACATCATAAATCGCGCCCCTAACGGCACGGACGAGTTTGGTTTGCGCCTTAGGATTTGATTGGTAATGGAGCCCGCGAATCACCCCAGGTTCCGCAGACATAGAATGATTGTCCTGAATGAAATTCAGCGTTATCCCTTGCTGCTCCAGTACGGCCCCATTATAGCTTTCCATAAAAAAACCCCGGTGATCTCCATGGACAACCGGTTCAAACAGATATGCGCCTTGTAATTGTAAAGAAGTCATTTTCATATTTACGTTCCACCTTCCGTCTTTACAATTTGAATTTGCCAAATTCCTCGCCAAAAGTAATTTCTTGCGCTAACTCATTAGCACGGGACCACGAGGCATGAGTGCCTGCATCTGTCCACCAGCCTTGCAAAACGTCAAAGGTTAACTCATTACGTTTAATATAAGAATTATTTACGTCCGTGATTTCCAATTCGCCCCGCGCTGAAGGTTTCAATGTTCGGATAATATCGAAAACTCGGCTATCAAACATATATATGCCTGTAACCGCATATTGGCTTTTGGGCAGCTGAGGTTTTTCTTCTATAGAAATAATATGATCTTCATGAAGCTCGGGCACACCAAAACGACAAGGGTCCTGAACTTTCTGGATTAGAATTTTTGCTCCATTTTGCTGCAAACGAAATTTTTCAATAAAAGGGGTGATATCGTCCTCAAAAACATTGTCTCCCAATATAACTACGATTTGGTCTCCGCCAACAAACTGTTCGCACAGAGCCAAGGCTTGGGCAATACCACCGGCTTCATCCTGGACCTTATATGTAAAGGAAACCTCCATTTCGCCCCCGCTTCCAAGCAGACTAACGACATCTCCCATATGCTCCTTCCCTGTAACAATTAGAATATCCGTAAGACCCGCCTTCTTTAACTTTGAAACGGAATGAAAAATCATAGGATATTTTCCGACGGGAAGAAGATGCTTATTGGTGACCTTTGTTAAGGGATATAAACGCGAACCTGTGCCACCAGCTAAAATGATTGCTTTCATAAATGCCCCCTAAAATCGAATAATAATAGTGATGAATCATGACAAGCAAACATACACTTGATGCAAGAATGATACAGTTACTCCACTTTAAGCGCTGCGAATGATACAATTTGTATCCTGGATTTATTATAACAAATAAAATTGGTTTTGGAATCATCTGGACGAAAAAAAGCACCCATCTAAATGCATATGCATTAAAGATGGATGCTAACCAAATTTTCGAATCGAAGGACTACCCCTCCGTCTTCATAACTTCTTTTAAGTATTCCAGCAATTCTCCCTTTAAATCTTCATGTTGAAGCGCGTAATGAATGGTTGTCTTAATAAATCCCAACTTTTCACCAACATCATGCCTCAAACCGTCAAAATGATACGCAAGGATCTGTTCCTTCTGGTTTAAACCGGACAGGGCGTCCGTTAATTGGATCTCACCGTTCACTCCGACAGACTGCCTCTCTAAAAGTTCAAAAATATGAGGATTTAGAATATAACGCCCCATGATCGCTAAATTGGATGTTGCTTCGGATGGTTTTGGCTTCTCTATCAACCGGGCTGCCTCAAACACTCGTTCCCCAATCTGACGCCCATCTACGATTCCGTACCGAAACACTTCCTCTTTAGGAACCGGCTGTACACCAACAATGGAGGTACCGTATTGTTCATACACATCAATCATTTGCTTTAGGCAGGGAATTTCCGCTTCCACAATGTCATCCCCCAAAAGTACAGCGAACGGCTCATCACCAATAAATTTACGTGCACACCAGATCGCGTGGCCGAGCCCTTTAGGTTCTTTTTGACGGATATAATGGATGTCTGCCATCTCAGAGGATCTACGCACTTCATTCAGAAGCTCCCATTTCCCTTTTTCTGCGAGATTAAACTCGAGCTCAAAAGAGTTGTCGAAGTGATCTTCAATAGCCCGCTTGCCCTTACCGGTGACGATAATAATGTCTTCAATTCCGGAAGCCACAGCTTCTTCTATGATGTATTGTATTGTTGGCTTATCAACAATTGGCAGCATTTCCTTAGGCATCGCTTTGGTAACAGGAAGGAAACGTGTGCCTAGACCTGCAGCCGGAATAATAGCTTTGCGAATTTTCATAGATAGCCCCCCTTTTTTTAATGTTCTAGATTACATCGGCACTTTTGCATCCGTTGATGGTTTTACTTCTCTATGTATCATTTTCCTTTTTTGGGATGCTCATTCTACCCCTCTAGTGATGATACCACGAGGAGCATAATTCGTGCGAGGCAAACGCTGCGGTTACGGATCGATCTTCCGACAAAAAAGCCCCTGCTCGATCACAACTTTCGTGACCAGAACAGGAGCTATTTCCATTTTATATAGTTATTAACCTACTTCACTAGCTGCCCGCGCGTAACCCCGAGCTGGTTGGTCGCCTTTAATGTCTTCCACACTTGTGTACCGCTGATTTCACCACGCAAAGCGCGTTTGTAGAGGTCGATGACCTCATGCACCTGCTCCGGTGTTTCCTCGAGAAACTCGACGCGGTAGTTAGCTACGCCCAGCTCCATGAAGTTGGACAGGTATTCGGCTCCGGACTGCTCGATCGCATTGTAGACCGTGTTGCGGCAACCTTCATCCACCCGGACCGGGTGGGACATGCCGATGCGGTCCTGCAGAGATACGCGATGTTCTTCGCAGGGACGGCCGCAGTTGGTGTAGTCCGTACCTTCGCTCAGGAAGGTGCAGTACACGCAATGCTCGGTATGGAACATCGGCATATGCTGATGAATGACGACTTCCATCTGCGAGGTGTTCGAGCGACCAAGCAAATCGACCATCTGTTGGATGTTCAGATCATAAGATGGCGTGACGATGTCACAGCCAGCTTCGAGGAACAGGTCTACCGCTTTATGGTTGGCGATGTTCAGTGAGAAGTCGCCGATCAGCTGCGGATGTTTCGCATCCGGATTCTCCATCCTGTCGCGCAAATAGAAATACAGCGCGCCGGTGTTGCGCACCAGCACGGCGTCCGGCTGGAGGCGCAATATATTCTTGTGGATCCCGTTCTCGATCGGCATATGGATGCGCGGGGTTACCAGCGCGATTTTTTTGCCGGCGGCATGAACGGTTTCCACCGCTTCCTTGAACTGCTTGATGAACTCGAAGTCGGCGTAAATGAATTCGACGCCGGCTTCCAGCGCAGCCTCCACCTGCGGGAGGCTGCGGCACAGCGCGGTGAGCTTCGCCTCACCGCGGGCCACCGGCGATGCGCTATGCGCTGCATCGCTGTAAACCGTGGCCGCCCGTTTCACGTATACGGGCGGCTTCGGGCGCTCGCCAGCGAGCAGCTCCACCGCACGGCGGCGGATGCTGTTCAGCTCGCGCATGGGCACAATGACGTCTCCTTGCAGGTCGACGTCAAGCTGCTCCAGCTGGAACACGGTGCCGCCCAAACGGCCGAATTGCTCTTCGAGCAGCGCATAATCCATCGGCCGTTTCTTGGCGACTTCCAGTTCCAGCTCCGAATCCACCTGGACCGTCGTGCCTTTCTGCACATCGGTCCAGATCGTCGTCAGCAGGCCGCCGGCATGGCCAAATGCCTTCACATGGACCGGAAAGACCCGATACGGCTTTTCCGTCTCAAAAGTTTGACGCAAGCGCTTGTCCAGCGCTGGGTCATTGGTCTTCCAAATGCGGTCACCAACATGGACCTTCTGCAGATCCACATCGCTGCGGCCGGGAACGATATCGACGATCCAGCCTTCCCCGGCTTCACCTTCGATCTTGACGCCTTTGCGGCGCAGATCGTAGATGCGTCCGCCTTCTTCTTTCTGCGTTGGATCTCCGGCATCAAATACGATACCATCGCCGCGCTTCAGCGGAGCTTCAATCCGGCAAACGACGCCGTCGCGCAAAATCTGCTCTACACGCCCGATATAAACACCACGGCTTTTCGGGAACGTGCCGTCTACCAGCTTTTTATTGTTCGTACCTTCCAGGAAACCATGCGTAAATCCACGCGAAAAGCTCTGCTGCAGCTCACGCATCTCCTCTTTACTCGTCTTCGTATCATCGCCTTCAAAATACCGGTCAATCGCTTTCCGGTACTTGCTAACTACGTTGGCCACATATTCTGGGCTCTTGAGGCGCCCTTCGATTTTAAAAGAAGTAACTCCCGCTTCAATCAGTTCCGGCATCAGATCGATCGCAGCCAAATCCTTTGGCGAAAGAAGATAGGCAACGTCCCCCATCGGCTTCTGTTCACCATCGACCATCAGGTCATACGGCAAGCGGCAGGCCTGGGCGCATTCACCGCGGTTCGCCGAACGTCCGCCCCACATCTCCGAGGTCAGACATTGACCGGAGTACGAAACACAGAGTGCTCCGTGCACAAAGACTTCCATCGGCAGCTTCGCTTGCTCTCCGATTTTTTGAATTTGCTTCAAATTGTTTTCGCGGCCCAAAACGACGCGTTCCATACCCCAAGGTTTCGTAAACTCCACCGCCTCCGGCGAGGTAATCGTCATCTGCGTGGAGCCGTGAATCGGAAAGTCCGGCGAAATCTCACGGATCAGCTTCACGAGTCCGAGATCCTGAACGATAACCGCATCAACGCCTGCGTCAATGCAAGCATCGATCAGTTCCTTGGCATCTTCCAACTCGTTTTCAAATACTAAAATATTAAACGTCAAAAATCCCTTTACACCATAGCTGTGCAAAAACGACATGATTTCCGGCAGCTCCGCCATCAAAAAATTGTTAGCGCGGGCGCGGGCATTAAACTTTTCGATGCCAAAAAAGATCGCGTCCGCTCCGTTTGCCACCGCCGAGCGCATGCAGTCCCAATCGCCGGCTGGGGCGAGCAGTTCTACATCTTCTCTCCGTAATTTTATATTCATCTATATCCTCCTAACCGGTCTAGAAACCGGATCTGCTTCTATTAGCATTTTAACTTATCTAGTTTACCAGACATCATGTCATCCTTCTACCCAATCAAAATTCTACTTCAGGAAATGGCTGACAACTTCATGCTTTAGATTAAGGCTGTCCAGAAAGATACTGTTTCATAATCAAGCCCTCTTCCACCGTAAGTTCATCTTTCGGATCTCAACCTTAACCTTTTAAAAACAAAAAAACAGCTCGACAATCGAGCTGCTCAGGCTAACGAAACCCACAATCGTTATTTGGTCAAAAATGAGCTTCTAAAACTACTAAAAGAAACCAGGAAACGTTATAAAGCTCAATATAAGTTCTTTCGACCATATTTCATCCAAATAACGATATGTAGTTTCGTTAGATTTAAATAAGCACTGTTTTTGTAGATATAACGATTAACGATACCCAGTTTCGTTAGGTACATTCGGATAAACTTAGCAATCTGGTCAGGACTCAAACGAGTCCTGCTAAAAAGTCCACCCGAGCATTTTTGATGACTTTTCAGAAATTTAAACGTAATTAGCCGAACTCTATCTTTTGATATCAGGTATTCGTATTGTAAAAGAAAAAGTTTACTTGGACTCAGTCAATGTAAGAGAATTCAGTGTCCGTTCGATCGCATCTTTTTGTAGAGCCGTCGCATTCGCATCATTTAGAGATGTGCTAATCGTATAGACGATATCATCCTTTTGAAACAAAATCTGACGCGCGCTGTACGAAATACCGTCTTTGATCTGATGCAGGTTAATCGATACGGCCGGAACGCCAGCAAACGTAATATTTTCTGTCGGCTCCACCTTGAGATCCTTCTGATATTTCGCAGCATCGGTGTAATATGATTTCAATTGATTGGCCGCTGCCTCCATGGACGTGGAATTGTCAGTCGTAATCCGGAACCGACCGCCGGTAAATTGATACTCCACTGGGGATTTTTCAAATTTATCCTGGTTCGCGGTCCAATATTGCGGAATATTGATTTGATACTTGAAAGCTTTGGACTGCTTCGTTGTAGTCTTGGTCTTGCTGATCAGGGAAGAATCCTCTTCCATATTGCCAAAGGTTTCGGATACGACCTTGAAATCAATATCAATGGATTTCATTAAATCTTTGAATTTACCCAAATCCCCCTTCTGATCCTCTGGAACGGAGTACTCAGCATAATAACGGTATCCGTTATGAAGTACCATGGCTTCATATTCCGTAATCCAGCCGTCACCATAGTTGTAACGGACTTCATTGACGAGACCTTGCTCGCCCGAAATTTCGATCGGAGAGGTGCCGACGATTTGGTATGAATCCTGCACGAAAGCTTCTTTCAGCCATGTCGTAAGTTCCTCGGTCCACTGCTCCAGACTAGAGCCTTTAGGTGAGGAAGACACGTTCAACTTGAGATAGCTGCCCTTCTTGCTTTCATAATACATATTAGTGTTGTCCACGCTCCATCCAGCAGGCACATCAAGTGAAATCCCATAATAATCGTTGTATTCATGGCGCATGCCGCTTTTGACGGTGGACAAGTCTTTGACTGTTTTGTCGAGCGGGTTGTAGCTAATACTGAACGAATTCAGGAGCCCGGTGTATTTCTTCAGATCCTTATAGTTCGAAGCATTCAGATCCGCAAAATAGATTTCATACAGACGGTCATTGCCGTAATACATCCGGTTTTCCCAGAACGTTCCGTCACCGTCTTTGACAATAATTCGCGCGTACGGCACCTTCGCTAGCGGAAAGCTTTCGCGGTCTACTACGAGTTGGCCGGCATTTTTAGCGTCATCTGTCAGTTTTCCCAGCAGCTCGTCGACCCCCAGCTTCACATCCTGATCCGTCGCATGAACCTCGAAATAATATGTATTCTCGGTATCGGCAAACGATACTATGCTTTCATCTCGTTCGGAGTCGCCAAGCAACAAACCGTTCGGGTAGTTCATCGTCCACCCATAAAAACTGTTGCCGATTTTGGTTTTACCAAGGTCGGTATCAATACCCGGGTCTTCCACATCCACAGACGTATCAGATGGACTGAGACTGACCACAAGCGCCCCCATGCTTCCTGGCGTGATATTTGCTCCAATTCCTTCGGCGACCACCCTCAGTGGCACCATCAGTGTTCCGGATAGCATCACCGGTGCCGCATCAAGCTTCACTTTGCGTCCATCCACCCAAGCCGTATTGGTCCCAATAGTCATGGATACCGTATGAGGTCCGTACATCACTTTGACAACATCCGAGTTTTCAAGCCGCAGTTCGCTGCCGAATGTCCGCTTAAATAGACCCAAGGGAACCATAACGGTTCCGTGGTCCAAATACGGCTTCTCAATCTTCTCGTCTCTTCCGTTCATCCAGGCGGACGTACTACCCGTTTTCACCTTAAACGACAGTTTGTCCACCGCACTATCCGCCCATGCTGGCACAGCCGCAGAAAACACGATGCTGCAAGCCAAAAGGGCGGAGCCCATTTTGAAAAGCGTAATTCTCTTCATCCGCGCTTGTCCCTTCTTCCCCATTAAGATTCATCTCCGGCTTCATCGCCGGCCGTCCATTCATCGCCCGAACTGCGGTCCTGTGAAAGCACAAGTTTGCGTTCCACAATATCTCCGCCACTCTGCATCAGCAGTTTAACAGTCTGACCGGGCATATATGACTTGAACAGCTCGTTGATATCCACAACCGAGGTCACCCGTTTGCCGTCAATACTGTAGAGGACGTCATTTTCGCGGATGTCCGCCTTCTTCGCTTCGTCAGAGATGACTTTGGTAATGGTCAAAGGATCTTGTGTAGGAAGTCCTATCATGGCGGACCAGCTTTCCTCCATACTGAATCCGAGGTATGGCCGCTTCACTTCACCATATTTAAACAGCTGATTGATGACATATTGCACTGTTTCCGAAGGAATAGAGAATCCCATATTTTCCACGCCCACCGCAGCATACTTCATGCTGTTTATACCAAGCACTTCGCCTTTCATATCCACCAGCGGACCGCCGCTGTTGCCCGGATTGATTGCCGTATCGCTTTGAATCAGGCGGTAGGATCCATTAATGGCTCGGTTCAAGCCGCTGACGACGCCAACGCTTGCAGAATTGCGAAAGGAGAAGGAGATCGGTGTCCCGATCGCTACTACCTTTTCACCAACCTGCGCACTTTGCGCGGATTTGGCGAAAACGGCAGGATGCAGGTTGGACGCATTGATTTTGATCAAAGCCAGATCACTGGTTTCATCCACATATGTATCGGTAATTTTATAGGTCTTGCCATCCGAAGTGACAACTACGGTGCTTTGAAGTCCATTTACAACATGTGCGTTAGTTACAATCCACCCGTTTGATTTGATGACAACTCCAGTACCATGGGCTAAATTGTTGCGGTCTGTGGCTGTTTGCCCCGCCTGCGCTGTCGCCCGCCCGATGATGCCAACAACCGACGGCGAAACGTTCTTTACAATTTGCGGCACCGGATCCGCAGGGACCTGCACCTGGGTGACGATCGTGCTTTTAGGGCTTTGGGCAGCAGTTATCGCCGATGTTTTTGCTTTCGCTATCGATTGTGACTTTGTTGCACTTTGCGCACCTGCTTGAGCGGCGCCACTGAGCAGCATGATGCTGCAAAACAGCAAAATGACCCTCTTTTTCCCCATAGGTTTCATTTCCCCACCTAATCTTTATTTTCTAATTATAAACATTATTGGTGACTCTCCCCTGAATCTTAGCCAAATGTAACACAGAATTCTAATCTATACAATTGCCCGGAGCCCTATCTTTGGATGCAAAAAAAGACCCCTTGTAGCGCCAATAGACGTAAGGTGTCTTCATTCGTCGTATTATCAGGTTATCTGCTTATTTTAGCTCATCCAGTTCTGAACCATTGCATAATCAGAAGCAAGGAAAACCAACAAGCAAACGACGCTGAATCCGATTGCAAACTTGTTCTTAACGGGCTGTTTGATCAAGCGGATTGTCCCGATGAGAATAAGGAGCGTAAACAGAATCATGAAAATATCAAACGTATTGAATTTAGATGCGGCTGTTGCAGCAGCTTCTGCAAGGAACATGATTGGACCTCCTCAATATCTTCGCTCAATTTCACATATCTCTTTACATGTTATCCTTCTGCAGGGATAGTTGCAAGACTTTACCCATAGAAAAATTCAAATTGTCATAAAATTGCCTATATTTAGGATGTTGGTTTGTGCTTTTTATTATAGTATGGATCCGTTCTTCTTAAATATATTCTCAAATAGGGTTCAACACTGACATTAGTTTTTGACATTATGCGAGGCCGCCGCTATGGTTACGGATCGTTCTTCCGATCGCTTCCGTTCCCTCCGCTGATTTCACTTTTTTCAAGCACTATTCATGATGCTGAGCCCAAACAGAACCTGGTCTCTCGCTTAATAACTGTACTTGCCAATAATCACTTCAAGAAATTGTAAATCCAAAAAAGCTGACAATATCCCTATGCAGCTCTAAGTTGTGTTTGAATTTGAGCGAGAGCTACTCCAGATAGAGCTTG
>JAIRVF010000011.1 GCA_031254035.1 Paenibacillus sp.
ATGCTTACGAAGTCGTTTTCTACGAAAACGTGTAGCTCCGCTCCTCAGTCCCTAGCTTCATCCAACTTAAGCGTTTTGAAAAAACGCACATCGGAAGCATAAGCTTCGGTGCTGAAAACCGGCCTTTTTGAACACGTACTAAAAGGAAAGTCGGGCGGCGAAAGACAAGGAATGGCAGGCCGTTCGGGGAATGAAAACCGCCGTATCAACAAAAAATGAATGCAGGAGACCGCACTGATTTCATTTTTGTTTAGGGGTGGGATGAAGCCATGTTCCAGCATGTTTTTGCGGAAATGAACCACATGTTAGGTGAAATCATGAAACATTACCCGACGGCACAGGAGACCCAAAAGCACCAGTTGATGCAAAAGTGGAATATGCTCAAAACCATGAGTGACGGTATTATCGATGAGTGGTTGTCATTCGAGGAAAAAATGGGGCAATTTCGCCAGCACGTTGAGGTTCCATCCACCATGTTCTCAAATGAGACATCGCCTGAAATGGAATTAGACGCTTTTGTCCGCGGGCAGGGATATTTCCGTCTGATGATGTTCCACCAGGCTGTCCAGCAATTTTCCCAGGTGATCCGGCAATATCCGGATAGTCTTCTGGCACGGATGTATCTGGCTATGGCGCATCTGCATTTGGAGGAAACCGACGCTGCCCAAAACCATTTTCAGATGATATTACCGCTCACCAACAGCCAAAAGCTAAAGGCCATGATCTATAACGCTTTAGGATGTATCGCCGTGAAGCATGGGAATGTAGAAAAAGCACAGGAGTTTTTCACTTTGGCGTTGCAGTGCGATCCTACGCTGCCCGATCCTTTGATCAACCTGAAGGTATGCCAGCAAAACCGCGGTCAGCTGCAGTATGGCAGCCAATTGATTTCTCTTATGTAATGCAAATGCGAAGAGGACGATGCATCATGCGCCAAGCGCTTTGTGCATCGCCTTTTTGTTGCATCTTAATTTTCAAATGTTAAATCTTCTGTTATGCTGGTAAGGAGACTGGAATGAAAGGATTAATAATAAATCATGAAATTTGCTGTACTTGATTTTGAAACGACAGGCAACCAGTCCGCCGATGAAATTATTCAAGTTGGACTTGCCATCATAGAAGAAGATTTGACCATTTCCCGTGTATACGGCTCATATGTCAAGCCTGGTGTGAAAATTCCACCTTTTATTACCCAACTGACCGGTATTACGGAGCAAGATGTGGCGGATGCCCCTTCGCTGGAAGAGATGTTAATGGAGCTTGTGCCTATGCTGGACGATGTGGTATTGGTTGGGCATAACGTCGCATTTGATTTTAATTTTTTGCAAAATGCGTTGGATAGCGGCGGATATCTTCCGTTTTCTGGACGTATTCTCGATACGCTGGATTTTTTAAAAATATGCTTTCCATCCCTAACTTCCTATCAATTGAGCCAAGTGACGTCTCATTTCGGTTTGCAACATGACCGTCCGCACCAGGCGGACAGTGATGCCTTGGCGACAGCTTACGTATTCCTGAAATGTCTGGACGAACTTGATCATTTGCCTCTAATTGCGCTTCAACGCCTTCGTGAGCTGTTTGCGGAGGAGGATAGCGATCTTGGATGGTTTTTTGACGGCTTGTGTCAAGAAAATGAGCAGCAGCCAATTCAGGACTTGAACAGTCATAACTTTTACCGCCAATTGGCGCTTGCCGTGGACGACTGGACAGAGATGAAACCTCCTCGGGACGAGTCTGCTGATAACCCGCTTGCAGGTATGGATTTTAAGGATTATCTTGATGAAATTCAAAAACGGCTCAAAACGATCATGCCCCAATACGAGGAGCGTGAACCGCAATCGATTATGTTCAGCGAGGTGATGAATGCACTCGAGCAGGACAAACATCTCTTGATTGAGGCAGGTACGGGTACAGGAAAGTCTTTGGGTTACCTGATCCCTTCCATATACCAGAGTGTTAAACAGCAGCAAAAAGTGATGGTTAGTACGCATACGATCAACCTTCAGGAGCAACTGCGGGAGCGCGATGTTCCGCTTTTGACGCAAGTTGTTCCATTTCCTTTTAAAGCGGCTGTTTTTAAGGGGAGACAGCATTATTTGTGTTTGAGAAAATTTGAACATAAAATAAATAGAAGAGAATTTTATAATCCTAAGGATGATACGATCACAGCTGCCCAGATGATTGTTTGGCTGGCGCAAACCGAATATGGGGATGATGAAGAACTGAACCTCGGCGGACGCGGCGGCGATTTTTGGGAAACGGTCAGCAGCGATTCGGATTCCTGCCTTGGACGCAGCTGTCCTTGGTTCCGGAAATGTTATTATCATCGCGCCAAGCATGAAGCAGGCATTGCGGATGTCGTCATTACCAATCACTCCAAGCTGTTCACGGATGTGAAGGCAGGCCACCAGCTTCTGCCGTCGTATGAGCACCTTGTGATTGACGAAGCGCATCATCTGGAGGAGGTTGCAGGAAAGCATTTGGGACTCCATATGAAATATTTCAGCGTTGTCCATACGCTTACCCGGCTTTACAAAGATGGACGCAACGGCCAACTTCCCGCATTTCGGCAGCAACTGCAATCCTCCGGACAGGAACGTGCCGGTGACTGGATTGCGGCGATCGACCGCATCAGCGAGGATTTGGTGGACGTGAAGGAGAATTGGGATAAACTAAGCGAACTGCTTTTCAGTCTGATGCCAGAGCGCAGCGATGTTTCGCCAGGGGATGCCGGCCAATTCGTACTTCGCCTTCAACCGGCCAACAAACCTCAGGAATGGGAAACGCTCAAAGCGCTTGAAAATCAGATTCATGTGAAAATCAGCGAAGCGGTGCGCCGTGGAGAGAAAATGCTTACAGAATACAAAGAGGACGTGGACGATTACAGCGCGGATAACCTGATCACGGACCTTAGCGGCCTGTTTAAGGATTTGGCATCCGAGCGTGACGATCTGCGTTTCTTCATGAATCTGAGTGACGAGACTGTCGTGTATTGGATGGAAGCAAGCAGTAATTTCCGGAGCAAATCGCTCCAGATGTATGCTGTACCGGTTGATGTCAGCAAACAGCTCAAGGATTTGTTTTTTGACAAGAAAAAAAGCGTCGTTCTGACGTCCGCAACGTTGTCTGTAGACAAATCATTCCAGTACATGATTGATAATTTGGGGCTTCAAGAGGATCAGGAAAACGGAAGATTGGCTACCGTGATGCTTCCATCGCCATTCAACTACCGTGATCAAGCACTCCTTGTGATCCCACGTGATTTCCCAAGCGTCAAAGGCAGCGTAGGTGATGCTGTATTTGTAAATACTTTGGTGCAATCCCTTGCAGACGCCGCAGTGGCAACACATGGGCGCATGCTGGTATTGTTTACCTCTTACCGGATGCTCCGGCAGGTGCATGAACCGCTCAAAAATGCTCTAGCGAACAGTGACATTACCGTACTGGGCCAAGGCGTCGACAGCGGCAGCCGCACCAAGCTTATCCGCAGATTTCAAGACAGCAGCGCCTCCGTGCTGCTCGGCACGAGCAGCTTCTGGGAAGGAGTGGATATTCCCGGCGAAGCCCTAACATGTCTGGCTATCGTAAGGCTGCCGTTTCAGCCGCCATCTCATCCACTTGTCGAAGCAAAAAGTGAACTCTTGCAGCGGCAGAAGAAAAATCCTTTTATGAAGCTTTCCGTACCACAGGCTGTTATCCGCTTTAAACAAGGTTTCGGACGGCTTGTCCGGACGGCAAATGACCGCGGGATTGTCATCGTTTACGATACACGCGTCATCGAATCGTATTATGGAAAATATTTCCTTTACTCTCTGCCGGGACCGAAGATGGAGCATATGAATATGGAAAAGATGGTTCCTCGCATATCCGAATGGCTTCATAAGGGCTAAATGCCCTTCATTAGATTAAGATATTAATTAAGCTGTTACTATAGGGGGAACAAGCATGAAATCGGAGAAAATATCCGAAGCGGTTGTCCGCAGACTGCCTGTATATTTAAGATACTTGAATGACTTGCACAAACGGGAGGTTTCTACAGTATCCTCTCAAGAGCTTGGCCTGAAGCTCGATCTCAATCCGGCACAGATCCGTAAGGATCTCGCTTATTTCGGCGATTTTGGCCGGAAAGGCATCGGTTATGATGTTTCGTATCTAATCGAGAAAATCCGGCATATCCTGAATTTAGACCAACAGATCAATGCTGTGCTCGTCGGAACTGGTAATCTGGGCCAAGCGCTTTCGAATTATAACTTTTACCTGCGGGAAAACATTAAGATCATCGCGGTATTCGATGCTAATCCGAAAAAGACCGGGAAGCAAATCAGCACATTGATAGTTCAACCGATGGAAGAGATCAGCGAAACGATCAAAAAACACAACATCCGCATTGGCATTATTACTGTTCCTGATGTCGAAGCGCAAAATGTGGCGGATCAGCTGATCGAAGCCGGGATTGAAGCGATCCTCAATTTCGCGCCGGTCATTCTGAAGGCTCCCGCCAACATCCGGATTCATGCGGCCGATTTCACAACGGATCTGCTTAGTTTGGCTTATTATTTGGATAACGGAAAGGACGATTCTGCTGATGACGGCGAACTTGAAGACAAATAAATGGATGATTAAAAACGGCAGCTTTGCTGCTATGAATGGAGATAAGCCGGTTATTCAAGGATGTATGATCGTTGAAGATGACCTTATCACTTATGTGGGCGAAGAGACACCAGAGCTTGGCAGCGATATTCACGTAGTGGATGGTTCCCATCTGTTTTTTATGCCGGGGCTGGTGAATACGCATGGTCACGCTGCCATGTCGCTGCTCCGCGGATACGGGGATGATCTAGCCCTGCAAGTTTGGCTGCAGGAGAAGATGTGGCCAATGGAAGCCAAATTCACTTCCTCGGACGTGTATTGGGGCACTTCGCTGTCCGTGCTAGAGATGCTCAAAGGCGGCACGACAACCTTTTTGGATATGTATGATCATATGGATCAAGTAGCAAAGGTAACCGAGGAATCGGGCATCCGGGCCTCCCTGATGCGTGGTGTTATAGGTCTGTGTCCTGAAGAGGTTCAGCGCCATAAGCTAAATGAAGCGATTCAATTCGCTCGCGACTGGAATGGCAAAGCTGACGGACGGATCACAACGATGATATCGCCACATGCCCCTTACACCTGCCCTCCGGATTTTATCGAAAAATTTGTAGAGGCTGCTCATGACCTGGATTTGCCGATGCATACCCATATGTCCGAGACAAGAGCCGAAGTCGAGCAAAATGTTCGTGAATACGGATTGCGTCCGGTCGCCCACTTGGAGAAGCTCGGCGTATTTTCCCGCCCATCGTTGGTTGCACATGCCGTTCATCTGACGGACGAAGAAATTGAGATACTAGCAAAGAATCATGTAGCTGTATCCCATAATCCAGGAAGCAACCTGAAGCTGGCGAGTGGTGTGGCACGTGTAATCGATCTCTTGAACGCAGGGGTAACGGTGTCTCTCGGAACGGATGGGGCAGCAAGCAATAATAATCTTGACATGTTCGAGGAGATGCGTCTTGCCGCATTGATCCATAAAGGAGTGTCCGGTGATCCTACGGCGGTTCCGGCTGCTGAGGCGCTGAAAATGGCGACGGTTTATGGAGCGAAATCGCTTTTCTTGAACAATATTGGCATTTTGGCTCCCGGCATGAAAGCGGATTTCATCGCTTTGAATACCGATCAGGCTCATTTTCTACCGCATACCGATTTAATTTCCCACGCTGTTTATTCGGCATGTGGCAAAGATGTTGAACATGTCTGGGTAAACGGCCAACAAGTCGTGAAACATGGCGCCTGCTTGACACTGGATGAAGAGCGGATCCGCCGGGAAGCCCAAACCGCTTTTGAGGGTCTTCTGTCCCGTTAAGGGCGGTTTTGGGGATGAAACATATGCTGAAGAATAAAAAGAAATGGATATTGCTCGCTGCCTTAGTTCTCATGTTGATTGTGTTTGGACTATATCGTTATTACATATATGTAACGCAGGACATTCGCGCAGAGGAAACCGCGGCCATTCTGAAAGCCAAACAGGTAACGGGACTGGTTAAGGTGACCGATACCCAAAAATCCGTTTGGGACAGCATCTGCTGGACGATCGAGGGGTTGGACAAAGACAACCGGCCCATTCTGGTGTGGGTACAAATGGATGGGAACGGAAAGGTGAAGGCTGGAGAGGGAGCCGTGCATGAGGAATTGCTTGCAAACGGCCTGTCGGAAAATCAGATAAAGCAGAAGATTGAGCAAGAAATACCGGATCTGGACAAGACGAGACTAACGCTGGGAATGTACAGTGGGGAGTACGCCTGGCAGTTGTTTTACCGCTCAAAAGATCACTATTACTATCAATTCTACCGTTTTAGCGACGGGCAAAGTATCGGTGGGCCATTCACGCTGCCAAACCGATAATTTACAGCTGGAAGAATCGTAATATACACGTTTATTTATCAAAAAATGGAAGAGCCTCATTGAAAGATGGGGTTCTTTGGTGTGCAAAAAGGATAAAATTTAAAATACTTTCACACATTACCTTCGATTTAGTATATACGATATGATATACTTTTATATGTATTCAATATATATATCACCGATAATTAGTAGTCTAATGTTGTATTATTTACGTAGATTAGAATCTTGCAAAATCCGAGAGTGACTGATTCTTTGTCTCCGAATTTCTACCTTTTGAAAAATAGAATCAAGAAGTTTGGAGGCGGGCAGCGACCTTAAAGAACGATCCGCAACCGCAGCGGACACCTCGCATAATGTCAAGAACTAATTTCAGTATTGAGCCATAAAGATATTCATAGTTTTTGTTTTTTTGAATTTGAGAGGAGGACATAGATTTGAAACTGCGTCCAATACCAATTGCTATAACTGTTATTGTATCGGCAACTCTGCTGTTTGGCGGGTGGTTTTTTTACCGTCAGACGACCATGCAGGGGCCGCTTCAAAAGATTGTTCAAGATTATAAGGGCGTGAGCAGCGCCAAATTCGATATTAGCCACAATCAGATCAATGTGAAACTTGATTTGAAGCCAGACACGAATTTATCCGGTTTGGTCAATCAAATTACGACAAAAGGTAAGTCCTTGGTTGGCAAACGCACGCTGAAGTTTGATTTCGTAGATCATTCATCGGACAAGCTGAACCGGTTTTGGGATTCCGCTATGTTTTCGGTAGCTGAAGCGATGGACAATAAGAAATATACGGAAATTCCATCCAAGCTGCAGGATTTGGTCAAGGATACAGGTATCAAAACCCAAACGGAAATGGATACGAAAAATGTGTATATCAGCATCAGCGATGGAGATAACAGCAAGTTTATCGTATTGCCACGGGATCCAGGCAGGATGGGGGTGTGGGAATAATGCCAAGATTGCTGAAAGAAGTGTTGATCGGATTTGTCCCGGTATTATTCATTTTTCTCGCGGTTATCGGCATTAATGTACTTCCCCTCGTTCTCGTTGGGCTTTTGATCAGCGGATTGCTTTTTCTGGCCAAAATGCGCGGCGGACTGGCGGTTGGTGCCGGTACGGAGCGCAAGCGGAAGAAGAATGGTCTTCAGAAACTAACGTTTGAACAGATCGGCGGGCAAGATCATGCAAAGCAGGAGCTCAGGGAAGCTCTGGATTTCCTAATCAAGCATGAGGAGATCCGCAAGCTGGGTATTCGTCCGTTGAAAGGGATCCTGCTGACCGGACCTCCGGGGACAGGTAAAACGCTCATGGCGAAAGCCGCGGCGCATTACACTGATTCCGTATTCGTGGCTTCTTCCGGCAGTGAGTTCGTCGAAATGTATGTCGGTGTCGGCGCGAGCCGCGTGCGCGAGCTGTTCCGTGAGGCACGAAGCAAGGCAGCAAAGGAAAACAAGCAAAGCGCCATTATTTTCATTGACGAAATTGACGTGATCGGCGGCAAACGCGAAGGCGGCCAGCAGCGTGAATATGATCAGACGCTAAATCAGCTGCTAACCGAGATGGACGGGATTTATTCTTCAGACAGTCCGCGTATCTTGTTGATTGCTGCAACCAACCGGAAAGAGATGCTGGATAGTGCGCTGCTTCGTCCGGGGCGTTTTGACCGTCATATTCAGGTGGATCTGCCCGATAAAAAAGGCCGGAAGCATATTCTTGAGCTTCATGCCCAAAATAAGCCGCTGCATGCTGAAGTAGATCTCGGGAAAATTGCTGAGGAATCTTTCGGCTTCTCCGGGGCCCAGCTTGAGAGCGTAATGAACGAGGCAGCCATTTATGTCATGCGTGAAGGACTTAAAGAAATAGAGCAAAGACATCTGTCCATGTCTATCGACAAAGTGATGATGGGGGAACGGACGGATCGCGAATCGACACTTGAAGAAAAGAAACGTGTAGCAATCCACGAGCTTGGGCATGCGATCATGGCAGAACTCGTACGTCCAGGCAGCGTAAGCCAAGTTGCGCTCAGTCCTCGAGGCAAAGCGCTCGGGTATGTGCGCCACAATCCTCAACAGGAGCAATACTTATATACAAAAACGTTCCTGGAGGAGCAAATCATGATCGCTCTCGGCGGCGCAGCCTCAGAGGAAATTTTTTACGGCGGGCGCAGTACGGGCTCAAGCAACGACTTCGAGCAGGCGCTGAACATTGTACAGTCCATGATGAAATCCGGACTTACGTCCCTTGGTATTGTGGATTTGGACATGGTAACAAAAGAAGAGCTGATGAAAGAAAATCACGCTATTCTGGAGGACCTGATGAAACGGACGCGGGACATGCTTGAGGAACGCCGGAATATCTTCGAGCAATCCCTGGACATCCTGCTTAAAGAAGAAACGTTGTCGGGTGATCAATTTCGTTGTCTATTTCATGAACATTCTTTAATGCCAGCATAAATTGTGATGCTGGTTATTTTTTTTACTTTTTTTTTATACTAAGTTATTATTATAAACTGGGTCACCATGTACTCTCTTACCAAAAGGCAGAACGGGTACAACTCAGAATTCAGTATTAGTGGCCATAGGAAGGTGGAAGAGAATCATGTACTTTAAAAAAATTGGTGTCATTGGCGGAGGGACCATGGGACAAGGCATCGCTGAGATGCTGGCTACACGCGGCCTGGACGTCCTACTCGTTGAGAAAACACCGGAGAAACTAGACTACTCGTATTCCATGATCGAACTTAGTCTGGATAAGCAGCTTGAAAAGTGGGGAATTACTCAAGCAGAAAAAAAATTGATTTTGGGTAGAATTACTAAAGTGGTGCATCTTGCGGAGCTTGGCACTTGCGATATGGTAATTGAAACGATTTCCGAGGATCTGGACATGAAGAAGCAGGTGTTCTCGCAGCTGGATCAGGTATGCCCTAACCATATCATCCTTGCCAGCAATACGTCATCACTCAGCTTGACCGAGCTTGCTAGCTCGACCATGTATCCGGAACGCGTCATCGGTATGCACTTCATCCATCCGGTGAGCAAAGTAGATCTGGTTGAAATTATTCGGGGTCTGAAAACTTCGGATGCCACCTTTGCGGAAACCAAGCGTTTTGTGGAAGAAGTGGTAGACAAAAAAGGCGTTATGGTCTATGAATCGCCAGGTTTTGTATCCAGCCGCATGATTTGCTTGATGATTAACGAAGCTTTACATATTCTTCAGGAAGGCGTGGCGTCCGCTGAGGATATCGACGATGCCATGCGTATTGGATACCAATTCCAATATGGCCCATTGGAGATGGCTGATCGCTTCGGACTCGATTCTATCCTCGCTGCTTTGGAGCGGATGTTCCGTGAATTTGGCGAACTGAAATATCGTCCGTCGACTGTGCTTAAGAAGATGGTACGTGCAGGACATCTGGGTGTAAAAACGGGCGAAGGCTTCTTCAAGTATGACAAGGATGGTGACCGGGTATGAAAATTTTAGTTATTAACGCAGGTAGTTCTTCCCTGAAGTACCAGCTCTACGATATGAAGGACGAGTCCGTATTGGCCAAAGGGTTGGTGGAGCGGATCGGCATGGATTCCTCCATTTTGACCCATAAGCCTACAGGCCGTGCGGAAGTGACTGAAGTTAGCGAGATTTTGGAACATACAACGGCGATCCGCAAAGTGCTTTCTTTGCTTACAGATCAAGAGCATGGTGTGATCGGATCGATAGACGAGATTGATGCGGTAGGACACCGCGTGGTTCATGGCGGCGAATATTTCAGCGAGTCCGCGCTTGTGGACGGTGATGTGAAGAGCAAGATTCGTCAGTTGTTTGACCTCGCTCCGCTTCATAATCCGGCATCCATGATGGGAATCAAGGCGGCGGAGGCAAATATGCCGAACGTGCCGCAGGTCGTGGCATTTGATACCGCGTTCCACCAAACGATGCCAGAGCATGCATATTTGTATGCCATTCCACGGGTGCTGTACAAGAAACACAAAGTAAGACGTTATGGAGCACACGGCACATCGCATGATTTTGTAAGCAAGACTTCATCAGAATTTTTAGATCGTCCGCTTGAGGATCTGAAAATCATCGTCTGTCATATCGGTAACGGCGCCAGCATCACAGCCGTAAAGGATGGACAATCCATCGATACGTCCATGGGGATGACGCCTCTCGAGGGACTGATGATGGGAACCCGCAGCGGAGATTTGGACCCTGCGATCGTACCATATGTCATGAACAAAGAAGATTTGACCGTCAATGAAGTGAACTCCATGCTGAACAAACACAGCGGCCTTCTGGCGATTTCGGGCATCAGCAGCGATATGCGGGAAATTACTGAAGGCATGGAAAATGGCGATGCCAATTCGAAACTGGCTTTCGAAATGTACGAATACAGACTCCGCAAATATATCGGTTCCTACGCAGCAGCGATGAATGGTGTAGATGTGATTGCTTTCACAGCTGGTGTTGGCGAGAATTCGGTTGTTTTACGGAATAAAGTATGCGAAAATTTGACTTATCTAGGCGTTGAACTGGACAAGGAGCTTAACGAGATCCGTTCCGGCGAACCGCGCCGTATTTCTTCGGCTAATTCCAAGGTGCAGGTTCTGGTAGTTCCGACTAATGAGGAGCTTGTCATTGCACGGGATACCAACCGCATTGTTCAGGGATTAAAGTCGTAGACTTTAATTTTTAGCAAGTATTGCAAAGGGAGAGATTTAAAGCATGGCCATCAAAAGTATGATTCGTGATGTGAACCAGCATGTAGGAGAAACCGTAACGATCGGCAGCTGGATTCATAACAAGCGTTCCAGCGGGAAAATCCAATTTTTGCAGTTGCGTGACGGAAGCGGATATATTCAAGGCGTTGTCGTGAAAAGCGAGGTTCCCGAGCAGGTGTGGGAAGACGCGAAAAGCTTGACTCAGGAGAGCTCTGTGTACGTTACAGGCGTAATCCGCGAGGAGCCGCGCAGCCAATCCGGTTATGAAATGACGGTAACGGGAATTGAGATCATCCATTTGACCGAAAACTATCCGATTACGCCGAAAGAGCATGGTGTCGACTTCCTGATGGACCATCGTCATTTATGGCTTCGCGCACCAAAGCAGCGTGCCATTCTGGTGGTTCGTAACGAAATCATCCGTGCCGTTCAGGAGTTTTTCGATCAAAACGGGTTCACTCTGGTTGATCCGCCGATTTTGACGCCAACTTCTGCTGAAGGAACCACAAACCTGTTCCATACCAAATATTTTGAAGAAGATGCTTATTTGACGCAGAGTGGTCAGCTGTATATGGAAGCTGCAGCGATGGCGCTTGGGAAAGTGTATTCGTTCGGACCGACGTTCCGGGCCGAAAAATCCAAAACGCGTCGCCACCTGATCGAATTTTGGATGATCGAACCAGAAATGGCCTTTACCGATCATGAGGAAAGTCTTCAGGTTCAGGAGCAGTTCATCTCGCATGTGGTTCAATCCGTCGTGAAAAACTGCAGAGCGGAGCTGGAAACGATTGGACGCGATATCTCCAAGCTGGAAAATATCAAAGCGCCATTCCCGCGCATCACTTATGATGAAGCCATTACATTCTTGCAAGGGGAAGGCTTTGACATTCCATGGGGTGAAGATTTCGGTGCACCACACGAAACGGCCATTGCTGAGAAATACGACAAACCTGTATTCATTACGCATTATCCGGCGGGAATCAAGGCATTCTATATGAAGCCAGATCCGAACCGTCCGGAGGTTGTGCTGTGTGCGGATATGATCGCACCGGAAGGTTACGGGGAAATCATCGGGGGCTCACAGCGTATCGATGATCCGGTCCTTCTTGAGCAGCGTTTCAAGGAGCATGATTTGTCGATGGAGACCTATCAGTGGTACATGGATCTGAGAACTTACGGAACTGTTCCACATTCCGGTTTTGGACTTGGTCTGGAGCGTACGGTAGCCTGGGTTTGCGGTCTGGATCATGTCCGCGAAACGATTCCGTTCCCTCGTACTTTGTATCGTCTCTACCCATAACATAAGGAGTGGTGAAGCTCATGGACAGCGCAGGATGGAAGACATGGGCTGAGGGAGCTTCATCCGGTTTAGGAGCGGGCATGGCGGTCATTCCGTATGTGCTCCTCCAACATTACCGCAAGCTGAAGCTCAGCGATCAGGAGACGCTTCTGCTGATTCACCTGATTTCCTTCAAACAAGTGGAGCAGAAGGATTTTCCGACGCTAGAAGAACTGCAGGAGGTCATGGGAGCATCGGCTCAGGTGATCGCGCAAACTCTGCAGAAATTGTTGAAAGCAGGCTTGATCAGCATCGATGAAGAGCTTGACGAGCTGCGGAATATTCAATATGAGCGCTACAATCTGTCCGGTCTTTACGAGATGCTGGGACGCTGCCTTGCGGCCCAGGAGAAGAACAGATCTTCCCGCCAGTCCCGGCGTAAGCCGCTGGAGACGGAAGGACAGGAGGAAGGACATAATCTGTTTGTCGTCTTCGAGAAGGAATTTGGCCGACCGCTATCTCCCATGGAGTGCGAGACGATTTCCGGCTGGATTGATCAGGACCGCTATCCGGAAGAACTGATCAGGATGGCGCTGAAGGAAGCCGTATTTGCCGGAAAAGTTCATTTCAGGTATATCGACAGGATATTGCTTGAATGGAGCCGTAACCGCGTGAAAACGGCCAGCGACGCCAAAGCTTATACGCAACGATTCCGCTCAGGCGGGCGAGCATAAATTACATGAAAGCGTGTCTTTCCGAAAGCATTCGGAGGACACGCTTTTTTGAGATTGTAGAATATATAAGATTTATTGGGTCCTTGGAATAAGCATCGAAGCTTAGGCTCCGATCAGTACTTTTGCTCCGCAAAAACGCTTTCTCACCGTGCGCGGTGTGGCGTTGCATGACGGAGGTCCGCCCCTCTTTGAGAGGTACCCGGACTTCTTTCCGATACTCTCAGTACTTTTGCTCCGCAAAAGAGAAGCGTCGGACTTCTTTCCGATACTCTTTGTGGGGTTGTTTTGTGGTAAAATACGAAGTGTGTTTAAATAACAACACGGTCAAAATGGGTTCTGGAGCATATGGTGATATTCCGCTGTTCTGGCGAGAGAAATATATACCTGTTTTTTTTAGATTATAGGAAAGCATATGTTTTAAGCGGAGCTCTAGAGTATTTTTATGATCGCAAGAAAACTACCGCTAATTGCGGTCAGGATTCTTAGAGAATACATCGATAGAGACATTTTTCTTATAAGTGATGAGGGAGGAGATCATTGATGAAAAAGATTTTGATTTTAGGAGGAACGCGCTTTTTCGGGAAAAGGCTTGTTCAGCTACTTCTGGATGAAGGACATCAAGTGACGATTGCGACCCGCGGCAATACCGCAGATGAATTTGGCGATCAGGTGGGGCGAATTCAGCTTGACCGCGAAAACAAGGAATCGCTCGCAAAAGCTGTGGAAGGAGGCCGGGAATGGGATACGGTGTTCGATAATATCTGTTATTCCCCGCAAGCGGCTCAGGATGCGTGTGATGTATTTCAAGGAAAAGTGAAAAGGTACATACTGACTTCAACCCTCTCCGTGTATGATCCGTCTTCCCATGTCCATCAAGAAAAAGACGTGAATCCATACATTTACCCGATTACGTTGGGAGGACGGAATGACTTCTCCTATGGGGAAGCTAAGCGGGTGACCGAAGCTGTATTTTTCCAAAATGCTGATTTTCCGGTCGCGGCAGTACGCATCCCGATCGTGCTTGGGGAGGACGATTATACAGGAAGACTTGAATTCCATGTTGATCATGTAAAGCAGGAGCGTCCGATCGGTATTCCGAATCTGCAGGCGAAAATGTGTTTCATTTCATCAAGCGAAGCAGCCTCCTTCCTCAGTTGGATGAAAAACCAGCGAGTAGAGGGTCCGATTAATGCCCGTTCCAAAGGCGACTTGAAATTATCCGAGCTGATGGGCTGGATCGAGAAGGAAACCGGTAAGAAAGCCATCGTTTCCAAACAGGTCGGCGATGAAGACCAATCTCCGTTTGGAGTACCGGATTCCTGGCTTATGGATACAAACAAAGCAGAACGCCTCGGATTCCAATTCCAGCCGCTCCAGGCTTGGCTTCCGGCGCTGATCCGCCAGCTTGCCATGAAATAAGAGATCAAAAACTTCGAATGATCTAAGGTTGCAGCCCATCCCTGTGGGGGATCGGCTGTTTTTTTTGCTTGGCCCCTGCTTATTTGAGAATTCGCCGTTGGACTTTTTTTGGCCGGAAAAATTTTTTTGTAAAAAGTGCAGGGTTATAAAAATTCATGTCGTCTATTGATACGGGGAAGGGGGAGACAAAGATTGACGAAGACCAATTGATCGAACAAAGCATGCGAGGCGATCAGGCTGCGTTCCGGATGCTTGTGGAGCATTTCGGGCAGCATGTGTTTCAAACCGCCTATTCTGTGCTCAGGAACACCAAA
>JAIRVF010000043.1 GCA_031254035.1 Paenibacillus sp.
CTGTACGCTTTTTTCCTTGCTTGCACCATAAAACAAACAGCACAGGGTTGATTCCCTATGCCGTTGCGAATTCCATATTTATTCCCGGTTAGTCTTTGAGCTTAACTAAATGACATTGGGCGGAAGCCCTGCCTTTTTTGCTAGAATAACAATGAGTAAAAAATGTCAGGCAAAGCATTTGATATTCCAGGAGAAGCTCCCATCTAAAATGTCTGTTTAATTTTGCGAATACGTCGATTAAGTGTGTTTTTCATTTATAAAGTATTTATTAACTTTCAGGGCAAGGAAGCCTTGCTCGCTATAATAAGCATCAAGGAGAGGGATACACCATGGGGACATTGCTTAACCAGGCGAAAGCCAAAATATTGATCGTCGAAGATGATCCGCAAATCGCGCGCATTGTTTTGGATCATTTGCGGCGGGAAGATTTTGAGTGTACGTGGGCTTCTACGGGTCTTGAAGGCTTGGAGGAGTTCCGCCAGATGAAGCCGGATCTGGTTGTCGTGGATATTATGTTACCGGAGATGGACGGCTTTGAGCTAAGCCGGAATATCCGGCTTGTCAGCGACGTGCCGCTTTTGCTGATGAGCGCAAAGCAGGAAGACCAGGCGAAGGTAGAAGGTCTTGAGCTCGGAGCGGATGATTACATCACGAAACCGTTCAGTTTGACCGAAATGACTGCACGTATTAAATCGCATTTACGCAGATTCCGGCGTTATCAACATCCAGATCATGTAAACAAAGAACAGGTCTGGAGCTATGATGGCGGACTTACGCTGGACATCGCGAAACGGCAGGCTGTTTTGGAGGGGAAAACTCTGGAACTGACATCAAAGGAATGGTCGCTCCTGCATTTGCTTGCCGCCCATCCGGAACGTTTATTTACCAAAAAAGAACTGTACGAGCATGTCTGGCAGCAGCCGGACGCCGAAGGCAACAATACGGTGACCGTTCATATCAAGGCATTGCGCGGCAAACTGAAGGAAGATCCACGCAATCCGCGCCTAATCCAGACCGCATGGGGCAGCGGGTACCGTTTTATCGGAGTCAAGCTTCTATGAAGATGAAGACATGGATTTTACTGAGTTATCTGGTGGTCATGGTCCTTCCCCTTGTGGCCCTATATGGTTTGTACCTGATCCTGAACAGTTTTTATGAACGGCAGAATGTCTCGGAAACCATCGCGGCCTCCAAAGAAATGACGGCGATTGAAGAGAAGCTTGAAAATACCCGATGGTACCGCGTTCAGCCGAGAAGCAATTATGCTCCAATCGAGTCACTCACGGGTCCGTCCGTCTGGATAGATTTATACCGCAGTGACGGGTTTAAGCTTTATTCTTCTACGGATAAGGATGTATTCGGCTACATGATCAAAAGAGACATGGAAAGCTTGTATGCGGGACTTTATAATCGAAAAGAAACAAACAGAACCCTTTCTATCAAAAAACCGGTATTTGTGGACGGCCAGGTAATCGGATTTTACGAAATAACTTTAGCCCGAAAAAAATGGACGGAAGGGGTACGCAACCGCACCTTCGTAATCGGAGCTTTGCTCCTGTTGTTTCTTGCCGCTCTGTATATAGCGATTGCGTTTCTTCTGAATCGTAAGCTGGGCAGACCGCTCGGGTTATTAATTCGCAGAATGCAGGCGTTTGCCAAAAACGAGCCGCTCCCGGAAGCCAGGTATACCGCTGGGGGGGAGATTGGCGAAGCGATACAGCAATTTGACTGGATGCGACACCAGATTGAAGAGGCAAGGCAGGAAGTGGAGCGGCAGCAGCAGGCTAATAATTTTATGGTAGCTTCTCTCTCGCATGATCTAAAAACCCCCTTAACTTCCATCCGCGCTTATGCAGAGGCTCTGGCCGATCCTGCCGAGCTCGAGAAACAAGAGCGGGCCGAATATGAAACGGTGCTGCTTGCAAAGGTGGGGCAAATGCAGCAAATGATCGACGATCTGGCCGTATATACCTCGCTCCGTTCATCCAGCTTGCCTTCCGAGCCGGTTGTGGTCGAAAGTGAAGAGTTTTTCGATATGCTTCTGTCTGGGTATGAGGCTTTAACCGGGGAAAACGGATTGAACCTGACGACCTCCGTCAGATTGACAGGCTGCTGCAGCGTTGAACCGAAACAAATGACAAGGCTGATGGACAATCTGATGAGTAATGCGGTGAAATACGCGCATTCCGGGGGATTGGTCTGGTCTTCGGCGCAGGATTCGGATTGTGAATTGCCGGCATGGATTTTTACGGAGGTTGAACCCGGAATCAAGCGCCCGGATGAACCCGAAATCTGGTTGCTCGTACAAAACGAAGGCCCGGTTCCGACACCGGAACAGCTGCGGCTTTTGCATGAACCATTTTATCAAGCCGATACCGCCCGTACGTTAAAAAGAGATAAAACAAGCTCGGGCCTTGGGCTGAGCATCGTGGATATGATTGCCAGACGGCATGGGGGAAGCCTTGAGCTGCATGCTGATCCTGACCGGGGAATGCTTGCCTTATGCCGCTTGCCCAAACTTACTCAAAATAAAAGGGAGATGAAATAATATGATGAAAAAAACTTTGATATTATGCGCAACTTTGCTTATGACCGTCGTTGCCAGCGGATGTACACCAGGTGATAAATTGTCGCCGGATGAGCTGATCTCAAAAGTGGTTGCCGCCGATCCACAGGTTGCTCCTTATGAGGCCGAAGGTAAAATGCGGTTTTATGAAGATAATAAATTGACCGAAGACAGCACGTATTTAGCCCTGTATGATCCCGCAAACGGCAGGGTACGGTATGAAACGAAAACGAAATTGAAAGGCGAGCTAACGATTTCTGTTAATGACGGTAAACAGATCACCTTTTACCAAGCCGCAAAAAAAACAGCAACGATTGGAAGTGCGCCGAAACTGGATATCTCTAGAGATAATTCTTTGAAAGGCCAGACTCTTAGAATGATAGAATCGGTCCGGAAAACGCATGATCTGGAGACGCTGTCAAACAAAAAGGTTGCCGGCCGGGATACCTATCATATCCGGATGACGCCAAAAGTAGAAGGCACGTTGTATGGCAAGCAGGAGCTTTGGATCGACACCAAAACCTGGCACGAGCTCAAGGCCATCGTGGAAAACGGGAATTCCAGATTGGAAAGCGAAATTACGCGTTTTAACGATTCACCTGTCATCACGGACGACAGCTTTAAGCTTAAGCTGCCTTCGGATGTGAAAGTAACGCGGATGGAAGATCAGGCCGCGAACAAAAAAATTACGCTTCAGGAAGCGTTGAAAGCTGTAGGGAAATCCTTTAATTATTGGAATCAGAAGGACATGAAACTTGACAGCATCGAGCTTGATATACTCAAGGGGAAGCCTGACCGCGGCGAAATCATCATGAATTACATGAAAGATGGCGTTGCATACATCAGTCTTAATATTTTCCCAGCGCCTTCCACCAAAGACGATAATTTTGGGATGATGGGCGTGAAATCGATCGAAGTCCGCGGACATAAGGGGATTTATGACGAGAGGATAGGCTATATCGTCTGGGATGAAGATGGATTAAGATATTCGGTGCTTCTGGCACATCCGGATTTAACGCTTGACGAAGTTTTGAAGCTTACTGAGACGATGCAACCTGCGAAATAAAGCTAAAGCAAGCCGCCCTAGGGCGGCTTGTTTTTTAATCAATATAAATACATTTGCTATTAGTTTTCAATCCAGCTTTCATCCCAAATCACAAATCCTGCTGATTTTGTCCCCGGCTTGCCCTTAAATTTAACATACAGTTCCTTTGTTCCTTTCGGCAGAACCAGTTCGTTGTTCGTGACTTTTCCGCTTCCGATTTGTCCGGTTGCAAGTGCTTGTCCGTCTTTATCCGCGATTACGTACGAACCTGTGCTTTCGTTTTCAGAGGATTTAAATCCAATGAGCACGCCCATCTTTTTGGTGCCTTCTTTTACTTTAAAGGCTACGCCTTGGCCTGCACTGTCGATGTCACTCACGGTGAAAGCCGCTTGATATTGCGTTTCGCCAAAGCGCAAATCTTCCTTATTGCGGGTGACGCCGCTAGTATAGTAACTCCATTCCATATGAGTTACGTTATTTTCGCTGAACGGAGTTCTTACACCTTGGGCGCCTTCGGTATTCGATCCGGTTTTGCCTGTAGAAATCGAAATTTGCTGCTTAGCCACGTCAAGCGTAATATCGGCTCCTGTTGCTTCGGCCACCGCGCGCAGCGGCACATATGTAGTTCCTTGGTAGCTTATTGGTGCTGCTGGTTTTCCGTTGGAATCTTTAGGCGACCAGGATTCGCCGTTCAGCAAAAAGGTTAGCCCATGGTTTAAATTCGCTTGGATTTTTTCCAATGTCGAAGCAGCCTGGGAAGCCGTTACGGTCCCTAATGCAAACGCAAAACATAGGGATGTTGCCAAAATAAATTTTTTCTTCATCTTACAGACCCTCCAATTTTTAAACTTATTTTCCAAGGACATATATTCGACAAAAAACAATCAATTCCTCTTAAATCATATAAAATATGCTTTATTTCGGAAACTCTGCCATAGAAATATGTCGACATCATTTCTTTTTCTTTCCCATACAAGCACACATCGCCCACATACAATGTAGAACTGAACTTCACTGTGCGCTGAGCGGGGCTGTTCCCCTTCGGCTAATCGACATGGGGGGGCCTGTTCATGGAACGGAGTTCTTACACCTTGGGCGCTTTCGGTATTCGATCCGGTTTTGCCTGTAGGAAATACAGATATTCGAAATATAGTTTAGTATGTATACAATATTACGAAAAATGTGTATACTTCGGGCGGAGGGCGTAGCCCATGGCGGGAGGTGTAGTGAGGTCTCTAGGCAGGGGAGTGAAATAACCTAACTGTCAAGAATTGTTTATGTTAACGAGGACAACGATTGATCAGTCGGAAGAATAAAACCAGCTATCTGTATTGAGAGCATTGGACCTGCAAATAAAAATTTGCAGGTCTTTATATTACCTAACTAAAAAGTGGCCGAGAAGTACAAAGCCTGAAACTATGATTTTGATTTATGTATAACGAACTGTCGTTTCTTTTCAATTATATAAGGGTTCGCTATAATATAAAAAAAAATAGCTGGAGAAGAAAATGAAAAAAATAACAATTAAGGAAGTTGCAGAAGCAGCAGGTGTTTCAAAAACAACGATTTCCCACTATTTAAATAACAACTATGGCAATATGTCAAAAGAAACCAAAGAAAAAATTTCTGAGGTTATTAAAACGCTGAATTATCGTCCAAGTAAACAAGCACAAGCGTTGAAATCTAAGCGTAGTTATCTAATTGGAATCGTGGTTGCCGATATTTCAAATCTGTACTCATCGTTGCTTTTAAAAGGAATCGGTTCCGTCTTAGAAAAAAGTGGTTATCAAATGATCATCATGGATGCTTCGAATTCTGTTACACAAGAAAGAGAATTGCTTGAAAAACTATTGGATCAGAGTGTGGAGGGGATTATATTACAACCTTCTTCTCGACAATCAAGCAATTATGAGTTTATTGCGGAACACAACATTCCTCTTTTATTGGTTGATCGCCAGACTGAACCGCAGATTTGGACATCTGTCTTAACGGATAATGTTGCTGCGACTAAAGAGGTCTTGGAAAAAATCTTAGCAAAAGGTTATGAAGAAGTTGTGGTAGTTAGCGAACCAATCAAAGATATTAGTACAAGAGAACTGCGCTACCAAACTGTTGCAGAATCTGTTCAAAGGACAGGTAAAATATGTACATTGATTGAATTGACAGATGAAAGAAATTTACCAGAAGAGATCCAACCAATTTTAGAAAGTCCCAAGAAAAGTTTATTATTTGCGTCCAATGGACGTATGTTGATGGATCTTTTAACGTATTTAATTGAAAAGAAAATCACGATCCCAGAACAAATTGGGATTACGGGCTTTGATGATTGGAATTTGACGGCATTAGTCGGACCAGGAATTACAAGCATTGAACAACCGTCTCGAGAAATTGGCGAAGTTGCGGCAAAACGACTACTAGAACAATTGCATACAGAAAAGGAGGTACAAGAGATAATTGTGCCTTCAGTTATTCAATGGCGGCAATCTGTTTAAATGATAAAGTGTTATTTTCAAACTGAATTTGTTATAAGTGCGTGTTCAAAAAGGCCGGTTTTGAACAACCTCTATAACAAGCATCGCTGGAAACCGGTTTCTAATGATGCTTGTTGTTGGTTTGAAATAAAGCTTGATTAAAAACACCCCACAACCCCATATTTTACGGTAAAGAAAAAGAATCCAGTTTGAAAAAAGATTGATCAAACTGGATTCTACTTTTGAGATTGACTATTTATCTTCCATAAACTTTCTAATCAGTAAGTTGCTGAGCAGTATAATCATTACCTTCAAACTTGCCCCAACAGCCATCCTTCGTTAGCTCATCCCCAAATTTGTTTAACAAATGAAGGCTCTCAATAAGCTCCTCCGTGTTCATTACATAAAATGAATTTTTTAAACCCTTGGTCCAAACTGTTCGGTAGCATCAACAGAAATTATTGCAATTTCTGTCCCACTTTACTGACTAAGAAAAAATCCTGCACATCAACATAGGATTTTGATCAAACTTTGTTTTAAAGCCAAACTTTTTTTGATAGTAAAAAACGTTTTTTTAAAAATTTTAAGCGTTGACATTCTTTGTAAACCGGTTTATCATTCTTTTTAAGTAAACCGGTTTACAAGCTGAAAGGATTGATTTTATGAGGAACGAAAGACTGGTTCTAAATTCTTTGGTTTTTGCAAATGAAGTTGAAAATGGTGTTCTACAAGAAGATCTTTTATGGCAATCTGCTGATCTCGGTTTCACAAATGTAGAAATTAGACGAGAATATTTTAAAGATTTAACAAAGGAAATACCTGTTATTCAAAAAGTGGCAAAACGCTTGAATTTGGGATTGTTCTACAGCGTTCCTGATGAAGTTTATATGGATGGCACATTGAATCCTAAACTAAATCAATATCTAGATGAAGCAAAAAAAATGGGTGTAAAGCACATCAAATGGAATATCGGTAATTTTACCGGAGAACTTTACGCAGCTCAATTACGAAAATTACTGGAACAAGGCGTTGCGATTTCAATTGAAAATGATCAAACACAAACGTCGGGTACGATTTCTGCTATTAAAACATTTATGGAAGCGGTTAAAAAAGAGGGAATCGATATTGGATATGTTTATGACCTTGGTAACTGGCGCTTTGTTGGAGAGGATGAGCAACAAGCAGCCGAAATATTGAAAGAATATGTGCGCTACATTCACGTAAAAGATGTGTTAGAAAAACCTGTGCTACTTGCTGTCGGGTTAGATCGCGGCGTAATCGATTGGCGGAAAGCGCTTGCTGTTTTGCCAAAAAGTCCAATCGCGATCGAATATCCAACTACATCAAGGGAGCAAATTTTGGAAGCGAAACAGTTGTTAGAGGAGTACATCTCATGACAGAACAACAAACAAAACCTGTCTCAAACTATCAACGCATCTTGAGCGAGCTAAATAAATATTAGGGAGCGGAAACATGGGTGGCACAGTAACGGGGATATTATTAGCGCTAACGTTTATTTTATTTGTGATTTATGCGATGAAAGGCGGAAATCTGACAGTTGGTTTTTTTGTAATGGCTGTATTATGGACGATCATCGGTCTAGTACCTTTCGACCAAGCAATCAAGGAGATCTTTACAGAACCCGTCTTAAATTACGGGAAAACTGCTTCATATATTATCTTTGGTTCTTGGTTTGGTCGGGTTTTAGTCGATACAGGGATTGCAGGAAGCATTAGTAGAAAAACGGAACGGGTGGGTAAGAAAAGTCCTGTTTTGGCAACCGTCTTAATCGCTTTTGTAGTCGCTTTAATCTTTACGAGTTCTTATGGTGTGGGTTCAGCGATTGCAGTCGGAGTGATTTTATTCCCAATCATGTTCTCGATTGGGGTACCTAAAAACATTGCGGTCTCTGTATTTACGATGGCTATTGGAGCTGCGATGTATGTGAACAATGTGTTATTCGTACAGTTTCAAGTTTTCTTTCCGAAAGTTTCCTGGGGTCCTCATTATCAACGATTTGGCTTCGTTGCAATGGCTATTCAAATGGTCATCTTGGTTCTATTTATTATTTTTAATGCAAAAAAGATCCGTAATGGGAAACCCGAGATTGTTGCAAGTGACTCTGAAGAAGAAATAGCGGAAGTTCCGATTTGGACATATGCGTTACCGGTCTTGCCAGTGGTATTAAGTATTTTTGCGAAATGGGATGCGGTACCAGCTTTATTGCTTTCAACTATTATTGCATTTGCTGCAACAGGAAATATGAAAAGTTACTCCAAATTCGTCAAGATGATGAATGAAACAGCCAAGCATGCCGTCAGTGATATTGCTGGATTATTAATTATGTTGTTTGTCTTAACAATGTTTCAATCAGCTGCAGTTCACGCTATGTCAGGCTTTACCGATGTATTCCAGCAAATCATTCCTGATAACAAGTTAACGTTGATCTTAATCGTTGCAGTGATCGCGCCACTGTCTTATTTCCGTGGACCATTGATGCTTTATGGTGCAGGAGCTGCTACCGCTGCGATCTTGGCCGGAACCGGAATGTTTGATCAGTATTTCTTATATGGATTGCTCGTAGTTCCTTCCATGATGGGAGTTTCAGCGTGTATCACTCAATCGTGGAATTTATGGTCTGTACAATATGCCGGTTTAGATACCAAAACCTTTTTGATGACCGGCTTGCCATGGGCCTGGATCGCAACAGTCTTGAATTTATTTGCAGCCTACATTTTACTTTAAGAGAAAAGAGGAATTTATGATGAGTGAATTTTTAACGATCGGTGAACCAATTGCGTTATTTGGCTCAGAAGAAGTCGATAAATCATTAAAAGACGCCCGCCATTTTCAAAAATTTTTAGCAGGTGCTGAGGTAAACGTGGCCGTCGGTGTTTCAAGATTAGGTCACAGTACAGAGTACATTACACGAGTGGGGAAAGACCCCTTTGGTGAATTTATTTTAGATCAATTACAAGTCAATAATATCGGGACAAGTTATGTCGATGAAACCAATGAGTTTTGGACTGCCTTTCAATTAAAAAATCGCGTCAGTGAAGGTGATCCAAGTATTTTTTACTTCCGTAAAGGGTCGGCCGCAGCTCATTTTGACAAAAAGGTCTTAGATAAGATCGATTTTTCTGAGTTGAAGATGGCACATCTTTCTGGGATTTTTCCAGCGATTTCAGAAGATGCGAAAGCTGCTTTTTACTACCTGATCGAACTGCTGGAAAAACATCAGATTCGTACGACATTTGATCCAAACTTACGTCCACAACTCTGGAATAGTAAAGATGAAATGGTGAAAACAATCAATGAATTAGCAGCTCATGCCGAGATTGTTTTACCCGGGATCAACGAAGGTGAGATCTTAATGGGCAGCCGAGATCCTGAGAAAATTGCCGATTTTTATTTGAATAATGGGCCGGCTACCAAGACAGTGATTGTAAAACTAGGGACAGATGGGGCTTTTGTTAAACAGAAAAATGGCGCTCATTTTGTTGTGCCTGGCTTTAAAGTTTCTGAAGTTATTGACACTGTTGGTGCAGGTGATGGCTTTGCAGTCGGTCTGGTCACGGCGTTAATTGAAGGAAAATCATTGAAAGAAGCGGTGATTCGAGCAAATGCGATTGGTGCATTAGCCGTTCAATCACCTGGAGACAATGATGGGTATCCAACACCAGAACAACTGGCTGAATTTTTAGCCGAACAGGAAGTGATCGGATGAAACTACAAGTCGCGATTGATCGTGTTCATCTAGAAGAAGCAGTGGCGCTGGCACAACAATTAGACGGGGAAACTGACATCGTGGAGATGGGCACCTCGCTTGTCAAAGACTATGGTAATGTAGCGATTCGCAGTTTACGTGAAGTTCTACCGAATACGCAATTGCTTGTCGATAGCAAAACAATTGACGAAGGTGCCTACGAATTTGAACAAGGATTTAAAAATGGCGGCGATATTTTGACTGTCATGGGTGCGGCATCGCTCGATACATTGAAGGTCTGCTATGATGTGACACAAAAAAGAAACAAAACGATGATGATCGACCTACTAGAAGTGAGCGAAGAAAAAATCGAACGTATCAAGGATTTCCCAGAGGCCATTTACGCGTTGCATCATTCGATTGATCGAACAGACAAATTAAATGCAACAGCTAGTGTTGCAGCATTTAAAGAAAGATTTCCTGAAATCAAACGTTTAGCGATTGCCGGCGGGATCGAATTGGCACAAGCAAAGGCATTAGCAGAGCAAGGGATTATTGAACTGGTGATCGTGGGTTCAAACATTACCAAAGCGGATAATCTGCTAAAAGCCACAAATGAATTTATGGGAGTTGTTCACAATGAGTACAATCAAAACAATCATGAATGAAATCAATCAAGTGATGGATTTAGTTGACGAAAAACAATTAGAGGAAGTATTGCCGCTTTTTCAAAAAAATAAACGGATCTTTGTGAACGGGGCTGGCCGTAGCGGCTTCCAGGCCAAAGGATTTGCTATGCGTCTGATGCACATTGGCTATACAGATTTTGTTATGGGTGAAACCATTACGCCGTCTATCCAAAAAGGAGACACGTGGGTGGCAATTTCAGGCTCCGGAACCACAAAAGGAATTGTAGCAGATACAAATGTAGCGAAACAATTAGGTTTAGATATTGTCGTCTTGACTAGTGATCACACGTCACCACTGGCACAATTAGCAGATAAAGTGATCGTTGTGCCTGGTGCAACGAAAACAGGATCAGGGATCAAATCGACTCAGTTACTATCTAGCCTATTTGATCAAACCGTGCACATCACGTTAGATGCATTGACTCTGAAATTAGCCAATCGTGACCAGACATCTAATGAAGATGCGTTACATGAACATGTGAATGTAGAGTAGGTGGGCATATGAAAAAAGTAGAGATCTTAACACGTATTGAAAAAGCGGGCGCAATCGTTGTAGGCGTTAGCGGCAATTTATTCAAAGGTGTCGCAGAAGGGAATTTCAGTGAAGTGAAAAAGGCTGCTGAAAGGTATAGCCAAAAATGGCAAGCTGAACTTCAGGACTGATGTTCTTAAAGGGTACCACCACCTTGATGATCCACCTGAAATATTTTTTAGGCAGCCAGGTCATAAAACAAGCCAAGCGAATCTTAGGTACTTCATCTTAGATTTGCTTGGTTATTTTTATCTGAATGTTGAAGTCTAAGCTCGGAGTTAGTTCGGTGACTTCCCTCGGCATTAATTAAAAGGTTTTTTCCCCCATATAGGCACACATAGGCCTTCGCCCACATACAATGTAGAACTGAACTTCACTGTGGGCTGGAGCGGGGCTGTTCCCCTTCGGCTAATCGACATGGGGGGTGCCTGTTCATGGAATTGTTTTCGACCATTGCTCTGTTTATTAAGCAACTGACGTTGCTCGTTTCGTATGTAAAAAACAATGCATTTCCGCAGCCCTTGACCGAAAAAGAAGAGACGAAACATCTTCAACGAATGGCTGAAGGTGATCCGCTCAGCCGTAATTTGCTCATCGAGCATAATCTGCGGCTGGTGGCTCATATCGTCAAGAAATTCGATAACACCGGTGAAGATTTGGAGGATTTGATCTCGATTGGCACGATTGGTCTGATCAAAGCGATTGAAAGCTTTCAACCGAACAAGGGCACCAAACTGGCTACATTTGCTGCTCGTTGTATTGAGAACGAGATTCTAATGCACTTGCGCTCCTTAAAGAAGACTAGAAAAGACGTTTCTCTTCACGATCCGATCGGAACGGATAAAGAGGGCAATGAAATCACTTTAATCGATATCCTTGGTAGCGAAGCCGATGATGTGGCGGATATGGTGCAGCTGAAAATCGAAAAAAGCAAGATCTACCGTAATCTCGACATATTGGATGAACGCGAACAGGAGGTCATTAAAGGACGCTTTGGGCTGGAGCATGGCGGCGAGGAGCGGACACAGCGGGAGATCGCCAAAGAGCTGGGCATCAGCCGCAGTTATGTGTCTCGCATTGAGAAACGAGCATTAATGAAACTTTATCACGAGTTCTACAAAGCAAAGCAATGAACCACCTGATAAATGATAAACAACTCTACTATGCAATGGCGCCGTTAAATAACGGCGTTTTTTTTATTTTGAACTTTATGGCTCTTCCTACTAATCTGTGGGAATATGCCGGTACAAATGATATGATAATCAAAGGATTCAATGATGTTTTGGTCCATAATGTCATAGAGTATCTGGGATCGACGAAAATGGGGGGATACATAACAGTATTAAGCCATATGGTATATCAGACCGGCTGGCTATGTTATTTGGGTTCATCGGATTTAGCGTACCCGCCTTTGTACTGGGTTATTGGTTGCAGCAGATTTTTGCTATGAGGTTGTTATGGTTGCCACCCAGCAGCATGCATGCGCCTGCGAAAGAAGGCAATATCCTTGACTTAATTCAGCATATGATTCTTCCCGTATCGACGGTAATCTTAGGTATGCTAGCCTATTATTTAAAGTTCATTCGAAACGGCATGTTAGAAGTTTTGGGCTCCCAATACCTGTTGACTGCCAGAGCCAAAGGAGTATCCAATAGAGGTGTCATATACCGCCACGCATTGAAAAATGCCCTGATTCCAATTATTACGTTAATTGCGCTCGATATTCCCGCACTTATAGGCGGATCAGCTATTATTGAAAATATATTTAATTGGTATGGACTGGGCTACTTGATGCTGCACTCCGCCTTAAGGCGGGATTTACCGGTTTTGATTGCTATCATTCTGGTATTGTCTGCTTTTATCATCGTGGCCAATTGGTTGGCGGATATGCTCTATTCGGTGGCTGACCCACGTGTTCGGAGGAACGGGAATAAGAGATACCAAATTTGACATTTTATCCTTTTTGGAGTTTGATCAGTATATAGCATCCTTTGAAAACGTTAAAGTTTGGGCTGGGATTAAGCGGATTATTTTTCTGGATATTTCTAGCACATAAAAAGGAGGGAAATATGCAAAATCAAACTCAAGCCGACAAGGCAAGAAAAACGGCTCTCGTAACGGGGGGGAGCCGGGGGATCGGACGCGGAATCGCGCTTAAACTGGCGGAAGCCGGCTATGAGGTGATGATTACCCATTACCGGGACGACGTTATGGCAGACCGGACTGCAGAAGAAATTGCAGGTTTATCCGGCAGAGTGTGCATGGTGCGCGAAGGCGATCTGCGGGAAGCTTCGGAAGCTTCGGAAATCGTCGCTGAAGCGATTCGGGCCATGGGGCATATCGATGTTCTTATTAATAATGCGGGGATTGGCATGTATTCCTCTATAACCGAGCTCCCGCTGGAGCATCTGAATGATACCATGCATCTGAATTTTCGGGCTCCGATGCTGCTCATGAGAGATGTTTCCAAACATATGATCGAAGCCAGCTGCGGAGGCAATATTATTAATATCATATCCACTCATGCGGAACGCGCCTATCCGGGCGACGCCGTTTATGGCGGGCTTAAGGCCGCGCTGAAGCGGGCGACGGAGTCGGTAGCTCTGGATTTGTCCCCGTATGGCATCCGGGTCAACTGCATCGCCCCCGGAGGAATTCTCGTGCGAGAACGCGAGCCATTCCACGACCATGTGGGCGCCACGATTCCACTTGGGAGAATCGGCATACCCGAAGATATCGCCCAAGCGGCGTTATGGCTTGTATCCGAGCACGCTTCGTATATCACCGGCATAACAATCCGGATTGACGGCGGATTGATCCTGCCGGGTATGCCGGAGGATGGCGAAAGCTCCTGGGGGTACCGGAAAGTAAGACCCCATAGAGTCAACTAATAGTTGGAGAAAGAAAAAAGGGAGGGACCGGTATACCTGTCCCCCCCTTTTTTTGGGCAAGTCCGTGATTAGATCATTTGTTTGGGTGTCAGGAAACCGGGAATCCGGGGCATGCGCTGTTTAATCTGCTCCAGGATCCTTTTAGATACTGTAATCGTGCGGGGATAAGCGAATTCATCCTGAAAATGCAGGGTGTTGCCGTGGATATTTGTAATTTTATTCACATTAACATAGAGATTAGAGGCTGCGCGAACAAAGTTGGATTGGGATTTGAGCGAAGCTAGCTCCGTGGCGGAAAGTCTCTTTTTAATAATATAATTTCTGCCGTGAAAAATGACTTGCTCTTGACCTCCCGTTTTGAATAAAAAAGCATCGGTAACCGGATCAAAACTTTGATATTCGTTCATGACCTTATCGGTTTGGTTCATCTTACAAAAGCCCCCTTTAGAAGATGATTTCTGTTAGCGCCTTCATTCTACCATATTTTATAGGCGGATATCATATTTTTTTGTGAAATTTATTAATTTTTTTTGTGAGCTTGGACAAAAAATATATAGTTCACTCAAAGACGAGGGGTTAATTCTAAATAATAATTTTTCAAATAAAAAGGGTTAAGAAAGTAAAAAGAAAACCTGCAAATCCCAGTAGAACGGGAAATGCAGGCTTTTTTATTGCGATATGCAAATCTTATGCATTCTCCAAAATTGTATTCAGCGTTGTCCGGTCGAGACCTTTGACGAGCTTGATCAAAAGCTCCTTGGCTGCATCATAATCATCCGTGTGAATGATGGAGGAAGAAGTATGGATGTAACGAGAACATATTCCGATTACGGTCGACGGTACGCCAATCCCGCTCAGATGAACCTGTCCCGCATCGGTTCCGCCTTGGGATACGAAATACTGATATTTAATCTTATGGGTTTCGGCTGTGTCCTGAACATATTCAACAAGTCCGCGGTGCGTCAGCATCGACGGGTCAAAAATGCGGAGCAGCACGCCTTGGCCAATGTGGCCGAAGGAGCTCTTGTCACCGGTCATGTCATTTGCAGCGCTCGCATCCAGAGCGAAGAAGATATCAGGCTGGATCAGGTTGGCTGCAGTACGGGCACCACGTAGACCAAGTTCTTCTTGCACGGTGGCGCCGCTGTACAGGATGTTCGGCAGCTTTTCCTGATGAAGCGCCTCAAGTAGTTCCAGGGCAAGGCCGACCCCGTAACGGTTATCCCATGCTTTGGCCATAATTTTTTTGGAATTGGCGAGCGGAGTAAAGTCACAAATCGGCACGATTTGCTGACCTGGCCGGATACCGAAGGATTCCGCATCCTCACGGTTGTCCGCACCTACATCGAGGTACATCGTTTTGATATCAACAGGTTTGTTGCGTTGCGATTCATCCAGTAGATGCGTTGGAATGGAGCCGACCACGCCAATGACCGGACCTTGGGGCGTGATGATTTTCAAGCGCTGTGCCAGAACAGCCTGGCTCCACCATCCGCCAAGCGGCTGGAAGCGAATCATGCCGGTGTCGGAAATGCCAGTCACCATAAATCCGACCTCGTCAAAATGCCCTGCGACCATGACCTTAGGTCCTTGTTCATCGCCGCGGAGTACACCAAAAAGGCTGCCGAGACGGTCCTGAACGAACTCCTCCGTATATGGAGCCATCAATTCTTTTACGTAAGCGCGGAATTCCCTTTCAAACCCGGAAGCTGCGGGGAACTCTGTAAGTTTTTGGAACATGTCCATTGTTTTTTGATCCATGCTTGAACTGTCTCCTTTACCCAATTTCTTTCCTTTGTATCTTGCAAAAAATTCTATTATGTAATTCCCATCCTATAGTATGAACGCCTAAAGACGGATTGTCCATGTTGCCTCTCTCGAAGCACATTCTTTTTTTTCTTGAATACGATAAAAATAGATGAACGCCCTGTTTAGGTGTAGAAGGGAGCATCACGTCATGGAGTTCATTCAATTTAATAGAAAAATGATTATGGTTTGCGTACTGTTTATTTTGCTTTCCCTCATTTTATTGTTTTTTTGATCCGGATGAATGTCGGTGATCTGTTGTCCACGACCATCCCATAAACAGCTGCCAAGAGCTGGAGCTTATGGCGGCTGTTTGCTGTGAAGCCACTGCACCATACATAACAATTCATTGTATGACAAATAATGAAAAAGTAATGAAGAATAGGAGGTGCTGTAATGCCTGCAGGTGCAAAAAATAAGGGGGGCATATTCAGTTTAGATACGCTAACCAACAAGGAATATAAAGATATCGCACAAAAGCATGAGCCACCGCGCACCTTATTCAAAAATTGTATTTGGGCTTTTTTGATCGGAGGCGGTATATGCCTGTTCGGACAAGTTATTCAGCAGGGCTTCGTATCCTTGTTTGATATGACGGTGAAGCAAGCGGCAAGCCCGACGGTAGCCGTGCTCGTTATTATTTCCGTAATCCTGACAAGCACTGGCGTATATGACAATATTGCGCAAATCGCCGGCGCGGGAACAGCCGTCCCGGTAACTGGATTCGCAAATTCCATGTGTTCGGCCGCTTTGGAGCACAAAGCGGAAGGTTACGTACTTGGCGTAGGTGCCAACATGTTTAAGCTGGCCGGGTCCGTCATCGTTTTCGGTACCGTTGCGGCGTTTTTCGTCGGGTTGGTGTACGCGATCTTCGGGATTGAGGGAGTGCATCATCTATGAGGCTGAAAGGCCAGACTTGGGAGTTCAAGGGAAAACCCGCCATCCTGTCATCTGCGACTGTGGTGGGACCCGATGAAGGCCAAGGGCCGCTTTCCGCCGATTTTGACTACATTTACGATAATATCGAAATCAACGAACAAACTTGGGAAAAGGCCGAACGTAAGCTTTTGGAGCAGGCATCACAGCTGGCTGTCGTTAAGGCAGAACTTACAAAAGATCAAATCCAGTTTTTTGTGGGCGGAGATCTGATGAATCAGATCATCAGCAGCGCCTTTGCGGCCAGAAAGCTTGGAGTTCCCTATCTGGGCGTTTTTGGCGCTTGTTCGACCTCAATGGAAAGCCTTGCGCTGGCCGCGCTCCTCGTGGACACCGGCGCAGCCGAACGGGTAATGGCTGGAACGGCAAGTCATAACTGCACGGCGGAGAAGCAATTTCGCTACCCAACGGAATACGGGGGACAGAAACCGCCGACAGCCCAATACACCGTAACGGGGGCCGGCTGCAGTATTATCGGCAAGGGAGGAAAAGGTCCGGTAATTGCCGGGGCCACAATTGGCCGAATCATGGATCTGGGCATCAAAGATCCGTTTAATATGGGGGCTGCGATGGCCCCGGCAGCAGCGGATACCATTGCAGCACATTTCCGGGATACGGGACTCGCTCCTGGGGATTATGATCTGATCGTTACAGGAGATCTGGCTTCCGTCGGACTGCCCATTGCCAAAGAGCTGCTGCAAAAGACGGGAATCAATATGGATGAAACGGAATTTACCGATTGCGGCTTACTTGTGTATGACATCCGGAATCAAACCTATGTGAAAGCGGGCGGAAGCGGCTGCGGCTGCTCCGCTGTCGTCACTTACGGACATTTGCTGAAAAGGCTGGCTAACAAAGAACTTAAAAAGGTGCTTATTGTGGCAACAGGTGCGCTGCACTCCCCGATCTCCTACCAGCAAGGGGAAAGTATTCCTTGTATCGCGCATGCCGTGGCACTGGAAATGGAGGATTAGACATGCAATTTTTGTGGGCATTTATCATCGGTGGGTTAATTTGTGTCATCGGGCAAATCATGATGGATTTGTTCAAGCTGACCCCGGCGCATACAATGAGTTCGTTGGTAGTAGCCGGCGCGGTTGCGGACGGTTTTGGCCTGTACGACCCACTCGTGAAATTCGCCGGCGCAGGCGCGTCGGTACCGATTACAAGCTTCGGGAGTTCTCTTGTGCACGGGGCCTTGATGGAGCTTCAGAGGGATGGGTGGATCGGTATCGTCACCGGCATATTCGAGGTCACTAGTGCGGGGATATCAGCGGCGATCATCTTCTCCTTTTTGGCTGCTCTGATCGTTCGTCCACGGGGATAATCGAAAAAAATTCAATCATACACAGGATCAAAGGGGCTTCCCGAAAGTAATGGTGTAATTACTTTCGGGAAGCCCCTTTCGTATGATTAGACCATCCGGATCTTTTCGATTCCGATTGTGTTAGGTATACGACGAAATTAGGAGGCCTTTACGACGGAATTAGGAAGCCTTTACAATGTACTTTATATGAACAAATCATGTACAATGTAAGATATATGCTTCTTATCTCAATATTTAGCAATATTCGTGATAAAAGGTTCCAATTATATGAAAATAGCATGAAATAAGGAGGCACAAGATTTATGCCCGTAAGCAGCGAATCTCTGCAGACCATTACAGCCGTAAAAACTAACCTTGAATCCTGCATCTTAGGCAAGGCTTTTGAAATCCAACTTTTGCTTACTGCTCTCCTGGCAGAGGGGCATATTCTGATTGAAGACGTGCCTGGTACAGGCAAAACACAAATGATCAAAGCTTTGGCCAAGTCCATGAACGGCGATTACCGTCGGGTGCAGTGCAACCCTGACATTCTACCGAGCGACATTACTGGTGTATCCGTATTTCATCCGCGGGAAGAGCGGTTCCTTTTTCGGCCGGGTCCTGTCATGACGAATATTTTGCTGGCCGATGAAATCAACCGGGCAACCACAAAAACGCAATCGGCGCTTCTGGAGGTCATGGAGGAACGGAGCGTCACGGTGGATGGGGAGACGCATGAACTGCCCAAACCGTTTATGCTTTGCGCTACCCAGAACCCGATTGATTTCGAGGGAACCTATATGCTTCCCGAAGCCCAGCTTGATCGTTTTATGATGAAAATCTGTCTGGGTTATCCTGACGCCGCAACCGAAAAAAACCTCCTACAGCAGCATAAGCTGGGGCAGCCCGTTGATCAGCTGCAGCCAGTCGCTCATATGGACCAGATTGCAAAAATGCAGAAGGAAATCCGGAATGTTTTTATTGATGATGCCGTTACCGATTATCTGCTGAAAATTGTCCGCAAGACCCGGCAGCATCCCGCCGTTCTGCTAGGAGCCAGCCCGCGCGCGTCACTGTCCCTGATGATGGCCAGCAAGGCCTACGCGTTTATACAGCAGCGGGATTATGTGCTGCCAGACGATGTTAAGATACTTTCTCCCTATGTTCTTTCACATCGTATCATTCTCAGACCGGAGTCTCGTCTTGATAACGTCACCACGGAGTCCGTCGTTAAAAATATATTGCAGCAGGTCCATGTACCTGTGGCGCTGGAGCGTTGAGATCATGAAAGCGCTGCTGAAGACAATCGGATCGATTTTGCGGAATCCCCGCATCTGGATTGTGCTTGCAGTGTGGGCTGGAACCCTGCTGTTTGTATTGTTTCAGGGAGGCAAAACATCGCTGATGCTGCTCGCTATGATTAGCATTCTGGTCATTTATTTGATTGCCGTCGGGCTAGGCGGAATCCGACATGCCCACGGAGAGCGCAATCTCTCCGCGGATGTGCAGGAGGAAGCACTGCGCGCAGGGGATCAAGTGAAAGTGAGCCTGAAATTTGCCGTGCCGGGTTTTCTTCCGATGCCTTATGTCATCATCCGTGAAGTCATGAAACGCCATAACGGGGAAACTTGGTCTTTCGAGGAAAGCGTGATTCCCGATTTACGCGGAAGCGGCGAGCTGATGTTCCGAACGCCGCCGCTTGAACGCGGTAGGTATTTCTTCACCGAAACGGAATGCGTGTCGGAAGATATCTTCGGATTTATCGAGCATAAAGGCACGTTCCATGTTCCCGGACAGTTCCGGGTTTTCCCGCGTATGGTATCGATTCCGGGCTGGAAGATCATCGATAAAAATTCGCGGCTTGCCGGTCCCCAAAGAGCCGCAGCTTCACGCCGGGAAACGACACAGATTAACGGAGTAAGGGACTATGTCTACGGGGACCGGATTTCGCGGATTCACTGGAATGCCACCGCAAAGACAGGCTCCTGGAAGTCCAAGGAGTTCGAATATGATTCCATACCCAAAATCATGATTATCCTCGACGCTATTTCGGCGCATTATTCCTCGGACAAGCAATTTGAGCTAGCGGTTTCCACGGCAGCTTCGCTGATCAATTATGCTTCTCGGGAACGGTTGTGTATAGGGCTTGCAACTGTTGGAGAACGATTCAAGATGTTTGCCCCGAGTGAAAATTACAATGATCGCCAACGGATCATGCATCATCTGGTGGATGTGGCGGCGGACGGCTTTGGCGATCTTCAGCCGAAGCTTGCGAAGAGCGGGCGCTTCATCCCTTCCGGCTGTCTGTTCGTCCTGATCAGTCCGCAGAGCGGTAGCAAAACGATGGAGCTGCTGCGGTGGGCCGATACGCGCGGATATACTCCCTCCCATATTCTGGTGAATTCATCCGGCAATGACGCGAAAGAAGGCTGGATTTCCATGCTGAAGGTACGTGGGACTTTTAGCTGCTCCGTCGCGGATCTGCGTGATCTGCCTACAGCATTGGGAGGAGGAATGCCATGAAGACTTGGCTTTCTTATGTAAGAAGCTCGCTTTTTTATTCCTTGTCCGTTTTTTGGATTTGGATTATAGGGATGCAGTGGATTTCCTTTATGGATTTTACCTGGTACGAGGAAACGAAATCGATTGTTCTGCTTGGTATAACCTTTGCTGCCGCGGTAGAAATGTTGTTGCCCTTTAAACGAGTCTACCGGCTCGTCCTGGAATGTGCAGCTGTTTTGTACATTATCCATCGGGAATTGGTGAGATACTGGGTTTACATGCCCTCCGGAGCTATGGCAAACCGCATTCAACAATATATAGAAAATCTCTCACCGTACATCTGGATCGCTCTGGCTGCGTTGATCCTGATGCTGCTCAGCGCCGTATTGGTTAGCACAAAGCGCCGGATACTCGTTTTTTCTGGAATGAATGTGATTGCTTTTTGTATTCTGGATTCCTTTACGGTGGTCGATCTTTGGCGTGAAGTGGCATGGACGGTTTTTGCGGCATTGGGATGGCTCGTAAGTGAGCATCTCCGGCGTTTTCAATCACGAGTCCCTACAGGCTGGAGGGGGCTTCGGAAGTACCCGCTCAAAATTTCTATTCATGCCGCCGTCTTGTTTGCCGTAATTTTCGTAGTCGGTGTCAACATGCCAACGGTATCGCCACTATTGACCGATCCATATACCGCTTGGGTGGAATCCTCGGGAGGTTCCTCTAAAACGAGGGATGTTAGCGGTGAACTGGCGGTTGTCAAAAAGAGCAGCACTTCAGGTTATAGCCGCAATGACAACCATCTTGGCGGAACGTTTGATTTTGACTATTCGCCAGTGATGACGGTGAAGTCCGATAAACGCAGCTATTGGCGCGGTGAAACCAGACATGTATATTCCGGCAGCGGCTGGTCTGATCCCGGCGCGGGCAGCGGTTACAAGGAAGTGGATGCAGGTTCTGCCCTGCTAAGCAGAGATATCGCTGCGGCAGGAGAAACGGAAACGATGGAGCAAACCGTGACGATGCTGAATGATAATGTGTATCCCGTTTTGTTCGGTGCTTTCCACATAACCGAAATCAAGCAGATTGACAAGGCGGATTCGGGGAGAATTCTGTGGGAGGGCAGCCAATCCACTCTCCATTGGAATAGCGATTCCAAATACCCGAAGATGTATACGATCGTATCGGAGCTTCCTATTATTCCAGAGGACGAGATCCGGGGGGAAACCTTTAAGGATTTGTATGGCAATGAGAAGCTGGATGAAGATTATCTGCAAATTCCCAAGGATTTCCCCAAACGGACGCGTGATCTTGCGGAGCAGGTAACTTCAACTGCGCAAACGCCGTATGAAAAAATAGGATTGCTGCAAAACTACCTAATAAATAACTTTAAATATACGAACCAGCCGGACCTGTCTAAAAAAAACAGCGGAGATTTCGTTGACGGCTTCTTATTTGAAGTGAAAGAAGGGTACTGCGATTATTTCTCTACCTCCATGGTTATGATGGCCCGCTCGCTGCATATTCCGGCCCGGTGGGTCAAGGGTTATGTACCGGGCCAGCAGCAAATGGACTCGGATACGATGCAAAAACTGGGCGGGGACTTGCCGGATTCTGGCATCTATACCGTTACCAATGCAGATGCGCATTCCTGGGCCGAAGTCTATTTTGGATCATACGGCTGGGTGCCTGTCGAGGCTACGCCTGGTTTTAACATGCCGCTGCTGACCCATAAGACAGACAGCAAACCGGTTACGGCGCCGCAAGAGGAAAAAAAGCCGAAACCGGATGTTCAGAAGGAGGAAGTGGTGGGAACACCCGGGAAGAATACGGGCCTTTCTGGGACGGCTGTGGCCGGGATTTCAGTTCTTATCATTGCTTTGCTAGCGGCGTATAGTGCATGGCTGTTCCGGATCCCGCTGCGGTTTCACCTCGTCGGGGTTCGCAAGGGGCAAAAGCTGACCGCGGATCAGAAAGTGATCGTCATGACCGAGCGGTGGATAAACATCCTGAAACGCAAGCGCATTTTCCGGAATTCGCATGAAACTCTCCGGGAGTCAGTGAACAGATGGAATAAGGAAATGCCTGCTTTGTCCCCTCCACTTAAACAACTGCTGATGTTGTTTGAGAGGGCGAAATACAGTCCGGAATCCGTATCGGAAGAAGAATGGAGAAGCGTAAATGCCTACAGCCGCGAACTTCGGACCGCCTTGAAAGAGATGGAAAATACTGCAGCATAATCAGGGCCTTGCGCCCGGCGCCCCTCGCGGGCGTTTTCTTTTTTTAGAAATCGAAAGAATGAATGTAGTTCATCTTTTTTACTAACCACGTAGATTATGGTATAGTTTGTCCTATGAAACTGAGGTGACAACAATTTGTTCGATAAGTTAATCCCTAAATTAAGGGTGAATACGGTATTTGATATCGATTTGGAAGGCTTGTACGCCAAGGGTTATCGGGGTATCATTACAGACCTGGACAACACGCTGGTCGGGGCAAAGGAGCCGCTAGCCACTCCGGAATTGATCACCTGGTTTGAGCGCGTGAAACAAATCGGGTTTAAGCTGATCATTGTATCGAATAACCACATGGAGCGTGTTGCGGCTTTTGCCACACCGCTGAATATTGAGTTTGTACATCAGGCGCGCAAGCCCACGAATGCGCCTTTCCGCAAAGCCTTGAGTATAATGGGGCTCAGCGGCCAAGAAACGATCGTGGTTGGCGATCAAATGATGACCGATGTATACGGCGGCAACCGTATGGGTCTTTTTACAGTGCTTGTGCTTCCGATTTCAATTGCGGACGAGGGCTGGGGGACGAAGATCAACCGCCGCCTGGAGAAGATCGCATTGAAGCGCTTGCGCAAAAAAGGACAATGGCTTGAGGAGGATAAACATTAATGAAAGACCCGATGGGCGGACAAAGCGTCCCAAAATGCAGCGGTTGTGGCATTGAGCTGCAGGCGCTTAATCCCGGTTTACCGGGGTATATTCCGGAGAAGTCGCTTGGCAAGGATCCGGTCATTTGCCAGCGCTGCTTCCGTATCAAAAACTATAACGAGGCTTCTTCCGTTACGGTGGACCAGGATGAATTCCTGCGGCTCTTAAGCCAAATCGGCGGAAAGAATGCGCTCGTCATTCATATTGTCGATCTCTTTGATTTCGAAGGCAGCTTGATTTCGGGACTGCAGCGGTTTGTAGGTAATAACCCTGTAATTCTCGCCGTCAATAAAATCGACCTTTTGCCTAAAGTGACCAACTGGAATAAAGTGATCAACTGGGTGCAAAAGCAGTGCAAGGAACAGGGGCTCAAAACCGAGGAAATCATCCTATGCAGCGCCAAGAAAAATCAAGGTTTCGACCGTCTGCTTGATGCGGTGGCCGAGCGCCGCGGCAATCGTGACGTGTACGTAGTAGGAGCAACTAATGTAGGTAAGTCCACGCTTATCAATCGGTTAATCCGTGATTACAGTGATCTGGAGCAGGAGCTTACGGTATCGCGTTATCCTGGTACGACACTGGATATGGTCAGCATCCCATTGGATGACGGCCATTTCATCATCGACACCCCGGGAATCGTGTATCCTTGGCGTTACAGCGAACTGGTGAATCGGAAGGATTTGGGGGCAATTATGCCGGAAAATCCGTTGAAACCGATTGTTTATCAGCTTAACGAAGGCCAGACGCTTTTCTTTGGGGGGATGGCCCGGTTTGATTTTATTCAGGGGGCACGGCAGTCTTTTACCTGCTTTATTAGCGGCCGGTTAAATATTCACCGAACCAAACTGGATAAGGCCGACGCTTTATACGAAGAGCATGCAGGTACGCTGCTGTCACCACCGAACACGGAAAATCTGGGCGAGCTGCCAGAGTGGACCAGGCATGAGATCCGAGTTCCGAAGGGGGCCAAGCTGGATCTGTTTATTTCCGGCATCGGCTGGATCAAGGTAAACGGCGATCAGGGGGCTCTGGTGGCCATCCATGCGCCTAAAGGCGTAAAAGTGCTGGCAAGACCTTCCTTGATCTGACGCATGTACGGGAGAGGCGGGATTAAGATATGGTAAAAGCGGAATTGCTGGCAGGCACCGGCGCGCTGCTTCTTGGTGTGATCGGCGATCCTATCGCTCATTCCAAATCGCCTGTCATGCACCAAGCAGCATTGTCGGCATTGGGTCTACCCGGTGCCTATGTTCCAATGCATGTCAAGCGCGGTCAAGTAGCGGAGGCCATTGCCGGAATCAAGGCTCTTGGCTTCCGGGGAATCAACGTCACGATACCCCATAAACTTGAGGTGATCCCTTATCTCGATCACCTAGATGAAACGGCACTCCGGATCGGCGCCGTCAATACGATCGTTAATGATCATGGCATTCTGACCGGGTACAATACAGATGGCATTGGTTACGTTCGCTCGCTAAAGGAAGAGGCGGTTTCTGAACTTAAGGGGAAGAAGATCATGGTGCTGGGCGCGGGCGGCGCTGCGCGAGGCATTGTGCATGCATTGTCGCTGGAAAGTCCAGACCGGATTTGTATCGCCAATCGCACGGCCGACAAAGCGGAGGCGATTGCCGCTGAATGGAAGGACTTGGCGGATATCCGGGGGATATCCTTGCAGGAGTTGCCGGTATATCTTAAGGAAACCGACATCCTGATCAATACGACTTCGGTTGGAATGCATCCACATGTGGCTGAGACGCCGGTGAATGTAGACCTCATTCCGGAGCGCATCGTCGTCAGTGATCTGATCTATAATCCGCTTCAGACGAGATTGCTTGCGGAGAGCGAACGTAAGGGCTGTAAAGTGCACGGCGGCTTGGGCATGTTCGTGAATCAAGGCGCCTATGCGCTTGAATATTGGACCGGTCTACCGGCTCCGGTGGCTGCGATGAGAAGTGCCGTATTGCACAATATGGCCGAATAGTTCCCTTTTCGGGGACACTGAATACAGTTGAATATTAAGGAGTTATGATTATACATGTTAACAGGTAAGCAAAAACGCTATCTTCGATCACTTGCACATCATTTGGATCCGATTTTTCAAGTAGGTAAGGGAGGATTCAATGAGCAGCTTGTAAAGCATATTAGCGAAGCGATCGAAAAAAGAGAATTGATGAAGGTCAGCGTGTTGAACAACTGCCTTGAGGATAAGTATGAAATTGCCGAAGAGCTTGCGGAAAAAGCCGGGGCTGAGCTGGTGCAGGTGATCGGCGGCACGATTATTTTGTACAAGGAATCCAAAGACCATAAAACAATAGAATTGCCATAAGCGGGAGGTTTCACCATGAAGGTAGGCATCATGGGCGGCACCTTTGATCCGATTCATATCGGCCATTTGCTGGCCGCTGAAGCGGCAAGGGATTCGTTCGGGCTTGACGAAGTCTGGTTCATGCCAAGCCATATCCCGCCCCATAAAGAACAGGCCGGAGCATCGGGAGAGGACCGGCTCGGCATGGTGGCCGAAGCGATTTCGGACCATCCCTGTTTCCGGACACTTGATATTGAAATCAGAAGAGGCGGCATATCCTACACCATTGATACCGTGAAGGATATCCGCAGTTCTTTTGAAGGTATAGAGTTTCATTTTATTATTGGTGCCGATATGGTCAATTACCTTCCCAAATGGGAAGGAATCGAGGAACTCGTAAACCACATGAGCTTTATCGGCGTCGGGCGGCCTGGAACAACGCTGAATTTGGAAGCATTGCCTCCTTACTTGCAAGGAAAGGTGCTTCTAGCCGACATGCCGCAGGTCGATATTTCATCCACGGAAATCAGAGAAAGGCTGGCCACAGGTCATTCGATCCGCTATATGGTAACGGACAGCGTCTATGACTATATCAGAAGGAGAGGATTGTATGGAATTCAGCCGGGAAGAACTGATTAAATCGGTTTCGGAGCAAATGCCGGCCATGCGCTGGCAGCATACACAGGGTGTGATGGTGACAGCGGTTAAGCTGGCCGAGAAGTACGGAGCTGATCCTGTGAAAGCGGAGCGGGCCGCGATTTTGCATGATGTCGCCAAATACTGGCCCGTCAAGCAAATGGAGGCTGTCATCCGGGATAACGACTTATCCAAAGATCTTCTGTTTTATGATAAAGCGCTTTGGCATGCCGAAGTTGGAGCTTTTGTTGCCAAACGCGACTACGGCGTTGAAGACCCGGAAATACTGAATGCGATAAAGTACCATACATCCGGACGGATCGGGATGACGCTGATGGATAAGGTGGTGTGCCTAGCGGATTACATCGAACCGGGAAGGGATTTTCCCGGCGTGAATAATATTCGTGAACTGGCCAACCATAGCCTTGAAGAGGGGCTAATTGCAGGATTTGATTCTACCATTAGTCTACTCGTATCACGGCGGCAAATTATTTTTCCGCTAACAGTGTTTGCCCGTAATGATCTTATTAAACAGTTGGAGGCGAATTCATGACCCTTACATCAGAACAATTATTAAACTTGGCTGTTGAAGCAGCTGAAGATAAAAAAGCGATGAACGTCGTGGCGCTTGATTTGAAAGGCGTCTCGCTGATTGCCGATTATTTCGTCATTTGCCACGGTAATTCCGATACGCAGGTTCAGTCCATCACGACGGAAATCCGCAAGCGCGTTCACGAAGCGGGCTCGGAGGTCCGCGGAATCGAAGGAATGAACTCTGCGCGTTGGGTACTAATCGATCTCGGAGATGTCATCGTGCATGTATTCCACCGGGATGAGCGCGATTATTACAACATCGAGCGCCTATGGTCGGATGCCAAGGTTGTGGAAACGGTATGAGTCTGATTGCAGGAACGATACAGACATATGAGGTCATGCGCGAGGTATCACCTTACGGTTATTTCTTGGATGCCGACGGGCAGAACGTGCTGCTTCATTATTCGGAATTGACGCGTGAGATCAAGCCGGGCGATGAGGTTGAAGTGTTTATCTTCTACGATACCGAAGATCGGCTGGCAGCTACGATGAAAAAGCCGTACCTCACGCTTGGCGAGATGGCTAAACTTGTTGTTGCCGATGTCCATCCGCGGCTTGGCTGCTTTTTGGAGATGGGCCTTGGGCGTCAGCTTTTGTTGCCGATACGTGAGCTCCCTGAGCTGAAGGATCTTCACCCGCAGGTAGGGGATTCGGTATTTGTCATTATGGAGCATGATAAGCAGGGACGCTTGCGCGCTAAGCTGGCAGGGGAGCAGGAATTGTCCCACCATGCTTTCAGGGCGCCTGCAACATGGCTAAACCAATGGTTAAAAGCGACGGTATACAGACCGCTTCAAATGGGGACTTTCGTCATCGTGGACGGCGGTGTAGTTGGACTTGGCGTCATCGGTATGATTCACTCTTCAGAACGCTTGAATTTGTTGAGACTTGGTGAGGAAGTGGAAGTCCGCGTCAGCCATATCCGCGAAGACGGCCGCGTGAATCTTTCGATGGCTCAGCGCAAAGAAGTTGGCCGCGACCTAGATTCGGAACGGATTCTGACCTTCTTGAAGGAACGTCCGACAGGCGGCATGCCGTATTCGGATGCAACGCCACCGGACATCATCAAACAGCGTTTCGGCATCAGCAAATCGGCCTTTAAGCGGGCCTTGGGCAAGCTGATGAAGGAAGGCCTCATAACGCAAAAGGAAAATTGGACCTATTTGGTTAAGCCGGATACCGAGAAATCGGATGAATAGCGTTAATTGTGAGGCTTTTTGAGCAACCTCTAAAGGCTGAAGTGAAATAAGAAAGTGTGGTGACATCATGTCTTCATACAGAAAATTTGCATATGTCTATGACGAATTGATGGAGGATATGCCTTATCCGGATTGGCTCCGCTTCGCTCGTCAGGCTTGGGAGAAGCATGGCGCCATGCCGAAAAGCGTCGTTGAGCTCGGATGCGGCACAGGCAGCATTACCATTCCGCTCGTCAATTCGGGTTTCGAAGTGACGGGCATCGATTTGTCTGCAGACATGCTGTCTGTCGCAAGACGGAAAATGGAAAGCACCCCCCAGGGCAGCAGACTTTTTCGCGAAGGCTCGATCCGCTGGGTACAGCAGGATATGCGGGAATGGGAAGTACCTGATCAGGTAGATTCGGTTATTTCCTTCTGCGATTGCTTCAACTATCTGCTTGAGGAGCAAGATGTGGTCTCGGCATTCGTTCAAACATACAAAGGTTTAAAGTCCGGAGGGATTTTCCTGTTTGACGTGCATCATCCGAATACGATCATCCGTTATGATGAAGAGCAACCTTTTGTGTGGGATGAACGGTCGGTATCTTACATATGGACTTGTGAATTGGACGCATCCCGCTGCGAAATAGAGCATCACCTGAGCATTTTCGCGAGGGAGGAGCAAGGTGGCCTGTATCGCCGGTTTGAAGAGACGCATGTTCAGCGCGCCTATGATCCGGAATGGATGCAAACCGAGCTGGCCAAAGCGGGTTTCCGGGACGTGAAATGTTATGCGGATTTTGAATGGGTTGAGGCCGGTGATGATGCCCAGCGTCTTTTTTACGTGGCGGTTAAATAAAAGGCATAATCTCGGCGTGGGATTAATTCTTATAAATAGTAAAATAATCCTCGGAACTGGTTTCCGGGGTTTTTTGCCTCAAAGTATGACTGGGTTTAAAATAATCTTGAAAAACTGAAAGGCTCAACATCATGATTAGTGCTTGACAAAAAGCGAATGTAGCGGAGGGGACGGAATCGATCTGAAGAAGCGGAAGCGTTCGCCTTTGTCTCCGAATTTCTACCTTATTTAAAAGCAAAATCAAGAAATTTGGAGACAACAGCGATCGGAAGAACGATCCGTAACCGTAGCGGTCACCTCGCATAATGTTAAGAACTATTTTTTCAGTATTGAGCCAAATGAAAGGACGATAAAAATGAAACTTAACGACTTGAAAAATAAAACAGCGATTATTACAGGTGCAGGCAAAGGAATCGGCCGTGCTATTGCGACGGCGCTTGCCAAAGAAGGAGTCCAGCTCGGGCTGATGGCTAGAACGTCTTCCGATCTTGAATCGCTCAAGGAATAACTCTCCAAGGAATACGGCGTGTCCGTATATACAGCAACGGCTGACGTATCTTCCCGCTCTGAGGTAGAGGAGGCCATCTCGAAACTTAGACAGGAGCTTGGAAGCATCGATATTCTAATCAATAATGCGGGGATAGCTGGTTTCGGCACCGTTGCCGAGATGGACCCTGAGCAGTGGGAACGTATCATTCAGGTCAATTTGATGGGGACGTATTATGTTTCCCGTGCAGTTCTCCCTGCGATGATGGAACAAAACAGCGGAGATATTATCAATATCTCTTCGACGGCCGGGGAAAAAGGCTTCGCGACAGGTTCGGCGTATTGTGCATCCAAATTCGGCATTATGGGTTTGACGGAGTCGCTTCTTCAAGAGGTCCGCAAAAAGAATATCCGTGTCGTTGCGCTCACCCCAAGCACGGTGAATACTGATCTGGCCCGCAACAATAATCTGAATATCGGGGATGAAGACCGGATGATGCAGCCGGAGGATGTGGCAGAACTTGCTTTGGCAACTTTAAAGCTTCCGTCGCGCGTATTCGTGAAAACTGCAGGGATCTGGACGACCAACCCACAGTAATACACCATAAGAATCCTGCCTGTCGGAACCTAAGTGTTCTGACAAGCCGGCATTCAGCTTTTTATTTTCCCAATAAGAGCTGCTTCAGAGCAGGAACCGGATTGACTGTGATACCGGTTTTATATATAATATGACTTAATGTTTTATATGAACTTCTAAATATTTGACAATGATGAGGAGTATTAGTTTCAGCGGTGTCACGCAGAGAGCCGGCGGTTGGTGCAAGTCGGTTGACGAAGCGGAATGAACTCACCTCGGAGTCATGGTTTGAACGCAGCTTATGAAGATTCGGTTTCAGCCTGCGAGAAGAACTATCGCCTCACCTCCGTTAAAGGGTGCAAAGGGAGTGGAAAATAAAGTATATTTTCCGCTAACTAGGGTGGTACCACGGGAATCAAACCTCTCGTCCCTAGCGCTAATACGCTATGGATGCAGAGGTTTTTTTAATTGCAGGATTTACGAGGCTGAATTCCATGAACGTATATGGAGACGTTTTCCCTGCAGTATGTTTCAAATAAGTAAATGCGGCGCGAGAAAGCGGGCCGCCTGACAGTAAGAGGGGGACAATAAATCATGAGTGAAAATCACCAGCAGGAACAGGGGTATCAACCCCAGACGATTGAGCCGAAGTGGCAAAAGTATTGGGATGAACATCATACGTTCAAGACCGGAGAAGATCCCGGAAAACCGAAGTTCTATGCTCTGGATATGTTTCCGTATCCATCGGGAGCAGGTCTCCATGTAGGGCATCCTGAGGGTTATACAGCTACCGATATCGTATCCCGCTACAAAAGAATGCGCGGCTACAACGTACTTCATCCGATGGGATGGGATGCGTTCGGTTTGCCAGCGGAGCAGCACGCACTTGATACCGGCGAGCACCCACGCGACATTACGGTGAAAAATATTAACAACTTCCGCCGTCAGATTAAATCTCTCGGTTTCTCCTATGACTGGGATCGCGAGATCAGTACGACGGATCCGGAATATTACAAGTGGACGCAGTGGATTTTCGTCCAGCTGTACAAAAAAGGCCTTGCTTACGTGTCTGAGCTGCCTGTTAACTGGTGCCCGGCTTTGGGCACGGTTCTTGCCAACGAAGAAGTCATTGACGGCAAGAGCGAGCGCGGCGGGCACCCGGTAATTCGCAAGCCAATGAGACAATGGGTGCTGAAAATTACCGAATATGCCGAGCGCTTGCTTGAGGATTTGGAAGAACTCGATTGGACAGAAAGCATCAAGGATATGCAGCGCAACTGGATTGGCAAATCCAAAGGGGCTGAAGTGAATTTTGAGATCGAAGGCCATGCAGGCCAGCTGACCGTATTTACGACACGTCCGGACACTTTGTTTGGCTCCAGTTACTGCGTACTTGCTCCTGAGCATGACCTGGTCGCCGACATTACAACAGAGGAACAAAAGGAAGCCATCAAAGCTTATCAGGACCTGGCTGCCCGTAAGAGCGATCTGGAGCGTACGGATCTGGCCAAGGACAAAACAGGCGTATTTACAGGGGCATATGCCATTAATCCTGTAAATGGTGTAAAACTGCCAATCTGGATCGCTGACTATGTGCTTGCCGGTTACGGAACAGGCGCAATTATGGCGGTTCCAGGCCATGACACTCGCGACTGGGAATTTGCGAAGCAGTTCGGTCTGGAAATCATTGAGGTAGTTAAAGGCGGAAATGTGCAAGAAGAAGCATACACTGGAGAAGGAGATCATGTGAACTCCGGCTTCCTGGATGGACTCGGCACTGAAGAAGCGATCGCCAAAATGATCGTATGGCTCGAAGAGAACGGCAAAGGCCAAGGCAAAACAACCTACCGTCTGCGCGACTGGCTCTTCAGCCGCCAACGTTATTGGGGTGAGCCAATCCCGATTCTGCATCTTGAAGACGGTACGATGAAAACCGTTCCGGAGGATCAGCTTCCTCTGATGCTGCCAGATATTGACCAGATCAAACCATCGGGAACAGGCGAATCCCCGCTTGCGAATGTAACCGAATGGGTGGAAACGGTAGATCCGGAGACCGGCATGAAAGCACGCCGCGAGACCAACACCATGCCGCAATGGGCGGGCAGCTGCTGGTATTACCTGCGGTATATTGATCCGCATAATACGGAAGCGCTCGTCTCGAAAGAGAAGGAACGCGAATGGCTGCCGGTTGATCTGTACATCGGCGGTGTCGAGCATGCGGTACTTCATTTGCTGTATGCCCGTTTCTGGCACAAGGTCCTTTACGATCTGGGTGTAGTAAGCACTAAAGAGCCATTCCAGAAGCTGGTTAACCAAGGTATGATTCTTGGAACGAATAACGAGAAAATGAGTAAGTCCCGCGGCAACGTCATCAATCCCGATGAAATCGTAGAGAACTTCGGAGCCGACACGCTTCGCATTTATGAGATGTTCATGGGACCGCTTGAAGCAACGAAACCTTGGAACGAAAACGGCGTGGAAGGCGCTCACCGCTTCCTGTCCCGTGTATGGCGCCTGGTCATTAACGATGACGGCAGCCTGAACGCGAAGATTACCGATCATGAAGGCAGCGACGAATTCAAACGCGTATGGCATAAAACGATCAAAAAAGTAACCGAGGATATGGAGCATATGCGCTTCAATACCGCAATCAGCCAGCTGATGATTTTCATTAACGATGCGTACAAGGTCGATTCGATTCCGCGTAAAGCGATTGAGGATTTCGCGCAGCTGCTCTCGCCATTAGCACCGCATATTTCCGAAGAGCTGTGGGAACGCCTTGGACATCAGGAAAGCATTACTTATGTTTCGTGGCCTGTGTTTGATGAGGCATGGACGGTTGATTCCGAGGTTGAAATTGTCATTCAGGTCAACGGGAAAATCGTACAGCGTGCCATGATTGCTAAGGACATGAGCAAGGAAGCCATGCAGGAATTCGGCATGTCCCAGGAGAATGTCCAGCAGGCCATCGCGGGCAAAACCGTACGCAAGGTGGTTACGGTACCGGGCAAGCTAATAAATATTGTTGCCAACTAAATAATTTAAACAGGATCGAAAAGCATTCAATCCCCGTACAACGTATGTTGTGCGGGGATTTTTTTCGAATATCAGAAAGTATAAAATCACTGCCCTGATGAAGCTTATTGGGGTCCCCGCAAAGTATTTGGAATACGCATCGAAGCATAGGCTCCACTCCGTACTTTTGCTCCGCAAAAGCGCCCCTCTTTGAGAGGCACCCGGACTTCTTTCCGATACTCTTAGTGGGGTTATTTAGAATGTGGGGTACTTAAGTTTGGCGAATGCCGAACATTTCGTGCCAGGCTGCTACGTTTTGGATTCGCCAAAAAGAATATCACATTTGTTCAGATCATCATTGTATTTGGCGTATGTCGTGGCAATAAGCTGGTGAAACACGCCATCCAGGTTTTTCCTCAGCAGGGCGAGGGCTTCAGCGGTAATGCCGCCAGGAACCGCTACTCTTTCCTGAAGCTCAGTGGGCTTAAATCCGCCTTCAGTAAGCAGCTTGCCCGTTCCAAGCAGCATTTCCCCGGCCATCGCCGTAATCTCCTTGCGCCCGATGCCTGTTACTTCCACAGCGGCATCCACCCACAGATCGAGGAAGAGGCTGATAAATGCGGGGCCGCAGCTGGAGAAGTCTGAAGAAATCCGCACATGGGATTCCTCGATTTCCACCGGCTCGCTGATGGCGCCTAACAGCTTATTTAACAGCAGCCTGTCTTCCGTAGTGATACGAGAGCCGTACATACAGAGAGAAGCTCCACTTTGGGTGAGATGTGTGATGCTTGGAATCACTTTGGCAACTTTGCAGGAAAGGGTGTTTTCAAGGTGGTGAATTTGAACAGGGCTTGTAATGGATATAAGGATCTGATCCGGTTTTATTTCATTCGCGATTTCATCCAATACAACTTTATACTGAAGCGGTTTTACGCATAGAAATACGATTTTGCTGTTGTTGACGGTCTCTACATTACTGCGGCATACATTGATCCCGGGGTGACGCTGCGCCAGCAAATTGACTTTGTTTTCTGTACGGTTGCTAGCTGAGATTTGCTGGGGCAAAAGCGCACCGGAAGTAATGAAGGCATCAAGCAACACACTTCCCATACTACCGGTTCCGATGAATCCTACCTTCATATAGGTCCCCTCCTTTCGTGCTTTGCGATAGCGGCGCAATCCTTCTACTTAATGTATGCGCATGGGCTTGTACCTAATGACTTTTTTCCAGCAGAAGGGGCGTTTGACACTCCTTTTTATTTTCGGTGACGGGCGTATTTCTTGAGGAAGCGATTAATTTTATTTTATGAATGAGAGGTGTATATTTATGAAACGAATGACGCTTTATATCAGTATTTGCTGCGCGGTACTGGGAAGTGCGGTGATTTTGCTGTCAGGTATGAAGCATGGGGATACGACCGAAGAATGGAAGCCGCTGAATGCCAAGTTGGAGAGCACTCCGAAGGTGGATATGCAGACACCAGTGACCCATACAGAACAAACTACAGCAAGCGGCGGGAACTCAGGGGGAGGTAATGGAAAGAGGGCGGCTTTAGAGCCGGCGAAAATGGAACAAACCGCACAACCGACAGAAACTGCACAGCCCGCACAAACTGCACAGCCC
>JAIRVF010000061.1 GCA_031254035.1 Paenibacillus sp.
CCGATCAATTCTATCTCCATTCATCTGAAAAAATCGCATCTTAAATTGCTAGACTACACGATAAGGAGGATTAACTTATTCCTCAAGAAATCCTGTCTTGACAATGGGGGGCATTACAGTACGCGTAACGGAAGTTGAAAGTTGATTTTGAACGACATCATTTTTTTCTTTGCTAAGTGGCGGAGAAAAATGAATTGTACGCAAGACTGTAGAGGGAATGGCCACAATGACCCGATCACAGCAGATAGTGAAAACTTCGCCGGAATGATTAAATCGGATCGTTACTCCTTTATTACTATGTTCAATATGTGTTACAGCACATCCATAACTGATATTAGAGCCAATTGTAAGGGCAAGCTTTTTCGGTAACTGATCCATTCCACCTACTATAGTCTTTGTACTTCTTTCGGAACCGGCCATTTTTAGGTCAAGCAGTCGCTGTAATGCAGATACTTTACGAATACCATCACCTAACATCTGCATATATCCGATCTGAAACAGCTTAATCGCACCCGGAGATGCCCCTTGACCTTTAAGATATTCTTCCATTGTCATTGAATCGAGCTGTGTCGCTTGTTTTGTGGGCCAGCCCGGCAAAAAAGGATTACCCGTCGCTTTAAGCCCCGGCAAGAGATACTTTTCCAACATTCCCGCATATCCTAAAATTCTTTCCTCGGCTGTAAGTGAAACAGGCCAATGTGCAGGTTCAGCTGGAGAATCTATTATTAATCTCCCATCGATATATGACAAACTTCTATTGGGGACTGGTAAATTTATTAATTGAACCCCGGCTTGCTGGGCATAACTCAATGTGAGAAAATGATGCGCTCCAATGAAGGCAGCCCCGATTTCACAAAACAATCCGTCGGCAAATTGATCCCGCATCGTGTATATGCGACCACCCGGTTGACTATTTGCCTCTAATAAATGCACGTTATATCCTTGTTTCATAAGCTCCAAAGTGCATACCAAACCTGCCATCCCTGCCCCAATAACTACAATACGTTCAGGAAAACGACCTATTACCATAAAATCCGATTCCTCCAAGTATTACTTTTATACATCATGTGTGTTTGTAATTCAATTAGTTCCTAGGCACTTCTTATTATTCTATGCTCGCGTTACTTCAATAAAAAAAGAACAGCTGCCGACCCACGGCATTCTGCTCCCTTATTTTGAACTATTGTGTCCCGTTCGCGGAACACTTAACAGTGGGATAGCGCCAGGTCTACCGAGAGGTCAGAATGAGTAATTCGGCCGTCTCGGTTCAACATCGGTCATTTCCATAATAATGAGACCCGCTCCCCCAATGGCGCGACTAACATAGTGCACATAATGCCAATCATTCGGCTTCCCATCGTCATCTGTAACTTAACTCTGGCACATGGGTGCCATCACGATGCGATTCTTCAAATACAGTCCTTTTAGCTTGTACGAAGAAACGGAGCCATTAAAGAGCAACCTCCCATAAATTTGAATACATTTTGTTTAAATATATTCTCGTGTTAGCTTTAATCAATTTTCAGAATGGATATTCGGATCCGTGGGCGAATGAACAATCGACTAGGTACTCACCTACATATTGTAGTTATTAAGTCATGAGTATCAAATAAGGAGGCTCCCATATGTACGGATATATATTTGCACCTATGAATGCGAACGAGATTGCTTCAAGAAGTGTGGCCTTGTTAGATGTAAAAAAGGGGGATGTCACTGGTGACGGTGTTATCGATTATGTGTATTTATATGGGAATAAGTCGAGTGAAGGGATTTTTGCTGATCAAATAACCTTGATTATTCAAGACGGGCGCACGGCACAAATCACCCAAGTACCTTTGGCGAGTAATGCGGGGTACAATGCAAGATTGTTCCTAGGAGATTTTTCAGGGGATCGTATTTCGGATATTTTAGTCAGTATCGATTCAGGGGGGAGCGGTGGTTACGGGTTTTTTTATGTATTTTCCTTTAAAAATAATGCACTCAACATGATGTTTGATTATGATGCCTACAACAAGACGCATCCTTTCCAAGTACATTATCAGGATTACTACAAAGTCGGTGTGAGCAGCCCACAACTGGATGTGTTGTTCCTCATCGACATCAGCAATAAAGGTTCAGAATACCTAGCCCAGTATTACAACCCGGATGGAAAACTAAAGCAGCCTACCAAAGGCGAGGTTTTGGCTCTGGGGAGTCTGTCACCGATCGTGTCCAATGAAAAAAACACGCGCTACGACTTGCTTGCGACGCAGCGTATTATAGGACCTACAAATGCAGATACGCTCGGCTATGTAGTGAACCGTTTGACATGGAAGGGTACGTATTTCGACACAGACGGATTAACGGTCACCATCTTAGGATCAAAGTTGATTAGCTTGCACTGATTCATGCTTTCCTTCATGACAGGAACCCGCACCTGGAGCGGGTTCCTGTCATTTTGATACCGGTACTAGCGGAATTAATTCATACAGGGCGCGTACATCACAACCGATGGAGTCGGCGATCGATATGGCGATTTTGAGCGGCATGACTCTTTTGTTATCCATAAAGTCGGAAATTCGTTCCGGTTTAAGAAGCAATTCCTTTGCCAGCGATTCCACTGTTTTTCTGGATTCCAGAAGTCGTTCATGCAGCAAGCAGCGCCCGAGCTCATATTTCATGAAGAAATGCCTCCCGTGTGCAATAATATTCAACTATAAGTGTTGTCCATTTTCAGTATGAATAACCAATACTTTTGGTGGTTGCCACCATCACTATCCTGCCCGTTGGTTGAATGAGGTTCGCTTCGTACAGTGTAGCTATTTTTGTAAGCTCCATGAATGAATTACTTTGTTGTTCTTTTTCAATTGGCTAAACCTTATGACATTTTTATTTTTTAGGTCATTGAATAACTGATAATAGTCTTGCTCCAAGGTCTCCCAATCACTATATTTCCCATTACCAACCAATTGTCCAGTTGGAGAGCATAAATTCGTTTCGTTAAATATAGTTCCATTGGAAGTTTGCCAATCGGGGACTTTATCTTCCCAATCCGCATATAAAAACCCTCTCCATTTGTCGCCTAAAGCTGACTGTAATAAGTTCTTATTAACTTGATTAGCCCCCCTGAACATTTCCAGCAATCTCAATTTTATGCTCTTCAGGGTCAAGAATTTCGTATTCTTTCCCAAATGTGAAAACTTCCAACAGTTCAGTTATACAAATAATTTTCATAAAATCTCCCCATATAATTAGTGTATTTTATCTTTAAATTTTCTCTCTTGTTTCGAACTAATCCTGCCCGTTAGCTTAATGACATGGATGTTGAAAGCCGCTAAATTAGCGACTTTCAACGGGAACATTTTTTGTCCCTCGACACCCGCCCGCCCTACACTACTGTTGGAGAACAAAATTTGTACTCTTTGTCGTAACTTACCCTTTTCACCTATTCCTTGGAAGAAATTAATTTCAGTTTTTGATCTTCAATCGCATATTGGCAATCCGCGACAGCCTCAACAAACTTTCGATCATGGGAAACGAGCAGGATTGTACCTTCGTAAGCTTTAATGAAATCCTCCAATGCTTCAATACAGAACACATCTAAAAAATTGGTGGGCTCATCTAAAATCAGTATATTGTAGCGTCCGGCGAAAAGATCACACAAGACCAGCCGAATCGCCTCGCCTCCGCTAAAATCGCGAATATTTTTTTTAATATCATTCCCTGTAAAATTCATGGAATGAAGGATTGCACGAATTTTACTCTCGTCATACTCGCTTCTTCCCTTCATATAATCTAGAACGTTCTGATCTTTATCAAATCGATAACCCATTTGTTCATAATACCCGATGACCGCTTTTGGAGAAATGATAGTCCCTTCCCCCCTGTTAATAATATGACGAAGTAAGGTGGATTTCCCTACCCCGTTATTTCCTTTGATCGCAATGGTACTGCCTAATGGGAACTGGAAATATGCCTCTTTGAGCAGGATTTTATCCCCTGCCATCAGGGTCAGCTGCTCGCCCATAATGGGGAACTTGTTGTGCAATTGAATGGCCGGCGATTGACTGAAGCTTGGTAACTGTTCTTCTTTGGGCGCTTCGGTTGCTTCAAGCTGTTTCATTCTTTGCTCCATGGCTTTGGCTGCGCGCTGGACTGCCTTTTGGCTCGTTCCTTTAGATTTGGTCATAAACATTTTATTGGCTTTCGATTTCGATTCCTTTTTTGAAATGTGTCCATTCGCTTGAGTAATTTTATCCGCCTTTTTCATTTTTTCTTCTGCGGATTTTGTGAGACGGGACTTTTCTTTGATATATTTGTCATGCTGTTCTTGCTGCTGCTTTCGCTGAAGCACTTTTTGGTCAACGTATTCTGAATAGTTCCCTGTATATTCGGTAACGGAACCATCCTCAATTTCCCATATTTTCGTAACAAGCTTATCCAGAACGTATCGATCATGGCTGACAAGTACAAGTGTCCCATAATAATAAGTCAATTCATCGATAAAAAATTGAGTACCGGCTTCGTCAAGGTGAGTCGTTGGCTCGTCGATCAATAACCCTTCATGGTAGTCGGACAATATTTTGGCTAATTTCAGTCTCGTTTGTTCTCCGCCGCTGAAATTTTCAATTTCGGTTTGCGGAATTGACAGCTTCCCCACCAACTCATAATTGACTTCCCGATCGTTCGGCTTGACCAATTGATCAAAATAGGCAAAATCAGCAAAGGACTTAACATAACCTTGATCCGGCTTGATTTGCCTGTTCATTAGTTTCAACAACGTACTTTTCCCCGCTCCGTTATTTCCAACAATCCCGATACGATCGAACTGATGTACCGCAAGCCGCGGAATATTTAAGACGACTTTATCCAAATAGGATAATTCAACATTTTCAAGTTCTAGACATACTTTTTCCATGATAACCTCCATTTTTTATTTATTCAATCCAACTAAAATATCGATATCGATCGTAATTTCAGCATCTCCCTGACGAATTAGAGCATCTCTATGCTTTTGTTCAGAAGTCCAAGACAAGGGAGACATTTGAACTAAATTTCCGAGCTCATCTTTATTTAAGTATTTGGTATAGCATAAGCTGGTCACATCCGAGAGATGGAAGTGCTTTTTGAATAGTGACACGGTATCCTCATTGTTAAAGCTCCTTTTATCAGCATCAACGAAAAACGCTTCTCTCAGCTCTTTCAAATAATTGGAGCGAGGAACAACTTTGATGACGAGACCATTTGACTTCAAGCTTCTTTTAAATTCCTTGTAATTTGAAGGCGAGAACAGATTAAGAATAACGTGAACCGATTGGTCCCCCAGTGGTGATTTGGCCAAATCGCCCACAAGCCAAATCGGATTCTTGTACTTCTTGGCAGCCATGACAATGCCCTCTTTTGAAATATCCAAACCGACCCCCGCCGCATTCCCATTCATATCCAGAATGCTTTGCAAATGCGAGCCTTCTCCGCAACCTGCATCCAGAATCACAAACGGATGACTTGAAATCTCCCTGCGACACTCAATCACTTTCGAAATTCTGTCATGCAGAGGTGCATATAAACAGCTTCCCATAACGATTTCCTGTCTTGCTTGAAACAGCTCCTTACCGTAGTTGCTATTTAAGGGACGAGTCATCAAATTTACATAACCTTGTTTTGCTATATCAAACGAATGGTTGTTGGGACATTCCAGGCTTTTCAAAGCAACGACCTTTAACGAACCTTCACAATACGGGCACCTAAAAGCCTCGGCGTATTCGCTGAGCATTTCAGCGCTTATGACTTTTTGACTTTTTGTCATAGATGACACCCCTTTCAAAATAAAAAAAATCATAGGCAATTTGCCTGTGATCAGAGTAAACGGGTAGCGACCTATGATATGGATCAGGAATGCTCGGAATGTCGAATGCAAATATATCTCTCCTTATCCAAGGAAAAATTCATCATCAACATAAAAAAGAAAGGCATAGAGAATCTGCCTTTCTTCACGATATTCGAGCAAATGAAGATTATTAAAAATGGGCAGACTGATCCCGTTTACTCTGTTATGACAAACAGAGCCTTTGAACAGTATTTAATTACTGGTTCAAAGTAAGGGAACGTAGTCTGATAAAAAACATTGTTAATAATCCTCCT
>JAIRVF010000088.1 GCA_031254035.1 Paenibacillus sp.
ATTCGGCCATTCCGCCATTGTTTGATCCTTGAAATCCGAAAATATTATGGGGCTGGCACATCCAGTATTCCCCTCTTTTGCAAAATCTGCATTCTTGGCAAGGAACGATCTGATCCGCAGTTACTCGATCACCAATTTTAAAATCGGTTACATTTGTGCCAACTTCAACGATTGTTCCTAAAAATTCATGACCCGGAATAAACGGAGGCTTCACCCATTCCGGTTGTGTCTCGTCACCCCAGAACATGGCTGCGCCATGCATGCACTTCAAGTCTCCTGCGCAAATGCCGCATGCTTCCGTTTTAATAATCATATCATCTGGCCCGCATTCGGGCGTAGGATAGTTTGCTTCAAAGCGGTATTCATGCTTCCCATACGCTACAAGCGCTTTCATAGTTGCCGGTACGTTTCCTTTTGTGGCCTTTAAGCTGGAAGATTGTTGTTGTTCCATTATGCATCCGCCTCTCAATAAGTAAATTAGTTTTGTTAAAGTGTTTTACAAAACTGCTTAATGCAAGAATATCCCCTCTTGTCGTCCTTGTCAATATGTAATTTCAAATAAGATTCATTTTGCAGCGAAAGGCCGAAGCATTTCCCTTTTGTTTAGCCGTTTTAAGCATCAAAAAATCGCATGAAGCAGGTGAGAGAAATTAGGCCCCTCTTAACCAACTCCATGCGATAAGCTGCAAAATTGTTATCTTCTTATATTTGATTTATGAACCGATCGATAAAAGGCAACGCAGCTCCCGCCGCTATGGCCTCCGTTTTATAATTGCATATGCGCACAAAATCTGCATGATCTTCGAACGTATTGCGATCGGCAACCAGCTTCCTCAACGCATCGATATAATTTTCCATATAAGCCCCGACGTAACCACCAAGGATGATGTCACAGTCGAACAGCATGCGAATATTATTAATAGCGATCGATAGATGCCGCAAATAATTATCCCACAGGATCAGTTTCTCAGCGTTGCCTTTTTGTACCTCCTCAAAAAAACGTGCCAAATTTCCATCAACTGTATCCGCCAATAAGGAAGCCGAGCAATAAGCCTCGAGACAGCCCTTTTGCCCACAATAACAAGGGATTCCGTCCGGAATAATCGTAATATGCCCGATTTCTCCACTCTTTTGATTCTCCCCCGCAAACACTTTATTCCCGATATAAACAGCCCCTCCGATATTATTGCTCAGTGAGATATAAAAGACATTACGAGTGTCCGGCGTTGCCCATATTTCTGAAAACCCTGCCGCATTCGCATCATTAACAAGAATGGCCGGGTACTTAATGTATGTGGCGAAGCGCTGCAGAGTTTCACCTGTGAAATTTAGGATCTTCCCATAAAAAACGGTCTCGTGGTCTTCCGTAATCAATCCTGGGACTCCGATGCCAACCCCTAATATTTTGGAATCGTCAATATTTAGTTTCTTCATGTCCTCCTGGATGATATCACCCAATAAACGGAAATAGGGATCCGAGGTTTCAAATTTCTGTCTTCTTCGGTTAATATGAATAATATCTCCATTTAAATCGACAACCACGGTCGTAATATGGTTTCGTGTAATGTCTAATCCAATGGCCATTTTGGCATCGCTTATGTATGAATAGACTTGTGCGTTGCGCCCCCCGGTATTGCCAATGGATCCGGTTTTCGCAATCAGCTTCTCTTGCAGCAAATAATTTAAATTCTGCGTAACGGTTGGCAGGCTGATCTGCAAATGCTGCACAATATCCTGCTTAGATAGATTTTGTTTTTGCCGCAGCAGCTTATATATTCGATTTCGATTAAATTCCTTAATATTTACAGTTTTGTCTTCCATTATAACATGTCCCACCTTATTGAACCTCTTTTATAAAAGGGGTTAGTTAGCTATTCCTCTAATCATAATGTCTTTAGAAAAAAACATCAATAGAGCATGTTACTCTCATCACCTCACAGGGCAAAGTAGAATGATATCCTTGATCACCATACTGAACCCTAATCGCTTCAAATGTTCTCCAATCATCTTTTTCAAAGATCAAGTAACAACAAAAAAGCCTGACGCTTCCGCATCAAGCTGAATATTGCACAACTGTCCCAGGTTCATTACATCACTTCTTAAAGTCCATACGCTCCAGCAGGTAGTTAAACACTTCATGTACCTGCTTTTCGTATACACCTTTGTCTTTTCCCGATGAAGTATAAATCAAGGCCGCCTGGTTGTGGCTGTAAATGATCGTACGAGCCTTTTTCGTATCAACTTGGTACTCATCTCCATACCAATTCTTAATTCGTTTGATCCGTTCCTGCTCATCGGTAAACACATGGAGCGTAATATACTGCTGGGGATTTCCCCGGACATAAAACATGTAACTAATATTCCCGCGTCCGTCCTCTGCATACGTTTCATGGGTCAGCGGAATGTTCTTCGCTCCAAATGCCAACTCAAGCTCATTGATCAGCTGCCCATTTAGTCCTTTACCTTGTGATTGCGCACGGATATTTCCTTCGGAATATGAATCAAAATTATACAGTTTGGTTTCTTTCTTAATGATGTTGTGCTTATCGCAGCCTACTGTAGCGGCCAGCAGTATGGAAACAAGTAATAACGCTAACCGTTTGTTCATGTTGATTCATCCTTCCCCTCATGCTGTTTCAGCCGAAGACAGCCAGATATATGGGCTTAGAATGCCAACATTACAAACGCTTTATGCAGCAAAAAGTTATGCAAGATATGCTGCTTTATGCCAGACGGACCACCGTTCTTCCGACAGCTTTCCCCTGCAAAATGGCTTGAAGCACCTCCGGCAAGTCTTGAAGAGTGCATTCCCGAATCCCTTCGCTCAAAGCCCTTTCCGGCTTCCATTCACGCCCCAATTTACGCCAAATGCTGGACCTCCATTCTTTCGGGCAATACGCCGAATCGATGCCAAGCAGCTGAACGCCGCGCAAAATAAACGGAAAAACGGTGCCTTCAAATGCGATTCCTCCGGTGAGCCCTGAAAGGGCGATCGCTCCCCCGTACCGGATGTTTTTGAATAGTCCTTCAAGATGTGGTCCTCCAACCGGATCAACGACTCCGGCCCAACGCTGTTTTCCGAGCGGGCCAGCAGAGATGGTTACGATTTCGTCCCGGCCAATCACATTGGCAGCGCCAAGACTCGTAAGCCATTCTTTTTGCTGCTCTGATTTACCGGTGCTCGCTGTAACACTGAATCCCGCCTTCGACAACATATCGACGGCAAAACTGCCTACGCCACCTGTTGCGCCTGTAACCAGCACGGGTCCAAGCTCCGGCGTAACGCCGCAATGCAGGAGACGATCAACGGACAATGCAGCCGTAAAACCCGCGGTACCGATCCCCATGGCTTCACGCGGGGTTAAGCCCTCCGGTAGTGGAAGCAGCCAGTCCGCGGGAAGACGGGCATACTTGCTGAAACCGCCATCGTGGGACGTTCCCTGGTCATACCCCGTGCATAAAACCAAATCTCCTTCTCGAAAATCGGGATGACTTGACTGGACCACCTCACCGGCAAGGTCGATCCCCGGAACAATGGGATAATCCTTCACAACTTTACTTTCGGGCAAAGTAGCGAGTCCGTCCTTGTAATTTACTCCGGAGTAATGCACTTTTACTAAAACATCACCCTCAGGCAGCTGATCGATAGCTCTTTTTTCGATCTGACCGGTCAAACCTTTCGCATCACGCCTAACCACATATGCTTCAAATTTCTCCATTGGGATGCTGCTCCCTTCTTAAAGAGGTTGTTCAAAAAGTCCGATTTTGATCACGAAGTGAATCAGGAAGCAGGCTCGACATCGAATCTTGAATTCAGCCGGGCCAAGCCTACGCTTACGAAGTATATTTCCTCCGGAAATATTTCAGGTGCTCACGTACCCACTACAGGCAGTTGCTTACGAAGTCGTTTTCTACGAAAACGTGTAGCTCCGCTCCTCAGTCCCTAGCTTCATCCAACTGAAGCGTTTTGAAAAAACGCACATCTGAAGCATAAGCCTCGGTGCTGAAAACCAGTCTTTTTGAACACGTACTTAAATTGATTTATGCCTATTATACAAAAAAGAGACCCACTAGAGAAATTCCGTGTTTCTCTAACCGGGTCCCATTTATGATTTATTCCTCAATCTGCATATATTCGGCCATTAGTTCTTGCTTAAGCCCCCACACCTTTTCGCTAAGGTTGATGCGGTATATTTCCGGATTTAATTTCCGCAAATATTCGGGCCAAAAAAGATCCATTTGCTCGCGGTGGTAGCGGCGGACTTCGTCCAATGATGGCGGGGAGTAAACCTGCAGCCCATTTTTAAAAATCTGCTCAAGCATCGGGATGGCATCGTAATTCTTCACATACTTGTGTAGATAAGGATGCTGTGGATTAAACAGCTTCAGCCGCATGCCGTCATGCGGCTGTTCCTCATCAGGGAACATGATGTAGTCTGCGACAGCTTTCCCGCTAACGCGATCCACGATACGGTAAATATCTTTTTTACCAGGTGTAGTAACTTTCTCTGGATTGCCTGAGATTTTGATAGTAGGAATCATTTCGCCGTTGACCTCGCGTTCAACGAGTTTGTACACGCCTCCGAGGGACGGCTGGTCTGCTGCCGTAATCAACTGGGTACCAACGCCCCACGTGTCGATCCTGGCCCCCTGCGCCTTGAGGTTTAAAATCGTATTTTCATCCAAATCATTCGAAGCGACGATTTTAACATACGATAGGCCAGCGTCATCCAGCATCTTCCTCGCCTGTATGGACAGATAGGCCAAGTCGCCGCTATCAAGTCTTATAGCCGACATTTTTTTGCCCGCTTCCTCGAGCTTCTTGGCCGTAGCAATCGCATGGGGAACGCCGCTTTTCAACGTATCAAACGTATCAACCAACAAAGTCACGCCATCAGGCATCACCCTGGCATAGGTATCAAACGCCTCCTGCTCAGATGGAAAACTTTGAACCCAGGAATGAGCATGCGTGCCTTTGGTCGGAATGCCGAACCTCTGCCCTGCCAGCATATTGGAAGTGGCGTCAAATCCCGCAACATAAGCGGCGCGAGCCCCCCATACGGCAGCATCCTCTTCCTGAGCCCGCCGGGTTCCGAATTCCAGCAGAATATCTTGGCCTGCCACTTGCTTCACGCGTGAAGCTTTGGTGGCAATCAAGGTTTGGAAGTTCATGAAATTCAGCAATGCCGTTTCCACCAGCTGTGTCTCCATGATGGTTCCTTCCACGCGAATCAAGGGCTCATTTGGAAAGACAAGAGCGCCCTCCTTCATGGAATACAGGTTTCCACAGAAACGAAACTGCTTTAGTTCCTCCAAAAAAGCCGTATCATAATTCTCTTCCTGCTCGGACAGGTACTTCAGATCCTCATCTGTAAACCGCAGGTTCGCAATATAATGAACGATGCGCTCCAGACCGGCAAATACAGCATAACCGTTGCCAAACGGAAGTTTGCGGAAATAAGCTTCAAAGACCGCCTTCTGCTGATGCGATCGGTTCACCCAATGCGCATACATCATATTGATTTGATATTTGTCGGTATGTAATGCCAGTCCTGCTGTTTGCATGCAGGCATCCTCCTTTGTACTTCAGCTCTTACGTGTAGATCGATAAAAGGGGCGCATAATCCGTGAAGCGGTACAGTTGCGCTGGGCGCTGTGAGTATTGATTTGAGCTAAGCGGCTTGCCTTCCTCATCCCGTACCTCTTCCAGAATGCCTTGCCTGCTGCGGGTTGACGTTATTTTACGGATAAAATTAGGTTCGCTGAATTCAGGCACAACCGTCTGAATAACCTGGTACAGCTCGCTGAGCGTAAACTGCTCCGGCAAAAATTGGCGCGCAATCGTGGAGTGGAGCATCTGTTTTTGAATCCGTAGATAGGCATCCCGGATAATCTCCCTGTGATCAAATGCCAACTCCAATTCGTTTAATACCTCATCGATGCCAAACAACCCTACTTCTCCCGCGTCGTCTGCAGCTTGTCTGCTCTCAAGCATCCATTCTTCGACCAGAGCAAAAAAAGCATGGCTAATAATCCAGCCTCGCGGATCTCTTCCCGGTGTACTATAGACCCCCAAGTATTCCAGATGGCCCCCGTCAACACCGGTCTCTTCTTTAAGCTCACGTTTAGCGGCATCATAAATCGATTCACTCTCTTGGCAGAATCCTCCCGGCAGAGCCCACATACCGGCAAACGGCCAGGATTTACGCCGGATGAGCATCACCTTCAGCTCACGGATCGGGAGCGTTTTGGTTACGGTCTTCCGTTCTTTTTTGGTCAACGTAAACATGACAATATCCGCTGGTACACCATCGGGTGTACGATACTTTTTAGCCGAATATGCCAATGCTTCAGGTGAGGATTCACCTTGTTTATCATGTACGTTCATATCATCACCACATAATATCTCTTTTTGATACTTTCATTATGAATTATTGATAACAAATGTCAAGTGCTTTCACAAAAAATTGACAGGAATATTTTCTTATTTACGATTTACCACTCGGAATGTTGCCGTGGCCAGGCATCCAAGCGTTCCCTCACTGTTATGGATGCGTGCCTCCGTTGTGAGAGAACGTCCGGCCATGTGGAGGACCCTCGCGGTTACAGTCAGTTTTCCGGTCGTCATCGCGGACATAAAATGAACGTTGATGTTGGTCGTAACGCAGCTGTCTTGATTTTTTGCCGCTGTCGCCACCATCCCCATAGCTTGATCCATCAACGATGTCAGAACACCTCCGTGAATAATTCCCAAAGAATTAGTATGATGCTCCTTGGCATCAAGCGCAATGACGACTTCCTTTTCATCCGCCGAAACAAATTCACAGCCTAGATATGCCCAAAACGTGTTTTCGCCCCGAGCGATCATTTTTTCTAATGCATTCACTTTTGCTTCCCCCAATGTTGTCCTTAAAGCGCGATCCAAAAAAATTGTGAATCAGATTTACACGAAAACTGCCCGTCGTTAGGCCACTTTTAAATCGAATGATCTATTATTTTTTGATCGCGCCTAAGTCGATCGATTTATTTCTCTCAGATGTTTATTTCTAGGATCACTTGATCCCGGCATTGGATGCCATTTTCAAAAATCGGTTCAGGATAGTTGTTCACAAAATAGTCCCGCTCTATCCGGGCCATACGGAATCCGCATTTCTGGTATAATCCGAGCTGGTCCAGGCTGGAATTTCCCGTCCGGACAACAACCTTTTCACAACCTTCATTTTTTGCCTGTTCCAAAGCATGGAGGATCAACCGTTTACCGAAACCATTGCCTTGATATGCCGGTTCTACAGCCGCATTCATAATTTCAGCAGCATGCTCCTCCAATGCCATTACCCCGCAAACGCCAATGATCGCACCTTCTAGTTCCGCGACTGTCCAACTCGATTTGTTCAGGTACTTCTCGATCTGCTCCCAGTCCGGGTCAGCTAGCATAAGTAATTCCTCCGGAAGAGCTTCATGCGGCTGCTTGAGCCTGATCGTTACGCTTTCGCTCATCATCTTCTTCCTCTCACTTTATTTAACCCCTCAAAGTGACGTGTAGACTTCGAAGCTTATACCGATTACTTTGCGGGGACCCCAACAAAAAATAACCCCACAAAGTGACCTGTGGCCTCCGAAGCTTATACTGATTACTTTGCGGGGACCCCAACAAAAAAGGCGCGGATACATGATCCGCCGCCTTAACAGTTTAACTTATCCACAGCTTGAAGGAGGCTCATCCGTTCCTGCTACCACGTTGATTTTCTCCGATACCGTATCACGTATCACCGACATAACCAGCTGCAGCAGGTAGTTGATATCGCTTTGGCTTTGCTGAAACTCGGTTACGACTGGAATAGCATCGATTTCATCCTGCACGGCTTCCATTTCTGCTTCAATCTTCGCTACCATTTGCGGATTTTGGAAAGATTCAAATGCAACAATCTCTTTTTGCCGCTTCTTAAGTGTAGCGATCAGGCTTTGGACATGCTCATGGTTACGGATTTTTTCTTCAGCCTGCTGGAATTGCTGCACCTCTTCGCTGCCCGAAATCAGTTCCGCTAATTCTTTAGTTTTAGCCATAATGTCGTCGCGGATGACCAGATCTTTTGTGTCGTAAGACATCATGCCAAGACTGTTGATATGACCCTTTTCTATCACCGTACATTACCCCTATTCCGTTTAATTGGTTTTAATGAGCTAGTGCAGGAGCTTCGTTTTCTTCCCTGATGATCTCGCCCTTGATATACCAGGTCATCGCATCAGTTATTTTGACGTTTACAAAGCTGCCGATCAGCTCTTTATCGCCTTCAAAATGAACCAGCCTATTGGTGCGTGTCCGTCCTGCCAGTACAGCAGCGTTATTTTTACTTTCGCCTTCCACCAGGACTTCGACGATTTGACCACGCAGATTTTCATGGTTCTTGCGGCTATGTTCTTCGACCGCCCGGTTTAGACGCTGCAGCCGCTCGCTCTTGACCTCCATCGGTACGTTATCTTCCATAACCGCGGCCGGCGTACCTTCACGTGGGGAGTAGATGAAAGTATAAGCGGAATCAAATCCGACCTCATGGACCAGCGACAGTGTTTCCTCAAATTGTTCATCCGTTTCACCTGGGAAGCCGACGATAATATCCGTGGTCAGTACAGCGCCCGGAACTGCGGCTTTAATCTTGCTGACAAGCTCCAAATAAATTTCCCGCGTGTATTTTCTGCCCATGATCTTAAGTATTTCATTGCTACCTGACTGCACCGGAAGATGGATATGCTCGACCAAATTGCCACCTTTGCCGAGAACTTCCACCAAATGGTCATCAAAATCCCGCGGATGGGAAGTCGTAAAACGGATACGTGGAATATCGATTTTTCGCATATCGTCCATCAAATCGCCAAAACCGTACGTGATGTCCGTAAAATCCTTGCCGTAAGCATTGACGTTCTGACCGAGCAGTGTAATTTCCTTAAAGCCCTGTCTTGCTAGTTCGCGCACCTCGGCAATGACATCTTCGGGACGGCGGCTCCGTTCTTTGCCCCGGGTCATCGGAACGATGCAGTAGGTGCAAAACTTGTCACAGCCATACATGATGTTCACCCAGGCGCGCAATCCTTCCCGCTTTTTCGGTAGGTTCTCGATAATATCGCCCTCTTTGGACCATACCTCGACAACCATTTCCTTGCTGAATAAAGCTTCCTTGATCAAGTTGGGCAGTCTATGCACGTTATGGGTACCGAAAATCAGATCTACAAAACCGTGCTTTTGCATGATTCGGTTGACCACATTCTCTTCCTGGGACATGCAGCCGCATACCCCAAGTAGCATTTCAGGTTTTTCTTTCTTCAGATGCTTCAAATGGCCGAGCTCGCCAAATACTTTGTCTTCTGCGTTTTCCCTTATGGCGCATGTGTTCAGCAAAATAATATCGGCTTCTTTTCGGTCCTCTGTTGGCGTGTAGCCCATCTGCTCCAGCATACCCTTGATCGTTTCCGAATCATGTTCATTCATCTGGCAACCGTAAGTATAAACGATATAATGCTTTCCTTTTCCAATCTCCTGAAGCTCTGTAGGTATCGCGGTATCGTAGAGAACTTCCACGTCCTCCCGCCGGCGTTTTTTGCTTTGTCTATGGTTAGGCTCCGAAATAATATGAATCTCCCGGCCTTTGATACGTATGGTCTTGCCGTTCTCATCCTCAGACAGGACCTTGGCGTCGGAAAAATCAAAATATTTGGAGTAATCCTTCGTTTCCTTGGTCATGCTTGTTGATCACTCCTCCAATTCCCTTGGGAACAAACACTAAACCTAAAAAGGCATTTCAATAAATTATAACATGAACTGCCTGTGTTATCTACTTTCCCTTTTAGGTCACCAACAATAAAAAACGGGAGATTCCTTTTGGAATTCTCCCGTTTTTCGTACGCTGATTACACGTATTAATCAATGATCTCTGCGGTATCTCCGTTCTTAACTCCGGCTCCATTGGCTTCATCAGTATCAATGTGCATGTCCAGCGCAAAGGAATCAGAAACACGAGCGATCACGTTTTCGAAAACAACGCCGCGTTCTCCGCCAACACGTACTTTCAGCTTCTGCTGATCAGCAACTCCCCATTTTTCTGCGTCGGAAGTGTTGAAGTGGATGTGGCGCGCAGCAACGATTACACCCTGATCAAGTTCAACTTCGCCTTTAGGTCCTGTTACCTTGACGCCTGGTGTTCCCTCAATGTTGCCCGATTCACGAACTGGTGCTTTAACGCCGATTGCGAAAGAGTCGGTACGGGAAATTTCCAGCTGGCTTGCTTTGCGGGCAGGGCCCAAAATTCTTACCTTATCGAATTGTCCTTTCGATCCGATGACGGCAACCGTTTCATTGGCTGCAAATTGGCCCGGCTGGGACAGTGGTTTAAATTCAGTCAATTGATAGCCTTCTCCAAACAAAGCCTCAATATGTTCTTGGGTAAGATGAATATGTCTAGCCGACACACCTACGGGTACAGTTTTACTCACGTGGATCCACTCCTTATTTTTTCTCTGATGATCTGTACGCCAACTTATTATAATCCTTTTGCCCAAAAATAAAAAGGCGCTGCCGCATTTGCGGGCACCTTTTCGATATTTATTTAAATTCCGCTACAAGATTGTCAAATTGTTCACGGGATATTAGTTCTTTTCGTCATTTGACGTTGAGGACAATCCAACTACTTCCCCATTACTTTCTGAACATAGCGCTCAGCTTTGTAATCCTTCTTGATCTCATGTAAAGCCACACTAGTAGCCTCACTCCAAGATTCCAAAATCATGCGCGGCTCTGCTTCAATCCTATCTTTCACTGCTTTAATATCATCCTTTTTGTATGCCTCAATGATATTAATCAAATCACTACGATCAAGCAATTTCACATGATTGACCCCTGCCAAGGTTTCCCATGGTTCTGTAAATTTTGCTGTAGCAATTACAACAGCCTTCTTTGCTTTGTAGTACCTCATACAAGAGAAAACCTCTTGAACTGCGCTTACTCCTACTGGATTGTCTACTGAGTAACGTTTCGCCTGTATTACATTTCTAATGCCTTCACGATCAGTGAAAACAATATCCGTTCCAAATCAGCATATATAATCCATCTTGAACACGGCACGTCCTTTGAATGAAATTTCTCTTTTATTGGATAGATTTAATTCCACTTTTGAGTATGTAAAAGTATTCAGTCAATATCAAGTTAAAATCAACATCATCATCTATGCTTTCAAAATACTTCCACAACAACAGTTCCTCTGTCTCAATATGAATGATTTCAAAATCCATTTCCCTTGATTTGTATACAATTACTTGCCCCATGCAAACCTTTGTCTCTTGAATTATTTTTACGAACGGTTTTGCTAAAAGTTCAATATCCACATCAGGCATAGCAAATTCAGTTGCGATGCCTTCATTTTGAAATAATTCAGTCCTTTCCTGAACCCATCCCTTAAATTTTTGCCTAATCACGATTCATCACCCTTAGACGAAATCCATGTTTTATTACAACCCTCTTTTTAGTCTTTCTCTAGTATTTCTCTTAGAACTTGAAAACCTACTTCCGCTTCAAAATAATCAACCATAAAAGCTTCTTCGCTTCAAGCGTGTAATCCCCATTAGTTAACCTATCTTTTCCAGCCTGTATTAGCTTTGAATATTCTCTACTCCAGTACCGTCAATTATTTCTCCATAAATCACTACGCTGTCCCGAAGCCATATATTCGTTGGATAATGGCTTGGGTCTTAATCCCATTCAATAATCGCTCTGCAGTGTCTTCTCTCCACTATTTACCCCTCTAAAATTTGATAAATCATGCTTTCATCTAACAGCTAATGATTTTTGAGTAAACAGTAAGTATATAATCTCTTTCTGATTCTTCTTCATTTAAGCTTGATTCGTCTGTTTCAATAATAGTAATACCATCAAAATATGCTTCCTCTTTGTATTGAAACAGTACGTCCTGTATGTCACTTACCTTGTTCAAGATACATCCAAAGGGTAATTCAAAACCCTCATAGAAGGAAACAACAGACAGCCTAATAGCAGGTATCTGGTAGTCTCCCCAAATGTAAAAAATGAATGATCTATCTCTATAATGTTTTTTCAAATATGTAGACCAAGACGCTTCAATAAAAGTAAATACCTTTTCCAACTCACCAATAGAAATACTGCTTTTCTTAATTAATTTATTCAACTTTTGAATGGTGTAAAGATTATACCTAGCTTCAGCGTTGTACTGACCACTATCATTTGAGAACAACAGATTTGGTTGTTCTGCTATTTCTAAAATTTCGTTGTAAGCTTTAATTCCCTTATTTCTTAGAAAATCAATCATCTTTGGGTTCACTCTTTCTAAATGTCCTATCAAATCAATTCACTAAAGCATAGTATCCACTATAAGATATACATTATGTTCTAAATAACTCAACTTTCGCAGAGCGAAAATCAGCCTAACTGCATGATGTAACTGGGCAAATTGTGGATTCAATATGGAAGTTGTTAAAATAGAAAAACACCGCTTCGTTTGGTAAAGTGAG
>JAIRVF010000029.1 GCA_031254035.1 Paenibacillus sp.
CAGACTATTATGTCTCTCGGAAGAGCACTTAATATCCCTATTGAAACACTGGTCGATTATTATGTCGAGGTTGAAAACAGATCAGATCATTTAATGCGGATATATGAGACAGCGCTTACTCAGGCGGGTAGCATCGAGATAATTCGAAAAGTCGCCGCAAAATACTTGGAGTCTCAGAACGAAGACAGCCAAGAATTAACGGATAAACTTTTTGAATCCATTGGCCATATAGAAGACACGTCCATCAAAATATCTCTGTATGACCTCATCATCGACTACTCACGCTCACATGGAATTATGCCCTACATAGCCAAAGGTTTATATCAAAAGTATCTTATCGAACGTAACAATTTCGACAGATTGAAGGAAACATATTACAGCGGAAAGTATGTTTTGAATTATATGAATTTCTTAATACAGGAGCAGCAGATTGAGTTGTACTACAAATTAGGAGTTCACGCCTATAATTTGAGGTTATATCGTGAAAGCGTTGACTTTTGCAAAAGAATCCTTGCAGAAGATAACGGTACAAGTCCTTACAGGGTACACGCTCTGGGAGTGCTTAGAGATTCGTACTATAGATTAGGCAAATTTGAAGAATCAGAACTGTATTTCTTGCAGTTCAAACAATTTTGTTACCCGAATAAGCACGAGCAGTCTACTCTTATGGAAGCTTTATTCAATGCAAAAAGAGGTCACACTACCCTGGCTATCGAACAACTCCAAACATTTTTAAAAACTTGTAGTGATGCATTTATTCTTTCCACGGCTAATGATCTTATAAGATTGTATTTAGAGCAAAACAATACCGAAGGCATTAAATCTGTATTAGAAAACAGCAGAATAATTCCAATAGTTGATAAGCTGAATCCATTCGACTATTATAAATATGGAGAATATTTCCGCTTGATTGGAGAGTATTTCTCTATAATTGATGATTTTGACAAAAGTATTAGTCATTTGTTGAAGGGTGCTGCCTACTTCTCAAAGATTAACGATTCGGACAAAGAGAAGGAATGTTTGAACAAAATTATGCGTATTCATACAGAGAATAATCTTACCATGGGAGATCATATTTTGAAAAAGCTAAGTAATTATTTTACTAACGCCGAAATGGAGGATTACACATGAAAAATAGAATTAAAAGCCTGTATTTCAAATCCCTTATTATTACAGTAGCATGTATTGGGATAGTAGTTACTGTCGCTGGCGGTCCAGACATTACACATCCTTGGTAATAAGATAAGCACCCTCAAAGGGTGCTTGTTTTATTCCATAAACTTTCTTGATTGGCTCTTCATTTAAAAACTCTTTTGTATCGCCTCTTTGCAGGCGGTTCCCCGTTATCGTCATCCAAACCGAGACATACGAGCTTCGATGTTCATTTTACCCCGCCTACGTCTTCAAATATTTAGTGCTTTGATGCAATTAAAATCACATACCATTTCTGATGTTATCCACCCCTTTATTTTTGCTGATAATGTTGATTCTCGTTAATTCAATACAATGGTGGTCGTTACGCAGTCCCGTTAAAATGATATATCCGATCTTTTCGCCAGCTTTATTTTCAATGATGATATGTAATTGGCCATCGTTACTCATTGCGGATTCATGCTTTTCCCACGGCCATGTAAACACAAACCGGCGGCTGTCCTCATCCGCTTCCGTACGAAGCACGAAATCCAGATCTTCCGCTTGGGTGTGGCGCAGCAGAATTTGATTGGAATTGATGATGTTCCCTGACATTCACTTAACCCCCATGATTTAATTCCTCGTTTAAAAAAACGCCGGGCCTCCATCCTCCCAGCGTCCTGTTTACATAAGCTTAATCTCTGTCCTTCTTCCGTCTAAAAATAGAAATGCTTCCAAACCCGCTGATGACGGCAATATAAAAACCCACATCATACCACCAACCAGAGTTATAGATCTCATATACTCTTATGTTGGATTTGAATAAACCGATAATCAATGAAATGGGTGCGATCCAGCCATGCCATATCCCCCAGAAAAATCCTGCGGGATCTTCGGGAGAATTCTTGCCATCTCCAGGGACACAGCCCGTCAAAAGTGTCATGATGACAAGGAATAACAGAAGCGTCCAAACGTATTTCCTTTTCATTTTCAAACACCGTCCTTGTAAAAGATTTCCCATTCTATCGAAAGCGTGACCGAACTTATTCGACCTCCCCTTCCAGAAGCTTTTGGTTCTCATCATGAATGATGGAATACAGCTTCAAATCTTCGAATTTCCCTTTGATTAGTGCATGTTTTCGTAAAATGCCCTCGAACTCCATACCGCACTTTTCCATCACCCGGCTTGATCCCATGTTGAGCAGAAGGCACCTCGCCTCGATCCGAACTAATTGCATCACTTCGAACCCATACTGTACGATTTTTCTTGCAGCTTCACTCATTAAGCCCTTATTCCAATACGCTCTCCCTAACGCATAAGCCAACTCGGCTCTTGCTTGCTTGGGATTCCAATAGACAAAACCAACCGTGCCAATGATCTTTCCGGTTTTCTTGTCCTCAATGCCCCACGGCGCAATGCTGTTCTCTTCATACAATCCGATGACATGATCCACATACTGTTTCGAATCATCCAGGGTTTGATGCGAATACCAAGTGGTAAACTTCGAGATCTCTTCGTCGGAGCAGTAATCGAAAACGTCGCCGACATCGTTTACCGTCAATTTCCTTAAAATCAACCGTTCCGTTTCCAATACAGGATTGCCGGGATTTTGGGTTTCTTGGTTCATATTTATCACCTTCCTATGTATTTTTAAATGATCCCTATGATTTCATCTAGACTATCGATTATATGTTCAGGTTCTTCCAAATCGCTGTGCCAGTCCATAAATCCCTTTTGCCAAATTGCTTGCATCTATGCTCCTCGAAATCTTCCTCACTCTGTTAATCCAGATTCTCATAAAATACGATTTTATTGCTAAAAGGATCGATAACGCAGCATTCCCTTGCATGCCACGGTGTTTCCTCCAACCCAGGTCTGGAATAATTGTACTGTTTAGCGAGCAACTTCTGATGGAATGATTCGAGACCTTTCATTTCAATTCGTATGGCAGCGCCAGGACTGCAATCCCCATGATGTTCGCTGAGATGGATCTTGATGTCATCCATGGAGATTTGAAAATACAGCGGCAGATCCGTTTCGAAACGATGATCCCAATCCAGCTTGAACCCGAGGTAATCGATATAAAAATCTTTTGCTTTCTTCTCGTCGAAAATGCGAAAAATCGGGATAATTCCTTGTGCCGTCATGCAAACCGCCTCCTAGCATTAGGATATTTGATTACTAGTGAACCATATTTTTCTAATGATCTCAATTACAAGTTTAAATATCATGGCATCGCTTTAACAATAGTGGAATATTAAACTTGAATACTGCACCGCTAGCATGTCACAATAAACATGAGACTGTCTGTTTTGCTAATTCATCAAGCGTAAACGCACACAATCGCAAACTCTGGTATGATTTTTGAATTTCACTCTGGAGCAGAAACATCATCCTATTATGAGTCTGGAGGACAGCATTCATGAAAACTATTAAGCTTGGAACCAGTACACTGGAAGTCCCTGTCGTTGCAGTCGGCTGCATGCGCATCAATTCCCTCGACAAAAACGGCGCGGAGCGGTTCGTACAAACGGCACTCGAGGAAGGCGCAAATTTCTTTGACCATGCCGATATCTATGGTGGCGGTAACTGTGAGGAAATTTTCTCAGATGCCATACATATGAACAGCGAAATCCGCGAAAAAATAATCCTTCAATCCAAATGCGGGATCCGTCCAGGTATGTTTGACTTTTCCAAAGAACATATTTTGAATTCGGTTGACGGTATTTTAAAAAGACTGAAAACCGATTATCTAGATGTTTTACTTTTGCATCGCCCCGATACATTGGTTGAGCCGGAAGAGGTTGCAGATGCTTTTGATCAGCTGGAACGCTCCGGAAAAGTACGCCATTTCGGTGTTTCCAATCAAAATCCAACGCAAATCCAGCTGCTGAAGAAGGCTGTAAAGCAGCCGATCGTAGCCAATCAGCTGCAGCTGAGCATCACGAACTCAACCATGATCTCCAGCGGATTCAATGTCAACATGGAAAATGAAGCTGCCGTGAACCGCGACGGAGGTATTCTTGATTTCTGCAGACTGCACGATATTACCATTCAACCTTGGTCGCCTTTCCAATATGGATTCTTCGAAGGTGTGTTCCTTGGAAACGATAAGTTCCCTGAACTTAACCAAAAGATCAATGAAGTTGCCGAAAAATATGGCGTCAGCAACACGACGATCGCAATCGCATGGCTCCTCCGCCATCCTGCACATATGCAGCCAATCATCGGCACGATGAATATCGAGCGCTTGAAGGACTGCATCAAAGCAACCGAGATCACACTGACTCGCGAAGAATGGTATGACATCTTCCGTTCGGCAGGCAATATTCTGCCATAAACAGAGGAAAGCCTAATTTTGCGGGCAGCACGTCCGGTGCTTCCTCATTATAAGTAAAAGGGCCGCTCTCCAGATCTATGAATCTGAGGGCGGTCCCTTTTATTAGTTATATATATTTCTCAAGAAACCCACGTTAGTCACAATGAAATAAGCAAGGTATATCACTACAAACACCAGTACTGCCAAAAGATAATATTGGAAAACCCATACTTGAATACCTGTAAGCCAAATGGGCTCCCCTTTTCACAGCTCCGTACATCTCATTCGGTTTGAGATTTAAACGAACTTGTATTCGAACCTATAACTTCTCACGTCTTCGAGGACATGCACATAGGTATCGTGTTTCGTGGGATAATAGCTTTCTGCCATATTTCATATCTAATCATGACTATGTTGGAGCCATTTTGTGTACATCATCGGACACAGGATAAATCCATATAATCGTAGACTCTTCACAAATTCATTCATGTTTAAACTTCCTTTATCGCTCTAGCAAACGACAACACCTCCGACACAAGGAGTATCGGAGGGTGCAGGTGATCCCCTATTCTATAGGTTACATTTTACATTTGATGCTATATTTGTTCGACGACGACAGCGACGCCATGACCACCGCCGACGCATAGGGCGGCCAATCCGGTTGCCGCCTGCCTGCGCTTCATCGAATGCAGCAGCGTCACGAGAATGCGCGCTCCACTGGCGCCGATCGGATGACCGAGCGCGATGGCGCCGCCGTTCACATTAACGATCGCCGGATCGAAGCCGAGCTCACGGATGACGGCAATCGATTGGGCAGCGAAAGCTTCATTTAATTCCGCAAGGTCAATATCCGCGAGCAACATCCCTGCCTTCTTCAACGCCGCCTGCGCGGCTGATACAGGGCCCATGCCCATCAAGGCGGGATCCACGCCTGTATAGGCGTATCCCCGGATGCGCGCCAGCACGGGCAACCCCATCTGCTTCGCCATGTGCCCGGAGCAGACGACAAGCGCCGCCGCCCCGTCATTAATCCCGGAGGCATTTCCGGCCGTTACTGTGCCGTCCAGCTGGAATGCGGGCTTGAGCCGAGCCAGGGCGGCGGCCGTTACATTCGGACGGAGATGCTCGTCGGCTTCAATCCTTGCCAGCCCCTTCTTGGTTCGAATTTCCACGGGCGCAATTTCAGATGAGAATTCGCTGCGCTCCCATGCCTCGCATGCCCGCTGTTGACTCGTCAAGGCAAAGTTGTCCTGCTCTTCCCGCGTAATCCCATATTTCGCCGCGATATTTTCCGCAGTCTGTCCCATTTGAATGTCATGGATCGAGCAGGTGAGTCCGTCTTTGAGGATGCTGTCCACGACCGCGCCATCACCCAGCCGGTATCCGGCTCTTCCTTGCGCCAGCAGATAAGGCGCCAGCGACATATTTTCCATGCCGCCCGCGACGATGAGATCCGCATCGCCTGCCTTGATACCCTGCGCAGCCATTATGACCGCCTTCAAACCCGAGCCGCATATTTTATTGATCGTCACGGCTGGCACCTCACAGGGAAGCCCTGCTTTCATCGCGGCCAGACGAGCGGGGCCTTGGCCACTGCCCGCCTGCAGCACATTACCCATGATCACCTCTTGCGCATCTTCCGGGCGAATCCCAGCCCGCACCAATGCTTCCGCGATGACCCGTGCCCCTAGCTCGGCAGCAGGCACTTCGCTCAATCCGCCCATAAACGAGCCAATCGGCGTACGTACAGCGCTTGCAATAACGACTTCCGTCACACCGTCACCCCCATTCTACGATGCAAAATAAATTATTCATGTCATCGATATGTAAACATAGATAGTCAAATCAAATCCGAAATCCCCAATTCCATTCAGTCGATCGTAGATATACAATAAAATCTTCCGACCGATTGGCTGGCCATCTTTTACGCGGGTGCTGATCCCGCCGTTTGTGATTAATCTCCCCCAGATGGCAAGAGAGCAATTATTTATTACGCTTCCCTTTATAGCCGTCATGATGGCCTACGCCAGCTTGTCGTCAGGACCAAGAATATGCTGCAGTGCCTCGATGAACACCTGATTCTCCTGCTCCGTTCCTACGGATACGCGGATCGTGTCTGGATAGCCGAGCAGGCTGCCCGCGCGCACCACCACGCCCCGCTCCAGCAACGAGCGGAATACGTCGTCACCAGAGCAATCCAGTTTCACCATCAGGAAATTGGCCTGCGAAGGATAACAAGACAGACCCAGCTGCTTCAGTTCCGATACCAGCTTCGTTCTCGCCGCCTCATTCCGCCGCGCGCAGTCTGTGGCGAACGCCGTATCCTCCAATGAAGCGAGTGCCGCGACTTGCGCCATCCGATTCGAATTGAACGGCTCCTTTACCTTGATCAGTTCCTGCACGATGCTCGGATGCATCATGCCGTAGCCTGCCCGCAGCGCAGCCAAGCCATAAATCTTGGAGAACGTGCGCAGAATGACCAGATTCTGATGGCTGGCTAGCAGCGGCACGGTCTGCAAGTAGTCCGGGTCAGACACATATTCGTAATAGGCCTCGTCGATGATCAGCAAAATATGACGCGGTACCTGCTCAATGAAGGCAAGCAGCTCGCTGCGCCCCACGATCGTCCCGGTCGGATTGTTCGGGTTGCATATGAAAATCATCTTCGTTTTGCTGCCGATCGCCTTCTGCATACCGTCCAGATCATGAACGCCGTCAATAAGCGGTACTGTTACCGAGACACCTCCCTCGATGAGGACGTTCGTCTCGTAACGAGAGAACGTGACATCGGCCATAATCGCTTCGTCCCCTACTGCGATATAACTCCGCGTCAATAAGCGGATAATCTCGTCAGAGCCATTGCCGACGATAAAATATTCAGGCGACACGCCAAGACAAGCGGACAGTTTCGCCGCCAATTGGGGGGCGGTGCCTTCCGGGTACAGGGCGCAGTTCTCCATTTCGCGAACGACGGCTTGGGTAGCCAATTCTGAGCAGCCGTACGGATTTTCATTGGACGCGAGCTTGATAATGTCCGTAAGACCGAGCTCCCTTTTTACTTCTTCGATCGGTTTTCCCGGCACGTACACGCCTAATGGCTCGATTTCTTTTCTTGTTGGTATCTTGATAGACACTTGCATAGAACATCCTCCTTACCCTTTTACTCCGATACCTGCGACGGCTCGTTCGCCTTGCTCAGCACGGGACTCACCCGGAACGACGCTTCAGTATGGTGCCGGATCTCTTCTACACTGACTCCCTGCTGTGTTTCGATCAAGACCATGCCTTCCTCAGTAAAATCAAACACGGCCAAATCAGTAATTAACCGGTCGACGACTCGTTTGCCCGTAAGCGGCAAACTGCACTCGCGCTTGATTTTAGATTCGCCGTGCTTGTTCACATGCTCCATAATGACGACGATGCGCCTGGCGCCGTTCACTAGATCCATGGCGCCTCCCATGCCTTTGATCATTTTTCCGGGAATCATCCAATTCGCCAGATCACCTTGTTCCGATACTTCCATTCCACCTAGGATGGCGAGATCGATATGTCCCCCCCGGATCATGGCGAACGATTCGGCACTGTCGAAGTAGGATGCACCCACCACGGCGGTCACCGTTTCCTTGCCCGCGTTAATCAGATCCGGATCCTCGGTTCCTTCGTGTGGATACGGACCGATACCAAGCAGACCGTTCTCGGAATGGAGCATCACATTGAACTCCTGCGGAATAATGCCTGCAATGAGGGTCGGCATGCCAATACCGAGATTGACCGTCATCCCGTCCGCAATCTCCAGTACCGCTCGCTGGACAATAGCCTGACGTGCGTCACTCATGAGAATCCCTCCGTTCCTTGCCGTACCGCCGGCTGCACAACGCGCCGTTCCACCCGCTTTTCGTACCCGGTTCCATGGAACACGCGCTGCACATAAATGCCGGGCGTATGAATATGATTCGGATCCAATTGTCGCGGATCGACCAGTTCCTCCACTTCAGCTATCGTGATTTTGCCCGCCGCCGCTGCCAACGGGTTGAAGTTCTGAGCCGTCTTCCGGTAGATCAGATTACCGCGCGTATCCCCTCTCCACGCCTTTACGAACGCAAAATCGCCGACAATCGCCTCTTCCATCATGTATGTGCGGCCGTTGAATTCTTTAAGCTCCTTGCCTTCCGACACGGGTGTACCGACACCCGTCGCCGTATAGAAGGCCGGAATACCGGCTCCGCCCGCGCGTATGCGCTCGGCCAACGTGCCCTGCGGAACCAGCTCCACCTCCAGTTCTCCGTTCAGAAGCTGGCGCTCGAATATTTTGTTCTCCCCGACATATGAAGAGATCATTTTCTTAATCTGGCGGTTTGCGAGCAGGAGGCCAAGCCCCCAGTCGTCCACGCCGCAATTGTTGCTGACGACGGTCAGATTTTTCACGCCGCTGTCTCTCAGCGCCGCGATAGCCAGTTCGGGAATACCGCACAGACCGAATCCGCCCACTATCAAGGTGGCGCCGTCCTGAATGCCTTGTATCGCCTCATAGGCGGAATGTACGACTTTCCCATTCTTCATGCCATGCGCTCCTTTCATCAGCATATCTTGTGCCTAAAAATACTTACACGGTCCACGACTATTCCGGTGAACCTGGGCACCAACTATACATGTATTGGCCATCCTCGTATGTCAAAGCCTTCTTGACGACCCGCAGCGGACGGAACGTATCGATCATGACCGCAAGCTCCGCCGTTTCTTTTTTACCTATGCTATCTTCGATCTTGCCGGGATGTGGACCATGCGGGATGCCCGACGGATGCAAGGTGATGGAGCCTTCCTTCACGCCTTTGCGGCTCATGAAATTGCCTCTGACATAATAAAGCACCTCATCGCTGTCTACATTGCTGTGGAAATATGGGGCAGGAATCCCCTCGGGATGATAATCGTATAATCGAGGCACGAAGGAGCAGACAACAAAGTTGTTCCCCTCAAAGGTCTGGTGAATCGGCGGCGGCATATGAATACGGCCCGTTATGGGCTCGAAATCGGCAATATTGAAAATCCACGGATACAAATACCCATCCCAACCTACAACATCAAAAGGATGATGATTGAGCATATGCAGATGGATATATCCCCTAGACTTCGTTCTTACCTCAAACTCGCCAAGTTCAGCATAAGTTTCAAGCTTATCCGGACCGCGGAAATCCCGTTCGCAGAAAGGACTGTGCTCCAATAGTTGGCCTTGTGAGTTGCGATAATGCTTCGGCGTTGTAATCCAGCTGTTCGTCTCCACAGCCAAGAGTTTCGTACGTCCATGCCCTTGGTCAGGAATGACGCGATAGATCGTGCCGATTGGGATGACAATATAATCCCCCGGCCGGTAATGGAGGGTCCCGAACATCGTTTCTACGGTTCCCTCCCCCTCATGAACGAACAACAACTCATCCCCGTCCCCGTTCCGATAGAAATAATCCATCGGACGATCGACGTTCGCGGTGGCGATGAGCAAGTCCTCGTTGCCCAGCATATAGTGTCTGCCAGCGACGGCGTCGCCCGAATCCATACAATCGCTGGTCAATAGATGACGGTGGCGAAGCGCTCCCTGCTCTTCGAATTCAATGTCGAAGGTGGCGTACACTTCAGCCTTGCTGACAGCCGTCGGCGGATAATGGTGATACAAGATTGACTGAATGCCGGAGAACCCCTTCGTTCCCATGACTTGCTCACGGAACAGGGTGCCGTCCGGCTTGCGGAACATCGTATGCCTTTTGCCTGGAATGTCCCCCATGCGGCGGTAATAGGCCATGACGCAATCCTCCTCTTTCCCAATTCAATACCGAGCGAACGCGGCTTCTTCGCCGCTTTAACCGACGGTGTTGCGCAGCAGGCCGAGTCCCGTGACCTCTAATTCGACGACATCGCCAGGCTCGAGCCAGCGGTGTACTTCTGATCCCAGCTCGAGAAGACAGCCAGTTCCGACCGTGCCCGATCCGATAATATCGCCGGGATACAGCGTGGCGTCCGCCGAAGCCCGTGCGATCATGTCTCCGAACGTATAATGAAGGTCGCGCATATTGCCACGCGACAGCTCAACGCCATTAACGCGAGCAGCCATTTCCAGGAAATGGCGCCCACCTGCATGATACCGCTCTAGCTCATCCTTGGTGACCAAATATGGACCGATCGAGGTAGCAAAATCTTTGCCTTTGGCCGGGCCGAGGCCGACCTTCACTTCTTCCCGCTGGAGATCACGCGCGCTCCAGTCGTTCATGATGCAATAGCCGAAAATATACGAGTCGGCCTCTTCGGCCGAGATATCGCGGCCTTCCTTGCTGATAACACATGCCACCTCCAGCTCATAATCCAGAGCGGAGGTGGCGGCAGGTCTACGAATGAGCGCGTCCTGTCCAACGATGGCTTGATGGTTGCTGAAATAGAACACCGGGAACTGGTACCATTCCGGCATAATATCGAGCCCCCGCCTACGCCTCGCCGCGATCACATGCGCTTCAAAGGCATAAAAATCGCGGACGCTTGGCGGCTTTGGAATCGGTGCGAGCAAGGTTACATCGGATGCGGGATAGACACCCTCATGCGCGAGCATCGTCTCCGCATCGGGACCAAGACGGCTGTCGATACACCCAGCCTCCTCCATATAGCCCTCATAATTCCGCACGAATTCTATCAGATCAACTGGTAGCCGACCTTCGCTGACAGCATGCATATCGACGACGCAGCCTTCCCTCAGCCAACCAGATCGTGGCGCGCCCGTATCGGTGTCAAATGTTACAAACTTCATAGAACCTCCTGCTTTCCTTATGCCGCTACTTTTTTCTTTCCAGTATGAATGTGTCGGAAGCTGCACGGGTGTAGACTTGCCCAGCCATACGTCCGATCGGAAGCAGCTTTTCCATGTCGATTTTGCCGTCGGCATACAGCTCGTCATTTATATGCATCCGTACGACCTTGCCGATGACAAGGCTTCCGGCGCCAGGTTGATCGCCGAAATGAAGGATATCATGGAGCACGCACTCCATTTGGATACCACTTTCCTTCACCCGGTAAGGGCGAATGAGCTGGCTCGGGATCGGGGTTAAGCCCACCTCATGGAACTCATCCACGTCCGGATCAAATTCGGGTGCCGTCTCATTCATTTGCTCGACGAGCTGTTCCCCGACGATATTGACCACGAATTCGCTGGTCGCCTCAATATTGACAAGCGTATCCTTCTTGCGCCCGTCCGTCCCACGACGCATCGGGGCGAAGCAGATCATGAGCGGATCCGCGCAAATCGCCGTGAAAAAGCTGAACGGAGCCAGATTCGCCGTACCACTCGGATCGACCGTGGAAACAAAAGCAATCGGACGCGGCAGGATGGAGCCTATCATCAGCTTGTAAGCATCTTTCCAGTGCAGTTCGTTCGGTGAAATATCCATGCGGCTTCTACTCCTTCATGCAGCGCGGGACTACAAGTTGCCGCGACGCTCTTGCTCCCGTTCAATCGATTCGAACAAGGCCTTGAAATTCCCCTCGCCGAAGCCGAGGGCTCCTTTGCGCTGAATGATCTCGAAAAACAGTGTCGGTCTATCGACAAGCGGCTTCGTGAAGATTTGCAGCAAATAGCCCTCATCATCGCGATCGACTAAAATTTTCAGTTCCTGCAGCTTAGCGATATCCTCATCTATACTTCCGACCCTTTCCGTCAGCATATCGTAGTAGGAATCCGGCGTATTCAAGAACTCGACCCCGTTTGCGCGAAGCGCCGTCACGGTGGAGATGATGTCATTCGTCAGTAGGGCAAGATGCTGCACGCCCGGGCCGTTGAAATATTCTAGATATTCCTGGATCTGCGATTTGCGCTTAGCAGTTGCCGGCTCATTAATAGGGAATTTGATTCTGCCGCCGTTATGCATGACTTTGGACATCAAGGCCGAATATTCCGTGCTGATATCTTCGTCATCGAAATGAATCATTTGCTTGAAGCCCATCACGTTTTCATAGTAAGTTACCCATTCATCCATATGTTCCACATTGCCGACGACATGATCGACGCCAATCAATCCGGCTGGCTGATGCGGAAGAAGATCTTCGATCGATTGATAGCCAGGCTGGAACAGTCCGTTGTAATCTTCTCGCTCTATTAGCGTATGAATCGTGTCGCCGTACGTGCCGATGACCGCTTTTTTGATCTTGCCGTGCTCATCTGAATATTCAGCCGGCTCCATAATTGGGATTCCGCCGCGTGAGACCGCATCCTTGTAAGCCTTTTCAACATCACTAACCCGCAATGCAACATCTTTGACCCCGTCCCCGTGCAATTTGACGAACTCAGCAATCGGATGAGTGTCAGAAAGAGCGCCCGAGAGAACGAACCGAATTTTATTTTGCTCGAGAACATACGATACTTGTTCCCGATTGCCCGTTTCCAAGCCGGAATAGGAAATAGGGCGGAATCCATAGCCTTTGATAAAATAGTGCATCGCTTGCTTTGCGTTCCCCGTATAAAATTCAATGTAGTCAATGTCTTGGATCGGGAAAATTTCTTGCTCCGTTCTTTCGGTTATCGCTTGTTTCTTCATAAACATCCCCCTAAATTCGCATTTGATTGCTATCACTGAAAGTATATGTTGTTTTCCAATACCTGACAAAAACGTACTCGACCGCGCCCATGCTACAACGCATGGCGGAATAACCGCGGCTGGACTGACTCGCATGAATTCAGCGTAGATGTACTGCATTGATGCATTAATACATTGAGGAGTAAACAAATACAAACTGTTTTTATTGGAATTGTGAATATTTTTTGAACAACTAGAAGGAAATAGGCGGCTTCTTGTCAAAAAGTAAAGCATAAGCGCATTCGTGGTATTCATTTCGAATTGGAGTTGATAAGACGATATGTGTGCCAAGTATTCTGGCGACTCGGCGATAGAGCAATTGCTGAGTGTCATTATGAAGCTGCAAAGTATCGAGGAATGTTATGATTTTTTCGAAGATTTGACGACACCGAAAGAAATGCAGGCGTTGTCCCAACGGTTGGAAGTCGCCAAATTGCTATTGAACGGCAGCACTTATATGGAAATTGAAGCAGAGACTGGAGCAAGCACGGCCATTATCTCGCGCGTCAAGCGGATCCTGCACAATGGCAATGGAAGTTATCAGCTCATGCTCAGCAGATTTGAATAACGATTCGCAATAAAATACTCCTTTTGGACATCATAAAACTCCCATCATTATAGAAGTAAAAGTTTTTTGTTTTTTCTACTATCTACTATGATGGGAGCATATCACTTCATGGGGGTATTTCTATTTTATTATAATTTTCTATGATCGCGGCTGTCTGGGTCCTCATCATATAAGTCCCTACATTGATTGTTCGATTGATATACACTTTGGAAGTATACCTATTTGAGTTCGAATACGGGCATTACTCCGGCTGGGAACATGTGGATAGGTTTACCCTCCCTATGTACTCCGTTACAAAAGCCCATGTCTAGTTCTTCCCCGGTATACATTTCCCTGCCTTCCGGGGAGACAAACGCCCACCCGGTTTTCGTGACATACTCGTCCGAGCCTTCAATCTTGGTATGTACCTCATTACATACCGTACACCAGTATTTCATTCCTATCATCGTTTCTTCCATAGCGTTCTACCCTCCCCTTTTTATATTAGAACGGCAGGACGTTAGCGGTTACCAGAAGTGGATCATTGCCTGCTCGTTTCTTCCGATTTCACCACCCACGTTGCGTAGGTTGTAATAACCTCTATGATGAACATTAGTGCCTCCTGGCGCGGTTGCGTATACAGGAACAACGTCCGTTCATACCTTCAAGATCATAGGCCAACCCCTAAGAGATTGTAGTCCTACTAAAGATGTACATCGTAAAAAAAGAAGAAGGAAGCGGCCGTTTAGGCACGCTCCCCCTCTTGTTAATCTATCAATTGCAGCTCTCTGGCCCGGACGACAGCTTGTCCTCGCCGCTTCGCGCCGAGCTTGCCGATGATTCTGGACACATGTGTCTTGACCGTCGTTTCGGCAATACCGAAACGCTCCGCAATATCTCTGTTCGACAACCCTTCCGCGATTGCCGTCAGAATTTCTATCTCTCGCTGGGTCAGCGGCTCGTTCAATTCCGTTTGAACGGATCTTGGGGCTGATGAAGCGAGGCTTTCCGATGTATTCATCCCTTTCGAGACCGCTGCTTCGTCTTCCAGTAACTTGACATATATCATTCTCGTCGCCAGCATCTCCAACACCTTCGTGTCCCGATCCGTAAATACGTCCGGTATTCGTCGATTTTCCAAGTAGAGCACGAAGGAAGCACGCTCTCCCGGAACTGCGATCGGCAGGCACAGGATCGACCTCGGGCGCTGTGCCTCGATATAGGCATCCTTTACCCAATAGCTCTGAATTGCGTCATGGAGGATTAGCGGTTCGTTCGTTATCGTCGCATGGCGCAAGACGGTTTCTGCATATAACCCGGACGCCGCTTCCTTCTCCGATAAGTCTGAACCACCTGCTTCGATATGGTATCCGTCAATCCGGCAGCTTAGCAAGAAACCCCGATCTGCTCCCGCATGTTGAATCGCTGCCTCAAGGAGGCCTGCCGACCAGTTTGCTGTCCTCGGTTGGCCGGTATCATCGACGATCCGCCTGATAAGCTCGTATTCTTCCTCGTTCTTTGAACCCCTGTTTTCCACCTGGTCATTCTGTCGACGCAATTCGCTTTGGGTACGATCGCTCTCGATTTCCCCCTCCAAGACCGAACCTTCATACCACTTAAGGGCCGGTTTCAACAGCTCGGCATGTCGGCTTCTGATATGTGTTACTTTGGAAGTGACGCCCCAGTCGGCATAAGCGGCGCAGGCGTCCATCATGGCGATTGTCGCCCCGGACGTGCTGATCATATCGTTCTGGTAATAGACCGCCAGACGTTCGCAGGCAATTCCCTCCATTAAGCCGTATTTTTCAGCTCTCGCCTGCCCTATCGCGGCCGTGAACTCGCGTAACGCGTCCACCTTGCTCCCGGCTATTCGTTCCCATTCCGCCTTCATCAGCAGATACGCAGAAGTCCGATGGCCAAGAAATCCACGCCAACTCTTCATCTTTCGCAATTGCGAGCGGACCGCTTTTCGAATTCGCTTGCGTTCTCCTACGTTCGAATCAAGGTATAAGGCGGCTAACGACAAGGCTTCATACAAGCGTTGCTTCCGGATTCGTATCCAATCTAGTGGAAGTTCGTTGGCATGCCCCCTCTTCGCCCAGTACAACGCCTCCCGGTACTTCCCCGACAAGTAAGCCGCTTCAAGCCGACAGCCGCAGCTGTAATTGTCCTCGTCCCGTTGTTCCGAATTGCCGTCCGGAGCCTGTGGAATGGCAACGAAGCCATCTGTCAGGAGCTCGTCTTGCAACGCTGCTACATAACCGCTGGCTATCCGCACCAGGTCCATTATCTTAGCGTTCGCGTTCTGCTGCATGTGCGCTGCGAAATAACGGAGCAGCTCCTTTAAAGCATACAGATCTCCGTTATGAGTAACGAGACAGGTAATTATAGCTATGTTGGCAAAATCTTTATCCCCGGATTCCAATCCTTGATGCATTGCCTTGAACAGCGCATCAGAAGCTTCCATAGGCTTGTCCAATTGCTTGGACATTCCGCTCAAGATATTGAACAAATACGTATTCCCAGACGAAGAGGCGTTTGCGATTTGCAGGAACGCCCGTTCAGCGACCGAAGGTGCTTGTAACCAGTTCGGAAGCACCCTTTGCATGATCAGCTCGTACGCACCGATCATGATTGCAAGCGGCATGTTCACTCCTTTGCGAAGACCATAACGAATAAAACGTGCATACAGTTCAAGCAATGCTCCCGGATCATGCATGAGCAACGGAAAAAAAAGCTGCGCCAACAGCTTGCAAAATGTCTCATACTCTTCATCGAGAGGGTCGGGTAACGGATGCAGCTTACCACGCTTTCTATACAAAAAGAGTTGCGTCTGCATAATCTCCTTGGCAATGGTCAACAGAGCGGTCTTCTTTCGAAGTTTCCAACCGTAAGCTGCTAGAGCCTCTCTCCCATATCGGATTGCCGTCTCGCCATCCACGAACGTGTGGAAATGGATCAAGGACGCCCAGATCCCCGAACACTCCGCCCGGCTCAGCTTTCCGCCGTCTTTTATCAAATCCTGCAATAGTTCTCTCGCCTGTTCGAGCTGGCCGCTCATATACTCCGTCCATGCCATTATTAACCGCAGCTCCACATCGAGTGAGCCCGATTCGTTCTTCTGCTCTTCCCCCATCAGACGTAGCCCGTTCTCGGCATATTGTTTCCCTTTCGCATAGCGTCCTTCTGCCAGTGCCTTCTTTCCTGCTTGTAGATTATGCTCGACCAATTGCCGAGTCTCTTGCTCCGACATAACCGCAGCGGCCAGATTAAAATGGTCGATAGCCGCCAGCATCATATCATCGCTCCAGTCCGAAGAACGGTGCTGCAGCAGCTGCCCGACCTTACGGTGCCGCTCCGCGTTACGTCCCAAATCGAAGGCATAAACCATTCGATGTATTGCATCATGCGCGAACAGGTAGATGCTCTCCTCTCCGTTTCCGCGCTCTACCTCATCCTCCCGGTAGATCATGCCTGTCTCCTCTGCTTCTCGAAGCCCACGGAGAGCGACATCCCGTGCTAAGTCGCACGCCTCGGACAGGATCGACAAGCGAAAAGCCGAACCGATCGCGGCAGCCATGCCCAGAAGCTCCTTTCGATCGATCGGAAATTTGGCGAAGCCCTCCTCCATGAGGTGGAGATTGGCTTCCGAGGCACTCATCTGGCGGACGACTTCTGGGTCCCACGCCCATTGCTGCCGTTTCTCATTGAAGCCGAGCCTTCTCTCCTTTATCCAGCTTTCCAATAAGAGTCGTATCTCCCGAGGGTTGCCGCTGGTCTGATCATAAACCGATCGGGCCAACAGACGAATACGAGCTGAGTCTTCATGCAGAACATCTGAGACATACTGCTTTACGTCTTCATAAGCCATTGGCTGAAGGACTGCATGCTCCTCCGGATTGGTGTTCAGTCTCTCGGTTAACCAGCGGATTCCCGGCACTTGATCTGGATGACCTCCCCTCAAGACAGAAGTCCCCTCTCTATCCGCCCGGCAGACGCCGATCAGCAACAACCCGGCCACCGATTCCTCCCGAACAAGCGACCCCATCACGGCATGAGTACATTCGTCGGCCCATTCCAGATTATCGATGAACAAGACTAGCGGAGGTTTGCATTCGGCCATTAACCGCAACAATCCCGGCAGCAGCTTTCCGAAACGCTCCCAAGCCTTCGCGTCGTCCGGAATCAACGTCTCCTCTGCCTCGCATTCGAAAAGCAGCTTTGCTTCAGGCCATAAGGAGACGATCGTCAGAGCATCTTGTTCGAACTCGGCTTGTAGCGTTGCCTTCAGTTTCGTAATGACGTCCACCGGCTCGCTCCATAGCTGATACACCCATTGCCGTATCGCTTGAAGAAGAGGCTCATACCGAGCGGCTTGTCGTATGGGTCCACATTCCCCCTCCACGAACGAGCCTCCCTGCCGAACGACAGTCGATTGGAACCTGTGAACCAGCGTCGTTTTACCGACGCCCTCCCCGCCCGTCACCCATCGGAACGCGTTCAAGCCTTGAACAGCCTGTTCAAGACCTGCTTCCAGTTGCTTTACCACGGAGCTGCGCCCGAACCATGAATCGGATAGCCGTAACGAACGAATTCTGTCCGAGCGGCCCGCCTCGAATGCCGTCAACAAGCCGTTCTTATTAAGCATTTCCTGACACTCCTTCAGATCGTCAAGCACCCCTAAGACGCTCTGATAACGGTCTTCCGGAGATTTGGCCAGCAGCTTCATAAGTACGGCTTGCAGCGGTCCGTCCCCATCCGGACGGAGGTCGGATATAGGCCCCGGCGTTCGATGAATATGCGCGGCATCCCAGTTCTCTTCGCGATCAGGGAGAAAAGGTAATCGGCCGGTCAGCAGCTCATAGAGGATGACGCCCAATACATAAAGATCGCTGCGCCCATCAGGCACACGATTGATCCGCCCCGATTGTTCGGGAGACCGATAAGCCGCATGCCCTTCAGCGTACTCAGTTAGGCGCGCCGTCTTATCTTCCCATTGAATGCTTATATGTACGGGGCTGAGGCACCCGATCACGGCATTCCGTTGATGCTCGCGGTACACCATTTCAGTCAACATCACGGAGAGTTCTAAGAAATCAGCTAGCTCTATTGGAGGAAACGTTATATATTCTTTCAATATCTTGTCGAATCCGATGATCATGCACACCTTCTAAGTTCTATTTTTGTTTCGGTATGTGGAATGTTCAGAATAATAATCGGTCAAATGAAAGATGGATTTTCTCGAATTCCACCACCCTTCGAAGATTAAGATATCATCGTGTGCGACATAAAAAAGCCAACATCTTGTAATCTGCCCCATCAAGCAGACAGTGGATTAAATTAAAACGATTTCGGTTATTAGAACATTTGTATACCTCCATTCGTTATACTCATCCAATTCGTGTTGTATTGGACTTTCATGGATTCATGTGTTCTTCGGTACTGAAGTTAAACTATCCTGCCCTTTAGTCCACTAAATTAACAGGCTTAAGCAGCCTACTCGGGCTGTGAGATAGGAATATATTGATATCCAATTAACCACTGATTATATTATTACCACTGGTCACTTTTAGGCTCAATTTACCCACGGAGAATACTCACATGTCTGGCTTCCCTATAACATACAAAGGGGACCGCTCCAGATCGAAGAAAATCTGGGGGCAGTCCCCTTTGTATCCAAATTGTGCTGTGCCTGAGATACGTGAATTCTGGATCAATGCCGTACGCTGAAAGCTTCATCCGTATTACTGGGTCTGTCCGTCTTCGGGAATGGCATCGGTTCGAATCACAAAAGCCACCTCTTGTGTATCATTATTCCATTTGCACAGCAGCCGAAAACCTCTCAAAACAGCACCTGGTTTATAATCTTTGCTGTCTGAGCTCGCATAGGCCAACATATTCTCCTTAAGAACGAACGAAGCTGTTCCATTGTCGAATTCCATCTTAGGCCTAATGGGCTCGGACCCTACATATTTCATCTTACCTTCTTCCGTCAAAACATAATCAATCAGCTCATACGAGTCCTGTCCGGTTGTTTGGTCGTGAAACTTCACTTGAATCGTCTCTCCCAACTTAACATAAGGAAGATTTGCAGCGTTGTTTTTCAAAATGGATTGAAATGAATCCATATTGCCGTAATCTGGTTTCTCCACGGTCTTTGAAATCATGACTGTATTAATATCCTGATTATTGGCCTTCACTTCTATTGGGCTTGATCCCGCAACTGCCTTGGCTGAGTTGTTATCATCACCACAAGCAGTGATGATTATGAGCAGCGTGATACCTAAAGCCAGCAACATGATTCTTGTCAATATTCCACTTCCTTTTAATCAGGTTTGACTTAAATAATGAAATATAGGCCCTATCATTTCGAAGATAGGGCCTGTTTCTTTATATTATACCAAAAATTGTATTAACATTTAAATTTCATATTAATTTTTCTTCCACATTGTTAAATTATCGGATGCATACGGGGAATACTCAGCTCGATGCTTCATAAGGGGTGCCATGCCCCATTTTGAGATCACTTTCAATTTTTTTGTGCTCGCTAATGGCCCACCAGCTTCATACACAATTCCAGAATGTTCACCATTATCATAGTATACACGTGTTCCGCTTCCTGCATTAATCAAGTTGGTAAAACTAGAATAACTTCCATCCGTCATGTAGCGACTTGGATCATTCATCCAATAAGTGTTGCTTGTAGAATCGGAATACCAAGCATAAGAATGACAGTTGTAATTGCTAGTAGAAGTTGAAACGAACGTAGCGTCTGCCCCACCAAATGTCTTGATAAAATGCACGTAGTCCTCATGAAAGTTTACATTCAGCTGCTGCTGTGCCTTAGCAATTTCCTTTTGGCTCGCCGGAATGCCTACTAGTGTGCTATTATCCTCCCGATGAAGGAAAATTTTCAATCTCTCCATTAACGCTTCTTTCATAGATTAATCTCCTTCTTATAGTCAATAGCAATCTCATACACCTGAATTTCCATTATAGTGATCGTCTGTTCTGAGTCTACCTGCTTTTCACCCGAATTTGTACAACGAAACTACCTTGAATGAAATGAAATATTTCTTCTACTTTTAAGCGGCTCAACATCGACACGTTTCTTTAAAATTAATGCCTGATTTTCGGCTACGGCTGTCGTAAGCGCAGGGTATAATAAATTCAATCTTAAAAGTGAAGGTGCGACAATTATGATCCATAACGAGGAACGCAAAATCGAATATTATAATGCGCTTGTCGAGAAAAAATCTGACTATGAAGGCGTCTTCTACGTTGGTGTCACGTCCACAGGTGTGTTTTGCCGACCGACTTGTCCTGCTAGGAAACCGAAATACGAAAACTGCGAATTCTATGAGACTGCACAGCAAGCGCTTCTGGCTTCCTTCCGTCCCTGTCAGCGCTGCCGACCCTTGTCGCATCCAAATCAAGTCTCGGATATCGTCCGGCTACTCGTCGAAGCAGTTGAGCAAAACCCGGAGAAACGTTGGAAGGGGTACGATTTTAAGACTCTATCCATCGATGAATCTACGGCCCGGCGTCAGTTCAAAAAGCGCTTTGGTATGACATTTGTTGAATATGCACGAGCACGTCGAATGGGATTGGCTTTAAAGAGCATCCGATCGGGGGAGAAGATTATCGATACGCAATTAGCTTCAGGTTACGATTCCAGTAGTGGATTTAGAGATGCATTCTCTCGCATCATGGGCGCACCTCCTACGCTCTTAGATGACAGCCGTATTCTTAAAGCAGCGTGGTTGGACACGCGGCTTGGCCCTATGATCGCCATATCCGACGAGATCGGGCTATTTCTGTTGGAATTCGTGGACCGTCGAGGACTAGAACGCGAGGTTGAACGACTAAGGAAAAGATTGAAAGCAGCTATAATTCCCGGTCAAACAAAACCCATTCAATCGATTGAACAAGAACTGACTCAATACTTCGAGGGTACGTTAATCGAGTTCAGGACCCCTCTTCATCTTTTTGGTACACCTTTTCAACGGAGCGTATGGGAGAAATTACGGCAGATTCCACATGGAGAAACCCGTTCCTACGCCGATATCGCGCTGGCGCTTGGAAAACCCACCGCTTATCGCGCGGTAGCGCAAGCAAACGGGGCCAATCAGCTGGCGATTGTTGTTCCCTGTCACCGCGTAATTAATACAGATGGAAAATTCGGTGGGTATGGTGGCGGAGTTGCACGCAAAGAATGGCTGCTAAATCATGAGCACAGTTAGAGGTCAACAAATGAAGAAACAACTTGAACAAACACAGATATTTCACGATTTGCACAGAAGCGGTAACCCGCTAATTCTTGTTAATGCTTGGGATGCCGGAAGTGCGCGGATCGTTCAAGAAACGGGGGCCTAAGCCATCGCTACGGGTAGTTGCACAAATTATATTTCTTTCAATAACCTAAACTCATCAATGAAATGATTTTATACACCTGAAGGTTTTTCCGTATCTCTGGCTCTGCTTCTCGTGTACAGTCAGGCTACACCCGCTGCCTTTAGCAAACGAATCAGCAGCTCCTTGCGCGGTTCCTGCGCCTTGCGAGCGAGTGCGATCAGCTTCTTTGCCTCGCCCCATATCGGGTACAGCGCCAGCTCGGCCTCGTCATCCGATAGTGCTTCTATATGTTGTACGAATAACGACAGTTTGTCTTCGTTTTCAAGCTCCGGCTGAATCTTCAGCTTTAGCGAATCGTGGCAGCGCAGCAGACAGGCGATCAAGACGGGAATCGAACGTTCCGTTACGCCATAGGTTTCGGCAAAAACAGCTGTGAACTTGTCATGCACTAGCTGATGTTCATTGTCCACAATATCCATGTAATCTTCGACAAGCGGAAAATACCGCTCACCCGAAAGTCCCAGCCCGAATACGGCATAACTGCCCGGCATGACGCTTTTTTCGTCATCCGTATCTTCATACCATTCAAATTCTACCATCGTCTCACGAGCGTATTCCTCCAATAACGGATGCAGCTCGGAATAAGCCAGCGCATTCGCAAAAAAACGGTGCGTGTCCGATTTGGCTAGCCCCTTGATGGGCAAATACTCCCTCACGCTGGATCTCAACTTGATTTTGTAGCTTTTCGGGAAGCCCTTTCGGAGTAGGAAAAGAATAAATGTAATCGCCCGCTCGTACGCCAAGGCTTCTTCCTTGCGAATAACGATTGTGAAGAGGGAAAAAACATCGTTAGCCTTGCATTCGACCAATTCGTGTCGCAAGTGAACGTCTTCTTGCGAGAAGCTGTCGCTGCCCTCCTTCAACATGCGCGCGGCTTTGCCGCTGCCAAGCTGCTTCGCCAACTCCAGAAAATTCTGGCCCTTGATTTTGTTAAAGTTCGGCTCATAACGAATAATCATCACCGCTCCATACAACAGAAGATCGATAGGCTGATTCGGCCCCTTCTGATTCTCGAGAACCGCATCCGGCTTGATTTTATATTCATTAATCCTATATTCCGAACCGGTGAGGTCGTAGTAGCGCGGCAGGAATACATTCTCGGCCCAGTGGGTCAAAGCCCGAATGATATCTCTGCGATGCTCCGCGAGAACTTTCCTCCGTTCTTTATTCAACTCCTGAATCCGGTCAAATAAAGTGATCGTCCTTGCGGCTTCCGGTTCTGGAAACAAATGTGGGTCCAGCAGGTGACGCGCCAAAAAGAAGGTTTCCAGCCGCTTTGTCGGGTAAGTGCCCTTCTCCAGCTTTTTCTCAATATAGGACTGAATTTGCTCCATAAGCTGCCGCTTTTTCTCCACATATACAGTTTCCAGCACCGTTAATTCCACAAGCCCGTCCGTCGTTGCGAAGGCTCCTTGGAAGGTAAAACGGTAATCAATCAACGGCGACGCAGCCAGTTTGTCCAGCTTTTCCCTTACGATTTCTGCCAGCATTGGCTGAACCTCATGCATTACCTGCTCTCGCGTAAAGGGTGATACCTTCATCGACTTTTTGCCTGCGGCACTCCCCATCGATTTCGAACTATCAACTTTGCTCCTGCCCGGCCGATAATCCAGCATGACAAAGTTAAAGATGCCTACTTGCAGCGTGGTGCGTTTACCCAATCCCTCTACGTCAATTCGGTTTTCCTGTTCCTCAAACCATTTATAAATGGCTGCTTTCATTTCTTCCAGCGCTTCTTCCTGTAATTGGTTCATCGTCTCCCGCCTATCCGCGTGTTTCATCAGCTGTCTTTTGTCTAGCAATGATTCCGTCCGTTCACCGACAAGCTGAAATTCAGTTTGTTGTCACATATCCAGCCTTTTTCTAATTTCGTTGTCTTTAATAGGGTAAATTCTTTCTGTTGGCAAAGTTTTGGAGTTTAGCTTTCCCTGTTTCCGCTGTATATTCCATTTCTTCACAAGCGGTGTTAGATCCTCAATGCGGTAAATTCCATCGGCGAGAAATTCTTTTAAAGTGATTCCTTTTAGACCGATTTGGATGGCTGCACGATTTATGGAATTGCCATTCACATTTCTATCGGGATCCCACTGACAATAAACTGTTGTTTCCTCAAATGCCTTTTCCCATTGAGTTGAACCTTGGTAAATCATTGAGTCTGGTGAAGTTAGCACCGCTTTCCTCAACAATTCATTAAATTTTTCTATATGTACATCCAAAGCCAAAATACATTCCTGATTTTTCTTTGTTCCCCAATTAGACCGATACATCATCCACAAAAAGGATGGTTTTATCCATGTCATGCGATTAAGATTAAAGCTTTCGCCAAAAGTCTGCAAGGCAACTGCTTCTTTTGCAATTACTGGATTATAAGCCTGATAAACCCGAATATATTGTCTATCGTATTGCGCAAATACCTCTTTTATATATTCCATGTTGTCTCCCTAAATTCCGATTCGCCGCACTGCGTCTTATCTTGCCTTATGTGCCAAATAACAATAACCTAAAACTTACTTGGTATCCTATCTGAAAAAAGACCACATAACGTGAGATCAATCAAAATATTGAAATCGATTCATTTCTTTTGTAATTTATCTCGTTCCATACATCATGAGTATCCTTCCATTTTCTTTTGCAAGAGCAATATAAATGACACCGCCAAAATATCCCGGAGGAAGAGTCCCCTCGATAATCCAAGCTTCTGCAATAGGATTATAGCTTATAGCGAAGGGAGTTTCCTCCAAAAAACGGGGATAATACTCTGCTAAATAGGGGAAGATTGCCGTTGCAACTGCATGTACATCTATAAGCTCACCAAAAGCAGTTTCATCTCCAAACCGATTTTCCTGGATAAGAGTGTCGCGATCGGCGAAATAGAGCTCAAACCTGCCATATAAATTCTCATCATCCAAGTCACGTTCTACAAAGCCATATTCAATAACTTTTTCCTTTTGATAAACATTGCTTTTACTCTTTTTCTTATAGTCGGCCCGTACGGTGATTTGATTAACTCGAAGCCGGTCGCGTTCTTGCTCCTGCTCCGCTATTAATTGCTCCCAAGCATCCATAAAGCTCATATTGAATCACTCCTTTAAAAAAGACAGACACATCAAGACTTGAAGAAGTAAAACAAGCGATGCCACGATTACCCGGCCATTCAGAAAACATGGTTTCTGCGCGACAATCAACGAAATGAGCACCTGATCGATGTTAAGCTCGCAGTAATTCGTCTCTCACTTCAGTCAGCACAAATCCGAGTAGGTTCCTACCACGCCATTTTAGCGGGTTCTCCACGTCCGGATTGGACTGCCCCATACCGATTCCCCAAATGCGGTCCCGTGGGCTGGCTTCGACGAGAATACGGTTTTTCGTTGACTTGAGATATTCGCCAAGCTTCGGATTCTGCGAAAATTTGGCCAAATTCCCCCTTTTAACGATGCCATAGCATTCGTTGTCCCAAGTGTCCTTGTCGAAGTTTCTAACTGCACGCCCGTAAGCTTTCATCTCCTTAGGATGCTTAGCTTTAAGAATCGCGTCCAACATTTCTCCATCTCCAAAAAGTCTTGCTTTCTCGGACATCATAAACTGCTCGACACAGGAATACTCGTATCCCTCGACCACGAAAGGGCTCTTCCACCATTGGCTGAAACAGCTTTTGTCGACCCCGCCGTCTTTTTGCGGTGTATGGCCCCAAAAGAACACATATTTGAACGTTTTACCTGCGATATATGCTTTTCTTAACTGCTCGATATTGTATATTGTCGTCATCGATATTCCTCCAAATTTCTCCGAAATAAGCGGGAAGGACGGTGTCCCGCATTTTCAGTATAATGATCGGTCTCCGCCACGAGATACGCCACTTTACGCCGGAAGGCGGCTTTCAATAATTCTTTGTCCAAGATCACCTCGTAAACCTGCTGCAGCTCCGTCAAAGTAAAGAGGTGCGGCATCAAGTGCAGCGCAATGTCGGTAAAATTGACTTTTCCCCGCAGTCGCTCTATAGCGCAGGCGATAATCTTCGCATGATCGAAAGCTAATCCGTGATTCGATACAATGGAGTAGGTGGTTGACGTCGAGGCCGGCTTTGACGTCATCGTCCATTCCACAACTGTCGTAAGCCCTTCCTCTTCGCTGCTTAGCTTGAGCTCGTATTCCATCGTTTTCACAAACCCATCCTCAATAAACTCTTTACGCTCACGTAGGAGCCGATAGGTTGTCTTGAACCAGGTTGCGTCGACAGCGTCATCCCCTGCTTTCAGCTGTACCTGATCACTGTTAATTAAGGCCATGTAGCTGCAGCTCATCACCCAAGTGCGAGGGTCCCTTCCAACATCGCTGAAGGTGTACAACTGCTCCAAATATACGTCATCCACACCCGTTTCCTCGCGCAGCTCCCTCACCGCCGCCTGCTCCGTTGTCTCATTCGGCCGGACAAATCCACCCGGAAGCGCCCAACTGCCCAAGAACGGGTGACCTCCGCGGCGAATGAGCAGTATACGCAGCTCTTTTTCCGGAAGTTTGCGGTAGCTATCTGCCTCCGTATTCGTTACCGTAAAAATAACCACGTCCGCCGCCACCGAAGGCCGCTCGTAATCCCCGACATGGTACTGCTCGAAAAACTCACGTTCCGTAAGTCCATCTCGATCCAATAAATTCAAGCGTCCTTACCTCCATTATTATTTATTCTAGCCATGCAGCTCTCCGAAATAGTTCCTCAACATTCAGTTTATAGTTAGTAATACTTTAATAATATCATTTCATTAATATCAAATATACCAAAACAGCAAGGGAGATGCAAGAAGAAACGTGATCAGGATTCCTCCTTAAATCTGGCCCCGATTCATAGGCCCATGTTGATGTTCACCATTGTTCATCGTCTTCATCGTCCTAAGCCCCTCTACTACATCTCATTTTTGATCCGCTTCTTCATGAACAACTCCTCAGCGGCACTGTAGTCGCTGCTTGGGCTACAGCAAAAATAAAAAGGAGCTTATCGCGGCGTGACAGCTCCTAAATATCCAATTGGTTAACGTAAACGATATTCCTTTTTCGCTATCCCCTTAACTTGCGCTCTACATTAAAAATGTATTAATTAAAGGGAGCCATATGGAAATTTCCTCACGGCAGGATGGACATGATGTTTCGCCCGCTAAATAATGCTGATGCCGCGCGGCGACATTGCTTGCCCCGAACTGCCAAAAACCATGAGAACCAAAATTTCGCCCTACTTGCAAAAAGGTTCTCCGCGCTGTCTGTAACGGCGGGTTTCGAAAAAAGGACATCCTGTGAAAATGTACCCCTCCATCAATTCGCACAAGTACTTCTGGTTCGGAATCCCCATCTACATCCATTTCTTCAAAGGATAAGCCATCAAAATAATAGTCCCTCTTTTCATTGTCTTGCTTTCGTATCCAATCTTCAACCATATCCTTTGTAATTCCTGTTTGAATGTTTACCGAATGAGTCTCTTTATCCCCAGTTAGCCGGAATGGTGGCTCTTTTCAATCGTAATATCAGTCATGATGGTCTAAAAACTTGCCTTACTCATTTTTGATTATTAAAGGTTTTTTTGCATCAACAATTATAGAAACCATGCCAAGTTTCTCAGTAGAATTTCTTGTATCAAAGCGGAGGGATCTTCCTATTTTCCCGTCTGCTTCATTCCAATATGTATAATGAAAATCCCCTTGTTCATCACAATATTCTAATACTGATACATCAAATCCTGCGGTTTCAAATACTCATAACAATGCTTTGCAGCATTAATCCCCTCTTCATAAGTTAAGTGTTCCCACACGTGCTCAGCCAACAGCGCATCAACACTCCCGGGTTCAGAGAATTGGCTCCAACCTTCTAAAGAAAGTAAATTCAATTCATCCTCTTGAGTACTAACCCAGCCATCATAGCTTGTCCTTCCCGCACCAATGATTAATTTCATATAAACACCCTCCGTTCTGAATTTGATTGAACTATTCTACCTTACTCTATCGTCGATACTTCAATTCTAAAGCTCATCATCTTGGATAGGAATGGAAGTATGTCATTTTGACATGGCTATTTGTGATTAACATGCTTCTCATTTCTGAAATGTAGACTTCCGTGTTTGGTAAAACAAGGGGATAATTGAATAATGTCGAACTACATAACAAATCAATATATAAATGGGGTTGGCAAAATGAATGATAATAGAAACTGGACAGTTTTATTTATTGGTGGAGCATCGGGAATAGGTAAATCAAGTATTGCTTATGAAATTGCTCGATATTATGGTGTGAATGTCTTGGAAGTAGATGATGTTCACCTATCCGTAAAAACAGTTACAACAAAGGAATATTTTCCTGCAATTCATTATTGGGATTCTGGTATAGACTGGAAGGACGCTGGGGTTGACGGCAATGTAAACTGGCTGATTGATGTAAGCAAAGAAATAGCTCCAGTATTAAAAGAACTCGCAAACAGGCACATTGAAGATAAATTACCAATCATTATTGAAGGTGATTTTATCTACCCCGAATTTACATTATCTTTCGATAACCCGGAGGTAAAATCAATATTTGTTCAGGAATCAGACAAAAATCAAATATTGCAAAATTATTTATCTAGAGAAGGTGGCGAATTACAACATTTTAGAGCTGAAGTAAGTATTTCGTATGGAGATTGGATAGCAGATACCTGTAAACGGAATGGGATTAAATTGATTGAATCAAGACCTTGGAATACTGCTTTAAGCAGATCCATGAAGTGTTTATTGTAATGTAAAACCTTAGTCTATATAAGTGACGTAAAGCGGATACCTCATGTGTGAAGTATCGCTTCTTTTCTATTACAGCACTCCCGTTTTAGCTCGTAAAGCTCACAATGGCGCTTGTTCTTCAGGCAAGATAACTTAACCCTTCCTTTATGTTTAACAACACTCATCCGTATTTGTAGAATACCCTCGCCTAGCGCACACATGCCTTGGTTTATTTTAAGATTTCAAAGCATCTTTAAGAAATTGAAGTGAATTATGACGAAATGCACTTGTTTTTGATTCGTCTATATGATGAAAAGTAACATCATCAATATTTGGAATATTTGATGTATCATAAACATAGCAAGAAGATAAGCCAAACGTATCCAGCAGAGCTATCAGTCTTGAATCCATTGATTTGGGGTCTTGTAGATTATCAGATACCGGGAAAACCAAAAATGGAACCTTATATAAAATGGCAAAAACAGCCCCATGAAAAGCACTAGTAATAAAATACTTAGCGTGTTTTATGTACCCTACAAATTCCTTCGGACCAACCGTAGCTGCTCCAGCAGTTGCAAGAGATATAATCTCGTATCCGTACTTTTTTGAAAGTGCTTCAGCATATTCCTGAACCCCTGTAATATCTCGTAAATCATAAGTAAGTATATAGGATTTTTCGGGCGGAGTAGCAGCTATATCATCCCATTCGGATTTATCAAGGAGCATTACAGGATCCAATACATGAGTAACCTCTCCATTTTTCATCGTTTTCACAAAAGGGATTGCACTTTTTTCACGAACAGAAACAAAGTCTAAGGAATTAACGTGTGGAGCAAGGATATTTTCTCGATCGGGCCCTATTTCTGCTCCTCCCATGCTTGCTGCGTATGCAATCTTCGTTTTTGATGCTGGAACAAAAGAAAGTGCCATACAGGGTAAAATGTCATCGGAAATAACCCATGGTATACCCCATATTTGGTCGCTACCGCAAACAAAAATATCGTAATCATCAACACATTCTACAATATCAGATACTGTATATAAGCGTTCGCTGTGGGGAATGCTTTCGGAAAAAATCCTAAAATGTTCAGCACTATTAGCACTTTCACATGCTTGTAAGTAGTATTCGTTTTGCCACTTGAATGTAATTTGTTCACAATGAAATCCTAACTTAGCTATAGCTTTTTGCAGTGCAAAAGCTTGAAGTTGGCCACCGTAATTATAGTTTTTGTAATAAACAGTAATAATTCCAACTCTTTTCATAATAATCTCCATTCCAACTAAGTCGACACAAACAGGAATGAAAGAAAAGTGCCGAAAAGTCTACATGAATTTTTGCAACAGTATAGCGTAATAAAATTAGCTCAAAAACCGCCGTTTTTGCATCCCTCTCACTAAGGCGATGAGATCGAAAAGAATCTAGTAGTACTTTCATCCCCGTACCAAATGTCCAATAGAACTTATATGAAACCTCCAGTTTTGGAGCCATTCTTCCGATTTGTTTCTCTGAAACCGAATTAAATCCAATATATTACATATATCATATTTTTGACCCAGTACCAAGGCCTCTTTTTCGAGGGGTCATTTTCATTTTTAGGCCTCACCGACATTGGTTTACACAATCTTTGAAAAGGGGTTGTCCCAAAAGTGATATGCTCCCCTTACGATAGACAGGTGAAATAAATAAAACGACTACTTTAACGGGAGCTTTTTCATGCTTAATAAAAATATAGTGCGTAAGAAAAACGTTATCGACGTACTCTCATAGAAGACAGACCGCGTTTAGCGGTAATTTTGCTTGCGATATAAGGATGCGAGATCCCCGAAGTTTATATTTTCTTATATTTTCAGAACAACTCTCTATTCTCGAGTTTCTCTCTATTCTCGAGTTTTGAAGTCGAAATACCAATTGTTGCGATTGTGCAACCTTTTCAGGCGTTTCGTGGTGTGGGGGCAGAATTGATGCGAAAGTGCATCCTTTTGACCATGAATGACCTAACTGCGCTCAGAAAAAAGAAAAAGCTTGCACTTTCGCAAGCTTTTTATCCAAATCAAGCCGTTGTGTCGTAAATAGATGCACTTTTGCATCAATTTCGCTACTTGATGGGGTGCAGTTCATTTTTTGGGACATCCTCTTTTTCTTTGTCCAGACGCAAGTACCCCTCACCCCCTTGCCCCACAAGGAATTCCGAAAAAAACTTGCCCTTATTCATGATACGGTTCAGCATATCATAAGTAGGTGATATTCACTCTGGCACCCTAGAAAACACTTCTCGATATAAAAGTTAGAATCAGCTATCATATATGCTATAGGGCATACAAATAACGGCCAATTAAGGTAACAAAAGGAGATTTAATGAACAACCCGATACATATCCTTGTTGCTGAGGACGACAGCGAAATTAGCAAGTTGTTGTGCAACATCATTAAGAAAAGCGGCTACATTCCCCAGCCCGCCTTTTCAGGAACGGAGGTGCTACTCTATCTGAATCAGCGGCAATGGAGCATGCTGCTGCTCGATCTGATGCTGCCAGGAATGACAGGTGAGGAACTGCTCCAGCATGTCAGCGGACAGGACGATATGCCTGTTAATTATCATTTCGGCAAAGGGCGAGCCTCAGAGGACGGGAGCTGAATTTCTAGTTACCTTTATTTCAAGCAATGCCTACGTGATCAAATTCGGTGTTGCGGTTCTGGCTGGATTTTTCATATCCAACGAATATTCCACAGG
>JAIRVF010000057.1 GCA_031254035.1 Paenibacillus sp.
TTTAGACGCTTAACCTATTCGAGATTTGGGGAGGTACTCCCTTTTTTATGCCTGAAAAACCTTGTTACAGCAAGGGATTGGAATTATGAAATTGATTCATTTGAGCTTTCTTTACTAATTTGTAAGGAAACATAAAGCATTAATGTAGCTATACCAATGGCATAAATAACTCTCACAATATCTATTTCATATAATGGGGTGAAACTATCTATCGTTCTGTGGTCAACTAGTTGCCACAATGGAACGAACTTTTTTGTTTCTATTTTAAGATCGGGTCCCCATTTTTCCGTCACAGGTACAAACAATACACCGACAACAAAAATAACTACTAGATAAACACTCATTAATACTTCCCTAATTTTCAAAATATATCACCTCTTAAACAATTTTTGGATGATTCGACAAAAAGCAACAGACAAAGTCCACCATCTACTCTATTATATGGCTGTAAGGCAATTTTTAGAAGAGGAGTGTTAATTTTGAAAAAAGTTAGTCTATTGCTCACACTGTTATTTTGCTTCTGCTTTACATCTGCCTATGCTTCGGCAGACTCTGCAACAACATCATTTGATTTACAAGCCAAACTCGAGAGTTTAGAAGACGCTGGCGGGGGAACCTTGGTAATTACTGATCGGTCAGAACTAGAACAAATCGCTCGTGACCAAGGATTGGATGAAGTCCCAACAAGAGTAGAATATAAATACACACCAGCAGTTCCCGGCCCAGACTCTCAATTAAACGCCGTTTCAACTCCTGACTTGTCTATCTATGCGGCATCTTCTGATGTTTATTGGGCTAAAACGGCAGATCGTGGAATTAATTATACCCCAGGAGACTTGTATAAATCGTTTACTATAGATGGTCCCAGTAATCCAGGTTTTAAAATTTCCGAGTCTCAAAAAACATACTCGTCTTTCACTAATACTGCCGGTGCGGACTTGAAGGTCATAGAAGCGTCAGTTGGTTTCACTTCCGGACGAGAATTCCAATCCTCTTGGGAAGATACCACTCCAATCACAAAAACGGAAAAGGTTACTTTTAATCTTTACACAAAATACCATGAAGTGTTTTATAGTGTCTATCATGGTCCTTATGGTGACGCAAATCATTCTGTCTGTACAGGTACGGGGCTTGCAAGAAATCCGGTCGGATCATATCTCCAAAAAATTATCACGAACAAGTAAGAAACTCAACTAAGCAACTAATAGCACTTCGGCCCTGATCTTCCCGGTGTGGAGGTTCAGGGCCTTTTTGATTACCTACATATTATCGGGTTTGGAAATAGGACGAGGAACCTGAAAAGTCTTGAGGCGAGCCTAAAAAGGATCACGAAAAGCCGGCTAGCGAAAGGGAGTGGATCAGCAGCATGAAAGCAACAGGAATTGTACGAAACTTGGATGTGCTAGGACGCATTGTCCTACCCATTGAACTCAGGAAAACGCTGGATATTGATATTCGAGAGCCATTAGAGATTTTTGTGGATGACAGCCGCATCATTTTAAAGAAATACCACCCGGGATGCACCCTTTGCGGATCCCTGGACGGTTTATCTGTATTCCGACAAAAATACGTCTGTCAGGAATGCATGTCCGAGATCCTGAGTATCAAGAATAAGATAGCCGCGACAATTTATACGCTAGGAATTAGCGGACGTATACAGCCGCTTTTCGTCTCGCTGATGACCGCTAATGATGTTTAGTGGACATTGCTTAGAGTAGGAAAAATCCGCTTTTTATGCGTCTTAACGTCCTTGGCGTATATTTTCGTTAAAAAGTTGAGGTCGCCCTAGTAGAAGTGAACCACGGGCAGTTATATAATCGTTTTGCGTTAATTAATCACAAGACTTATAAATTTTGAAGAGGAGATAGATGTTAATATGAATGCATTAAAAGAATTAGCGAGTCTGATCGGTGCTGGAGTCTTCACGATTTTAGTTTCCATAGGGTTTCTATTTTTAGTCTATACCATCTTTTCATTTTTAGGGGATTTTTCATTCGGTCGAAGTGTTTCAATTCCAGGTTCTTTCCTACTTTTAGTAGGTCTTTTTGGACTGTACTTGTGTGAGAAATTAAACAGGTAGTAGTAGGTACTAACAAGTGGCGCAATGAAAATATCAAAGCTTTCTTTTTGATTAAGGAATGCTTAGCGTATATTTTCGTTAAAATGTTGGCGGTACCCCGAGTGGGAAGGAAGAGACGAACGCGCAAATTGAGCACATGGGTAAACTGATCATCTCTCGCATCGATACATATGGGAAACGAAAACGTCCGTGGTGGAGTTTTAGAAATGATAGGACGTGAACCGAAGAACGAATACGAGGCAGCTCATGGATTTGCTTAGGAGTAATCATTCAATCTGATCGATGCGAGCTGCTTAAAAAGCAAACACGATTTTTGGGCGAATTTCGTCCCCAGCCCCGATTTCCTCTTACGGATCGAACGCAAAAAAAACGTCCTCGGAATTAGTATAAACAAACGCTCCATCAGACGAGGACGAATATAATAGGGACCATATTTTGAAACTGCTTTCGTCTCAAGCGGCTCAGGCTCTTCATGTCGTCCCCTGATGTCATCTGGAGTTAGGCGCTCAATCAATTTTTAGACAGCCTCCGAAGTCCTTCATCATTCTCTTCACAAATCTGCTTTGTGATAGAGCGTATCAGGTTTTTACGATCAGTTTTGGTTGCATCTTTAAGATCTTCTTTATGTAAGACCATGTCCTTTTCCTCCTCGAACGCCTCCATTAAGCATTCCTCCGTATCACATATTATTATGTGTGACAAGTTATGTCCTGTTGTCCCTAGAATATACCATATAACACCTTGCAGCATATCGGAAAGTGTCCGTTCCACCCCGTTGGACGGGTAGTCATGATTTTCTCCGTTTGTACGTTTCGTTTGGTTAAAATTTTTAACCAAACGAATTTCGTATTGTTTGGTTTCAAGATATCGGGGTTAAAAGGACATAGTATCGGTTGAAATAAGCCGCCCTGAATTGCGCGGGCCCCTCGCGCAAGATCGGTTTGAACAACGTACCCTACCACAAATTTTCTGACAACTCCGATTCAGCAGCGTGCAAATAAACCGGCGTGAATACTGCCCCGAAAAACACCGCCCCGGAAAACCGTCAGTCGCAAGCGACCGGGGCGGAAATACCGGGCTGACAAACCGCCCGGAAATATCTGCACGTTGCAGCAATGTTGTCATACGCCGTCACACATCGTGCGATTCGCGGCAATTTTTACGAATCGCATAATAACGCCGTTTTTGTACAGCGGAATACGCGGCGTATTTACTTCGGTTCTCGCTGCGATCACTTCGAACGCTTGCCACGCCTAGCTTCATCGGCATCGCACACTATATGACATTGAATCGGTATGCGCTAGGGTAAAGAGCATAAGAAACACGTATGACATTCCGCTTCGCTCCATGTCAGTCGGCATAGCCGACCGTGTTTCTCACTGCGTCGTTTCGATGCGCTGCATCTCGCTCCTGGCCCCTTCGGGGTGCTTATTCGAAGCTTCCTTCGGGCGCTTCTAAACGTTTGAAAAGCATCACTGCACTCTCGTTCAAAACCTAGTGGTTTCTCTCTTTCGTTCCGTAAAAAACAATGGGTAGTTCAATCACGTAGTTGCCTTCGGCAAAGCTGGTCAAACGAGTACGTTTGATCAGCAAAATACGAGTGAAACATTGTACGTACACCAATCAGAAATACTTACAGCTAGCATCTTTCCGATATGCTGCAGGGTGTTATATGGTATAACTTGAAACACAATATGTGATACGGAGGTATGTTCAATGAAGGAGTTCGAGGAGGAAAAGGACATGGCAGTAGGTAAAGAAGATCTTAAAGATGCAACCAAAATTGATCGTAAAAACCTGATACGCTCTATCGCAAAGCAGATTTGTGACGAGAATGATGAAGGACTTAGGAAGCTGTCTAAAGAAAACCCCGGAGGTTCAAGAGAAGATTAAAAGGGCAATGAAAAAAGAAACGTTAAAAATGGCATCCAAATTGTTAAATACAAATGATCACTAAAATCCACAGCCTTGTGGGTTTTTATTTTGTGCGACGGGCAGTCGTAACTTTAGCGAGTTAAATCGCTATGAGCATCGCGGCGGCTACGATACTATAAGGTAAATACGAACCTGGAGCTTGGAAGGATGTTAGACGGAAGATCCCCCGTGACCATGGAAAAACTCTGCCCTCCATCGCTTCGCGCAACTCTTGTTCAGACACTCGGATCAGAGAGCTCCTCGGTCTTCACAAGTCTACTAGAAAAAAGAAGTGCTTCTGGCCAATAGGAACCAGATTGCCATACCGGACCTAGGTGATTAAACATTCACCACGTGAAATTTAAAAAAGCCAAGCCCAGAACTCCCTGTTTTTCTAATATGGCTTTTAGATTGGGGGCACATACTGCGGAATTTGTACGCTAAGGAATCACCTTCTCCTTTTCACAATGTTTGGTTCCCAGGATTAGTTCCCGTATTGGTTCCTGCAGGATGGGGACATATTCAGAAACCTCGAACCCCTTGATACAAGCGGGTTTTTCGGAAAACAACAACATTTTAGTTTGGGAACCAATCGCGGGAACCAATGATGGGAACTAATCGCGGAACTAATATTGTCGGTTTACTTGGCCAACTCGGATCGGACGGAAATATGCGGATATATACCAAAAATGTGCAGCCATCTTAAATATACTTATATTTAATATACTTGCGCGGCCCAGTTAAAAATACGCGAAAAGAATTTTTCCTATTTCGTGAATAAAAAAGGGTGTTTAGGTCCTGTATATCCTTTTGGCGGTTCCAGCTTAAGGATGGTTCGGATCAAAATTTCAACTTTCATTTTCGCTCAAATTCCGCCGTGAGCGGCGATTTTCTTTTTCGGATCTCAAACCAAAAACGGCCCTTGTTCGCATGGTCTGCGACAGAGCCGTTTTTTATTTTTCTTGGATTTACTCGGGATTGCTACCCAAGTGATGATCCAGGAGGGCTGGACATGTTCACAAAAGTCTGGATTGGGGACATATGTCTTTCTGAAAGCAAAAAATATATAACTTTTGACTACTAATATTGTTTATTAATAAGAGTACTCTTTAAATCCTTAAGTGACATCCTTTCCTTGATTAAATCTGTTTGAAGTGATTTTGTCTTCTCGATCATTCGGGTCAAAATAAATTAGCTGTTTGATGCGAAGAAATACATGATACAGAGGACCCCAGCGATGCCTAGTATTGTCCATAGAAGATAGCTTTTCTTCACACTAATTACCACCTTTTTAAATTTCGTTTTATATATTTACAATATATTACTACAATGATAACATATTACAACAGGACTTAGTATTGTATTTTTATTATATCCATAGGAGGAATAAAGCATGAAGTTTAAGTCTATTATTGTTAGCTTCGTTGCAGTACTTGTATTTGGTTTAATTGGCGGCATGTCTTACGCAACCCCCGTGGAGGAATCAACAGAATTAACTATCGAAGGTTATACTGCATATCTTGAAGAAAAAATCAACAATGGAGAATTTGGTGCAAAGGAGACCCTAGAAAAGTTTAAGAATCTTGATATTGAACAGCAAAAAGCATTTCTTAAATTCTTGGGGAGAAGCGACTATATAGAGTTGTTTCAATTGTCTGCAAGTAGAAGTGATATAGAAAAATATTATGATATTGATGGTGTAACAGTTCCTGTATCAGTAAAACAAGAAGTGAGTGGTTTAACTTCTGACGGTGATACTTTTAATACACTTGCCGCTTCTGTGGAAACGTCAGCAAGCATTTCGGAATTTATAACAATCTTTGGTGTTGAAGTATCTACGTTAACGCTAACTTGTAATTGGGAGCATAATGGGAGTTCTGCCACAAAAGCACTTCAAGTTAAACACGCCCATGCAAATATGAATCCGGCATGGATAATTTCTGAACAATCAAATAGTCACCCAGGTTATATTTCGGGCGGTTATTTCAACGGTTCAGGCTCATGGACAATGTATGCTACTGGAACTATTGGTGCGATAAGCCATTCTCTTTCTTTAGGCATTAAGGGGAAAACTCCATCTGAAAAATACTATAATTTTCACTCTGCGCACCCAAATATGACCAACATTCCTTGGACACGATTTTAAACAACATTAGAGTATTTGATACACACTTTTAACTAGCGCTCTTAAGCCGCGGGTGTCTGGTTTTGACTAAATTAATTGGATTTAGCAGGTTTAAAAAGCTATGTGGGGCGGTTGGTTAAAAGCCACTCATAGCTTTTTTATTTTTTGGAATTCCCCATTTCGCCCATAGTTTACACATATTTTACAATATGGTAATATATGGGGTATGGTGTGTTTTGGAGGGGATGAAGTTTGGACGTCGTAGTCAAATCAATCGGAGAATTGATACACGACACCAGGTGCGCGCAGAACTTAACGCTTACGCAATTGTCAGAGCTATCTGGCATTAGCAAAGGAACCATATCAAAAGTCGAAAGTGGGGACGTGATACGGCCTGAACCTCAGACGATTATTTCACTGGCGGGAGCATTAAATATCCCCTTTGAAACAATGGTCGATTATTATGTTCAGGTTGAAACAAGGTCAGATCAATTAATGCGGATTTTTGAGGCATCACTTGCCCAAGGGGGAAGTATTGAGTTCATCCGGAAAATTGCTTCCCGATATCTCGATTCTACAGACGGGGATAGCTATGAATTAACGGAGAAGCTCTTTCAATTGATCAGTTCCATCGAAGATACTTTCATCCAATTATCATTATATGGCTTTATCATTGACTACTCGCGTTCACATGGAATCATGCCTTTCATCGCCAAAGGACTGTTTCAAAAGTACATGATTGAGAGGTACGATTTCAGAAGATTGAAGGAAACGTATGACAGTGGAAAGTATATTTTGAATTATGTTGACTTCTTGCCACGAGATCAGCAAATTGAGTTATATTACAGATTGGGAATTCAAGCTTACAATATAAGGCTATATCATGAGAGCATTGAACAATGTAAAAGAGTCCCTTCAGAAGATAATGGTACAAGCCCCTATAGAGTACATGCTGTCGGAGTATTGAGAGATTCGTATTTTCAACTTGGCCAATATAGAGAAGCAGAACGTTACTCGTTTCAATACAAGCAATTTTATTACCCGGATACGAATGAACAGTCTATTCTTATGGATGCTTTGTTCAATGCCGTTAAGGGAAATACTGATAAGGCTATCGAACAACTCCAAACATTTCTAAAGACTTGTAGTGACGCATTTATTCTTCCCGCAGCAAATAATCTTATGAGATTGTATTTAGAGAAAACCAACACCGAAGGTATTAAAATTCTATTAGAAAACAAAAAACTAAGCTCAATCAGCATTAATGTACGAAATCCGTTCGAATATTATAAGTATGGAGAATACTTTCACTTGATCGGAGAGTATTTTTCTATCATTGGTGATTTTGACAACGGTATTAACCATTTGTTGAAGGGTGCTATGTTCTTCTCAAAGATTAACGATTCGTGCAAAGAGAAGGAATGCTTGAACAAAATTATGCGTATTCATATAGAAAACAATATTCCTATTATGGGGCCAACACTTGAGAAACTTAGTGCTTACTTCACCAATGAAATGGAGGGTTAAATGTGAAAAGCAGAATAAAAAAAGCTGTATTTCAAATCCTTTATTTGTGCAATAACATGTGTTGCAACAGTGGTAGTCGTTGTAACTGGTGTTGTCGCTCCTGACATTACGCATCCTTATTAACAGTGAAGCACCTTTAAAGGTGCCTTTTTTCATTTTTGACAAAATATTAGCTTTATATGGTTTATTGTAAAAACTGTGTATTATCGAAACGTACATTATACTCGAAAGAGATAGGGTGTGCGCGAGGTGAACGCAGGAGCTGCTCTTTCGTCTCTGCAGCAGCCGGACTCTGATCAAACAAACCCGAACAATAGCCACCAAAAAGAAGGATAGCAAGCAACCCCAATGTATACGCCAGATGCTTAACCTTGATTCGGATTTTCATGATGGGACAATCTCCTTTCGATTTCGTCTTTCCAATACACGCTGCCCCCCGCCTCGATCAACTCCCGCTGCTGGAACGCTTCGTTCCCGATCGCTGGATCAGCTTTTGGCTGCCGATCCGCATAATATAGAAAAGACGCGGTGAGGAAAAACACAAAAGCCGTGCCGAGCGGAACCATCGGCAGCTCCAATTCTTTGTTCCAGAATGCCCGTAAACGGCCGCGCCAGGTTGTTGGATGTGTTCTTCCGATGACATGCGCTTGTGTGTCGAACCGAAGATCGGCGAGCTCCCGGTCCAGCATTTGCTTCACAGTTGGTTGTTCTTGATCCAATCGGGATCCCCCTCCAGTATTTGTCTTAGATAATGGCGTCCTCTGGCTAATCTTGCCTTCACTGTATTGATGTTTAGTTCGAGGTGATCCGCAATTTCGGCAATGCCCATTTCCTGAAAGTAATGAAGCGTAATCACTTCCCGATATTTGTAGCTTAAGTTATGTATCGCTTGGGTCAATCTTCCCTTCCGCCATTGCTGCAAAAGCTGCACCTCGGGCCCGGGTTCCTCTTCTTTCTCCAACCACTTTTCGACATGGGGCGAAGGGAACAACTTCCGAAAACTCCAGATTCGCTGCCGCATACGGCAGCGGTTGATGGCAATCCTGAGCAGCCAGCTGTTCAGCTTGGTATCATCACGCAGCTGCCCGATCCGCTCGAATGCTAAAATAAAGCTGTCCTGTACCGCTTCCTCCGCTTCATGCCGGTCTCCAAGCAGCATATACGCAGTGCGCAGCAGATCATCGCCGTAATGCTGCATAAGCAAACGAAGCGCATCCTCATTTTTTTGTTTTAAACCCGGTATAATATTCAGTCCGCTTTCCTCCCCCCTACTATTAATGATGCATCCAATAACGGATTGGTTGCATTTTTAATGGCGGATTTTTTGCTAAAGCAAAAAACCGGCTCCCTCAGGAAGCCGGCCTGTCTTTGAACCGCACCTCATCACGCAAATGGAAAATACTTTACATTTCTTCCGCCTCATCCTCGACCTCATACACGCAGCGGAACCGCTCCGTTCCTGGATATAGCTCTCCAAGGCTTTCTACAATAAAGCCGATACTCCGGTAAAAATCAACGGCTTCTTCATCGGTCTCCACAATGACTCTTTCCGGGTTTTCCTTGGACATCATTTCCAAAATCATTCCCCTACCATAACCTAGTCCTCGATTTTCAGGAATCACCGAAACATGATGAAGGATAATGTCGTTCCCCACTTTTTCATATCCAACCATTCCCACCAGCAGTTCCCCGTCTTCGTAGCCGTAAAGTTGCCAGGCTTCATTGCTTTCATAAGCTTGCACAGCCTTCTCAACGGATTGATCATCAGGAAACACCGCGTACGAAAACAGCTCACCCACTTCCGGCTTGCGTATGTAGGATTTAATATTCAACAGCATCTTACTCGCCCCCGTGTCATTTTATTCTTCTCATGCTTTCCGTTCCGTTACTTTAACCCTCTTTCTGAAAAATTTCAACTTTTATCAGGCTCATCAGTCTCGTGTACGAATGGTATACCAATGTGGAATTGAAAACAGTTTACATAGAGGCGTACACTTGTGTCTCGCTATCCTCGAGTTTTAGAGCCGAAGCACAATTGTTGCGATTGTGCATCCTTTTCATGCGTTTGTGGTGTGAGAGGTAGAATTGTTGCTTAAGTACATCCTTTTGACAATGAATGACCTCAATGCGCTCAGAAAAAAAGAAAAAGCCTGCACTTTCGCAAGCTTTTGATCTAAAACAAGCCGTTGTGTCGCAAATAGATGCACTTTTGCATCAATTTCGCTACTTGATGGGGTGCAGTTCACCTTTTGGGATACCCTCTCGTGATTTCAAGCATCGTACCTTCAATTAAAATCTTTTTCTTATTTTTGCATTACACTTTTCCGCACTCGAAAAGCATGACATTAAAATGCCGTGCTTATGCGTTTTGCCCATTCATTGCCCGAAACATTACCGTTCGATAAATTTTTGCAGCACGATCACGGCATTATGTCCCCCAAAACCAAAGGAGTTGGATATCCCGATATGAACCTCCTTGTCCCGCGCTACATTAGGCACAACGTCCAGATCACATTCTGGATCTCGAACCTCTTGATTGATGGTTGGAGGGATTTTATCGTTCTGGATCATCTGTACGAGCGCAATCGCTTCTGCCCCGCCGGCAGCTCCAAACATATGCCCAATCATCGATTTGTTGGCCGTCACCGGAATCCGGTGTGCGTCCTCCCCGAAAAGACGTTTGATCGCTCCCAACTCGGACCGGTCTCCAACCTGCGTACTGGTCGCATGGGCACTGATCACATCCACCTGTGCAGGTTCAACACCTGCTTCCTTAAGTGCCAGTTTCATCGCCTGATAAGCACCTCTCCCTTCCGGATGGGTTGCGACCATATGATAGGCGTCGGAAGTGGCGCCGTATCCGGTAACCTCCGCATAGATCCGGGCTCCACGTTTGAGCGCGTGGGACAAGCTCTCTAACACCAAGATGCCGGCTCCTTCCGCCATGACAAAGCCATCCCGCTCCGCATCGAACGGACGGCTGGCCAGCGCAGGGTCCCCATCCCATGCGGAAAGGGCAGTGGCATTGCCGAAGCTCGCCATCGAAATTTCCGTGATCGCTGCTTCCGCGCCTCCGGTGATCATCACATCCGCTCCACCTGCGCGAATGAGACGAAACGCCTCCCCGATAGCCGTATTGCCTATCGAACAAGCCGTTACTGGCGAGAGCGTTGGTCCCTGCGCGCCGGTTTGAATGCTGATCACCGCGGCAGCCATGTTAGAGATCATCATCGGCACAAGCAGCGGACTGACGCGGGATGCGCCACGTGTACGAAGCTGCTCTCCCTGCTCCATCAAAGTGCCGATGCCTCCAATACCTGAGCCGACATAAACCCCCAAACGTTCTTTGTCTATCTTTTCGAGATCAAGACCAGCATCCCCAATCGCATCTTCGGCCGCTGCCAGCGCAAACTGGCAAAAGCGGTCCATACGCCGGGCTTCCTTTCTGCCAAAACGTCCGTCGGCATCAAAATCACGGACCACGCCGGCCACATGAGTTTTCATATGAGAAGTATCCCAAGAGTCAATTCGTGAGATCCCCGATTTCCCCTGCAGCATTGCCTCCCAAAAGGTTGAAACGTTATTGCCAAGCGGCGAAACCAGTCCCGTACCTGTAATCACAACTCTTTCCATAACATGATCCTCCCTGTATGTTTCTATTATGGCACTATTTTTTCACAGCTGTTATCCTATTACAAGTTGTTGTTTATCCTAGTATAATGAATACTATGTTCTAATTAGTGATAAAAGGAGGACCCGCTTCATGAATAGTGATACCCGCTTGCAGGCGCTTTCCGTGTTTCTGACGACCCAGCGTGGCAAAATCCAGCCTGAATCGGTTGGCTTGCCATCCGGAGGACGACGCCGGACACCCGGGCTGCGGAGGGAGGAAGTAGCCCAACTCGCAGGAGTCAGCAGCACTTGGTACACTTGGCTGGAGCAAGGCCGGGATATTAACGTTTCCTCATCCGTACTCGATTGTATTGCCTCTGCCCTGCGCCTGACTGCCGATGAACGGAAATATTTGTTTTCGCTGGCTATGGAGACGCCTTCTGGAAGCTTGCTTCAGCAGGAAGAGCCTAAGATCAGCGCTTCGCTGCAAAAAATGGTGGACGAGCTTCATTACTGCCCAACGATCATTTCAGACCGCCACTGCCAGATTGTAGGCTGGAATCGCGCAGCCGCTTATGTATTTCTGGAATTCGACCGGATTCCTGAAGAGCAGCGGAATATGATCCGGCTTCTCTTCACTCGCAAGGAGTTTCGGCGGCTTGCCGTCAACTGGGAGCATTTTGTCATGGGCTTTCTTTCGATCTTCCGTTCCTATTACGGGCAATATGTAGAGGATGCATGGTATGAGCGGTTTTTGCAGGAAATGGAGCAAACTGATCCAGAATTTCTGCCATTATGGAAACATAGCCAGGTGAGCAGCGCACCCGAAGTCGTTATCGAATTCCGGCATGCCAAAATGGGAAAAATGCTCTTTGATTTGACTTCCTTGCAGGTACAAGGCAGCGCCGATCTCCGCTGCAGCGTTTATACGCCTGCGGCAGGCTCCTCGACAGAAGCGAAGCTTAAACGGATGATGAATAAAACTGCGGATTCTGCAAATGGATAGCGGGAGATGATGAACGATGGCTTTCGGCATTAACAGGAAGGAATTGAATGAGTGGAAAAAGGTGGTCGGCCGGGGAGAAATCGCGTTCTTGACCCATTATTGGCTGGATCCGCGTTTTCCGAGCATGACTACAGTTACTAAGGTGGGCTGTTCGGATCTGGAGCGCCTAAAAAGGTGGTGTGAGCAGTATGGCCTGCCCTCTCGGTATATCCATCACCGGAATCCTTTTCCGCATTTTGATCTGATTGGTCCGAAACAAAAAGAAATTTTGGCCCGGGAAGGACAATGGGATCAAATACAGCGTTTCAAGCTGTAACCAAAAAAATAAACGACTATCGCATCCGATCCGGGCGGCATTTTCTGACCTATCAGCCTCATGACATGAAATCTCCTTTTTCGAATATATGCAAAAAACAGCCCGTCCGTCCGATGAACTGCAACCCACAAGCAGGGTACATATTCAGTAAACGGCGACAGGGCTGTTTTAAAAATACAGATTATTTTTCAGTGAAATCATTCTACCCATTTGAACGAGGCTTCCGCAATCTACTCGGCAGGGCCTATCTTAAAGTTCTCATCAGCAGAGTGCCCTAACTTCTTCAGCAGTTCGGCGGCCAGCTTCTTCTCCTCCATACTAAGACCTGACACAGCATGGACAAGTACCTGTTGATGGTTCGGGAAGATCTGCTCGAAGAAAGCTCGTCCCTCATCGGTCAAATCCGCGAAGATCACGCGGCGGTCATCAGGCGAGGCTTTGCGCACAAGCAAGTTTTTTTTCTGAAGCTTATCTGCTACATAGGTAATGTTGCCGCTGGAGATCAGAACCTTTTCCCCAATCTTTTGTAAAGGCTGAGGGCCTTTATGGTACAGCAGATCCAGCACTCCAAACTCGGTAGTGTTCAGGCCATGGCTTTGTATATCGCGGGTGGAATGTGCCACCACCGAATTGTAGGCACGTGCAAGAACAATAAATAAATCCAGGGACATTTCGTCATTATTCGTTTTGTCTGCCATCCAAGAAACCTCCAAACGTACTATCTTAATGCAAAGATAATAGAAAACTGCGGAAATGTCAATCTCACGTTTGATGTTCCGAAGAACGCAGGCCTTTGTGACATGACAAACAAACTTGTTCCCTGGCGATTATTCCCGTTCCAGTACCGTCACCTTGCCATCGCTGTGTCCAATCACGGCCCTGGCAGCAAGTCCGATGAAAAGACCATTATCCACCACACCCGGCAATGCCAGCAGTTTCCGCTGCAACTCCGCCGGATTGTCAATGATGCCAAAACGGCAGTCAGCAATATAGTTGCCGTTATCTGTAACAAAGATATGCTCATCTTCCGTTCTGAGCATAGGTTTCGCACCCATCTCCGCAAGCGTTGCCATCGTCCATTCATTCGCAAAAGGAACGATTTCAACCGGTAGCGGAAAGCTTCCCAGCTTGTCCACGAGCTTGCTTTCATCGGCGATAACGATCATCTCCTTGCTGTGGAAAGCAACTATTTTCTCCCGCAGCAGTGCCCCGCCGCCACCTTTGATCAAGTGAAGCCCCCGGTCCAGCTCATCAGCACCGTCAATCGTAAGATCGAGTCGATTCAGCCTGTCAAAAGGAACCAGAGGAATGCCTTGCTCCCGCGCGAGCTTCTCCGAAGCCTTCGAGGTTGCCACGGCCTGAACAGTCAGACCCTCCCGTACCCGTTCGCCTATTTTCCGGATGGCCCAATAAGCCGTCGATCCCGTTCCAAGTCCAATACACATGCCGTCCTTGACATATTCCACCGCTTTTTCCGCTGCCAGCTGCTTCATGTTCATTCTACCTACGCTCCTTAAATAAGATTAGGTCTTTCTCCTTCGGGTCATTATGGATCTTGTCTATAACCTGCTATAATTAGACATATGATGACAACACCTGGAGGAATCAAACATGAGAACCGAAAATCAAATTAGATCCAAAATCAACGAACTCACAATGCAGAAAAAATCGCTGGTCACCCGCCTCGAATCCGCCCGGCCTGAAGGCGCTGTACATACTTCCTTAACCGCCCAGCTCCTGCGTCTCGAAGACATGATCAGCATGCTGGAATGGGTGATGAATGAACCCAGCGGCAGCTACCATATGTAATAAACGAAACGGTTTCTTAGGCCCGCTTCCGCTGCAATTCTTGTTCAAGCCTGGTAACAGCCTCGTTTTCTTCTGCATTTTCCGTGGCTTCGCGATGGGAAATGATCTGAACCGTTTCCCCCTTGGCTGCAAACTCTAAACAAGTATGCTCCATAATCTGCACCGCATGACCCAGCTTCAGCTCGCTAATCGTCCCGTTCATTCTGCATAAGCAAACGTGCACCGTTCCCTGCCCTTCCCGATAAGCTGCTTCAAAGAGAGGGGTCATGTCCCCAGACTCCCCTGCAACAGTTTGGCGGGCAACCTGTACTGTATAGGAGGAGACACCTGGAATGGCTCCTTTCGTTTCCCTCTTATCCGCAATGATTCGTGAGTTTCTCCAGGCAAGAAAACCGGCGGCAGCAAGAATCAATATGCCTATTCCGCATCCGATATAAACGATCAAATTTTCACCTTCATCCATCTCATTTCAGAACCGTGCATAATCCTCATTTGTTAAAAATAGATTATCCATAACGCCAACACTACAGCTTTTTCAGCATATGAATATCCTCGGGTTCCAGCCGGAACAACTCTTCATCGACCTGATCGGTAATTTTACCGCCGCTAGCCATATAAAAATGAACCGCGGATTCCGCTTCCGTGGAGGAAATGTATAAATAGGATGCCCCGCGCTCCTTGGCTTCTCTGCTAAGCTCCTCGATGATTCGCGTCCCGATCCCTTGTCTGCGGTAATCACGGCTGACATACATCAGATCCACTTGAAGCCGATCTTGATGCTCCCCGCGAAACCGGTGTCCGAGCACACCGAATCCAACAAGTGTATCCTCATCAAAAGCACCGAAAGCAATGCCGCCGCCCTTGAGCTCTTCTTCGAACCGCTCTATCATTTCCAACGTATATTTATCATCCCAGGTCGGACATTCATGTCCCGCAGGAACCGCTTCAAGTACGCCATTGTTCATTTTGTAAATTTTCTCTATCGTTTCCGATCTATCGATATGCCGGATTAGCCCGGACTCATGCAGTTGCATCTGTCTTATCATCATTGGTTCGTATCCCCCTAATATGTTTTTTTCAGCCTCCTTCAAATGAGCTTATATTGGGAAATGCGGTCATCCATTTTTTAATAGCTTCACAGCTCCTCTCTTTTATTTTATTATACGGATATTTTGCAAAAATCCAATAAGTGGGTTTCCATAATTCCAAGACAAAAAAAGCCCCCAGCCGAATCAGCCGAGGACCAAAAAGAGATATCTGCAGTTAAACCGTATTCGTTTTATGAAAAGAATCGTTAGGGACGGGCTGTAGTTTCCTTCGTTTCATACAGCGGCCGTCCCTTTCGCTTTGAAAAACGGATTTGTGGAATGGCAATACCGATAAAAATGAGTACGATGCCCATCCACTGAAGTCCGCTCACATGCTCATGCACAAGCAGCACCGATGCAACAACCGCCGCAGGAAGCTCAGCGGCTCCGAGAATAGCCCCTGTTCCTGAACCGACTTTCGGCATTCCAATGGAAAAGAAAACGACGGGAATCAAAATGCCGAGAATACCCAGCGCAATGCCGTATTTCCAAAGTCCATCTACAAGCGCCCCGTCCCATAAAAAGGAGGGAGAAGCAAATACCGACAAAACGATGACGCCGGAGCCCGTCGTCATGAAGAAGCTTTTGCTGAATGCGGGCACCGTAGTCCCCACCCGTCCGCTGACAAACATGTAGAGAGCAAAGGAAAAAGCAGAGAGCAATCCGTAAACGACACCCATCAAATCCAGTGATCCGCCAGCCTCGCCAATGACTCCTCCGGCCAGCAAGGTTCCCGCAATCAAAATGATGATGGATACGACCTTGCCCCGGCTAGGAAAACGGCGGTCCGCCACCGCTTCTAGGAGAACACCAATCCAGGTAAATTGAAATAAAAGAACGACGGAGATCGATGCAGGCAGATGCTCAATAGTCTTCCCGTAAAAAATCGACGTACCGCTCATGGTAATGCCGACGAAAAGAAGAGACAGCCACTGCTTCGGAGACAGCTTTTTGCGGGAAAAGACCAGCATAAGAATAAGCAGAAACGTCCAGCCGAACACATATTGTCCGCCAAGCATCTGATTGACCGTAAAGCCTTCCTTCATGCCAATCTTCATAATGGAAGACAGTATGCCGTAGCTGCATGCCCCTATCAATATCAGCAACGAGTATTTTAGTTTGTTCATATTCATTCCTCCGTATGCCATGTTGCGCAACCACCAAAAACCCCCTGCCCTAGAAGGACAGGGGGCGAACGAAACCGACGACCGCAAGTCCTCGTTAAAATTTCGCCACTCGCGAACGAATCGGAGTTTAAAATCAGGTGATGCATTATCTAGATGTCAGACCATCCAGGCCAAGTTGCTTATAGAATGACATATTAAAGGATTCTCCCGAAGGCGTCAATGAACTACGTTAACAGAATAAAGCCTCTTTCCATTTTCCGTTATTCCTTTCCCAAATGCGCTGATTCCTGCTTCCTCTGAAGGGAATGGTCAAGTCCCGCTGCTGCAGCTCGAATCTTCCGTCCACAAGCACATCGCAGTAGGAAAGAAGTTCCTTTTTATATGGATCGGCGCTTGTTAAAAGCTCTTCAAGCGTGTAACCCGTATATGCCCAAATATGCTTTCCCTCCAGGCGCAGCCTTAGAGCCACTTGACTCATGCCTTCTGCCTGTAGAAAAGGATCGCCCCCGGACAGAGTAATATCTGTAAGCGGGTTGCTTCCGGCTTCCCGGACGATCTCGGCAATGCTCCGCGGCTGGCCACTGCGCATGTTCCAGGACTGCGGATTATGGCATCCTTCGCAGCGGTGCGGGCACCCTGCGCAAAAAATAACGGTACGCAGACCTTCCCCATCCACCACGCTGTCATGGATGATATCCATGATCCACACTGTGTTCCCCCTGTTTCCCGGGACTCTCGACATATCACACATGCCGTTCATCGCCTTCACGCTCCCTATCTGCCATGCTTAATCCGATCGGCTTCCTCGGCACGTTTGGCAGGATTCCATTTGTCCATATCTCCCACCAAATACCCGGTTATCCGCCGGATCCGCTCGATTTGGCCATCCTTTGCGCCACAGGCTGGGCAATCTTGAGCGATCATTCCGCTGTACCCACAACTTTTGCAGCGGTCCACCGGATGATTGATCGAACCGTAGCCGATTCCATTCTCCGCCATACACCTTACAATCCGGTCTAAAGCCGCTGTATTGTGAATCACCGATCCATCCACTTCAACATAGGTAATATGTCCCGCATTGCAGAGTTCGTGATAGGGAGCTTCCAAGTTGATTTTTTGTGCGGCCGTAATTGGATAATAGACCGGAATATGAAATGAATTCGTATAATAATCCCGATCTGTGATTCCGGGAATGATGCCGAATTGGTCCTTATCATTTTTCACGAATTTGCCCGACAGCCCCTCCGCAGGAGTCGCAATCAAGGAGTAATTCAAACCGCTATCCCTTGTCTCACGGTCCATCCGTTCGCGCATAGAGCGGATGATCTCCAGCCCACGCCGCTGCATTTCGGGATTTTGACCGTGATGCTCTCCATACATAGCCGTCAATGATTCAGCTAGGCCAATGAAGCCGACGCTTAACGTGCCCTGCTTGAGCACCTCTTCTAGATGATCATGGGGCTGCAGATGTTCTCCACCCTTCCATACGCCTTGGGAATACAGAAAGCGGAAATTTCCGGCCTGCCGGCCTGTTTGATAAACGTAACGCTCATGAAGTTGTTTGATTGCCAATTCCATGGTTTCTTCTAGACGCTGGTCAAACTCTGCGGGGCTGGCGGACATCAATGCGAGTTTGACAAGATTAATCGAGGTGAATGAGAGATTCCCTCTACCAATCGCATTTTCCTCCCCGTTGACGTTCCCCATAACGCGTGTCCGACATCCCATATAGCAAACCTCGCTTTCCGGTGTACCTCTGTCATAGACGCTATTGAACGGTGTATCCAGAAAGGAAAAGTTCGGGAACATCCGGAGGGCAGTCGTCTCCAGAGCCAGCTTGTACAAATCATAGTTTGGATCTTCCGGCTCAAAATTCACTCCGGACTTCACCTTGAAGATCTGTATCGGAAAAATGGGTGTCTCACCATTCCCCAAACCGCGCTGCGTTGCCAAAAGCAGCTGTGTTACCAACATTCTCCCATATACCGATGTATCCGTACCATAATTGATCGATATAAATGGAACCTGCCCGCCGCCCCTTGAATGCATCGAATTCGCATTATGTATAAATGCCTCGCATGCCTGAAATACGTCACGTTCGGTCATTTTCCAAGCTTCCTTCTTCAGGTCAAAATCTTCGTGCAGAGGCAGCTCCTTCAGCAAACTCAGCTTCTTTTCAAAGGTTTTACGGACATAAGGCGCAAGATCGTAATCAAACATAGGATAAGCCTGTCCACCATGCTGCTGATTCTGATTAGCCTGCAAAATGATGGACGACAGCGCCAGGGCACTCTTGATGTCCTGAGGTTCGCGCATTTGGCCGTGACCAGTGTTAAAGCCTCCTCTGAGAAGCTTTCCTAGCGGAATTTGGCAGCAGGTTGTCGTGCCCGCCGCGTAGAAATCGAGGTCATGCGGATATAATATATTTTGCTCCAAAGCTTCCCTGACTTCAGGTGATAACAGATTTTCATAGGTGTACAATCTTGCGCTTTCGCTTCCAAATTTGCTCATAAGCCCCATAGGCGATTTCCCGTCGACATTGGCATTTTCCTGCAGCAAATCTGGGTTTCCGGTTTGTAACATATCATGAAAGGAACGCCAGAGCTGATCGGCCTGATCCTGTTTTAGATCCTTCATTAAAACTTCCTCCTAGCAGTGTGAAATAAGATACTCAACCCCCTGAGCACAATATATAGTATTAAAAACATAAATTCGACACTATATATATTGTCACACCCTGATGAAAAATTTTTAACTTTCTTCTAGTGCGTGTTCAAAAAGATCGATTTTCAGCACCGAGGCCTATGCTTCCGATGAAGATTACTCGATCGGTTTTCTTATCAAAAGCGAACTTTTTGAATAACCTCTAATTAACGATCAAACGTCATCCCCTGCAAAAAAGGAGGCCCCGGCATAAAACCTAGTCGATAACACAAAGATTCGAGCGAATGTCCGTGCATAATGCAGATACGAATAAGCGGCTCCCCGTTTTGCGCCAAAACGGTTAAGGCCCGCTGGAGCATGCTCGTCGCCACCCCCCGGCCCTTGAAAGCAGGCAGCACAGCAAGTTCGTCAATCGTTGGAAATCCTCCCCGTGAACCAATCAGACAAACACCGATCAAGGCATGCGTGGCATCATCAAAAACAAAACTTGATGCTTCCAGCACCCCCTTCGGGCTGTGGGCGGCATACTCGCGAAGTCGATGCAGCATTTGCCGGAAAGTGGAAGATGGCGGCTTTACGTTACCGCTTTCGCTCGCGTGCTTAAATAGAAACAATCCAGCTTCGCGCTCCAATTTCAGATGTGGCTCACCAGCTTCGCAGATGATTTCGGCCGGGCGCCAAGTCAAATGTTTAGAAGAAACATTGCTACATTCGGACGTCGGACGCTGCATCCATCGAAATCTGCCTGAGTCTGGCCTGAAACCGGCCCTGATGTATACATCCACATCGTCGTCCGGGATAGTAAGTGCACGAAACGGTTGTTCCATGCCGCCTATCTGCTGCAGTGCTTTTGCAATCATCCTAACCATTTCCGGATCAGCCTTAAAGGGCGGAATCGTAAAAAGATACGTTAGCGCGCGGGACGACAAGGCAAGCCCGCCCTGAATGGTTTGGTCTTTTTTGAGCCAGAAAGGTGTTTCCCCCGCAGGAAGCAGACTCCCGATTTCATTATGGCGAAAGCCAATCATCGCTTGATGATAATAAACGGAAAAATACCGTTCCCATTTCGTAGCTTCAGCCCTGCATAAATAAAATGGTTCCGTAAGATCGAGCCTAAGCTGATCCTCCGGCCTTCCCTTATAGTCCATACAAGAACGAACCTCCTTTTGCCCTCTAAAAAGCCTCCATATTAGACTACGTTCCAGTTATCCGGTTTCATGCCGAAAGTTCCTTTTTGTTAAGGTTCATAAGATGCCCCTGCGGCATGCAACTGGATAACTTCAGCCAGCAGCAAATTTATCTGGTAATTTTTATCAACTTGCAATATTATGAAACTATGTCCCACGTATTAAAACCCAAATCGAAAGAGGAGGTCCTGCATGCCAGCTGCCGCTCCGTGCTTGGCTATAGCCTCGGAACAACACGGAAGGAACGTCCAGAATCCTTGAGGGAAACGGCGGAACTCGTGTTTGGCCTGCTCGAGACAGGTAAGCTGCAGATTCATATCGGCAAAACTTTTCCGCTGCATGAAGCTGCTTTGGCCCATGAATGGGTGGAAAGCCGACAAAGTACCGGCAAGGTGTTGTTATCTGTATGAGGCTCAATACTGAAATCTAGTTTTTGACATTTTACGAGGTGACAGCTACTTTCGCTTTTTTGTCAAACACTAAACATGATATTGAGCCCTTTAAAAAGATGAAAAAAAGGGATGTTCCAAAAAGTCCATTTAACCAGACTTTTCGGAATATCCCCTTGCTTTATGATTGCGTATGTTCGGACCCTTTGACTCGATCTAGTTCGATCAGCCAGCAATCCCGATATTCGCCTTCATGCCGTTCATGTTGAGGCAGCAGTTTTTTCTTAATGAATCCGCATTTCTCATATACCCGGACTGCGCGGGTATTCCATGCTTGCGGATCCATAACAATCCGATCAGCCTTCAGCTCCACTAGCAAATATTTCACCATGGATTGAATCAGTACCGTACCAATCCCGCGGTTCCAGTAATCCGGTTCGCCGATAAATTGGTCCATGCCGAAAATCCGCTCCTGAGTACCCGCACGTGGATCGCCAAGCCATGCAGCCAGCAGCAGAGCATCTTCTTCCGTCAGAGACCTAACTGAAAGCTCCCCTTCATTAAAAAGGATCATGCCAGCTCTGCAAGATATGTATTGATCTGCGCGATATGATGCTGGTCATGCTCGTAAAAATCCACCAAATACTCATCAACGGACAATTTACCGTCATGCTTATAGTCGAACTCCGACTCAGGGATGCTTTCAATGACTTCGAGCAGTTCCTTGCGCACCTCCACGGTCTGGCGGATCAAATCGTTTTTGCTCTGTGTTAGACCATATGCCGCCGCATTGCAGTTGAATTCGTTAAAGTCCAGATTTTCCATCGTCAGCGGCTGATGCTCGGCCATTGGACGGACGGCATGCTCCAGAAAATATTTATCCCAAAGCATGATATGGCTAATAATATCCCGCGGTGACCATTTGCCTTCCGCAATCGGACCTGCCCACTGTTCCTCTGGCAATCGGTCCAACGATTCGGCGAATTCGATTAATTCTGCGAAAGCTTGCAGTTTCTCTTGTTTCGTATTCATTAGTGTTTCTCCTTTGCATGATCAAAATTTTAATATTCTTTCCTGATCATACCATTTCACTAGGTACAAAACAAGAACATTTGTTCTTTGTTTTGACTGGGACAGCCATTCCGAAAAGAAATAGCCAGGTGCATCAGAATGGTGTCCCGCCCAATATTCCGTCCCCTCTGCTACTTTCGCTTTTTTGACAAGCACTAATCATGGTGTTGAGCTTGAATTACAGCGGCAAACTTCTTTTTCTGAACATCATGATCCCTGCGGAAAATCCGGCGATTCCAACTCCCAATAAAATGAGGACAACCGGAGCCCAATGAACCGTTCCTTTAACGATGTCTGCGGTATTAAACAGCGAAAACAGGGAAATATGCTTCATCCAGGCAAGTTTGTCGCTAATTTTACCCACCAGATTCAAGCTAAAAAAGACAAAAACGATCGCACCCGATATTCCGAGCGCCCTTTTCTCATCATTCAAAACTGCCGATATGAAAAAGCTGATTCCGCAAATCGCAAAGAAAAGCAGAAGCGCACCCAAATTCAGCTGCAAGAAGCCTTTTGAATCAAAGTCACTGAGGTTCCCGATAAACCACGCATACCCTCCGTAACCCGCAAGTGTCGTCACTGCGACAATGACCAGCAGGCCTGTAAGAAGAACAACGGCTTGGGTCAAAGCTACTTTAACTCGGGTTGTCGGCGCAGACAGCAGATAAGCCATGGAGCCTTGGTCAACAAGACGGGCCATGAGCTGGGTGGAGGTCATAATGCTGAATATGGAGAGAATTAACATAAACAGCAACCCGTAATATTCCCCTGAAATAAAGGAATCAATGGTTCCAAATCCGTTTTCCAACCCAAACGCCCTGCTGAGTCCTTCAGGCATGGATGTAATGAGCTCGTTCATGGTTTCTGACTGCGTCGCCATGTTAGGATAAATCCAGAACATAAGCAATATATAAAAAGCCGAACCAAATGCATAATTTATCATCGTACGCAGATGGTTTTTCAGCATTTGTCCATACAAGGGCATATTCATATTAGACGCTTCCTTCCCGGTCGTAATAATCCATAAAAATATCCTCTAAATTTTGTGTAAACATATCGATGCTCCGGATCTGGTATTTGGCCGTTTCCTGTACAAAACGGTTATAGTCCCCCTGCACCGATACACGCACCTGCTTACCTTTATAGGAATCGATATTGAGGCCGCTGGAAAGAAAAGCATCAAGGTCCGCTTTATTCTCGAATGTTACCTCAAACAACTTACGCTGAACCGCCTGCAGCTCATGGATATTTTTCACGGCAATGATTTTCCATCCTTAATGATCGCCGCCCGGTCGCATGTACGCTCGATTTCCGGAAAGCTATGCGAGGACATCAGAAAGGTGGTACCCTTCGCTTTTTCCTCAAGAACGAGTTCGATAAACACCTTCTGCATCAGCGGATCCAGACCTGAAGTCGGCTCATCCAAAATGATCACCTCGGGTTCATGCATAAAAGCGGCAACAATACCTACCTTCTGCTTCATACCCTTGGACATTTTACGAATCGGGGTTTTATCATCAAACTGCAGCCTTTGGATCAGCTCGGCCCTGCGCTGTGGATTGACGCCACCCCGCAAGCTGGACATGAAATCGAGGAAAGTCTTCCCCGTCATTCCCTCCATAAAAGAGATTTCTCCTGGCAAATATCCGATCAGCTTCTGAAATTGCCCCTGATCCTTCCATGTGTCATAACCTCGGATTTGAACGTATCCCTTTTCCGGCTTCATAAAACCCATGATGTGGCGGATCGTAGTTGATTTGCCTGCCCCGTTCGGACCAAGAAACCCGAATACCTCCCCTTTCAGGACGGTAAAAGAGACATCGTGAATCCCTTTGCCACCCGGAAAAACCTTTGTTACATGTGACACCGTAAGCATAGACAGCGCCTCCCGCTTGGGAATGAAATTATGAAATAAAATGAATCAAATATTTCATATCCAGATCATACGCCCGAGGTTTCAGAACGTCAATAGAGTAATGAAATATTTTTGTGTTATAATTTCATTATTAGCGGCGGAAGCCGAAGACGGAGTTGACATGCATATGAATGGTTTTGAGCGTAGAGCAAGGCAAATTAAGGACAAAATAAAAGAAACCACTTTGAACATGTTATCCATGTCCAGCGTGAAAGCGATCCGTATTGCGGATATTGCCAAGGAAGCCGGGGTTTCCCAAGTGACGATATATAATTATTTTGGCAGCAAGGAAGCTCTGATCCGGGAAATCTTTCTGGAATTTATGGAATCAATTTTGGACGAATTCGAGGGGGTTGTTACCGGGAAAGCCACATTAAAAGAAAAAATCGAATACATCATTTTGCAAAAGAAAAAAATCTCCCATTCTTTTCACCCTTCGGTACTTGCGGAGCTGATGGAAAATGATCTTGAAGTCCGGTTTATGATACAAAAAACTTATGAGGAGCGCAGCTTGCCCTTAGTTGTTGAACTTCTAGCCAAAAGCAAGGCAAACGGAGAGATTTCAAACGATATTTCCGTTAATACGGTCATGCTTTATCTGAGTATGCTTAATGATTCCTCGCACCGTATGTTGGAATCCATCCAATACGAAGAGGATCAGGAAAAGCTGATTGAAGAGATGGTCAACGTCTTTTTTTATGGCATTTGTGGTCCACAAACCCAAAAATGATTAACATTTTGTTAATTCTATGTTAACTTAGTACTCTCATTGGGTTAAAATACTTATATAGTAATAGGTAGCCTAACATTAAGAAAAAATTAACAGGCTATCGAAAGGAGTCAAAATGCTCGACTTTTCCATACGTACATCGAAGCCGAGGACACCTGTCATCGGTATATTTGTTTTGCTGCTGCTGAAGCTTCTGCTTCTGCGCTATTTTTTCTTTGAGGAGATCATGTGGAGCCGCATCGCTGTGGACGCCGCATCGCTGTTGGTGCTTCTATCCCTGATTGAGCTCGTGACCCCCTCGAAAGCTAAACGCATCGTATATTGGATTTTCAATCTACTTTGCTCGGTTATCTTTTTTGCATCGGCTCTGTACTTCCAGCATTTTAATACCGTGCCGACCTATACCGCCCTTTCCGAACTGAAGCAGGTGGGACAGATCAAAACGAGCGTTCAATCTACGATTGAAACGGCGAACTATCTATTTTTTGTTGACATCGTTGTGATTGCTCTGGTATGGATAACTGGAAAACTGATGAAGCGCAAATTCAGCATAACCACGCCGCTGCGCAAAAGATGGCCGGCTACGATCTGCGTTATTGCCCTGGCTGTTTCCGTATTTTTCATCCATCAGGACCGCACGATCGCTAACGAAGTGCTCCAGGCTGAGCATCTCGGTTTTTTTAATTACCAGGTTGCCGCTGGCCTTAAAGCCAAAGAAGATGCCGCAGTCGCTGCATTCGGCAATATCGGGGACACCGTGGACAAAATTAATTTGCAGGAAAAAAACTTTAAATATCAGGATCAACCGCAAAAGAGCTCGAAGTTTTTCGGAGCCGCCAAAGGCAAAAATGTGATTGTGATCCAGATGGAGGCGTTTCAGAACTTCCCGATCCATCTATCCGTCGACAACCAGGAGCTCACGCCCGTATTGAATAGCCTGGCCAAAGGCAGCTTCTATTTTCCGCGGGTATTCCAGCAAATCGGTCAAGGCAATACATCGGACGCGGAGTTTATGAGCAACACCTCCATCTATCCGACAGCAACGGTTGCTATGTCTACTGGCTACGGCGACCGTGAACTGCCAAGCATGCCACGCCTGCTGGAGAAGAAAAATTACGAGGCAGATACATTCCATGTGAACGACGTCAAGTTTTGGGACCGGAACAAGCTTTACCCCGCATTGAATTTCACCCATTACTACGACAAGCCGAACTATAAAAACGACCATTTCAATGAATTTGGCGCCTCTGACGAGGAATTGTATAAATTCGGCGTTCAAACATTGTCCAAGCTTCATCAGGAAAATAAGCCGTTTTATGCGCAGTTCATTACTGTCTCAAGCCATCATCCGTTTAACGTGCCTGAAGACCGGATGAAAATAACGATCCCAGCTTCCCTAGAAGGCACACAGCTCGGCAATTACCTGGCTGCCGTTAACTATACGGATTACGCCATCGGAACCTTGATTGAACAGCTGAAGCAAAACGGGATGTGGGACGATACCGTGCTTGTCATTTACGGCGACCACTTTGGCCTACAGCCGCAGGATAATGATCCGGAAATGGTCAGCCAGGCGCTCGGCATCAAATATGATCCGCGTGTTACGCGCTTTAATATTCCGCTGATCATCCATGTGCCAGGAACGAAGGCCCTGGAAGTGAAGCAAGTTGGGGGCCAGGTGGATATTATGCCGACGCTTGCCAACCTGCTGGGGATCTCGCTGAAAGATGAGAACTTCACCGCTTTTGGCCATGACCTGCTTAACATCGATCACAATGTCGTGGGCAGCCGCTACTATTTGCCAACCGGATCCTTCTTTAACGATGAAATTATGTACGTTCCGGGCAAAACGTTCGAGGAAGGCAGTGCGGTGAATTTGGACACGCTGGAGCCTGTCACTGACTTCTCCAAATATCGTGAAGATTATGATTATAACTTGGCTCAGATGAAGCTTTCTGACGAATACGTCAAGCTTTTGCCAAAACGATAATGGCTCAATACTGAAATTAGTCCTTGACATTATGCGATGTGGCCGCTACGGTTACGGATCGTTCCTCCGATCGCTGTTGTCTCCAAATTTCTTGATCGTATTTAACTAAAGGTAAAAATTTGGAGACAAAGAATATGCTTCCGATGCTAGCTTTCCTTTGGAAAGCTTTCAAGCGAACGCTACGCTTCGTAAGAATCGATTCCGTTCCCTCCGCTACTTTCGCTTTTTTTGCAAAAACACTAATCATGATGTTGAGCCAAGATAATTGTATTACAAAAAGCCTCAAGCTCCCTTTCGGAAGCTTGAGGCTTTTTCGGTTTATGCACTTTCCGGCGGTCGCAACGACGCTTACGAATGTTCGCAGGAACCGGTTTTAGATCGTTTGGCCTTTAGAATGCATCCGCGACGATCAGCATAATTTCTTTTTCACGCAGTATCTTGGCATCCCCTGCTTCGATATGGCTATCGGTAATGACAGCGTCGATCTCTTCCCATCCGGCCACATGCGTAAAAGCCTGCACGCCAATCTTGCTCGCATCGGCCAAAAGATACACGGCAGCCGCCTGCTTGATCAGCTTATGTTTGACCATCGCTTGCAGTTCGTTCGACTCACTGATTCCGCGCTCGGGATGCACCCCTTTGCAGGAAACAAAAGCCTTGTCGACATAGTAGGCTTCCAGGCTGCGTTCAGCCATCGGTCCGACATAAGAAAGAGATCTGGCGGCCAAAATGCCTCCAGTCGATATCACTTCGATTTTTTCCTTGGAAGACAGCTCCAGGGCTACCTTAATGGAATTCGTCAAAACCGTGAGCGGTATATCCGGTAAAATGGAGGCCATGTACCACGCCGTCGAGCTGGCATCCAGCGCAATCCGGTCATACGGTTCGATCAAAGCAACAGCCGCCTTGGCAATCCGCTTTTTCTCCTCCCGATGTATCACTTCACGCTCAAAATATGGAGTTTCGGCCTGCGCCTCTTTGACAGTGACCGCCCCGCCATGACTGCGTCGCAGCTTGCCCTGCTCCTCCAGACGGTCCAGATCGCGCCGGATGGTCTCTTCTGTAACCCCGCATAACTCGCTGAGCTCGGATACTCGGATGCTTCCTCTCTCATTGACGAGGCCCACGATTTTATCGTATCTTTCTGCAACTAACATAACTTCCCTCTTTCACAGCTGGCCTTTTATCTCTGCCGATATATTTCCATTATATGAAAAACATTGATCGACGTAAATTCTGAGGAGATAGACCGCTTTTGGGCAGAAATTTTGCGAATGACCGCTACGCTTCGTAAGAATCGATTCCGTCCCCTCCGCTACTTCGCATCTTTTCAAGTGCAAAGCTTATGCTAACACAAAAATTTAAAAGATAACAAAAAAAAGACGGCATGAATGCGGTCCTTTAAAGCCATCTCATTGAGAATGAATTTTCACATGGTAGAACGAATTAGAGGCAGAAAGAGGCTTGTTTAGTTTATCTGAAATGCGCTAACGAAACTGGAGAGCGTTATATCCGCAAAAAAGGTACCGGTATAAATCTAACGAAACTACACATCGTTATTTGCGCAAAATACAACCGTATAAACCTCTTCTGGGCTGAATAGCGTTTTCTAGTTTCATTAGACATTTCATAAGCTCATTTTTGCCCGAATAACGATTGGATGTTTCGTTAGCTTTTCACCATAGATGCAGTAATCTGTATCTTTCAAACAGGACAATCTTTTCAGGCTACACTCAGCGAACCTTATCCCGCATCATTAATAAACCGACCTCTGGCCCGGTTTTGATCTCCGCCTGGTTATCGGTTTTACTCTCTTCTTCGGGCTTTACGGCGAACAACGTCAGAAGTCCTCCTACAGCTCCCGCAATGGCCATAACGACAAAAAGCACCCAATGATTGGCCTTCATTAAAAGCGAAACCGCCGGTGGTCCTATGGATACGCCAATAAATCTCATGCTGCTATACAAGGAAGTGATGGTCCCTCTTTGCTTTTGCTCAATGCCTTCCGTGATGAGTGCATCCATGCATGGGAGGACGGTACCGATTCCGGCACCGCATAGCGAAAAAAACACAATCACGAAAATAATCTGGCTGCTGAATCCGGTAATGACAAGACTCACAGTCAGAAGCGTCATTCCGGCAAAACTCGTCCATTTCATGCGCTTTTTGTTTTTTCCAATCATTTTACCTGCCACAAAAGAAGCTAAACACAACACGGCCAACGGAATTGCCAACACTAGCCCTTTGACCACCCCATGCAGATTGTATTTGGTTTCAAGCGTTTCGGACAAATAAAAAAGAACCCCGAACAAAATGAACATGCTGATTCCGCCCACGGCGAAAATCGCATACAACCATTTCCCTCTTTCCCTCAGAATACTTTTTGTGTCAGAAAGAAACTGCCGGATAGAATGATCGCTTTGACTTTTCTTTTTCGGGATTTTGACAAAAAAAAGGACAAGCAGCATGGATATAATACATAACACCGGAATGCTCAGAAACGGCAAATACCACAGCACGCTTGCTAATAGCGCCCCTAATATAGGACTTAACACTTTGCCGAAGGTATTGGAGGTTTCAACGATCCCAAGGCTTTTGCTGACATCATCTTCTTCCTTAAACATATCCCCCACAAGTGGAAGAACGATTGGAAACGCGCCCGCAGCTCCAATCCCCTGAAGAAACCGTCCCGCAAGTATAATCCAGTAAGCGGTAATTCCGCCGGTCATCAAAGCCGCACCACCTGACACCGCCCCCCCAACAGAGGCAATAATCAAGCTGGGAATGATAACGGTTTTTCGTCCAAAACGGTCAGACAAGTAACCAGCAATCGGAATCAAAAGAATGGCCACTACCGCGTAAATGGTAATAAGCATGCTGACTTGTAAAGGGCTGACATGAAGCTGCTGCGATATTTGCGGCAAAATGGGAATCAGCATAGAATTGCCAAGCGTCATGATCAAAGGGATAGACGCCAGCGCCGCTAGATCCCACTTCTTGTCTTCCATGACAAAACCACCTTTATATTCGATAATACCTCGTTATATTGTGGTTTGTTTTGCAAACAACTATGCGTAATAACGGAAAAAAGCCATCCCTCCGTAGTTAAAAAACTACTGTAGAGATGGCTTCCCTTCTTTGCCGGGTAAACCCTATGCCTGCAATATATATTTATCTTCGCCCGCATCTTGAATGAACCGACATGGCTCGCCCAAGCAATGAATATGAAGCAGATGCATCGCGCGCGTACATGCCGTATAAAACAGCTTTCGCTCGGATTCCCTGTGGTAAGAGTCTTGCGAAGCGTCATAAATAACCACCGCATCGAACTCTACCCCCTTCGCCAGGTAGGACGGAATCACAAGCGTGCCTGTCACAAACGAGGGCGTGGTTTTGGCGATCTTTTTGAGCGGAATATCGTTCTTAAGCGAATGATATACCTGCTCGCATTCCTCAGCTGTTTTGCAAATAATGGCTGTATGCTCATATCCCCGCTCACCCAGGCGCCGGATATCCTCCACAATATTCCGATGCAGTTTCTCCCTGCTGTCCGCCAGCTTTATGAGCGGCTTTTCGCCAAATCGGTTAAACGGTACAATCGCCTCTCCTCCTGGCATCATGCTGCGCGTGAAATCAACGATTTCCAGTGTCGAACGGTAACTGCGGGTCAGTGATATAACCTCGGTTTCCTCAGCACCGTACAACTGCTTTAGGGATTCCAGACTGCCCCCAAGCACATCCGTATGCGCATAGATTCCCTGGTTTAAGTCTCCAAGCGCTGTCATGCGGGCACGTGGAAAAATCCTTTTGACATATTCAAGCTGGGACGGGGAGTAATCCTGTACCTCATCAATGAAAACATGGCGGATTACATTATTGACCTGGAACCCTTTTACAAGATCCTGCAAGTAAAGATACGGCGTCACGTCCTCATAAGCCAACTTGCCTTCTTGCATTAATCGAACGGTTTCAATACCCATTTCGTCCCACTCGTCCGGGAGTCCGGCCTCTCCGCTAACCGAGAGGAAAAGTTCCTTGTTCGTGAACAGTTCTTCATACATTGCCTTGACATCCACGAACCGCATCCGTTTGATCCATTTGCGCACAGGTTTCAGCCATTCGTTGACAATCATTTTAGCCAAAAGGATGCGCTCACGTTCAAAATCGTCAAAGCTCATTTTTTTTCCGCTCTGCTTGCGACGAATCCGTGTATAGGCTTTTTGATATTCATCCGAGTCAAGCAAATCAATCTGCTCGTCCACCCAAGGAGCCTGCCGCTCGTTTTTGGCAAACTGGGCCAACTCCTTGCCCAGCCAATCCCGCATAAGTTCGATTCGGTTGGCCAGCCGTACTGCTGGATCATAGCTGTAAAACTTCTCCTGCATGGCTTGTTCTGACACAATTAATCGCCCTTTGAAGCGAACAGGTCTGAATTTCATGCCACTTTGCTCCAAATGGTTCTTGTACCTGCGGATCGTTTCCAGAAACTGCGATGAGGATTTGTAGTCGATGGATGCCTTCTTGACCGTTAACCACGGACCTTCCTCGGCTTTCAAAATCGACTCCATCTGTGAAAAAACATCCTCCAAATCGAACTCTCTGCCCAAACGGTGCTCCAAGTAGGCTTGGAAAGTTGTTTGCAACATATTTTCTTCGCCAAGCTCGGGGAGCACGGTCGAAACATAGCTGTTAAACATCGGATTCGGGGAAAAGAGGATGACCTGATCCGCTTTTAAAGTTTCACGGTATTTGTACAACAGGTAGGCAACCCGCTGAAGCGCTGCCGAAGTTTTTCCGCTGCCCGCCGCCCCCTGAACAACAAGCATCCGGCTTTTGTCGTTGCGGATCACCGCATTTTGTTCTTTCTGAATGGTCGCAATGATGCTTTTCATCTGATTATCCGAGGAATGACTGAGAACCTGCTGGAGTAGTTCATCGCCAATCGTCACACCGGTATCAAACATGACCTTGATTTGACCATCTCTAATAACAAATTGGCGTTTCAGTTCCATTGTGCCGCTGATCTCTCCGCTTGGCGTCTGATATGACGCAGGACCAGGCGATCCATCATAATAAAGGCTGGACACTGGCGCACGCCAGTCATAGACCAAAAAGGTTTCCTGATCGTCATCTAGAAAAGAGGCAATACCAAGATAAATGGTTTCCGCTTTTTTCTCTCCCTCTTCCGCAAAATCAATCCGTCCAAAGTATGGCGATCTGACCAGAAGCTTCAATTTTTTTAATGTCTCGGAGGATTGTAAGTGCGCAAGTTCCCGCTCGGATAACACTTGGGACTGCTGACGTAAGCTGGTGGAGGTTTCCCCCAGGTCATCGGAGCTGCTGAAGTTGACTCTGACTTCATCCCAGAAATCCTTCCGCAGTTCAACGACATCGCCCCGGACAACACCCACTTCCGCTTCAAGGGTTCCCTTACGGACGGCAATTTTCTCAGTTACACTGTCCACCCGATCCTGCTCGTGCTGCCATTCCTGATCATTCAAATCCATACCTGCTCTCATCCCCTTTTTTATATTTGACAATTCTATTTTCGGATGTTATAATTGAAAAGGAATTGTTATGCTCTTAATGGTGGCAATAGGCCGTATGATCTATTTTATCAAGAACGCTATTGAAAATCAAACCATTTTAAGGGGAGCCAGCGGCTCCCCTTTTTAGTTTTTTATTCCGTATTTTCTTCAGCTTGTTGTGCCTAATTTTAATATTCTGATGTTACAAACAAAGGCACGATATCAATACCTTCGGCGGAGATTCGGACTAGCCCTTTATCCGACAAACGGATTTCCGGGATCACGACTAGAGCAAGCAGCGATAAAGTCATAAATGCATTATTTAGTGGGCATCCGGCCTCAACTAGTGCCCGGCTAATCCCTTCCGACTGCCGAGCTACTGTTTCAAAAGGCTGGTTGGACATGATGCCGCCCACCGCCAGCGGAAACTCCGATACGCCATCCTTAGTCAGCATGATCACGCCTCCCTGCATATCCGCAACGAGATTGCCCGCTTGGGCCATCAGCTTATCATCATTGCCAATCACCGTCAGGTTGTGGCTATCATGAGCAACCGTCATCGCGATGGCGGCAGGTTTGTTAAATCCAATTCCCTTCAAGATTCCGAGCGCATGCCCTCCACCTTTGCCGTGACGCTCAAACACAGCCATTTTGCAAAGGCCGCCGACAGGATCAAGCTGGACTGTATTATGTTTCACATCCACCAGGACATTCCGTTCAATGGTCGTCACGTGATTTTCAACCACTTCGATCGCCCGTACCTCGGCTTTTCCTGCGGCAATCGGGGCCGTAATGGTGAAATCGCCGGCATTCAGCTCGCGCTCCAGCTTGACCGTATTAAATGCAAGTTCCGGGAGCTCGTAACGTTCCCAATCCGCAGTCATTCTTCCGTTCTCCGCCACAACTTGTCCGGCGGCAATTGTCATGACTACGTTGACATCCGCTAAATTTCCGTCCAGCAGAATGATGTCCGCATACGCTCCAGGAACAATGGCGCCGATATCCCGGGATAAGCCAAACCGTTCAGCCGTGTTGATCGTCGCCATCTGGAAGGCCGTTACCGGTTTAACTCCTTGTGCAATGGCATGGCGGACGACGTAATTCATATGCCCTTCATTCATCAGCGACTCCGAGCTGCGGTCGTCGGTGACAAGGAGCATCCGGCGCGTGTCCAAGCCTCCTTCGGTATGGGCTTTGATTGTCGCCGCTACGTCATGCCAAGCCGAGCCTTGGCGCATTTTGGCGTACATCCCAAGCCGGACACGTTCTACTACATCCTCGGCGGTGACGCATTCGTGATCCCCATTAACCCCGCTCGCAGCATATACCGGCAGGCGCCAATCATCCGATTTCCAAGTAAAATGCCCGTCAGCGATTTTGCCTGCACGCAGCGTCGCCTGGATCTCCCCGATCATTTTTTCATCGCCATACACGACGCCCGGAAAGTTCATCACTTCACCAAGGCCGATCATATCATCACCCCAGCTCAGCGCCTCAGCAACTTCCTCCGGCCCGATATAAGCGCCAGTTGTCTCAAGCCCTGGATGGGTGGATGGCACGCATGAAGCAACTTGCATATAAGCCGCAAGCGGAGTCGATCTGGCTTCCTCGAGCATAAACCGCAGCCCGTCTAATCCAAGTACATTGGATATTTCATGTGCATCAAAAAATCCACCGGTCGTTCCAAGAGGGAGTACAGCTCTGGCAAACTCCGTGGCCGTCATTTGTGTGCTTTCGATATGGCAGTGGCCGTCAAGAAGCCCCGGCGCGGCATATTTTCCGCCCGCGTCGATGATTTGCGTTTCCTCGCCAACGGTGTGGCTCACATCCTGGCCTACATAAACAATACGGGCTTCACTTACCGCAATCGACATTCCCGGTATAATCTCTCCAGATACCACATTCACCAACCGGACATTTTTAATGACTAAACTTGCCTTTTTGTCTCCACGTGCGGCTGCCACCTGCTCCGGCATACATTCCGCAAAAGGACGTCTTCCCCATGCTGCTGTTTTCATTGTTAACCCTCCATCTCCATCTCTCTGGTGATAATCCTTTTGGGCCGTTTAAGCCTAATTCATAACATCATACAACCGGCTAGGATAAAAAATCAATTCTTTAAGTGCGTGTTCAAAAAGGCCGGTTTTCAGCACCGAAGCTTATGCTTCCGATGTGCGTTTTTTCAAAACGCTTCAGTTGGATGAAGCTAGGGACTGAGGAGCGGAGCTACACGTTTTCGCAGAAAACGACTTCGTAAGCATCTGCTTGTAGTGGGTACGTGAGCACCTGAAATGTTTCAGGAGGAAACATACTTCGTAAGCATCTGCTTAGGCCCTGCTGAATTCAAGATTCGATGTCGAGCCTGCTTCCTGATTCACTTCGTGATCAAAAGCGGACTTTTTGAACAACCTCTTTAAAGTTCTTAAGAAATTCTTAGTAGGCACTTAAACAGTCATGGTTATGATGTTAATAGTGGTTTTCCAAAAATTCAAGTGAGGTAATAAACTTATGAAGGTAATCCATAAAAAAAAGAAGAAAAAATCTTTTATGATGCTGCTCGTTTTATTTGCAACGATATTAGCCGCATCCGTGGTATTAACACGTTTCCCATTCTTCAAGATCGATGCATCTTCTGCCGTGCTTATGGATGTAAAGTCAGGAAAAGTATATTATGAACATAACGCTTCCGCAGCACTTCCCCCAGCCAGCATGTCCAAAATGATGACGGAACTGCTGGTACTGCAAAATGTAAAGGAAGGCCGCAATTCCTGGGAAGAGCCGGTAACGGCAAGCCGTTACGCCGCCAATGTGACAGGGGCCAAAATCGGACTGCGCCCCGGAGAATCGCTGCCACTGCGGACGATGTTCGAAGCGATGGTCATCCATTCGGCCAATGATGCCGCCATTGCCCTTGCGGAGCATATCGGCGGGAGCGAGAAGGCATTTGTGGAGCAAATGAACATGATGGCGCACAATATCGGCCTGTCGTCACAATCCGTATTTGCCAACGCCACCGGTTTGTCTTCCGCGGATTTGAAGGGGTTCAGATCGGCTGCTTCCGACCGGGAAACGGTGTTGACAGCCACGGATCTCGCCATAACGGCCCGTTATTTGATCCGAACATACCCGGAAATTTTGAAAATAACCGAAAAAACGGAACTCTACATCCCTGAAAAACAGCAGTCCTTCCACACGACCAACGCGATGCTCCCTGGAGAGGCTTTTGCCTATAACGGCAATGACGGCTTTAAAACAGGTTATACAGAGCGGGCTGGCTACTGCTTTACGGGCACTTCCGAACGGGACGGGAAACGTTTCATTGCGGTGGTGATGGGCTCTGCCAATACCCAAAAGCGTTTTGAAGATGCCGCCAAAATATTTAACTATGGGTTCGGCGGCGGCAGCGCTGATATGGGCAAATGGATGAACCGGGCTGTAAAGGCAATCCATTTATAATCGTTCTTTTTGGAGGATTTGACGTGAGAAATATACTAGTTGTAGACGACGACAAAGAGATCGCCAACCTGATCTCGATCTATTTAAGAAATGAAGGGTTCCATATTGTCTGCGCCCATGACGGGGAAGAAGCGCTGAACCTGGTAAATAACTCGGTACAGCCTTTTGACCTCATCGTACTTGACATTATGATGCCTAAGATCGACGGGCTCGAGGTATGCAGACAAATCCGCGAAACGGCTTCCGTCATCCCAATTTTGATGCTCAGCGCCAAAACGGAAGATATGGATAAAATCCTTGGACTAATGACCGGAGCCGATGATTATATGATCAAGCCTTTTAATCCGCTCGAACTTACGGTCAGAGTCAAAACATTGCTGCGGCGTACATTTCAATATAACACAGAAGCACGGACCTCAGATGATTCGGTACTCCGCATCCAGGATGTTGAGATCAATCGCAGCACACACCGCGTTACCGCAAGCGGCAGTGACGTACAATTGACCGGAAGGGAATTCGATATTCTGGGTTTGCTTGCCTCGCATCCAGGCCGGGTATTCAGTGCAGAGGAAATATTCCAAAGAGTGTGGAAAGAAAAATATTATGTGTCCAACAATACGGTCATGGTTCATATCAGTAATCTGCGCGACAAGCTCGAAAGGGAGATGGGGTATAAGCTGATTCAAACCGTGTGGGGAGTAGGTTATAAAATCGATGCGTAGTTTTTTTAATAAGCTGCAATGGAAAATCATTCTGTTGTTCTTTTTGAGTGTCGCTTTGACTTTGGGCACGTTTTTGGTCATGGAACCGTTGCTCTTAGCTTTCTATCACCGTTTTTATACCTATCTGCGCCCCATCGTCGATGCCCTATTCCGTTTAAACCGTATCGCTGGCTTTCGCTTTCCGGTTTGGGAGTCCATCGTGGGGATTGTCCTGTTTATCTTCTTCGTGCTGCTGCTCAGCTGGGGAACCACCCGGAAATTAACAAACATCATCAAAGGCGTGAAGCGGATGGAAGAAGGAAATATGGATGAACGGATTCGGGTCCGTTCCAATGACGAAATCGGCATGCTCGCCGACCAAATCAATACGATGGCCGAGCGGCTGCAATTCTCCCTACAGGAGGAACGGATGGCCACGCAGGCGAAAAACGAGCTGATCACGAACGTATCCCATGATTTGCGGACGCCGTTAACCTCGATCATCGGCTATTTGAGACTGATCGAAGAAGACAAATACAAAGATGAAGTGGAACTCAGATACTATGTAAATATTGCGTATGAAAAATCGAAGCGAATGAACAGACTCGTTACGGACTTATTCGATTATACGCGCATGGGCTTCGGCCAAATCCCGCTGAACCGTTCATCTATCGATTTGGTGCAGCTGATCGGGCAGCTGACGGCGGAATTCACTCTTCAGCTGAAGCACCACCAGATGGAGATCGAGCTGTTCCCGCCGCAGGAGAAACTGCTGATCTATGGTGATGGGGACAAAATTATGCAGGCGTTTGAGAACCTGATTACCAATGCGATGCGCTATGGAAAGGAAGGCAAGAAAATTCAAGTCCATGTTGCCAAGGAAAATAAAGAGGCCGTGGTAAGGGTTGTCAATTTCGGTCCTCCGATTCCTTCCATGGAATTGCCTTATGTTTTCGACCGATTCTATCGCGTGGAAAAATCACGTTCCCTGGATACAGGTGGCGCCGGCCTTGGACTTGCCATCGTCAAAAGCATCATTGAACTTCATGAAGGCAGCATTATAGCAACCAGCAGCCCGCAGCAAACTGAATTTATCGCCCGTCTTCCGCTCCAGTAGAACACCCAGATATCACCATAGCAAAAAGAGGCTTGTCCCTAGGTTATATATCAACCTTAAAGGACCAGCCTCTTTTTATTATTTCTTCAGCCAGGATAACCATAATGTCTCGTCATCGGACTTATGGTAATGTTCCACGAGGCGGTTCAGCCGTTCCAGCTGATAGCCATAGTCATACATGGTCGATGCCACGATGGACAAGCGCAGTCTGCTTTCCGGCTGCGAAGCAGTATATGCCAGTACATGCTGAAGAAATACATCGTTTTCCTGCAGCAGCTGGCTGGCCTCCATACTGTTCGGCTTCAAATTATCCTCAAACTTTAGCAGTGCATACTCATGCACCTTAATCATCTTTTCCAGCTGCTGATCGAAGAACAAATTGATCTCCTCCGACCGATCGGATTGGAAATAATGCTCCTCTACCGCATCCAGCACTTCCCGCGCCTTGCGCAGCGTATTCAACATTTGCTTGTATACGACGAGATGGCGGGTTTGGCTGAATTTGGGTCGCTTCAACTTTTTCTGCTCTTCTTCAAGCAGCTTGTATTTATCCGAAAGGGATTTGATGGAATCCTCGAATGTTCTCTTTTTATCCCGGAAAATATTTTCCTTGAGTTCACCGGAAATAGCCGTACGCATCAGCAGCGACATTTGGTCAAAGGTGGTTTGGATCTGTCCGGTAAATTGCATTTTCGGTTTAGGCGGAAACAGCAAAATATTGATCAAAAACGCAGATATGATGCCGATCAAACTCAGCGAGAAGCGCATCAGGGCGAATTGCCATTGTCCCGAAGCTTCCATCACGACGATTACCGTCACCAAAGTCAGGCCGATCGTATCACCCATCTTCAGCTTCAAGCAAATCATAATAACGATGATGCAAACAAGTCCAACCGCAATTGGATCATTGGAAAATACGAGGCCTGCAATCAAAGCTAAAATGGCCCCAAGTGTATTGGTCTGGATCTGGTCCAAAAAATACCGCCAGGAACGGTAAATGGATGGTTGCATCGCGAATATGGCAGCTACAGCCGCAATGACTGGCGAGGATAAATGTAGCCACTGGCTGAAATATAACGCGAGCGTGACGGCGATTCCCGTCTTCAGCATACGTGCCCCGAATGTCAAAGCTGCATCTCCTCCTATCTTTAATTGGGCTCCATACTGAAATTGATTTTGTTTTTCTATATCTCGGACCGACTCTGTTTTGCTATATAGCGAATATTACCCGTTGTTCTTCGTAATCATGCAACCGCCTTGCTAGGCATCCCGTTTCTGAAAAAGAGAGTATGTTTTTTCCAAAAGGGCCCATAATAAGTATGGAATATGAAAGTATAACCATAACATCAATGAGGTGACTAGATGAACAATTTCAGAAAAACATTTTTGGTGGGATCCCTCTCCTGCATTCTGGCTTTAGGGGGACTTTCCTTTGCGTATACCGCGATTGCGGCCTCCGATACTCAAGCAACACCCTCTTCGGAAGTGATTACGCCGTCTGGAAATGACCAACAGGATGTAAACAATCACAGACGCCATGGCCATCACGGCAGAAAATTCATGCTCTTCAAGGATACAGCCACCTTGCTCGACATGACTGAAAAAGATTTGAAAAAGGAATGGGAGCAAGGCAAATCGCTCCAGCAAATCGCCAAAGAGAAAAAGAACTGGGACGCAGATGTTTTTGTGCAAAAGCTTACCGCTGTTCAAAGCACCAAAATCGATAATGCCGTCAAAGCGGGTAAAATGACAGAGCAGCAAGCGGATCAGCTGAAGCAAAAACTGCCCGGATCGCTGAAACGTTTTACGCAGCATAAATACCATCCAAGCCAGAGCCGAAAGATGCCTTCGGCTCATTCCGAAATATAATTCTCCAGCACCATATCAAAACTTTTAGCTCCAGAAAAAAATCCTAACGGCTGCGTTAGGATTTTATTATGCTGAATTTATCACTCCGATAAAGTTCATGAGCTTACTTTCTCTTGCGCCCTTTCTTTCGGATTTGATCCGGCAGAGGATCTTGGGGATGATTGTTGACAGGCACGTCGAGGAGGTCCAACAGAAACATAAATATAGGCACACCAAGGATCAATCCCCATACCCCGAGGAAATGCTCTGACATAATCAAAACTGCAAATGTGTAAAAAATGGGGAGATGCGTCTTCTCAGACATAAACTTCGGATTCATCACGTAGGATTCAAACGCATGCAGAACAGCAATCATCACAAGGACGTAAATGACTTTCGGAACGCCCCCGATCCCAAAAGCTATGGCACATAGCGGAACGAGTGAGATAATGACACCCATTACCGGAATGAATCCGAGCAGAAAAATCATTAACCCGAGCGCGAACAGGTTCGGGAAGCCCATGATCCACAGAAACAAAGTAGATAACAATCCGTTGATCACGGCAATCAGAAATTGAACCTCGATCACTTTTCCAAACGAAAACGTAAACTTCTTCCCAAAATATGCAAGCTCGTCATAAACATAGGATAGTTTACTCTCTTTGAATTTCCCTGTGAAATTCGTTACTTTCTCTTTCTCAAGCATGAAGAATAAGCTCATAATAATGGCCAGCGCCAAGTTCAAACTGAATTTACCGACATTCGAAAGCGTGTTAGACACCAGTCCATAGCCCTGTTTGATATACGCCGCTAAATCAATTTTGTGGAGGTAGTCCAGAATAAGATCCATGACCTTATTGTCCGTAAGCACCACTTTATTGCTGTAAAAATTAATCACCTGATTGATCAGCGTGTTCAGCTCCGCGATGAGCTTGGGTGCATACATGTATATCCCTATGGACAAAGCAGCCACAAAAATAAGGTAAATCAGAATAAGCGTGATCTTTGTGCTGATACCCATCCGGTTTGTAAAACGGTTGGTTATGGAAGAATGAGCCCGGTTTACGAGATAGGTAAGGATGAAAGTGATCAGAATCAGATTCATCATGCTTCTAAACATATACAGAAACAGGAGGAGCAGAATGAGCACCACGACTTTTTTTACGGCAGGAAGCTGAAAAAAATCCTTCATTGTCGACATTGTTTTGATAACCAGACTCCTTTTTTCTCTAAGTTTCTCTCTTATGGTTATTGTAAATCTCTATGATTTATATTACGCGAGTAGACTATTTACATGCAAGTAATAACGTCTTAGCTGCAATTTATTTCATGTTTATTTCGTCCGTTTACAATATCGCTCAAATAAGGTGATGGAAATCATCAGCCATGTAGCACTCGCTACGTATCCTCCCAGAATATCGCTCGGATAATGAACCCCCAGGTATATCCGGCTGATCCCGATGAGAAGCGTCAAGGCGATGCCAGCCGTAATCATAACGATCCTGCCTGCAAACGAAGGAATATGCCGCCAAAGCAAATATGTAATTGCCCCATATAACGAAAAAGCACCCATGGAGTGACCGCTTGGGAAGCTGAAACCCGTTATTTCGATCAAACGATGTGTGTTAGGTCTAGCCCGCTGGATGATATCTTTAAGGATCAAATTCCATAGTTCGGAACCGCCAACGGCAATCAGGAACATGATCAGCTCGCGTCGGTGCTTCAAAACGATCATCAGAAAAAAGAAGACCAGGACGAAAATAATGACACTCATTAGTGAGGAACCGATAAAGGTGAAAAATTTCATCATTGAAGTCAGCCAGTCATTTTCGAGTCCCTGAACAGCGGATATGACTGCATCGTCAAACCAGGCCATATGATCCGTAACGACTAGTACCGTTATAATTGCAAATAACACGCCAAAGATAATGCTGGCTGTGACCAGCTTATTAATCCGACTATGCTGCAAATTCATACTTACCCCCCCAATACTTGGATAACTCTTTTTAATCTTTCACTATTATCCATAAACCCAGTGCCCCTGTCACCCCCCTAGGCCTGTAATCTATGAAAATCACCCCAGGCTTCCAGGCCGCAGGACATAAAAAACAAGCACCGATGTAGTCGATGCTTGTTTCTTAAGCCATGTCTTGTATGTAACAAGACCTTTGCTATAATTAAAATCCTTTGTATTGCGGTTCTTCGTTTTCCAGCTGCTGAACTCTGTTCTCCACCTGCTGCACGATTTGTTGCGTTTGTTGTGCGCAATCGGTAAACAGGTTTTTAGCCTCTTGGTTTTGCGTGCTGAGCGCAAATGTCTCCAAGTTGGCTTGACAACTTTTCAGAGAAGCGAGAGTCGTTTTAACCTGAGACGCTACTGTCATATCGGTTCCCACCTCCTTTGCAGTAAGTACAAATCATAATCTAACCTACATTCAAAGAAAAAATTCATAAAAATGTGATGTAAAGTAAATAATTTGGTTATTCAGATTGAAATGGAGGTTATGCAAATGCCGGAATGGGTCGAGGTCATTACCCGTACGTTGACAGCAGTCGTCGTTTTGTTCGCGCTTACGCGATTGCTTGGTAAAAGGCAAATATCCCAATTGTCCTTCTTCGAATATATAACAGGCATCACGATCGGTGACCTGGCTGCGACGATTTCGCTGGACGTCAAAGGAACATGGTATTTAGGGATTATTTCCTTATCTGTATGGGTGCTTGTATCTCTCGGCATTGAATTTCTTCAGCTTAAGAGCAAAAAAGCCCGAGACTTTATCGACAGCAAAAGCACCGTTCTTATTAAGGACGGGAAAATTCTTGAGGATAATCTCAAGAAGGAGCGCCTTACGAATGAAGAACTATTGGAGCAGCTGCGGGGTAAGGACGTATTCAAAGCATCCGAGGTGGAATTTGCCGTCATGGAGCCAAACGGCGACGTCAACGTGCTGCTCAAAAAAGAAAATCAACCTCTTACACCCTCACATCTTGGCATCAAAGTTGGTCCTGAATCAGAGCCGCAAACGGTCATCTTGGATGGAAAATTGATGGATGAACCACTGGCGACCCGCGGATTGAACCGGAAATGGATTCATACGGAGCTGGAGAAGCTCGGGGTTTTGCTGGAAAACGTTTATGTTGGTCAAGTGGATGCCTACGGACAATTGTACGTCGACTTGTATGACGACCAGATCAAGGTGCCGGAGCCGCAGCAGAAAGCGACGCTATATGCCGATTTGAAGAAATGCCAGGCAGATCTTGAAATGTTCAGTTTGTCCACAAACTGGCCTGAAGCCAAAACCATGTATGAGCAGTGTTCCATTCCGCTCGAGCAGGTCATCTCGGACGTCAAACCGTTATTAACCCAATAGGAGGGCTTTACGTTTATGGTCAGCCAAAAGAAAAAAAAGCTTACCCCTGTGATGCAGCAATATCAAGAGCTCGCTAAAAAGCGCGAGCCAAGCAAATTTAGTTTCAAAAATCTGTACAGAGCTTTTCTCGCCGGTGGACTTATTTGCCTCCTAGGACAAGCCGTGCAGCAATTGTTCGTTCATTTCGGGGGTTTTAGCGTAAAGGAAGCTGCCAGTCCAACCGTTGGTGTTTTGGTGCTGATCTCGGTTATCCTGACCAGCCTTGGGGTATACGATAAGATTTCCCAATGGGCCGGAGCAGGATCAGCCGTGCCGGTAACCGGATTTGCCAACGCCATGGCCTCCGCAGCTATCGAATACCGCAGAGATGGCCTCGTGCTGGGATTGGGCGGGAGCCTCTTCAAGGTCGCAGGTCCGGTCATTGTATTCGGCACAGTCGCAGCGTTTGCCGTCGGCGTCGCTCATATCATTATTGACCCCAACATTGTAGGAGGTTGAACCGCTTATGCTGAAAGGCCATCAAAGCTGGCAGTTTGAAAACAAACCTACCATCCTCTCCACCTATACGACGGTCGGCCCCTTTGAAGGACAAGGCCCACTGGCCGAAGACTTCGATACTGTACATGCGGATACATATCTCGGGCAGGACACCTGGGAAAAAGCTGAGAGGACGTTGCTTGAGGAAGCAACCAAATTGGCAATCCAGCATGCCGGGTTGACCGAAGGCCAGATCCAGTTCCATTTTGGCGGCGATCTGATGAACCAAATTGTCTCCAGCAGCTTTGCTGCCCGCACACTGGAGATACCGTATTTAGGCCTGTTCGGTGCCTGCTCCACATCGATGGAAAGTCTCGCCCTGGCTGCCTATATCGTCAATTCCGGCGGGGCAAAACATACGCTGGCTGCAACCTGCAGCCATAACTCAAGTGTGGAGAAGCAGTTCAGGTATCCGACGGAATATGGCTCGCAGAAACCCCCAACTTCCCAGTTCACAGTAACCGGGGCAGGGGCGGCCGTATTAGGCCAAAGCGGGAACGGACCGTACGTTACCTCCGCCACGATCGGACGGGTTGTAGATATGGGCATTACGGACCCGTTTAATATGGGCGCTGCAATGGCGCCCGCAGCGGTAGATACGATACAGGCCCATTTCCGGGATCTTCAGATTGAACCCGGCTATTACGATCTAATTGTCACTGGGGACTTGTCGAAGGTCGGATATGAAATTGCTAGCGACCTGTTCAAAAAGCATAATATACCGATGGAGCAAACGACGTTTTCCGATTGTGGCATGATGATCTACGATTACGATAAACAAAACGTTCAAGCTGGGGCGAGTGGTTGTGCGTGCTCTGCGGTTGTTACTTATGGCCATCTGCTGAACCGGATGCGCCGGGGCGAGCTGAATCGAATTTTGGTCGTGGCTACTGGCGCGCTGCTTTCCCCGCTAACATACCAGCAAAACGAATCGATCCCCGGTATCGCCCATGCGGTATCGATCGAACGCGAAAAATAAAATACCCCACAGGATATAAGGATGTAGGCTTCGTGAAGTTTATACTTCTTTCTTATATCTAAAACAATGCGGCTGTACCCGGCTTCGGTTGGATACGGCTGTTTTTTTGCCGATTCTTAAAACAGCATTAAAATTTCCGACTCACAATTAATTTCTTCTTAAGGAATATTGCCGCCGAATCTGGTAAAGTGATACGCATAAGTGTTATTGTTTATATTAAAGGAGGAGTTAGGTTTCATGTCAGACAAAGAAAGAGACACGTTAAATGAAGAAGGCCTTCCAACTGAAGAACAAACAGGGGTAAATGAAGGACAAGAAGATCCTGCTAAGACAGAGAAGAAAACTCCGGCACCTGCCACTCCAGCAGGCTCTAATGCCGCTGTACCGCCAACACCGGCACCTGCTTCGGGAAATAAGTTGTGGATGGGTATCGCTTTGGTACTTGCCGTCGTGCTGGTTGTCGTATTGATTAAACCTCCATTCGCCAAAGGAGGCAGCAACGAAGCGGTTGCTACGGTCAACGGTGAGAAAGTAACAAAGGACAAGCTTTATGACGCCCTCGTCAAAGACGGCGGCATGCAAACACTCGATGGCATAATTACTGAAACGCTGGTGGACCAGGAAGTCGCGAAAAAAGGAATTAAAATCACGGAATCCGACATCGACAAAGAAATGGATTCTATCAAGAAACACTATAGCTCCGATGAAGAATTTAAAACTGCGCTCGCTCAAAACGGTATGACTGAACAAGTACTTAAAGAACAAATGCACATGCAAGTAAAATTGCGCAAGCTGCTTGAGCCAGATGTAAAAGTCTCGGATGAAGACATAAAGAAATTTTTTGATGAGAACAAAGCTTCCTTCGATACACCTGAAGAAGTTAAAGCTTCCCATATTCTAGTTGCTACCAAGGAAGAAGCCGATGATATCCTAAAGCAGTTAAAGAACGGTGCGGATTTCGCAACGCTTGCCAAGGAAAAATCGAAGGATCCGGGATCCCAGCCTAAAGGTGGCGATCTTGGGTACTTCCCTCGCGGCAAAATGTACAAGGAATTCGAAGATGCTGCATTTAAGCTGAAGGACAACGAACTGAGTGACGTTGTTAAAACGGACGCAGGCTACCATATCATTAAGAAAACTGGTTATAAAGAGGCTCATACCGCCACTTTTGACGAGAAGAAAGCAGAAATCAAGGATCAGCTGATCTATCAAGCTATCATGCAGAAAGCTCCAACATGGCTTGCTGATGTGAAGGCAAAATCCAAAATTACGAACAGCCTGGAAGACGCTGAGAAGAAAAAAGAAGCTGATGCCAGCAAAACAGACAGCAAAAAATAATCAATTGATGAAAAAAAGGATGCGCCTACAAGGGTACATCCTTTTTTTTCATCTTGAGTTATAGTCCTAGCGAGATATATTTGATCTCCAAATATTCTTCTATGCCGAAATGACCGCCCTCACGCCCCAGTCCGCTCTGCTTGAAGCCGCCAAAAGGAGCTTGTGCCGTGGAAGGAAGCGGATCATTGACGCCGACAATGCCATATTCCAAAGTTTCCGCGGCATATAACGCCTCGCTAATTCGTTCCGTGAACACGTAGGCGGCAAGACCATACGGGCTATGATTTGCCCGCATGACCGCTTCTTCCAACGTGCGGAACGTGGTGATCGGAGCCAATGGCCCAAATGTCTCTAGGGCCATACATTCCATCTCATCAGTGGCATTCATGATGACCGTAGGCTGCATAAAGTGTCCTTGGGCATCCTGCAGAGCTTCCCCTCCTGTCAGAATCTGACCGCCTTTGGACTTTGCATCCTCGATCTGGCACAGCACCTTTTCAACGGCTCCTGCATTGATCAACGGGCCGATGACCACGCCTTCATCCATGCCGTTGCCTACCTTCAGCTGCGCCGTGCGCTGCGCAGCAAGTTTGGCAAACTCCTCCGCGATGGTTTCCTCAACGTAAACCCGGTTGGTGCATACACAAGTTTGTCCTCCGTTGCGAAACTTTGAGACGATGAACCCTTCGACCGCTTTGTCCAGATCGCAATTCGCGGTAACGATATACGGCGCATGACCGCCGAGCTCCAAGGAAATCTTTTTAACCGTTGCTGCAGCACCCTGCATCAGTTTTTTGCCCACAGCCGTCGATCCAGTAAAAGAAATCTTCCGGACGCGCTCATCCCATTGCCATGCCTCGGCGATGGGAACCGCATCTCCGGTTACCAAATTGATAACGCCCGCGGGAATTCCCGCCTGTTCGGCAAGCTCTGCCAGCTTCAAAGCCGTGAACGGCGTTTCCTCCGACGGCTTCAAAACGACCGTACATCCTGCAGCGAGCGCTGGGGCCACTTTACGTGTAATCATCGATGCCGGAAAGTTCCAGGGCGTGATTGCCGCGATGACGCCAACCGGCTGCTTTTGCACCCATATTCTTTTATTCGGGGAAGATGCCGGAATAGTCTGCCCATACACCCGTTTGCCTTCCTCCGCATACCACGAGATGAAACTGTTCGCATAGGCGATTTCTCCGACCGCCTCCTTCAGCGGCTTGCCTTGTTCCATCGTCATGATTTCGGCAAGTTCCCGCGTATGTTCCCCGATCAATGCATGCCATTTCATCATTAATCCTGCACGATCGTTCGCTGTCAGCGCCGACCAGGATTTCAGCGCCGCATGTGCCGCATCCACCGCTTCAGTCGCTTCCTCAGCACCGCCATTAGGAATGAAGCCGATGACCTCCAGCGTAGCTGGATTTTTTACCTCAAGCTTTTCCGCGCTGCTTCTCCATTCGCCGTTAATATACATTTTCTGAATATACATTCAAAAGCATCCCCTTTTCCGTTCTTATCTAAAGAAAAGCCCTCTGGTATCAATCCAGAGAGCATGAATATCATTTCTATACTATTATAACGTCGTATTAGGCATCCCTCAAAATTCTCCGTCCCAAGGTCAAGGTCACCACGATCATGGCGATCCCAACGATCACCTGCATCCCATAAACCTGTGTCCATACTGGCCACTGCTCAATCTTCTCATGAATATTGCCGCCAATCAGCGGTCCGAAGAAAGCAGCAACCCCTGTAATCGCCGCATACATTGCCATGTACATCGGGCGTTCGCCTTTGGGCGTATCGCCGATCATGAAGTTGAAGGCCAACTGGTTAAAGCCCCCGACGCCAATACCAAACACGATATGGGCAGCGAACAGCACAAGCAGCATCGGCAGCACGGACAAAAGTCCCCAAAGCAAGCAGGATAACGCTATAATCGGCAGCGTCCAGAACAACAAGCGCCGGTTGCTGTATCGCGCATTCAGATTGCCCCAAATATAGAAGCTGCCCATCATAAAGACGGTTTGGGCGACGTTCAGCAGCGACAGCGTCTGATAGTTGATGTCTAGCAACTGCAGCATCACATAGGAGTAAAGCGGCACCACCAAATTTTGCAATAACAGAAAACCGCCCAAAAACAAGGTCGCCTTGAGGAATGCACGATCCTTCAGCGGCTTTTTCAACATCGGGATAAATCGGCTTTCCGATGAGCGCTCAAACGGCATATCCGGGTAAAAGAGAAATAATATAATATTTGCGGCGATACAAATCCACACGATGATATACAGGATCAAAAACCCCCTACCGCCGGGTTCATGGTCCAAAATGATTCCGCCCGCATACATGACAATCGTTCCCAAGGCATTCAACAGTGTGTTGCGGATACCGAAATATCGTCCCCTGACGCGGGACGGAACGATATCGCTTATCAGCGAATTCCAAAGAATACCCCCAACCGTGTTAAACATGAAAGCAAGTGTATACAAAACGATAAACGCCGTAACCCAATACGGTCTAGGGAATAAAAAGGGGATCAATCCCGTACTCCCCCACAAAATCCGGTGAAACGCAACAAACACCACAAGAGGCCACTTCCGGCTTCGCAGCCGTTGAATCAGAAAAGCAGCAAAAAGCTGGGCGATATTCACGAAAGTGGTAATCGCCAGGACGAACCCCAGCTGGCTGGTGTTCGCTCCGAGGTACAGCAGGAACCCCGTTAGAAATTGCCCCCCAAGCAGCGTCTGGAACATGACAGCGGGAATGCCCTCCATCGTCGCGATTCTCAGATTTTTCCGCTGAACCGATCGCTTGCGGGGGTACCGCTGCCTCGTTCTTAAAGAAATCATGATGTACTCTCCTTTGAGGCTCCAGTTTGGTGAATACAGATCCAAAAAAATCACATATGAATTTGCCGATTTTTTCTTATCTTTGCTCCTCATTCTACTCACAAAGATAGCCAAGTCAATATGCTTTAGGAAGCCTGAAATCACAAAAATATTTGTGGGAGTTCACGTAGAAATGCTTCACCGAAAACGTTATATTTTAAGGTCATGGACACTATTTAAAAGTACCCGCACATACAAAATAACCCCACAAAGAGTATCGGAAAGAAGTCCAACATCTCTCAAAGAGGGGCGCTTTTGCGGAGCAAAAGTACGGAGTGGAGCCTATGCTTCGTTGCTTATTCCAAATACTTTGCGGAGACCCCAAAAAAACTAACAAATCATAAAACGAGACTCGCACATAGGCTCCGCCTCGTTTTGATGTGATTCCGTTATGTTTAGTCCTCAAGAATTCCCGCTACAGGCGTCACTCCGAATGCCTCGGCCAGATCGGAAAGCTCCCGGTCGGTGATCGCCTGCTTGATGCTGTGTCCGGCTGTAAGCATGTAGACCTGTGCCGCCTTCTCCACCGTCTCAATCAGTCCGAAGGCATCATCTATCGTAGATCCGCTTCCGAAGATACCGTGATGCGGCCAAATGACCACCCGTCCGCTTTTCATCTTATCCGCGGTTTTCCGGCCGATTTCCGCGCTGCCCGGAACCATCCAAGGTAAAACGCCCACCCCTTCGGGAAACACCACAATGCATTCGGTGCACATCTGCCAAAGTGTTTTTGTGAATTTTTTCTCATCTAAATCATGAACAAACGTCATAGCGATCACATTCGTGGCATGGTTGTGGATGACGACCCGGTGGCTGGGATCTATTCTTAGCCGTTCGATATGGCTCATGAAATGCGAAGCAAGCTCGCTTGTCGGCAAGGTATCGCCCTTAAACCCCCAAAGCACTTCGACATGTTCTCCACTCGCCATCACACGAATGACGCCCAAATTTGTTTCCGGATCGGTTATGACATTTCTGAAGTATTTGCCGGATCCCGTCACTACAAAGATTTTGCCAGCAAGTTCGGGAACAGGAAAGGACAATGTAATTATGCGTCCGTTCCCGTTCAAATTTATATAAGGAGCGACCTCCGCCTCATCCAGAATTCGACTTATATTTCCGCCATTGCGCTCATCCCAACCAAACGTCCACATATGATACGTAATTTCCGCCATTTCTCGGATAAACGGGATATTAAGCGCCGGGAGATCACGGTTCAACCCTATAATCGATGTGCCCACAGTAAGCCTCTCCTTTGATGTGATCTGTATTTTACACACTCATCGTACTCCGGTATTTGTATATAGTCAACATAAACAAAGATATAAATATTGTTTTATTTTTGTTTATATACTTTTTTGTCCGTTTTAAGATAAAGGAGAGAATTGTTACCATTTGATTTTTGATGTGCAGCTGAATTCCAGATGCAAAGCTCAAAGATTGACATATATAGGGGTTTCCATTATATTATTAACAATTCAATATGATCGGCTTACGTAGAAGCACCCGTAAGAGAAGGCAATGCTGCCTTTCTTTTGTGGGTGTTTTTTTTCGCTCCGGATGTGTTTCTGCAGCTGATCATCCATTTTCGAGTAAAGGAGAATGTTCATGCAACCTTTAAAAAAACCTATCCTAGCCGCCCTGTCTATCATCATCACTTTACACTTGGCTCTATCTCTGCCTGCGGAAGCCGCGGCCGCCATGCAGTGGTCCTCCTCCCAGCAAGCCGCGGTTGATCGCGCCACTGCCGTGGATGCCACTCTCCGCAGCAAGCTGGGAACGCTGTACAGCAATTTTACGGAGCTTCAGGGCCAGCTGCAGCAAACAGATCAGAACATCAGCTCGCTGCATTACAAAAACGAAGAAATGCAAACCGCGCTGACCCAGCAAGTCAAGACAATCGATGCAGATAAAATCACCGGAATGGACGCGGCCGTCAAGCAGGCCAAAGACAAATACAAACCCCTTCTTGCCACGTATACGGCGCTCAACCAACAGATCACGGTAGCAAACAAGCTCAAAAACAAACAGCTGAGCTCAACCTTGAAAACCCAGGCCGATACGCTGAAAATAGTCGTTCAAGTCGCAAAAGCGGATATTAAAAACAAGGAGCAGGCGCTCGCCGCGGCCAAAACCAAAAGAACCACTTCCCAGAAAAAAATCCGGTCGATCCTTGCAGGAGCCGATCCGCTCCGCATTAAAATCAAAGCCGAAAAAAGCACAGCCACCAGCCTGAACAAAAATATCAGCCCCTTGTGGAATGGGGTAACCCAATCCGTCAAAAGCGCAGACGCAAAAAAAATCTACAATGACCTAAATACTCTGGTTTCCCAGCTCCGCCAAATCCAGACCCAGAAGCAGAAGATTATCACGCTTGAAAATCAGATCAGCAGCATCCTACAAAACGCCAAATCACAATTGGCGCAGTTGAAATGAGCTCATGAATCAAATTAACGAGAGCGATATGTAGGCGCTTCATCCAGCCATAGTCGAAATGAACAGTTGATCTTACGCCCCCAGGCGACCTCGGAAAGTTTGTATTGCGGCCTGATCCATATTTTGGTATGATGGATACCTTCTTACTCGTTCGCCTTGACTGAAGTTGACGAATCCGTCACCGCAAAACTTATCGGAGGTGTTACATGCTTTATTTCACTTTGGCTTCAAAAGCCTATGCCCGCAATTTGCATTACCGCGGTGCGCACATGCTGCACAACATCGCAAGCGCTCTCTTCGGCTATCTATACGCCTGTATTTGGATCGGGATCGGACAGGACCACCCGCTTGGCGAATACGGCGTGCACGGCATGATTGGGTACATAGCTTTTACGCAGGCCTCGCTTTGGATCAGCGGTTTTATCACGGGTGGGCTTGGTATTCCGCAAGCGGTCAGGACAGGCCAGATTTCCCTTGATTTAATGCGGCCTGTCCATTTGTTTGTTATGTGTATGTGCAGAGAATGGGGACAAATTGCTTACCAGTTCGTATATAAATCCATCCCTATCTATCTCCTGTATATGCTTGCGTTCCGGCTTGCGCTCCCAGACCGCTGGACAACACTGTTGTATTCGTTGATTGCACTGGCTGCCGCTGCCTACATGTCTATCTGCATCAACTACCTCATCGGTGCAACATCGCTTTGGACTACGGAATCGAACTGGCTGTTCTGGGCCAACCATGCCCTTATCAACTTGCTCGCTGGTTTCTTTATCCCAATTGAATGGCTGCCGTCTTGGCTGCAGGCGGTCAGCTGGATGTCCCCTTATCCCTATCTACTGTACGTCCCGACCCGGATATATCTCGGATATGAGCACGCTGGCAGTTTGCTGGGGTCGTTCGCTTGGTGCATTCTTTTTACACTGCTTTGTCTGCTCGTTACGGTTATCGTCAGACGGAAAGTGGAGGTGCAGGGCGGATGACAATCAAATATTGGCTAGATCTATACGTGGTGCTTATCCGTTCAAGCATCCGAAGCCGGATGCAGTACAAGTTCAATTTTATGCTTGGTACCGTCCTCGCTGCTGCAATACAAATCGCTGAATTTCTAATGATTGCGATTGTCCTGAACAAATTCGGCGCCATCAAAGGCTGGTCATTGCATGAGGTGGGCTATCTTTTTGCCATCATGACTTTGTCCAAAACGCTGTACCGAACGTTCGCTAGTGATGTCCATCATCTGGAAGCCTATTTGACGACGGGAGATCTAGATCAACTGCTGACCCGTCCCGTTCCGATATTACTCGCACTCATGTCTCAAAATATCCGCCTGATGCCAGGCGAATTGCTTCAGGGAGGCACGATTCTCTACTGGGCGATGCACGGCCTTCTGGCCAGCGGTCAAATCACGTGGATCGCTTTGCCATATACCCTGCTGGTGATCGTCACCGGAGCCGTTATCCTGTTCTCCATCGGACTTGCCACCGCTACGATTGGCTTCTGGATGACGAAGTTGGATGAGCTGCAAACACTTACGGAAGATGCAGCACAAACAGCCGTCCGCTACCCGCTTATTCTCTATCCGGTCTGGCTCCGATCCATTTTGTTAATCGTGATCCCCGTCGGTTTTGTCAACTATGTCCCTTCCCTGTTCATTCTGCGCGGAGAGTACGGCCCTTGGCTAGTACTTGCCATCACGCTGCTTGCCGGTATATCTCTCTGCTTGGCCTTGAAATTTTGGAAATTCGGACTTACTCGCTATCAAAGTACGGGAAGCTAAAATCCGTATTCAAAAGCGGACGAACTTCTTGAACGACCTCTAAAAAGGAAAGGAGACATAACGATGAAACAATCACGAGCCATGATCGAAGTATGCGGACTGAACAAGCAATTTCGGACACCTGTCGTCAAGGAGGGGCGATTCGCCGGGGTCCGTACCTTATTCACCAGGGAATACCGTTTGAAGGAGGCCGTAAAAGACATCAGCTTTACCATTGAAAAAGGTGATTTTGTCGGGTATATCGGCCCGAACGGAGCCGGGAAATCTACCACGATCAAAATGCTGACAGGGATTCTCCATCCCACCTCAGGTGAAGTGAAAATTAATGGGATCAATCCCCATAAACAGCGGCGACAGGTTGCCAAGCGGCTCGGTGTTGTATTCGGGCAGCGCAGCCAGCTGTGGTGGGATCTGCCGGTAAAGGATTCGTACGATATTTTGGCTCATATGTATAAGGTCAGCCCTTCCGACAAGGAAAAGCGACTGGGAGAGCTTGGGGAGCTGCTGGATCTGAAGGAGTTTTGGCTTACGCCAGTCCGCAAGCTGTCTCTCGGGCAGCGTATGCGTGCCGACATCGCCGCTTCCATGCTGCATGATCCGGATGTTCTTTTTCTGGATGAGCCGACCATTGGCCTCGATGTAACGGCAAAGCGCAGCATTCGCGGATTTTTAAAACGTCTAAACAGCGAATATGGAAAAACGATTCTGCTCACCACCCACGACATGGATGACATTGAGCAGCTGTGCGAACGGGTTATGGTGATCAATCATGGAGAACTCAGCTATGAGGGGACCATTGGACATCTGCGGGATAAAATCGGACTGCCGACCGTCATCCGGATCGTATTCCATGGCACCTACCAGTTGCCTGTTCCGGAGGGTTGCGAGTTCCCAGTTGAACTGGGGTTAGATGCGGACCAGCCATTCTGGATCGTGGAAGCCGGCGAGCAAGAGGTGCGGATAGAAGCGAACAGGCGGCAGGTCAAAGCGATGAATATTCTACGGATCGTCAGCGGCTGGGGCGATGTTGCGGATATTCATATGGAGGAACCGGATTTCGAGGATATAATACACCGGGTATATTAAACCCGGAGCAGCAGGGGGCCTGCATCAAGGCAGCTCCCTGCTTTTTCAATTTAATTTATATTATACATGCAGCAGCGTTTGGTCTGACGAATGTTTCACTTCCTCAAAATGATTGCTTAACTCGTTTAAAAATACGATTTTACCGCAAGCGCCGCTATTCATCAGCGCAAAGGCTTCCTCGAAACGGTCCAGCGAGCAGGTATGGGTCACCAATTTGTCCAGGCCCAGGTTCCCGTTTCGCAGCAGCCCTTTCATCTGGTACCAGGTTTCATGCATCCGGCGTCCGGTAATGCCCTCAACCCGGAGGCCTTTGAAGATGATCTGCCCCATATCCATTGCCACATCATCTGCAGGTATACCTAGCACCGAGACCCGGGCCGCATGGGCCGCCGCTTCAAATCCGTCCCGGATCGCACCCGGATGCCCAGACATTTCAAGCACAACCTCCGCCCCTTCGCCTCCTGTCATGTCACGAACCAACTGTGGCAGACTCGCCTTGGAGCTGTTCATAACGATATCCGCGCCCATCCGGTGGGCCATGCCCAGCCGGTATGTATGTACATCCGCCGCCATCACCAGGCCGGCACCGCACGCTTTTGCCACGGATATGGCCATAAGTCCGATCAAACCTGCCCCCACAATCAACACCGATTTGCCTACGATATCCCCGGAAAGCACCGTATGTACTGCATTGCCCAATGGATCCTGTAAGCAAGCCAACTCAAACGGCATGTCTGGATCGTTATGGATTACGCTCTCAGCCTTCACAACCGCATATTCTGCGAAACATCCCGGCGCGGTAATCCCGAAGCTGCGTGTATGCTGGCACACATGTGCGTTACCGGTACGGCATGCTTTGCAAGTTCCGCACACCATATGGCCCTCAGCAGACACATGATCGCCAACCTGGACGTTTCTGACCTGATCCCCGGTTTCGATGACGATCCCGGCAAATTCATGCCCGAATACGTTTCCGGTCACCACCGACTTTTCAGCCCACGCGTCCCAATTATAGATATGTACGTCCGTACCGCAGATGGAGCTTGCTTTAACCTTAACGAACACTTCATCAGGGCCCATAGCTGGAAGCGGAACCTCTTTGAGTATCGCGCCGGGAGCACGGTGTTCTTTTACCAGGCCGGTCATGGATTTTTGCATGTTGACGCCACCTTCCTTTTGACTGTTTGGATTTCGCTTTCTATCGTACTGCGCCTTCAAAAAAAATTGACTGCCGGAAGCGGGCCCTAGCCAACCCCAGCAAGTCAATTCGATTCTTTCTTACGGATTCACGCTAACAACATTGCCGGAAAAATCTCTCCAGTTCGTTCCGTCAAAATAAACCGGTTTTTTCTTCACTGTATCGTAATAGACATCACCTTCCACCGGCTTTTTGGTTACTTCTGTGTTTCGGTTTAAATTGATGAACTTATCCTTTAACACCACTTCGGCATATTTCCCGTTGGAATTTCCCGGTTTGCCCCGGAAGAATAAACGCCCTGTCTGAATCTGATATTGCAGAAATCCAGGGGCATAATCGGCTGAAGGAAATCCAGAGGAACTGTTTCTATCAATGATCATGGGAGTCAGCATCGTCTGCTCGAACCCTTTGTAATAAAGCGAGAATGTATTGGCGTTATACCATACGGATCCTGGATCGATCCCTTGGATATTACCGTTATTGGCATCCCCCTGAAACTGCGACATCCGCAGCATGGGGATCCGCTCTGCAATCTGTCTTCCACCCCAGCCCATGTCTGCTTCAATATGATCGTCAATTGGTAGATTACCCGGGTTGATGTTGCCTTGAATATGATGATGTCCCGAAACGACAGAAATCGCTTTAATACTGTACTTCCGGGCAGGACGCGTATCCAGAAACAAATTTCCCTGAACCACGGTAAACTCCGCTCCGAATAAATTAATCCCGCAATTTTGATCATGATTCGTAGCCGGATTCATATCTTGGTAGTTCCAGTTGTGGATCCGATTACTCGTCAGAATAATGTTCGAGCATCCAGGTTCGGGATAATTTGATCCGTTTACGGTAGCGATGCCTGAGGTGGGAACATTTTCGATCGAATTCCCATTGACGATAATATCTTTAGAAGCATACATATTGATGGCGCCAAAGCTATAATCCTTGATTGCCGGTGCACTGATGCTGTTCCCTTCTACAATGCATTGCCTCACTCCCCACAGCTCGATACCGTCATAACGGTTGTTGATGCAAATATTGCCCGATATCGTTATATCGAACGTCTCGAATTGGCTGGAAGCAAACGCGGTAATTCCTTCTTGTCCATTCCCGATGACAATATTTCCTGTCGCCAAATTGCTGAAGCACCTACGACCGTCTCCCGTGATCCCGATATTCGTATCAAACGTAATTCCCTCGCCACCGCAGTTCTCGATATGATTATTTATGACCCGGCAGTATTTGGATGAGGAAACGTTAACCCCAATATTCAGGTTCCCTGGTACATTATTAAAGAGCAGCTGATTTTTGATCTGATTGCCCTCAACCAGCATATAGCTGCATCCGCTCAAATACAGGATTCGCTCATTCACATTGTTGGTGTTCAGGATTTGATTCTGGGTAATCATCCCATTCGAGCAGCCCGAAAAAATCCAACTGCCCGTGTTCCCTGCTATACGCAGCTGGTGGATGTGGAAACCCGTGCATGAATCCAGGTTAAAGCTGATTTTCCCTTCCATGCCGGTCACTTCAAAGGAGGAGATGCCTGAGGCTAAGAAAATCGTATCTGTTCCCTGCGAAACGTTTTGAAGCACGGCCCCTTTTTCACCAGCCAGCATCGCACCCGGTTTCAAGGAAACGGTGCCTGCGTTGTATGCCGCTGCCGGAAACACGAGCGTTCCGCCTATGGAAGCCACCGTATTGATAGCGGATTGAATTCCTCGGGTATCGTCCGCTTTTCCATCTGCAACAGCGCCAAACCATTGAGGGTAAAATTCCTTGACTTGGGGTTTGCCCTTAATCAAGCCATCCCCGGCAAAAATCTGCGTCATTCCTGCCTCGATTCTTCCATTCAAGATCAGCGAAATTCCGCTGTTTATATTCAGCTTGGCACCATTCATGAAATTTAGCGTGATGCTCGCATCAACCGTCAGATCCGCATTCACAGCATACGTTCCATTTGAAAGAATCAGTTCTCCTCCCCCGTTTGCTTTTAATTGGGCAAGATCACCCAGAAAACGATTAGGATCTGTTACGATAACCCATGGGGTACTGTCAGCCATCTGCCTCAACTCCCTGTTTATACTGCTACTAGACTATTCAAACGATTTCTCGTTTGCTGTAGTCATTCTGATTAATTCTAGGGATATTGAAGGCAAACCTATGCAAGCTTTTCTTGTCTTCGGATAAAAGAGTATAATTGGCAATCAAGCCATAGATAATCCAGTTTACCGGATTGGTAAAATAACCGCCGGCAATTTGATAACTAAGAATAAAGATCAGAAGCCCGTATTTGAACACCCTCTCGTGCCTTCGTATCCGCATCACCAGCATGACGAGGAAAACGAACAGCAGTAAGATTGCTCCGATCCCCCCCTCTGCTATGACGTACATAAACGAATTGGCAATAATCTCAACCAAGCCATGGCTGTAATAAGTATTTTTTACGGTATCCGTATTCAGATTGCCCCATCCGGCTCCAATGAAATTGGAATCTTCGAGAATCTGCCCCATTATTCTTGCGCTGACGTTGAAACGGTAAAAAACAGAACCGTCCGTACCATTTAAAATATCGTTAAACCGCATATAAAAGCTGTTATTGCTGGCCACAAACATGGAGAGAGCAAAGGTTCCCACAATCGACAAAAGCATAGCCGCCAAAAGTTTCGGTACGCTGATTCTTTCGCCCAAATAGTAAATGTACATAACGGTCAATGCCAGTCCTAAACTGAGCATGCCCCCCATACCGGCCGATACGATGACAACTCCCGCATTCGCGAAAAGGAAGAAGAGGTTGATCATGTTTTTTCTTAGACCCGTCTCGCGCATAATGAAGCTAACCAAAATAACGATCAGTATTCCTGCGTGAAACGAGGCTTCGCTTGGTTCGGCGTAAAAAAGCGCAAGCCGGACCTTTTGGTACAGGTTGACGTCATCATCCAGTCGCCATAGCAGCTTCGTCTTATGCACCATACCGATACAAAGTAAAACCAGGTTGATCGCAGATACGGCATAAATGATCTTTTTGAAGGAGTTCAGTCCCGCCTTCATCTCCTTTACCTGCAAAAACAGCACAATATTCAGAAACAGCTTGGAAAGGTTAATGACAAGACGGCCCACTTCAACATGGTCGTTCACCAAAATTTGCAAGAAGGCATACAAGACGGCAAAATAGACATATCCAGCAGCCTTCCAGGTCAAACTTCTCCGTTCAATAACATCCTTTAAAATCAAAACAATGGACAAGAAATAGAACAAATCCAGGTTGGCTGAAATCTTCTGGTGCAGTATATAAATGGACGCGAAAATGATCTCCATATGACTCGTATACCCCATATATTAGATATTCGTCATCGATTGCCCCGGCCAGCCATTACCGGCTTTGCTTCAGCTTCTCCCCTGTATACTCCGGTACGCTCCTTACGCGGGAAGGCTTTCGATGAAACACTTCAAAGGAATGGAATAAATGCTCATAGGATTTGACGATGTGATTCCAGGTATATTCCGCCGCAATTCTTCCCTTGGCCTTGGCTTCAAGTTCCTTGATCATACAGTTGTCATATCGCTCGAGCTCACTGATTTGCGCTGCCATGGAACCCGGATCGGCCGAAAAATACAAAGCCCCGTCTCCCCCGACTTCGCGGTTAAACACCACGTCATACAGCAAATTCAATTTCGTGGATGCCAAAGCTTCGAGCAGCGACGGATTCGTGCCGCCCACTTCATGACCATGGCAATAACCATAAGCAAGCTCCCGGATTTTCTTCAGCAGCTGCTGCTCATATACCGTCCCCACAAACTTGATCCGGGGATCGCTGTCGAACCGGCATTCCCGCAGCAATTCATCGTAAAGCGGGTTTTGTTCAATCCCCGTAATGATCACCAAATCCTTGTCCGTGTTCGATTTCATGAATTCCTTGATCATCAGCTCATAGTTATTTTCAGGCACAAACCGGCCGATGATCAGATAATATGCGCCAGGCGTAACCCGATGTTTCTCCAACCAGACCAGCAACTCCAGACTTTGTTCATCCAGCGTTGAAGAAGCCAAATCCGCCCCGTAAGCGATAAACGTCGTTCTGGGGCGGTATTTGGCGTAGTCCTCGTGAATATACTGCTCGATTCCCCTGGAATCGCAAACGAGCAGATCAGCATGTTTGACCATCAATCTCTCCGAGACCTTCCAGTACCGCTTGATCAGCGCGTTCCACTTGCCGCGTTTCCACTCATGGCCGTCGGGATTGACCAGCACGGTCACGCCCATGTGCTCAAGCTTGCGTTTATAGGCATAAAAAAAAGGCCCGATCCGACAGGCCAAAATATAGACCATGCAATCCGTCAGCCGATGCTGCCGAATGTAACGGATGCATTCCTTTAAGCTGAGCAAATCGTACAGGACAGCCCTGGCGCTGCCGATGGCCGGAACGGCGACCTGAAAGCAGCGGGCCCCGTTATGTTCGAATTCCCCTTTTCGGTCCGACAAGCAGGCGACATGATACCGGATATCGCAGTTTGTTTTGCGGGCCGTCAGCTGCTCCACAAAGGTCTCGAAGCCCCCGTACCTGGCCGGAAGCCCCTTGGAACCGATAATAAACACATGTTTCATCTTTCATACCTCTTCCATGTTTATGTACTTACGGGTTAAAACAAAAAGAAACGCCTACGGTGTCCCTTTAAGGACGGTAAGCGATCCCGCGAGAAAAATTACTTATATCTCAAAAAAAGACCCTCAGGTCTCATCGAACTTGTGTTGACCTCTTTATAGTACGGAGAAGTTGCGCGACAATTCCATGATCTGCGAGCCGTACACCAGCAGCGTCATGCTTGAATCCGCCGGAAAAGCGACGTATGAACCGCTGCCCTTTAATTTGACGTTCGGAATCTGCCGGGATATTCGCAAATTGCCTGTATAGGAATACAGCACGACGATTCGCGGCAGCGATACGGACAAATCCTCTTTCGTCAATTGAGTGACAGTCGTTGATTGGGTATACGCAAACACAGCAAGCGTGAGGTTCGAAATATCGACGGCAGCCGAATTATCCGTAAACGCCTTATATTCCTGGGACAACACTCCCTTGATCGGAACGGCCGGAAGCCCTTCTGAATTGCCGCTCAAATAATTGGTGCTGACTGGACTCGCGGAGTAGTAGTCACGGCTTATCGAACTTGCCGGATAATTTGTAAATTGGTTCGAAGTCATGCTGATCGAAGCGCAGGTCGCAGGCGAATCGATTTTGACCGGCTGGTTTTTGCCGTATTGGCTCCGCGCGTTGTTACCCGTAATATTAATAAAGGAACTGTCTTTGATCTGCAGTGCGTATATTCCTGGGAAAAAGATATTATTGTTCGAAACATTGCCGATAAAATAGGGACTATTTTCGATATAGACACCTGTGGACTGAATGTCCTCCCCCGACTTCCAGGTCAGGTTGTTGCCGTTTACGATCCCGCCTACTACCGATGACAAATACACACCGTATTGCTTAGCCCAAGCTACGTTATTGTTCGCGATCACCAAATTAAAACCATCCTTGGCAATAACGGCGCTTTCCACTGCCTCGAATAAATGGTTGCCTTCAATAATAACCCAGTTAAAATCCTCGATGTAGATATTCGATTTTTCCGAGCCCGTATGTCCAAAAAACAACGTATTGCCTTTGCAAACCAGACCGTCAATGCCTTTGGCCCATATATGGTATATATTGCTGAAAGCACCCGGAACATTGGTCCTTGATTCATACATATTATTCGAAAAATTCACGTCACCAACCACATGGCTTCCGCCGTCATCCGGAGCGATATAGTCAACGTAAAGACCGTAATTGCAATCAATCAGTTGATTACCGGAAATCGTAAAACGCGAGCAGTGCTGTGTCTTGTTTACCTTTTCAAAATAAATGGCTTTCAGGCAGTTGATAAACCGGACTCCCGTTATTATGACGCCGTAATACCATTTACAGTTGATGCCGTTCCGGGTCTTCTCCCCCTGAATGGTAATACCGTCGATTTTGACATTGCCGGTACCGGTAAATCTATCGTTTGCGGTTGGCGTTCCATACAGGTTGATCGAACCATTTAACGTTCCGGTTCCCGTAATACTCACATTGGATGTCGAGACCGTAATATTTGCATTATAAACGCCATCCGGAATCACAATCGTTCCGCCTGTCACGGAAATACTGCTTATAGCCATTTGGAATGCCCGCGAATCGTCTGTCACACCATCTCCCTTGGCTCCGTAAAGCCGTACGTTCAGTCCCCCAACATCAGCCATCAAAGCCACCTCCCTCATCCCGAGTGGTCAGATCCCCTTGTACATTTGCATTATATTGACGACCTGTCGATTTGGTTTGGGACAATTTGACGGCTCCATTTGTACATTTTGCTTGGCCAATTGGCGCATGTCTGGGCCTTTGCGAGCAAAGACAAGGGCGAAGGCGATTGCAAAAAAGGTATACGTGCACAGGCTGTAATATTGGTTGGGATTAAAGTTCGCGACAATAAAATAACCAAGGAAAAGGGCTAAAGGAAACCAACCCTCCCCTTTGTATTTTTTCAAGCTCCAAACAAACAAAGCCCCAAAAGCGAAGAAAAACATCACGAATCCGAAAATCCCCTGCTCCACCAGCGCGTTCAGGAACTGGGAATGCAAAGCGATATCATCGATTCCGTGATGGAACTGCATGTAAGGTATATACTGCCCGGCCCCAAGTCCGAACCAGAGATGCTCCCGCAGCACGCTGAACGCACCCGTAAACTGCACGAAACGGTGGGATTCCGTATCCCCACGGTCCAGGAACAGAATTTGATATAACTGATCAAAAAAGAGCTGGTATGCAATAACGGCTGCCAGGCCTGCTGCAATAATCATGCCTATTTTTTTCATAAGCCTGTATCTGTTGCCAAGCGGAGCGAAAAACAGAAAAATCAAAAACTGCACGCAAACCGATAAATAACCGATTCTCGTAAAGGTGAGGAACAAAAATGCCGCGTTCAGCAGCATGGCGGTAAAAGCAAACAAGCTTTTGCGCTGCATAAAATAATACAGCAGCACGGGGAATAAAATCGCGCCGAGATTACCCGCGCCGTTGCTCGCCCCAACAAAACCAACCACCCGCTTGGCGACTTTGACCCCCTCATAATAATTAATGGAGTCCTGCGCCGAAAAGAGCAGCAGCGATTTATTCGTCGCATATTGGAGCAGGCCCAGCACCGAATTGGCAACCGAATAACATACCATACATAGAAGCAGCGTTGATGTATTAACCTGAAGCGTGCCGAGCAAATAAAACAATAAAGCCATCTGCAGCAGATTCAAGAAAAGGTTCATATGGTAGACAAACAAGCCGGCTTCGTAAATATCCAGTGTGTATCCCTGAAATAACAGCATCAGAAGCATAAATGCAAGTGATCCGGCCGCAAGTCGAAACCTTGAACCGCTAATCCGGTCGGTTTCCAGCGCCTGAAGTTTGTTTTTTAGCATCAAATGTACCAAAAGCGACAGATTTACAATAAGCAAAACGAATACTGTAATATCCACGTGCACATTCTCATAGCCAATATCCAGCTGAATATTGCTGACCATCGCCAGTAGTACCAGACCAAGCAGGATCCCCCCCAGCCGCTTATTTGGCAAAAAGTTCACTGTCACCAGCATTCCCGCTTGCAGCACAGGTATTAAAAAAAGCATGATTGTGAGCATAATCAACCCTCATCACTCGGATTTTACATTCCGCCCGTCCAGCATGATTTGTTCCATAAACTGAAGGATCCGCTCCGCTTGGACCTGTCGAGAAAATTGCCTACGGTCCGAAAAATCATACACTGTCTCGCTTAGCCGCTCCAGCGCCTGCGCGATTCCGTTTGCCTCGTGGCCGGCGCATTCTCCGTAGCGTCCCTGGACAAGCGCTGACAATTCACGGTCCTCCGTTACTGCAAGAATAGGCTTACAGGCGCCTATGTATTCAAAGGTTTTGCCCGGAATCGCATAGTCGCTTCCGCGCGTATGGGTTAGGATAACGGCAGCATCCGCTTCCCGAAGCAGCCTTACGGCTTGCTCATGTTCCAAGCTTCCATGAATGTGAAGCTTGACTCCGGACTTTGCGTCAGCTGCGCTGTCCATATCACTGATCGCCTGCCTGTCAAGCAGACCGGCGATGTGAAGCTCCACATCAATCCCTTTTCGTTCGGAAAAAATCCGCAGACCTTCGATGAGCGCTTTAACATTCCTGCCTTTATAAATCGATCCGATATGCGCCAGCATCATCCGTCCTTTCGCAAGCGAAACCGGCTGGAAAACCACGCCTTCAAAGCACTCCTCGTCATAGCCGTTTTTGACAAGTTCCATCTCAAGCACCGGATTTCGGATCCGGTAATGCTGATGGATCCCCTCGGAAACGGCAATTACGCCGCCCGCGAGCTTAGGCACCATTTGTTCAGCCTGCTTCAGCACATATTGGGGATTGCCTTCCCCGATGCTGTGATTGATAATGTCGCGGATTTCGATAATGGCCGGCAGATGCGGCGATTTCCGCTTGATATAATCCAACACGTATAAGCCGTACACATCCGGTACGGTGACGAACACGGCCTTAATTTCCGTTTCCGAGAGCAAACGATCCAGCTCTGCATATAATGGGGCGTTCATTCGGTCGAATTTGAACTTGCTGTATTTGTAATTGCGCCATGCCGATAATATCCATTTCTGTCGGAGCATATTCTCCACATTCCGCCTAAAGGAACCATTTCTCTCTTGCGTTACCCCGCCCTTCATCGCCTGGGTCAGAATGCTGTCCGACGTTGCATATTCAAAGCTTGTGGACGCAAACCGACTGGGCTTTGTTCCGTATTTTCCGTCGTGGATCACAATCAGTTCGAACCGCTGCCGGAAATATTCCATAAGCCCCGCAAACCGAACCGATGCAACCACCGGCTCACCTTCGATATAATCCGAAACTATGATGACGGATTCTTTCATCCCGTATCCGCCTCCTTGTCATTTAGGCCTAGCAGCCGTTCATAACCTTGGACAGTCAAATCCGCCGCCCGTTCCCAGGTATATTCCGATATAATCCGGTTTTGCAGCCGCTCATTATAAGGAGCGCCAAAGGCTTCAGTGACGGCTCTGCGGATGCTTTCCACATCCCCAGGTTCGCAATAAAAAGCGTCATCTCCAAAATATTCCGTGGTCGTTCCTCTGGTCGTCGCAACGATATTGCATCCGCTGACCGCAGCCTCTAGCGACACCAGACCAGGGGTATCATACCAGCTGGGGAGCACGTGGACTTTCGCCCGTTCATACAGCGTCTGCAGGTCGCGATGGTCCACTTCATCCATAATTTCGATGTTGTCCTTTCGGATCGCTTTTTTCATCGCCTCAAAATATTTCCGCTGCGTCTCATGCGCTGTACCCGCAAGGATCAGTTTATAAGGCAAGTCATTAAACGCCCGGATCAAATTCAACTGATTTTTCCGAGGTTCGAATCTCCCCACGCACAAAACCGTCTCCCGCGACGTTTTCGGATCATACGAAAAAATGCGGGCATCAATCGCATTCGGCACCACCAAATAACGCAGCTGTTTCGCAGGTTTGAAGATGCTTCGGATGAGCTCTACCTCTCCCACGCCATTGGGCAGAAGCAGATCCGCCTGATCCAGAATCTCACGCTGCAGCCTTGTATAGCCCTGCCTGATCAGCCGCAAGGTTCCTTCATGTTTCTCACCGTCGATATAATAACGGTAAAGCGCCCTCAGCTTTTCCATGTCATCGTAACGGATCATGCGGTTGATCATTTTACGCAGCCCGATCTGGCCTTGCCGCTCAAACTCCGCGCTTCTCCAGAATATGGTGGAGAGGGCGACTTTTTTATGCTGATCTTTGGCATTGTTTATGAATAGGATGGTTTCCTGAGGCCGCAACATATTAAATACATGCACAAGATCATAAGCGGACAGATCCGCCTTCGGATCGCTGTTAATGTCAATCCGGATGCCGGAGAACCGGTTCTCGATAAATTCCTTGGTTTTCAACAGCTGGACGGTATCCCCGCCTTTGCGAGTAAAGATATTATATCTGGTTTGATAAAGCACCCTCATGACGCCTTCTCCTTTACGTAAATCATGCTATATTCCGTGCGTTATGACATAATCCCCTTCCATTACCGGTACGTTGGCTGTTCCCTTCCACACATTCATATTGCGGCCATCCGGAAGCTGAAGCCGGAAAGGACGACGCTCGCTAAAGCTCAAAGATAGCAGTTTGTCCCGATCTTTGGCCTCATGCTTTAATGCAAACCGGCTTTCCGCAAACCGTTCGACCGTAATGCGATCGCGCATATTGACGTAATCGGCTAGCTCTGTCCCCGTGCAGTACCATACGTTTTTTCCTTTGACATAGCTGAAAATTTGGAGAAGGCTCTCGCGGTCGTCAAAAATATTCGGGCTTTGCCTGCGGCCATCATCACGCGAAGGCGCAATATGCTCCTGTACGCTGATGACCAGCCGATGCTTCAGGAGATAATCGATTTCCCGCAGCTTCCACTTGATAAAAGTCGGTTTTAACATCCGCTTGATCCGGTCCTTCGGTGATGTTCGGGCATGGTAGAGTCCGTTCAAAAGCGCGCCGTTTACCGTCGACGGAATATCTAGCACGCCGTTTTGGCCAAAACGCTTCACATCATAATTGCTAAGCCGATCCGAATCCAATCCGCAGGACGGGTCCTCGCTTCCGTCTGCCCGTCCGCGATTCCAGTATCGGCACCACCATGCAAATCCGTATTCATCGATGCTTTGATCAGAGAACCCGTTGCTGGTATAACCGCAATATTTACCGCCTGAAGGTTTCACCTCAACTGCATCCTCGAATATCCCTACGCCCTCATCTATGCGGTGCAGCGCCTCGTCCAAGCTGGCAAAAGACGCCCATTCTTGAACAAAATCCTTTGCTTCCTCGCCAACGATGCCATGTGTTGTCCCATGGTAAGCAAGCTCATAATTGGGATGCTGGTGGATTGACCGAAAGAAAACCTTGCTATCCTCATCCGCGTTGATTGGCTGAGCAGTCATTGTGCAGATCGGATTTTGGATCATGCCAACGCGGGCCCCAACCGGCACGAAAAAAGTGACCTTTACTTCGGGGTAATACTTCAGGATCTCTTCCTGCAAAAAACGAAATGAGGACCGGTCCTCCTCCTTGAAGAACCCCCAGTCCTCACCCCAATCCAAGCTGCCGTCGCCATTCGTATCCACCCATGCATTGGCAAGATCATCGATCATAAACAGTACGGGCGAATCCGCGCCGTTAAACCATTTACTTCGGTTGATGTGCATGTATACTTCTCCTTGATTCCAATATTGCTCCTCCCGATATGTTGCCTAGCTTCTTCCGCTTCACCGGAAACAGCGACCGGATGCCTTCCTTATTCATCTGCAGCAGCGTCCAGGCCTTCAGCAATTTACTGCCGCGGTCCCGGCTGATCAAACGGATGTGGTGGCCCAGCCTGACTCTATCAGCCCAGAAAAATTTGTATTCCTGAGCGCCGCTCATAAAGTCGATTTCTTCGGCTCCGCTGTTCAGATAATGTTCCATCACCCTGTTCAGCAGAACAAGCCCCACGCCATACTCCATATACTGCTGGGAGAAGGATGTGATATACAGGTATACTTTGCTTCTATAACTAAAGGTAAGCATGGCCGAAGCAATGCTCCCGCCGATTTCGAGATAAGAAAAATGCGCACAATTCATTGACGCCAGCTTCGGTACGATTTCCCTATAAAAATCATTTTCCATCGGGTTTTTGAACAGGCTGTCCTCCCACCGCCGTTTGTGCATCTCCAAAAAGCTGCCCAAAATGCAGTCATCTACAGGAACATGAACCTCCAGCTTAATGTTATGCTCCCTGCTTAATTTCCGTTCTTTGCGCTGGATTGCCTTGATTCTCCCCGAAGCTAGCTGATTCTGGTGAAATGAAGCCATGTCCAGATACGGTATAACCGACTTCGACTCTGAGAACACATCGAATGAGCCGCCAAAAACTTCCCGAATAAGCCCCATAACCGGATGCAATGAATGAAGATTGTATAAATCGATCCAATCCCACTCCTGCTGATGTTCCTTCAGCGTCTTGGCGATTTCCTTCAGCAATTTTACTTTGCTGTATTTCCGATGCAGGAAAAAGCTGCCCGTCTCCCCGGTTCCGGAGACGATGAACTGCAGCGATCTTACACGGGTCCACTTGATTTTTTGCTTGGCAATGCACATCGGGGCAATGGCGACACATTGTTCCCGGTCGGTGATGATAACAATGAACAGCTCATGTTCCTCGTTAAACATATGGCTTAGATAGGAATCCAGCCATTCCCAGGTATCGAAAATTTCCGCTTTTTCCAGATGATCTATCAATTGCTTCCAAGCCGGTTCCCAAGGAGCTAAGTCTTCAGCCTTTCGCACAATCACTGTATTCATGAGTACACTCCATATTTTTTTATAAGAGGTTGTTCAAAAAGTCCGCTTTTGATCACGAAGTAAATCGGGAAGCTGGTTCGACATCGAATCTTGAATTCAGCCGGGCCTAAGCAGATGCTTTCGAAGTATGTTTCCTTCGGAAACATTTGAGGTGCTCACGTACCCACAACAAGCAGATGCTTTCGAAGTCGTTTTCTACAAAAACGTTTAGCTCCGCTCCTCAGTCCCTAGCTTTATCCAATTCAAGCGTTTTGAAAAAACGCACATCGAAAGCATAAGCTTTGGTGCTGAAAACCGGCCTTTTTGAACACGCACTATAAGGCATTTTTTAATTCCTTAACAGCCCGGATAATTTCCCTCGATTGATTCAGCAGCCGCAGCAATTTCGTTTGCTGACTGGATTCATTCCACATCACAAATGAATAGCTGACCGAAAAGTGATTCGCCCATCGGAATTTCCAGGGATAAGTGCCAGCGCCGAAATCGATCTGCTTCGCGCAGCTGCCGGAAAACAGGCTTTCGATCATTTCCATCAACAGTACGTCCGAAATGCCGTGGTAATTCGAATATTTCGGAGAATATCCCGTGTTCCAGCCATACAAAACATCTCGATAAAGATAACAGCATTTATACATGATGATTTCGCCGTCTTCCGATTCCAGGTAAAAAAACAAAATCCGGTCATTTCCCTTGAACAGCTCTCTCAGGAATGTTTCATTGGCTTTGTCTTCGAATAAACTCCCCCGTTCCGTCCGTCCCTTTACCTCATGCAGATATTTCTTCTCCAGCTGATGGATATTAGCGATTTGCTCGTACATATTGTCACTTTCGCTGGCTCTGACAATTTTGAAGCGATAACCCGTGGCCTGCCGCAATTTAACCCGTTTACGCCTGAGCTTGGTATTGATCATTTCTTTTTCAAACTGTTCGTACGATTCAAAATCACCGCTATTAATCCGGTTGCAGGTAGTCAAATACTGCGTATGCTTGCTGTACCGGTCATGCCGCATGATGTACTGCAGCAGTTGGGTATTCATCTGGAGATGGGTCAATTCGATTTTGTCCCACTTCTCCGAATTTTCCTCGATCGTATGGAATAATTCCCGGATGAGAGCGGATGCCTTGAATTTGCTGGAATCGATGATGAAGTTAAAATAATCCCCTTTTCCGAGAAAGCTAAGCACCCTACATTTCACAATTTTTTTGTCGATGCAGCGGATCATCAGTGGCGCGATGGCTACCATCATATTGTCGCGGTAGTGACAAAGGATAAACAATTGCTTGTCACAGCCGTTGCCAAATGTTTGCCACCAAAAATAATTAAATTCAAATGTGCTGTAATATGTGGCGTCCGGGTCCTGTTTCGTCAGCCGTTCCCAATCCTCCCGTATGGCGAGAAATCCGTCCACATCGGTAATAATTTTGGTATTCATGATTCGGATCCCACTCTTTCCATGGTCATTTTTTTGGATTTACGGTTCAAAATGGACAACAGATCTCCTAATAGCTCATGCTTGTCAATAAATTTAAAGAGAAGGCTGCAAACGATGAAAGTCAGAATCAGTAAAATATTGAGGCCTATTTCGAGCGGGAGCGATTGCGATAGCTGCTTGAATACGGTATGCAGGGCATAAACCGGCACATACAGGATCAAATATTTATACGGGTAAAAAATACTTAGTCCAAGCGGATAATACTTGGATCCGTAATGATAGAACACTGCATTCGTCACCGCATAGGAGATCACCGTTGCCAAGGCCGAGCCGTAGATCCCGAGCCATGGTATCAACACAAGATTGCATATAACGTTGATTAGGGCTGCAAGTATGGATATCAGGTAATTAATCCTCATTTTATTCGCGATATGCAGACCCAGGGAATAAAAAGCAACGCTACCTGACAAGAAATATGATAAAGAGATCAACGGAATTATTAATCCGGCCGCGGCGTATTCTTCCGTGGCCACCAGTCTTACCGCCACATCAGCGAAAAGGGATAGTCCCAAAACGCATAACCAGCCGATGAAATTGTAAATCCGGAACATCTTCCTGATTTTCCCTGCCCCATCCGCATCCTTGTAAGCCTTGAATTTAAAGGCAGTGAATACCGACATAAAAGGAGTGATGAATGCCGGATTGATCAGCATGCCGATTTTATATCCGATGGAATATATTGCGACCGAGGATAAATTCATATATCCCTTGATCAAAAAGCGGTCGCTTAAACCGAGCACCCAAGCGGAGATATCCCCCAGCAGCAGGCCGGTACCGTATCTCAGCATATAGCGCAATGGTTCACGCTTCAGCGTAAAACGAAAGGTTCTAAGATTAAGCAGAAACAGCGCCCCAAACACAAGCGCATTCGCAAGCAGTTGGGACATTAAGATGCCAGTGACACCCCGCTGCTGATCAAGAAAAAAATACAGGGCAAACATTAGAGAGGATATAACAACCGAGAACTGAATGCCGCTTGATTTCAGTGCTTTAAACTGCATAGAGTAAAAGCTAGAGTAGATCAGATTCAGGCATGAAAATACCGAAATCATCACCACGAATGGTATGAACAGGACGGCATCGGCGCTTCGATTGAATACAAGCGGTGAAATCAATGGGCTTAACGCCCAGGCCCCTCCGATACATGCGGCCCCCCACAACATGGCAAACGTCAGCGCCGTATTCCGCAGCTCCCGCTTATTGTCGAATTCGTTAAAAAAGCGGATCATTCCGGAATGAACACCCAAGGCAATGATTAGCGCAAGCAGCATCTGAACGCTGATGATGAGATCGTATTGACCGAATTGCTCCTGCGACAAATTCCTTGTGTACAATGGAATAAGAAGCAGATTAACAAGCTGCGTCAAGACCGAGGAGCAGAAGTAAACCACCCCGCTCGACAGCATTTTGGGGTTATCGGTTGGCACGGGTTATCACTTTTCTTTCTATTGGCTTTGGTCCGGAGATCCGGTTATAAATCGCGATCAGGTCGGATGCATAATCCTTCGGCATCGCTTCGGACACGGACTGCTTGAAGTTATCGTAATCCTCTATCACTTGATGCACAATCCGTATAAGCTCCTCCAAATCACGGGACTTAAACAAGATTGTTCCGTCAGGTCTTTTGCATATATGGCTTGCTACCGCCGGAATTTGATAATGGAGCGCCTCCGCAACGGACACCCCATAGCCATCCATGCTGGTCGGACGGATAAATAGCTGGCTTTTTTTCAGAATAGGGTAAAACTCTGTATCCTTTACTTCATAGAAACGAAAACGTTCCATCAATCCGTAATCGGTAATCCTCCGCTGCAAGGCCTCATAATATTTCCTTTCCTCTGGGCTCTGATCCGCCTCGCCAAGCAGGGCAAACAACAGGCGCACAGGGGTATGGCAGTCCGTTAGCTTCTTCATCAGCTCGATCAAGAGATCGATGCCGTACAGATCATGATCTTGATATAATCGCACAAAGCCGTTGGCGCTGATGACAAAATCCCCAGTATCCATAAATCGGTGAACCTCCGCCGGAATTCTCAGCTGCTCCCCTTCATGCTCCGTCGGATGGATGTATGCCGGAATGGTGCCCACCCGATCCGGCCGGAAGCCAAGCTCCAGCAGCATCCGTGTTGTCGCTTCATTGACACATACGATGTAATCGACCCGCTTCAAACTTGTCACTAGAAGCTTGCGAGTCAGACGATTGGCGTGTTCAAGCTGCTGCGATAGACTTTCACCATGAACGGTAAGCATGATTTTTTTGCCCAGTAGCTTGTAGAATCCCAAAATCATCCGCAGTCGCTGATCAATCGTGTGGAAATGAAACAGATCCCCACGGATAAATGGGATCTGCAATACAAATCTTTTATAGCTGCCGATGGCCATGATATTCCGTTGCTCGTCCGTCAAGTTTGATTCATTGTATATGACACATTCCATATCATGTTTTCGCAGTACGTCGGACAGTCTTTGAATATGAACCGAAATCCCACCAATCGGAGGAGGAACCGGTCCCACCATAATCAATTTCATTAGCTTACCGGTTCCTTCCCGATCCGGACCTCCACGTTCTTAAACTTGCCGGTTTCTGTTTTGGTGATATGGGGAACGATCGTAATTTTGAAATTCATGTCGATGGTAAACAACTTTTTCAGCTTCTCCACCACCATTTGGATTTCCTCTTGCACAACCTCTTTCGGCTGGCTAGATTCCACCATAATCTCAATCAGGTCATAACGATGCTGGATCAGCTTGCAAGCGCTGAAGGTTCGAGTCCCTCGGAGTGCAATGGCGACCAGCGGCGAAGGAAGCATATCCCCGTTAGGCTTATACATGATCTCGCCCATCCGCCCATCGATGGAACGGATTACCGGAAACAGATAATCAAGACCTTGCTGCGCTTTCTGATCAAACGGCGAAGCGGCATCGGTTAATTCGTAACGGATCAGAGGCATCACATCGTTTAAAAAGGAAGTGCCGATGATCGCACTGGTCTCCCGATTCTGCTCCACATAGCTGTATAAAGGCAGAAAATAATACGCGTGAGATTCGTTCATCCATCCGCCTAAAGCCACTTTTTCGGTTTGACCGTAATGGGCAAACATCATCGAGCGGGAAAATACACTGCCGATTAAATGCACCTGATAGTCATGGACCATTTCACAGGCAAGTAAAATGGCTTTTGGCTGATATAACTCCGTTAGCTTCTGGTCCACCAAAAACTTGCTGAACATGGCGAGTGCCGACGGGAAGCCGTACAAGTATTCATATCCAGATGCCAGGATGGCCTCCACGATATTCCTAATATTATGCTCCGTAATAGCCGTCGTGTTGATTTTCAAGGTTCTGGAGTACTTATCGAGGATATACAGCTTACTGCCCGGCAGTGCTCCCCTGAATTCCACGCGCCCGTCCCCCGGCTTGTAACCGACGTTGGCCCACTGGAAGCAGATTGCCGCCCACTCCCGCTGTTCAACGGTACGGTTCGAATACAGGGTTAACGAGGTTCCTGTCGTTCCGCTGGTTCCGAGTTTCTTCAGTTTTTCTGGCGAGTATTTGGAGACCACCATATCCTTGCCGTGCATCCGTACATCCTCCTTATGGATGATGGGGATCCGCTCGACATCGCTGAAATCTTGCAGCATATCCGGGTGAAAGCCTTTCATATCATAAAGCCGTTTGTAAAATACCGTTTGTTCATAAGCAAGTTTTACGATATCTTTCAGGGCTTGAAGCTGCGCTTGCCGGATCTGGCCGTAATCCATGCGTTTCATCTGCTCGAATTTATTCAGCCACATGTGGAATTCTCTGCCGACATTCACGTACCGGAACGGAAAATACGATAAAATTTGTTTGGCGGCCGATTTTGTTATACTCATGAATTCATCATTCCTTTGGTTAATAATCGTTCGACTTCGAGCGCAATCTCCATCGCCTGAATTTGCTGCCATAACGGAATCGGCCAATCCTTTTGCCCCCGTGCGGCTTCGCCAAACTGTTCGAGTGTTTCCCGCTGTCCCTTGTTGGCAATTTTCGTTTCCATTCCTTTCAATTTACTGCCAGCGATCAACAACCGGCGGTAGTCGTCAAGGAAAATGTTTTTGCCGTCTACGTAAATATCCATTTGCTCCTTAGGATAGGATTTCGATCCGAGAGCGGTGTAGGTCACTGTTGCCACAGAACCGTCCGCAAATTCCATCGTCGCGACAAAATTATCTGTGTGTGTGTAATGCTTTGTCCCCGGCCTTATATGGGACGCATGAATCCGCTGCACCCTACTGCCCGTCAAATACGTGATCAGATCATAGATATGGCAGCATTCCCCGCGATTGCGGCCTCCGCCTTCCTCTGTCTGCGTCCAGTGATCCAAAGGAAGATAACCGGCATTCATCCGGTAGTTCAAAATCATGGGATTGCTGCGCTGCTCAACCATCTCTTTAATCTTCGTCGCATAGGGGGAAAATCTGCGGTTGAAGCCGGTGACTAACACCGGAGCAGGCCTTCCATCCGGGAAATCTGCATAATACTTCTCGATGTTCTCCAATTCCGTACGGGTCAGGGCCAGAGGCTTCTCCACAAACACATGCTTTCCGGCATGTAGTGCATCCAATACGATGGAAGCGTGAGTATCATGACGCGTTGCGATAAGAACCGCATCAATCTCCGGGTCCTGAAGAAGGACCGGATAGCTCGTGGACGCATATACCGCACCAAACTGTTTGGCAGTCTCGGCGGCGTTATGCCCAGTCTGGCTCATCACAGCTTGCAGCTGGAACATACCGGACAATGCATTGATGTTTGGAAGATGCATACCCTTGGCAAATTCACCGGCTCCAATCAATCCGATCCGCACTTTCCCATCCGCGCCCTGGACGGCGTTCTGCCCAGGATTTACTGTTACCTTATGTATATCACCGGTAGCACTGGCCGTTTGTGGATAAGAAAGCAGCACCATCATCGGTTTTGTCTCCGCATTCTGAATATATGTATAAGCTTCCGCCGCTTGGTCAACCGGGAAAACGCAGGAAATCATCGGCCCGAGTTGAATCTTTCCCTCCGAAGCCAACCTCAAGTACTCCCTCATGTTCCGGTTTTCCGTCCATCTCACATATCCCAGTGGATAATCCCGGCCCTTTTCTTCATAGTCCCGGTCATAACGCCCTGGACCATAGGAGGTAGAAATATAAAAATCCAATTCTTTCTCATAAATATCGGCCCGGTTGATCTCAAGACCAACGTCTCCTACAACCACGACGCGTCCCTTCTTCCTCGTCATCCGGAAGGCCTCAGACAGAATGACACTGGATCTTGCTGCCGCCGTAATGATGACACCATCTGCGCCCAAGCCATCCGTGAGACGGAGCGCCGCTTCGACGCCACTTTCCTCCCCAGGTTGGATGGCCATATCCATGCCAAGGCGCTGTGCCAGTGCAATCCGAGTGTCATCCAGATCAGTGCCGATCACCCGGCATCCGTTTGCTTTCAGCAGCTGTGCCGTCAGCTGTCCCAGAATCCCCAGCCCGATCACCACAAACGTTTCTCCTAAGGTCGGGGCCGCGCGTCGTAGCCCCTGCATCGCGATCGCACCTAGTGTCACCGTGCTTGCTTCCGCCATACCCAAGCCCTCAGGAACGGAGGTTACCAAATTCCGTGGGACCCGGATAATTTCCGCATGATGGGCAAATTGGGCTCCGGCGCAGGCGACGCGGTCGCCCACCTTCAGATCCACAACTCCTTCTCCGACCTCGATCACCATTCCGGCTGCCGAGTAACCCGAAGGCTGGCCGGAGCTTGTCTTCAACTTGAGCATATTCCGCGTGTGGGACAACCCCTGAGTGGCTGCGATTTGCATCAACTTCTTGACCTTGTCCGGCTGCTGAACTGCACGCTTCCACAGCGGGACACCACTCGTTCGAAGACCACTGATTTCTGTTCCGATCGAGATGCAGGAATGTTCCACCTGTACCAAAACAGTTCCCTTCTGAATTTCCGGCGCCGGAGTTTGTTCAACCACAGCGTTTCCATGTCTAATGATCACTTGATTCATGCTAATTGTTCCCCCGTTTTATTCCCAATGAATATTCGTTTTTAGACTCCGATCTTGGAAAGGCACCTGTAATAGCAGGCTTGGCAATCGAGTTCCATAGCTTGTCGATATCCAGGCTTCCTGCACTTCTACTTTCACCGCATGCTCAAAAACAATAGAAACCATGAATTCCTCTGTATGAAGCATCCATGCCCCTTGGTTCATGGATATCCTTATTCCTGGTGCCAGCATAAATGATGCAACCGCAGAAAGGGCACCACCGGTCAGAGAAGCCCCGTGTTCAAGAGTATCCATGATAACCAGCCTTGACTCCTCCAGTTCCATTTCCCGTTTATGAATGATTCCGCTACTTGCCAGATAACCTTGATGCCTTCCTGTAAAATGGTGATCTGTAAACCGGCTGCAATTCGCGTGGGTCTGCTCCCGCAACAGAAACAGGTTCCTTTCCTCCATATCATTTTGCTCCAAACCACCAACCTGCAGTGTGTTATGAACAGCCGTACTGCGGAAAAGGTTTCTTAGCTGAAAATCGGCCGAATACACATAAGTACCCGGATCCACCATAATGTCCCGTCCCTTCACATTCAACACAAAGCTCAGCTGGTCGTTATGGCTGTGCGCCCCGTGCCCGTGGAAAGAAAGCTCCCCGCAGCGAATCAGGCAGTAAGCTTCCGGATTTCGCAAAATATAGTAACCCCCATCCGGATAAGCTGTGGATTTCATGGTGGAATCCGACAGTTGCCTAGCAGAATTCAAATCTCCCGCAATCCAAAGAGCATCTTCCCGGCTGTTGTAGCCTGCTTTCCGGAAATCATCCCGGTTGAAAAACTCACCGGCCACCGCTAACAGATGTCGGAAATCACTACGCACCCATTCGCCGTAGCGCGAGACGATGAGGAACCTACCATCATCGGCGTCGCCGATCAGCGGGGTTAAGCCGTCCGGCTTCATGATTTGAAGCATAAACTCATGCATTAATTCGAGACGACGCAAATATCCAGCTGAAAAGCCAAGGCCATTATTCGCGCACCATATCGTTGTTACAAGAAACATTTCTGCAACAAGACGGTGATACGAAGTAGAAGCTTCATAGTTCGTTCCATCCCTATTAACCTGAACGAACATCTCCTTTTCCAATTCCATCATGCCAAAATGTAGCCACTCTTCGGGACCAGTATCCTGCATCCGACCCTCAAGCACATGAAAGCCACGGAAATAAAGGCCAAGCGCAACCAATCCGGCCAAATTAGCTGTATAATGGTTGCCCGTATGCTCCCCTGTGTTCTCCAGATTGCCGCGGATAAAACCCCCGTGTAAATATAGCGATGCATGAAGCTTCCCCCAAAAGGACTCCCCAAGGGAAGAACTTGACCGAAAGAATGGTATCACCGCAATCCAATTCGCCGCGCGGATCGCGACATCCATAGTACAAGTCCAGTTGACGGACATTTCTACTGGATTTTGCATCATCCAATCATCCAGCTGCCCCCGGAATTCGAGTGCATATTTCTCGTCCCCTGTCAGCCAATAGGCTTTCCCTAACGTGAATAAATGCTGAAAACGTGATAACTCCCAGGGAACCTTGACGTCTGCAGCATTGTTCAGATCAACGATCTTAATTCTTTTATAAAAGTTGTTTTCCCACCTAAAACCGGTTTTGAAATCCTCATGCCAAGGAAGCGAAGCGCCAAGCTCCGTTTCACCGGAACCGAGCAGGTCAAAGATATGCGAGCAAATCCGGTCCGCATCACGGATAATCTCTTGACTCCACCCTTCAGCTTTCAGCAGCTTCACATATTCACCCTGCTTTGAAGGATCAAACAGAAATGTACTCTCAGAGACAAATGCACGGAACCGCTCCGGAGGGAGCGTAATGGGTGAGCGACTGACCCGATACTTCCGATACGTAAATCTCGCTTCTTGAATCGCTTTGCCGGCGATTTTTTTGACGGCTACCCGAAAAGGCATTTCCTTCAGGCGCCTGATCTTGGTTTGGACCGTGGACATGTTCTACACTCCCACCTCCACCCGGGGCGACCGCATGAAAAAGCCCCTCGTATCCACCACAATTTTTTCCTGGAGCGTTTCCGGACTGATAACTTTAAAAGCCTCATGGTTTACGAGCAGCAGAACGATATCCGCCCGATGTACCGCCTCCTCAGGTTCAGAGAAGACCACATTTCTGTGCCGTAGACTGTTCGGCAGTTCTTTGATATGGGGCTCGGCAACATATAGGGTGGCAGCTGCACTTCTAGCCAAATGTTCCACAATCGTTATCGCTGGACTTTCGCGTAAATCATCTATGTTCGCCTTGAAAGACAGACCCAAGCAGGCGATCACTGGGGATTTCAGCTTCGAAGCAAGCTGAAGCACCTTTTCTACCACGTACCAGGGCTTTTGGTCATTCACGATCCGTGCCGTATGGATCAGCTTGGCCTGCTCAGGAGCCGCATCGACCAGAAACCAAGGATCGACCGCAATGCAGTGGCCTCCTACACCGGGACCCGGCTGAAGAATATTGACCCTCGGATGTCGATTGGCCAAACGAATCAGTTCCCATACGTCGATATCCAAATGATCGCAGATCAGCGACAGCTCATTCGCAAACGCAATATTCACGTCCCTAAAGGAATTCTCCGTTAACTTGGCCATTTCGGCCGTTCGAGCACTGGTTTCCAGGATAGCTCCCTTGACGAAATACCGGTAGAAGTCGGCTGTCCAGCGCGTGGACGCCTCGTCAATACCACCAACAATACGGTCATTTTCAACCAATTCGCGTAATATTTGACCAGGGAGCACCCGCTCCGGACAGTAGGAAACAAAGATGCGGTTATATGCGGCATGAAGTGAATCGGAAATGCTTAGATCCCTCCTAGCTTCCAGAATCCAATCTGCAATCTGTTCCGTTGTTCCGACTGGACTGGTTGATTCCAGGATGATCAGGTTGCCGGGTCTCAAAAATGGAATGATCGCCTTTGTCGCCTGCTCCACATAGGTCAGGTCAGGTTTGTTGTTTTCTTGAAAAGGGGTCGGTACGGCCAAGATATAAACATCCGCTTCCGTCGGAACCGTAGAAGCACGGAGCATTCCGGATTGCACGGCTTCCATTACTACTTGGTCCAAATCTGGCTCTGTGATGTGAACCTCTCCCTGATTGATCTTTTCAACCGTATGTATGTTGACATCTACGCCGTGCACCTGAAATCCGTTTTTGCCCAGCAGACCGGCTGTCGGAAGTCCGATGTAACCCAGCCCCACTACGCATACTTTTTTTACCATTCACGTCCCTACCTTTTTTATAAAATTAAGGGAATCCCTCTACGTAAAGCTTTCTGCATAAAGAGCAGCCTCTTTAAAAAGCGGTCTTCTCCTGTTTCTCCAGCTGAAGAATGCGGTCCATCGCGGACAAAAGCGGCAGACGCAAATCCTCCTGAAGTAGTGCAAAATCGATGGTGGTTAAAATGTAGCCAAGCTTCTCGCCAACATCAAAGCGCTCTCCTTTAAACGCATAAGCGATACAACCCTGTTCTACGATCAGCTTTTGGATAGCGTCAGTCAGTTGTATTTCCCCGCCGTACCCCGCCTCCTGACGCTCCAGATATTCGAAGATTTCCGGGGTCAATACGTAGCGGCCGATAATGGCTAGATTCGACGGTGCCTCGCCCGGATCTGGCTTTTCTACCACTCTCCGAAGCTCGTAAGTCGAACCATCGTGATCAAGTGCACGCAACGGATCAATCACCCCATAGCGGTGCGTCTGATCACTGGGTACTGTTCCTACACCAACCACGGACAGCCCGTAGGTTTCGTATTGATCGACAAGCTGTCCAATGCAAGGCGCTTCCGATCTGACGACATCATCGCCAAGCAGCACCGCAAAAGGTTCATTGCCAATAAAATTGCGCGCGCACCAAATGGCATGCCCCAGTCCTTTGGCTTCCTTCTGACGGATATAATGAATCTCGACCGCTGATGAACGGCGGACCGATTCAAGTACCTCCAGCTTCCCCTTCTGCAGCAGGTCATGTTCCAGCTCAAACGAATGATCGAAATGATCTTCAATGGAACGTTTGCCTTTTCCCGTCACGATAATGATATCTTCAATTCCCGCCGCGATAGCCTCTTCGACAATGTACTGGATGGTCGGTTTATCAACGATTGGCAGCATCTCTTTTGGCATCGCCTTGGTTGCCGGCAAAAAGCGCGTCCCGAGACCCGCTGCTGGAATAATCGCCTTTCTGACTTTGTTCACAATGTTTCTCCCCCTTATGGAATTTCTCTATATTTAAAATGGATTAAAGGATGAGCTATATGACCGGACCGCATAGCTCATACTTCAATCGAAGTATGAAACCCGGGCATCTAACCCGGCCTCACATCACACTCTCGACGATTGACGTCTAAGGTACTTCCATACCCACAGCATGACCGAGTGCCTACAGTGATAAAGGTACAGTAGACATAACCTTTGCCCGTACAACCGACATGGAGCTAATCGGAAAGCCCGTAATAATAATGCTGATGCGACTCCGACTTGCTGTATTTCTTATTGTTCAGAACCACGCCCAGGATGTTGGCCTTGGCGAGCTCCAGCTTTTCCTTCGTTTTCTTAATAAACTCCCGCTTCACTTTGCCTGCATGCACAACAAGAATGACTCCGTCGCAAACCGAAGCTACGATCAGCCCGTCTGCGACCGCCAGTACCGGCGAGGTATCCATCAGGATCACATCGTATTCTTCCTTCCAAAACTCGATGATTTCCCTTAATTTATCCGAGGACAGCAGCTCCGTCGGATTGGGCGGAACGGGACCAGCCATGACCAGAGACAAATTGTCAATCGTTGATTGATGCAAAATCTCACCGTATGTACATTGATTAGCCAAAAGATTGGACAAACCGATCCGGTTGCTTACATTGAAGACGGTTTGCAGTGAAGGATGCCGTAAGTCGGCATCAATCAAAATCACCTTCTTCCCCTCTTGAGCATAGGCGACTGCTAAATTGCTAATGGTCGTCGTCTTGCCTTCTCCAGCTTGGGTCGAGGTGACAGCCAGTACCTGCAGCTTCTGGTTCCATCCTGAAAACTGAATGTTAGTCCGGAGATTCCGGTATCCTTCGGCGATATTGGATCTGCGGTTGATGTCCATGATAAGTTTGCTATTACTGACTGAGCGTCGCATATTTTTCACCTGCCTGTTTTTTGGTTCGGGCTGAGGCTCTCTTTCCAAAATCCCTTTTTTTCATCTTTCGGATGGCCCCCAGTGTGGTTAGTTCCAAATACCGCTCCACGTCGTATTCATTTTTGACCGTGTCATCAAGGTATTCCAGTAAGAGTATGACACCCATGACAATGAGGAAAGAAGCGGTAAATGCAACGGCAATATTGACTTTCAGATTTGGACTGACCGGCACCAAATGAATTTGCGGCTTGGCTTTATCCAAAATCGAGATGTTGTCAACTTTCATGATCTGAGGAATTTCTTCCTTAAACACCTGCGAGACGGAATTGACGATATCCATGGCACGGTCGTAAGACGGATCTCTCATTTTCAAGGTAATAACTTGTGAGTTCTGGGCGGTGATCACTTGAAGTTTATCAGCGAGGTCTTGGGAGGATACCTTGAATTCAGGATGCTTCTGTACGACCTTGTCCATAATCGTGGCCGATGCAATAATGACTTTGTACGAATTGATCAGCATGATATTCGAGTTAATTTCGTTGATATCGAGTCCCCTTGCTCCTCCCTGATCCAAATTCATTTTATTCACAATCAAAGTGCTTGTGGCCTCGTACACCGGCGTCATTATGAATTTGCTGTAAAGTCCGGCTCCCGCGGTACAAATCACCACAAACGAAACAATCAGCCACAACCGTTTTCTCAGCATTTGTAGCATTAATTTTAATTCCATCAGGATTCCCCCAGCTATATACAATTTTGAACCCGGGCGGCCTTTTTCCCGGCATTAGATATGTAGGTTGCCAATCCTTCCTCCAAGGATTAATTGGGCCGCGTGATGCTGCAGCATTCGCAAATAGGAAGGCCCGCACAGCCGCTCAAGCGCTTCGTACCCTTCCTTCGTGAAAAATTGTCTTCGCAAGTTGTTATGCGCATCGCTGCCGATCAAGTGGATCCAGCGCTTTTTGCATAAATAGGAAGCCGTTTTCCGCACTTCTTCGCCAAAAAAGCCAATCAGCGATTGAGTCGTTACCTGCAGTCGTACGCCATGTTCTTCAATCCAGCCGAGTACTTGATCCGGGTTACCTATAATACTCAGATTCCGCTCAGGATGCGCGATCACAGGATGGACACCATGCTGTTTCATGTAAGCGAGAAATTCTTGGAAACAGCCGGGTATGCTGCGAGAAGGCAGTTCCACAAGCAGATAAGAGCTTCCGGCGAGTGTTTGAAGCCGTCCTGCACGGTGTTCCGCCCGGTAGGAGTCGGTAAGACGAAATTCCTGTCCGGGGAAAATCTTGAGTGAAATATTGTTTTTCTTCAGCATGCTGTTCAATGATGCAACCCGCCGCTGAATTTTGCGGGCTGTATTGGTATATCTCTTCGTTGCATGATGCGGAGTGGCGATGACGCTGTGCATTCCCTCTTTTACTGCAGCTGCAGCCATGCGGAGCGCCCCCTCCATCGTACTAGGGCCGTCATCAACGCCCGGAATGATATGGCAATGGGTATCAATCATCTTATCAGCACCTTTTTACTCATGTGACAATATGTATCCCTTTATAGAGCGATCGACAACATTCTTTGTTAATTAAATACGAAATTTGGAGATCCTTGCCGAGACTTAGTATCGATGACGACCATTGCACCATTAGGAAAAAACGACACTATAACAAGGGATTCCAGAACCTGATTTCTTAGGAAAATGGTTTCAAAATGCATACAAACTATTGACGACACTGTTAATTTACGATACATTTTGTATCATGTCAAGTGTAATTTAATCTACTTTGATCTCATGCGGAGGGTGGGGAAACATGAAGTACGGTCACCGGATTGCGGAGCTACGGGAACAGAAGGGTTGGACGCAAGAGGAATTATCCGCTTCGATCGGTATCAGCAGAGCCGCTTTGTCTCACTACGAGAAAGACCGAAGGAAGCCTGATTATGACACCCTAAACCGACTGGCAGATCTGTTTCAGGTCTCCATTGATTTCTTGCTGGGAAGGAGAGATGCGCCCAAAACCTCCGCGGAGCCGGAGCCGAATTTTACAGAACCGTGAAGCTGCAGCCTGGGGATACATGAAATAAGAAATAACCCCACAAAGTGGAGCATATGCTTCGATGCGTATTCCAAATACTTTGCGGGGACCCCAAAAAACTTAACACTCACTTATTGATTCTATAATCTTGAAGAATGGTAAAATCGCCTGCGACATCTTTTTTTGCAATGAGACTTTACGCATAACAGGTCCAGCATGTATAATATGGTAGCAAACATATGTTTGCCTATTTCATCTTTGTCAGTCAGAGGAGGAACAATGAAAGGTTCAACACATTTGGCTATCGGCGTGGCCATCGGAGCGGCTGCAGCCGCATATTATCCATTCACGTTGAAACATGCCGCGCTTTATATTGCGGTTTCCGCAATGTCTGCGCTCAGTGCTGATTTGGACGGCCCAAGCATCCTGAGCTCAAAGATCGGTCAAGTTTCTAAATGGCTGCGGGAAATGCTTTATTGGTCTGGGCTGCTTCTGATCGTAATTCTTGCCTGGTTATATTTCGCGAAAGGTTTTTTTGTCGTGGAGTATTCATTGACGGCGCTTAGCTTGTTTCTTCTCGGTCTGATCATTAAGGACGGCCTCATACGAAATATCCTCGTCAGTGTTATAGGCTGCCTGACATTTTATTATGGCTTGTCGCATCAGATGACATGGCTTATGGGCTTCGGCATTTTCGTGGCTGTCGCTCCATGGCTGAAACACCGCGGATTGACGCATACAGTTTGGGCACTGATACTCTGGGCATACATAGGTTCGGGACTCGAGCATCAACTTCAGGTTGAAGGAATTAAACTGGTGGCAACCGCAGGATATCTGTCGCATCTGATTGCGGATTCGCTTACGCCAAAAGGCGTCAAATGGCTGTATCCGGTGCTAAAAAAATCTTTCAAGCTGCCAATCGTATAAGGGGTAAACAGTTCACAGTTTTTGCTTCACATAAACTCTCCGGCGAAAATGCCGCATGTCCTTCTTAACCGCGAGGGAACTTGCAGCGCCTGGAGAGTTTTTTATGATTTCTAGCCAATCATTCTCCTCTCAGCTTTAGGGTGGATGAATATCCGTATCTTTTATAAATGTTTTAAGCATAATTTGTTAAAAGAGGATGATTAACGGTTATTCTAATAATAAACCACAAACAAACAAGGAGAATTTCAAATTGGCGAGTAAATCCATTTTTGCGGTGTGGATCAGTCTGATTAGCAATATTTTGCTGACTGCTTTAAAAATTATCATCGGTTTGCTTTTCAATAGTAAGGTTCTCGTGGCAGATGGGATCCATAATGCGGGGGATGTTGTGGCGACTATCGCCGCTTTGACGTCGGCTCTGGTGTCCAGGAAACCCGCGGATGAAGATCATCCTTACGGGCACGGCAAAGCGGAAGCGATAGCATCGGGTCTTGTGGCCATTATTTTGATCGTGGTTGCGCTTTTAATGGTATATAAGTCGATCGAGTCCTTTTTCGAGCCACCGGTACGAGCCAGTTGGATCGCCCTGATCGCCGCACTGGTCTCTTTGGTCTGGAAGCAGGCGCTTTACATGTACTGCATCCGGATCGGGAGAGCCGAGAACAGCCGTAGTCTGATTGCAACCGCCTATGATCATGTTGCCGATGTATATGCATCCGCTGCTGCTGTTGTCGGTATCGGTATTGCTTTGATTGGTGACCATTACCATATTGCCTATACGGAATACGGCGACTCGGCTGCGGGCATCATCGTCTCTTACCTCGTGATTAGGCTCGGGATTCATATGGGGTGGGAGTCGGTCGACATATTGATGGACAAAAACATTACGAATGAGCAACTCACCGAGCTCAACTCCATCATCTACTCTGTTCCCAACGTCAAACGGGTGGACAGCATCCGCGCCAGAGAGCTGGGGAATGCCATCATTGTTGATGTGAAAGTCAGCGTCCCAAACAAACTGACTGTAAAAGAAGGCCATGACGTAAGCCGTGAAGTCAAAAAAACGATCATGCAGCGGATGAAACAGGTTGGGGATGTCATGGTTCATTTGAATCCATGGTTCGCAGATGGAGAGGAAGAATGAGTAAATATCCCCACAAAGAGTATCGGAAAGAAGTCCGACGCCTCTCAAAGAGGGGCGCTTTTGCGGAGCAAAAGTACTGAGTGACGTGTGGCCTTTGAAGCTTATTCCGATTACTTTGCGGGGGCCCCGAAAAAAAATGGCTGTTCCCCGGGCCAAGATTGAGAGCCCGGGAACAGCCATTTCTTTTGCGTTTTAACCAAGCTCCGGCGCATCCACCAGCTCGACTGCCGGTTTGCTTGTTCCGTGAAGCTCGAAAACGATAAGTTCGTTGCTTCCCTCTTTCAGGAGAGGTGCGGGAATGTAAAGCGCTTTTTGCGGACCTGCTTCCCAATAACGTCCAAGATTGAATCCGTTCACATACACAACGCCTTTAGTCCAGCCTTCCAAACGGATAAAGGTATCCGCCAGTTCGTCGACCTCAAACGTCCCCTGGTAGAACGACGGCACTGCCTGCGTTCCAGCAGCAGCTTCATCTGCCTGTAGCGACCTGAACGAAAGCGTTGTTACATCTTTTAATGGCAGCGGACGAATCGTCCAGTCGTACAAAAACTGATTTCCATGCCGGATACCTTCCGTAATTCCTTTCGGATCCCTCATAAGTGGGCCGTAATTGACGCGCCCCATGTTTTCGACCAGCACGTCCAGTTGCAGGCCTTCGGCCGGAACATCGAGAGGAATGCCTGCCGGGTTCCAGCGTTCTACCGTGCCCACATATTTGCCGTCCGCAAACACCAGAGCGCGGTCACGCACATCTTGAAGCACCAGCTCGAGCCCCTGTCTCGGACCGGTGATACGAGTCGAATATAGGATGAAACCATAACTTTGTCCGACCTTCTCCATCGGTTCAGGGCAAGTACGATGTACAGGCTCAGACAGCTTATCCAGTTGATCAAACAGAACGGCCTGTCCAGTCATCTTGACCTCGCCATATGCCTTTTTGCGGATCGGCTCCGGCAATTCCAGCTCCGGCAGCTCGACATAACGGGAAAGCACCTCGCGTACGGCGTAAAATTTCGGCGTTGGATCACCGGATTCACTGAGCAGCGTATCGTAATCATAGCTCGTCACGGTCGGCTCAAATTGCCCCCCATGGTTGGCCCCGTTATAAAAGCCGAAATTGGTGCCGCCATGGAACATGTAGAAGTTTACCGATGCCCCTTCATCCAGTATTTCCTCCAGCGCTTTCACCGTATCTTCTGCAGGCCGTGTATGGTGCTCTTCCATCCAGTGATCAAACCAGCCATTCCAGAACTCCATGCACATCAAAGGGCCCTCAGGCTGATACTCGCGCAGATTCGCAAACGCTTCCTTGGCTCTGGATCCAAAGTTGACAGTTTCGAGAACTCCATCCACCATTCCACCCTGAAGCATAAAGTCATCGGGGCCATCGGACGTAAACAGCAGTACGTCGATCCCACGGTGAATCATCCCTTCCTTCAGGTAATTCAGATACTGCTTGTCATTGCCGTAACTGCCGTATTCGTTTTCAATCTGCATGGCAATGATCGGCCCGCCATTAGTGCAAAGAAGCGGTTTCAAACGCGGCAACAACTCGTCGAAATAACGGTCAACCTTATCAAGGTAGGCCCGATCGAAACAACGCAAGCGCATGGAGGAATTCTCCAGCAGCCAAGCCGGGAGTCCGCCGAATTCCCATTCGGCACAGATGTACGGGCTTGGACGCACGATGACATGTAGTCCAAGTTCACCGGCGATCCGAATAAAACCTTCGATATCACCAAGCCCTTCGAAGACAAATTTGCCTTCCTCCGGTTCATGAATGTTCCAAGCAACATACGTTTCTACCGTGTTGAATCCGCAGGCCTTCAGCTTCAGCAGGCGATCCCGCCAATACTCCGGTACGACACGGAAGTAGTGGATGGAACCTGACAAAATTCGGAGGGGGGTTCCTTCATACATAAAATCGTTTCCTTGAACCTTAAGCTCTGCCATTATGCTTGATCTCTCCCTATAGGTGCCCTGATTTTGGCCCTTTCCTTGCCATTAGCCCTGTCTGGCCTATTATAAGCCAGAATCAGGGCTAATGGGATAGCGTATTTTGACTATTTTCCTACTCAATCTACTAATCCTTGACTCCGCCAAGCATCATGCCAACTCGATAGATTAAAATCATCTCTACTGACGTTATCTCTACTGAAGTTGAACGAGCTTCGACGTCATCATCGGGAAGTATGACTACCGGCAGCGGTTCAGGAATTGCACCATGCGGGCATACGCGATTTTTTCGTTGGCTTTCTTCGTGATACCGTGCCCTTCATCGTCAAAAACGATATATTCCACGTCACGACCTTTCTCCAGCAACGCCTCAACGATCTGGTCTGATTCGGCCTTGACGACGCGGGGATCGTTAGCTCCCTGGATGATCAGCAGCGGATTCACCATATTGTCGAGATACGTAATTGGCGTATCCTTAATGAATCGCTCACGGTCCCGTTCCGGATCGCCAAGCCATTGTTCCATGATCGGCTTCCAATGATCTGGCACCGAATGGTAGAAAGTGAACAGGTTGCTAGGGCCGACAATGTCGATGGCCGCCTTGAAATATTCCGGATTTCTTCCAGCAAGCAGCAGCGTCATGTAACCCCCATAGCTGCCGCCCATCACAAACAGACGGTCACGGCTGGAAATGCCCTGTTCAAATAGCCATTCCATCCCGGCTAGGCAATCCTTACGCGGCCCTTCTCCCCAGTCCTGCTCCACCAGCTTCGTAAATGAGCTGCCATAACCCGTACTGCCCCGGAAATTCGGGCAGAAAACATGGTAGCCCTCAGCGATAATATATTGGAACATAGCCCGAAACTGTTTGCGTTCCGCAGCTTGGGGACCACCATGGGGCCAGAACACGGTATAGCCGTTCGCGGTATGCTCTTTGGCGCGGAAAAGAAGCGCTTCGATCTCCATTCCGTCAAATGACGAATACGTGACCACTTCCGGAGCAACCAGATCCGCTTCGGTCAAGCCGGTCATCACGTTTTTCGTCAACATGGTCCAAGTGCTGCCGTCAAAACGATAGATATTAAATGGCTTTACCGCCCCGCGTCCCAAAATATACAAATTACCCGAGCGGGCGACCACAAGTTGCTCAAGGATGTCAACAGGCAGCGTAATCGCTGTCAGTTCGCCGCTGTCCAAGGCGTACGCATAAAGATGATCTTCGACGCCCTTTTCTGTAACGATGAATACCGTCCGTGTATCCTCATGGAACCTTAGCAGCGATACCGTTTCCCGATCAATCCCGCACAACTTCTTAAAGGTTCCCTCCTTGATATTGAAGTGCGCCATATATGTAAATTCCGAGTCGTAATCCGTTGTGAAGATCACATTGTCATTATCCAGGAATTGTACGTTCCCCGAAGTATGAACCTGCTCTGGAGAAGGTGTAAGACAAATCTCCTTCCCGTCTCCAAGAAGAATGTAGCTCACATAATAAGTATTGGCGTATACTTTGGTAAACGCAATCGTCTTCTCGTCCGGACTAACCGCGCAGATCTCAGTTGTCGTATCCTTCCCTTCCACGAGCAGCCGGTCTTCACCGGTTTTCAAATCGTATACCCGGGAATTTAGAAAATTGGGGTTATCTTTGGAGGTCGTGTAATACATGCGACTGCCGTCTTCGGACAAATGCACGAACTCATGTTTTTCATCCGGGGAAGCGTTTTCAAAAAGCGGAAATGGATCACCACCATTCCATCTCAAAGCATGCAGCAGGTAATTTTCGTCCCCGTCGTGATCAAAGGCCGTCAAAATATGTCTGCCTTGAGGGTCCAGTTTGATGAAGCTGCACAGTTGATCATTGTAGGTAAGCGGATAAGGGTAAGAAGTCTCTCCATTCATGTCCATGGCCCACAAATTGAATTTGCCGCTGAGGGTACTAGTGAACACAAGCCGTGATTCATCGCGGCTCACACCGAATGCTCGAATAAGATACGTTTGAAAAAACTGCTCCACGTCAGGCTTTGGAAATTGAATCATGGATTATTACATCTCCTGTCTCCCTGAAAATTGACCCCGGTCAAACTGAGGCCCATACATTATTATAGTTCACGACCGATTAATATTACCATAGATTCCATAGGTTTCCCCCGCCCAAACCACTTCAGTGATTCATATTTCAACATGCGAAAACAGCCTACCTCGTCCAAATGGAACTAAAGCAGGCCGTCTCACTATATACTTTGGGATTAAAAATTGCCTCTATTTTGAGCAGCTCAAGCCTTCCGGGCAAGCATTTCTTTCGCCCCAAGTTGGCTCAGCATATCCGCGGTCATCGTATCGAGATCATATTTGGCCTTAAAGCCCCACTCGTCCGCCGCTGCAGTCTCATCGATGGAATTCGGCCAGCTCTCGGCGATAGCCTGTCTCTTCGGATCCACCGCATACTCCAGAATAAAGGAAGGTAACAACTTACGGATCGAAGTCGCGATTGCTTCCGGATCAACGCTCATTGCGGTTACGTTAAAAGCGTTCCGATGCTTCAGCTTCGACGCATCTGCTTCCATCAATTGTACGATAGCATCCAGCGCATCTGGCATATACATCATATCCATGAAAGTTCCCTTATCGATAAACGAAGTATAACGTCCACGGCTAACCGCCTCATAATAAATCTCGACGGCATAGTCAGTGGTGCCTCCACCGGGAGGGGTCACATAGGAAATAAGGCCCGGGAACCGGAGCCCTCGGGTATCCAGCCCGAATTTTTGGAAATAGTAGTCACACAACAACTCTCCGGATACTTTGTTCACGCCATACATCGTTGTCGGGCGCTGAATAGTCTCCTGCGGCGTCTGATCTTTGGGCGTCGATGGTCCAAACGCGCCGATCGAGCTGGGCGTAAAGAACTGGCAGCCAAGCTCTTTCGATACTTCAAGTGCGTTAACCAGACCGCCCATATTCAAATTCCAGGCTAAGAGTGGCTTTTCTTCTGCTGTTGCTGACAACAAGGCTGCCAGATGGATCATCGTGTCCACCTGATAGCGTTTAGCGATCTCAAACATGGCTTTGCCATCGGTTACATCCAACGTTTCAAACGGACCCGATCGGGTGATCTCATGTCCCGACAATCGAATGTCGGTGGCAATGACTTGGTCTGCGCCGTACAAACATCTTAATTTAGCGACCAATTCAGAACCGATCTGGCCTAATGCTCCCGTTACCAGAATCTTTTTCATCGCTTTTCCTCCCTCTTGACTTCCCAGCAGACTGGTTAAATAATCCCCAGTTCCTTGCCTACTTTCTCGTAGACGGATACAACCTGCTCCAGCATTTCCTTGCTGTGGGCAGCTGTAGGCATATTGCGAATACGTCCGGTCCCTTTCGGCACCGTCGGGAATACAATTGCTTTGGCATATACGCCCTCTTCATACAAACGTTTGCTGAATTCCTGGGTTTTCACTTCATCTCCAATGATGCAAGGCGTGATTGGCGTTTCGCTGTGTCCAGCATCAAATCCAAGCTTCTTCAGCTCGCTTTTTAAGAAATCGCCGTTCTCCCACAGCTTTTTCAGCAAAGTCTTATCATTCATCAAAATATCCACCGCAGCCATACATGCTGCCACGGATGACGGCGGCATCGCAGTCGAAAACAGGAACGGACGGCTTCTCAGCTTCAGCCATTCGATCAGATTTTTCTTGCCTGCTACGTATCCGCCAACGACGCCGATCGCTTTGGAAAGGGTTCCAATTTGGAAGTCGATCCGGTCCGACAAGCCAAAATGTTTCACCGTACCGGCTCCCCCGCCTAAAACACCTGAACCATGGGCATCATCCACATAGGTGATCAGATCAAACTCCTCGGCAATGTCCACAATTTCCGGCAGCTTGGCGATATCGCCATCCATCGAGAAAACCCCGTCTGTAATAACCATAATTTTATTGTAGAGACCGGATTCCTTTGCAGCCTTAGCCTGCTTTCTCAAATCTTCCATATCTGAATGGTTGAAGCGGATGGTTTTGGCCTTGGACAAACGGCATCCGTCAATGATCGAAGCATGATTCAGCTCATCCGACAAAATGGCGTCGTTTTTATCCATAACCGCGGAAATCGCCGCCATATTGCAGTTAAATCCGGACTGGTACGTAATCACCGCTTCGGTATGCTTGAACTGTGCCAGCTTCCGTTCCAATTCCAGATGCAGTTCCATCGTCCCATTAATCGTTCTGACCGCACCTGCTCCGGCACCGTATTTTTTCGCAGCTTGGATCGAAGCATCGACCAGTCTCTCGTCAGTAGCCAATCCCAAATAATTGTTGGAAGACAGATTAATCAGCGTTTTTCCTTCAATCTGAATAGTCGGCCCATTTGGACTCTGCAGCGGATCAATGACGTTGTACAGCCCTTTGCTTTTTAAATCCTCAATATTTTCCGTCAAAAATCTGTCGAGTGCATGACTGGACATGGAAATCCCTCCTAAATATACATATGTCTATTCACAGTGGACATTCGAATTCTTATTAAAACCTTAATACACAAGAGATTATCTTTCTTCAATGTAGCATCTTTTTTTCTATTTGTACATCCACCAAGGACAAAAAAATTCACAAAATTTTTGATTTTTTCTTAGATTCACGGGAAGCGATGAGGGGGAGGTTCATTAGACCATATTTTGTTCAAATAACAGTTTGTTCATTAAATTAGATCAAAATCATTTTTATGGTTATAGCTCTTACCAGTTCCGTTAGGGACATCTAGATTAACTAAGCGTCGGGTCAGAACCCAGTGCGCCCCTGCGAAAAAGCCTATCGAAGCACTTTTAATGACTTTTTCAGTGGACAGTCACCTTACGAAATTGATTCTCGAAAGTACTTCATAAGATTTTTGCACAAAATCGTCATCATAAAAGACAAAAAAAGTGGTTGCCAAAAACATAAAAAAGGGCTAATGTGAACGTATATGAACGATATGAACATAAATGAACATAAAGGGAGTGTTTAATGTGGAAAGAAGATATGCCTCACATCCACAGGAAGTAAAACAATTTGATACGGCGCGTTTGCGCGAGGAATTCCATATTCCGGTACTGTTTACGCCGGATCGTCTCGAAATGGTTTTGACGCACGAAGACCGTCTGATCATCGGTGGAGCTTTCCCGGTTAAAGAAGAGGTTAAGTTGGAAGTTGATCTGAAAGAACTAGGTGTTTCCTTCTTCTTGGAACGCCGCGAAATCGGTATCATCAACGTAGGCGGAAAGGGCATCGTCGTTGTGGATGGTCAAGACTACGAGTTGGATCATAAAGAATGCCTGTTTGTCGGCATGGGCAACAAAGAGGTTGTTTTTAAGAGCGTGGATTCCGCAGCGCCAGCTAAGTTCTATCTGAACTCCGCTCCAGCTCATCAATCCTATCCGACGCAAAAAGCGACGCTTGCAGATGCAGAATCGGCTGAACTCGGCTCTATCACCAACTCCAACGAGCGCACGATCTACCGTTTCATCCATCAAGACGGGATCCAAAGCTCGCAACTGGTCATGGGTATGACGCTGCTCAAAACGGGCAATATGTGGAATACAATGCCTGCGCACGTTCATCCACGTCGGATGGAAGCTTACATGTATTTTGATCTACCAGAAGATTCGGTTGTAATCCACTTGATGGGTGAACCAAAGGAAACACGCCATATCGTAATGAGAAACGAACAGGCCGTTATCTCGCCAAGCTGGTCGATTCATAGCGGTGTAGGCACAAGCAATTATACATTTATTTGGGGTATGGCCGGCGACAACAAAATTTATTCCGATATGGACCCGGTTGATATGAAAGAATTAAAATAAACATATGTGTGCGTGTTTAAAAAGCCCGACTTTCAGCACCGAGAAGGTTATGCTTCCGATGTGCGTTTTTTCAAAACGCTTCAGTTGGATGAAGCTAGGGACTGAGGAGCGGAGCTACACGTTTTCGTAGAAAACGACTTCGTAAGCATCTACCTGTAGTGGGTACGGGAGCACCTCAAATGTTTCCGAAGGAAACATACT
>JAIRVF010000130.1 GCA_031254035.1 Paenibacillus sp.
ATTGAGCTTTTCTTCCGCTGGATCAAGCAACATTTAAATATTCCTACCTTATTTGGCACAACTGAAAATGCGGTGTACGGCCAGCTTTATTCTGCACTGATTGCATATGTGCTTCTTAAAGCTTTCTATGATGCTGGAAATTCGCTTGTTCCGCCACATGAGAAGATGTCGTTTATTCAATTTTCGCGCTTACTACTACTTCATAATCTTCCAAGTGTATGGATCATAAAACTCTCCCTTTTAAGGGAGCGATCTGCTGTCTTTATTGAATCTGGGATTACAGTTTCTGGTTAATCAACAGGCGTGTAAACTTAGGTGTTATTTATGTCAGCCTTGCATCGTTCTGTTTTATATTCGGATGATCTAAACCAGCACAGTGGAGCCCATCAAATAGCGATCGACTTCACGGGCGGCCTGCCGTCCTTCATTAATCGCCCATACGACTAGGCTTTGACCGCGGCGCATATCTCCAGCCGCAAATACTTTATCCACGTTCGTTTGATATTTGCCATAAGCGGCTTTTACGTTTGAGCGGCGGTCAGTTTCCAGCCCAAGCTGCTTGACGATCGTTTGTTCCGGCCCATCAAAGCCAATAGCGATAAGAGCCATCTGCGCTTTGAAAACCTTCTCCGTTCCTGGAATCGGCTCGTACGTTTTACGCCCGGTTTCATCGATGCTCCGTTTGATTTGCAACGTATGCAATTCCTTCAAATTACCATCTTCGTCACCAACGAATTTCGTCGTCATGATGGAAAACTCGCGTGGATCTTGTCCGTACAGCGCTTTGGCTTCTTCCTGGGCATAATCAAGCGTATAGACATTCGGAAATTGCGGCCACGGATTGTTAATCGGATCACGTTCAAGCGGAGCCTTTTCATGTGTACCGAATTGGGTAACGCTGCTGCAACCATGACGGAGAGCGGTCGCTACGCAGTCAGAACCGGTGTCTCCACCGCCGATAACAATAACGTCCTTATCTTCCGCTGAGATATAATTTCCATCTGACAATCCGGAATCGAGATAACTTTTGATCGTCCCGTTCAAATAGGTCATCGCGTAATGTACGCCCTTCAAGCCGCTGCCCTCAATATTGAATTCTCGCGGCTTCGTTGCGCCCCCACACAGCATAACCGCATCATAATCGTCGACAAGCTGCTGAGAGGAGATGTCCTTGCCGATTTCGGTGTTGGTAACGAAGCGAACACCTTCGGCGGCAAGCAAATCCACCCGGCGCTGCACGACAGCTTTGTCCAATTTCATCGATGGAATACCGTACATCAGCAGCCCTCCGATCCGGTCGGAACGCTCGTACACGGTTACACTGTGACCCGCTTTATTCAATTGGGCTGCGGCTGCCAGGCCTGCAGGTCCAGATCCGACCACAGCCACGCGTTTACCAGTTCGTTTCTCCGGCGGGCTCGCGACCACCCATCCCTCTTCAAAACCTTTATCGATAATAGCTTGTTCAATCGTTTTGATGGTTACTGGCTCACCGATCAGGCCTACGGTACAGGAACCTTCGCAAGGTGCTGGACAAATTCGGCCAGTAAATTCCGGAAAGTTATTGGTTTTGTGAAGACGGTCGAGCGCTTCCTGCCATAATCCGCGGTAGATGAGGTTGTTCCATTCTGGAATAAGATTGTTCACTGGGCATCCGGAGGTTCCCCCTGCCATGTCAATCCCCGTGTGACAGTAAGGAGTACCGCAATCCATGCAGCGTGCTCCCTGCGTACGCAGCTCTTCTTCAGACAAATGCTTATGGAATTCTTCCCAGTCTTTTATGCGTTCGGCCGGTTCCCGGTCAGCTGGCAGCTGACGGCTGTATTCCATAAATCCAGTTGGTGTAGACATGATTGTTCCCCCATCCGTTCTCTTCCTGTTGATTTTCGCATTCATCCTTATGTCAGCAAATAACGATACGAACATATTTCAATTATAGTATCATCTCATTCTTTGAATATTAAATGGATTATCCGAATAATTATTTGCATAATTCAACATAAAGATTACATCCGGATGGGAAACAACTATCGAAGGCTATTTGCGAATATATGTGCAGAAACGGTAATCATACACATTTTTTTCATCGCGGATTCCTTGTACTTCCTGTACACATTTCCATTCTGATTCATCATACTCAGGGATATAGGTATCCCCTTCAAATGATTCATCTATTTTCGTGATCAGGAGCCGGTCAACATAGGAAAAAAGTAGGCGGTAGATCTCCGAGCCACCAATCACCATTAACTCGCCTTCTTTTGCATGCTCCCGTGCTTCATCGATCGTATGGATAACCTCCGCCCCCGCCGCTGAATAGTCAGGATCACGCGTCATAACGATGTTGGTACGGCCTGGAAGCGGCTTACCACCAAAGGATTCCCAGGTTTTACGGCCCATGAGCACCTTTTTACCCATCGTCTGTTCTTTAAAAAAGGCCATATCTTTAGGCAATCGCCAAGGAAGCGCGTTATTACGTCCGATGACCCTGTTTTCGCCCATGGCCCATATAAACGTCATGCTCATACGAATCGAACTCCTTTGAACTGAATTTTTGCATTAGACGGCTACCGGAGCTTTAATGCCCGGATGATGCTTATAGTTAACAAATTCAAAGTCTTCGAACTTATAATCGAAAATGGAATCCGGTTTGCGTTTGATGACAAGTTCCGGCAGCTCATAAGGCTCACGTTCAAGCTGGGTTTTGACCTGTTCCATATGATTTGAATAAATATGCACATCTCCGCCTGACCAAATGAATTCGCCAGGTTCAAGCCCGCATTGCTGGGCCACCATATGCGTTAGAAGGGCATAACTAGCTATATTAAACGGAAGACCGAGGAATGTATCCACGGACCGCATCGTCAGCATACAAGACAGCTTACCGCCTGCAACATAAAACTGAAACACGAAATGGCAAGGCGGGAGCTTCATCTGCTCGATTTCGGCCACATTCCATGCACTGACGATATGTCTGCGCGAATCTGGGTTGTTTTTGATTGATTCGATTACGCCCGCAAGCTGGTCGATATGGCGACCATCTGGCGCCTCCCAGTTCCGCCACTGTGAACCATACACGGGACCCAGATCACCATTTTCATCGGCCCATTCATCCCAGATCGTCACGCCGTTTTCTTTTAAATAGCGAATATTCGTTTCACCACTAAGGAACCAAAGCAGCTCATGGACCACGGATTTGATATGAATTCGCTTGGTCGTCACAAGCGGAAACCCTTTGGAGAGATCAAATCTGAGCTGTCTGCCAAACACGGAAATCGTTCCCGTGCCTGTCCGATCTTCCTTTGGCGTTCCATTTTCCAAAATGTCTTTAAGTAAATCCAGGTAATTCCGCATGTTTGCCACCCTTTCAATGCTTTCAAAAAGATTCAAAAACCAAAATTAGTATTTGTCATAATGCGAGTTGTTAACAACTAATTAGGAAGCCTGAGCCCCCCTCTTGTTAGATCTTAATTTACGCTTTTATTAGTTTACCATTCCTAAAGGCGTGTGAGAACTTTTAAAGTGTTCTTTTTAGGGCTCAAAACTAAAATTAGTTCTTGACATCGTGCAAGGTGACCGCTACGGTTACGGATCGTTCTTCCGATCGCTGTTGCTCTCAGATCTCAATGATTTTTAGAATCACATTGGCTGCTTCTACTGCACCACCAGCATTCTGAAAAGTTTCTGACAGTTTCTGCGCATTCTCCTGATATGTAGGGTTCGTCAACACCTCAAATACCGCTGCCTCCAAATCTTTGGACTTATTCCCTTTCAATTTTAATCCCGCACCCAGTTCAGCAATCCGGTCAGCCACTAATCCTTGTTCGCTATGTTGCGGGAATAAAACCATTGGAACTCCAAAATACAGGCTTTCATTCGCACTATTCATGCCGCAATGGGTAATAAATACATTCGCTGTCTGTAATACCGATATCTGATCCACGACGTTTTTTACTGTGAAATTTCCGGGTATGTTTCCAAGCGAACAAATCTCCGTTTTTTCACCAACTGACATCACAACATCATAGTCCTTATCTGCAAATGCCTGGATCAGTTTTTGGTAAAAATCTTGATTTTGATTAAGTATCGTCCCAAGGGATATGTCTATCTTTTTTATTATGCTGTACCTGCGGAGACTGCCTGATGGATGGCCCGACAAAAGCATATCGTTCAGAAAAGGTATCCGCCATCGGTTGAAATACTTTCGCAGTATAAACAATGGTGTCCGTTTCAAAAAAAGACTGTCGACAAAGTTCTGTCGACAGTCTAAGAGCCCTGCCTAAGCAGAGCTCTCGGATGACCTATTTGAAAATATTATTTGCGTGGTGCAATCACGTGGATTGGGTTACCAAGCGCAAGCTCAGCAGTTTCCATAACGATCTCGCCCAATGTTGGATGCGCATGGATCGTCAAGGAGATGTCCTCGAGAGTAGCGCCCATTTCGATCGCAAGACCAAGCTCAGCAATCAAGTTGGAAGCTTCGATGCCCGCGATGTGGCAGCCAAGAACCAGTTGGGATTCTTCATCATAAACCAGTTTGACGAAACCATCAGGGTTGTTCAGAGACAACGCACGGCCGTTACCAGCAAATGGGAATTTCGCAGACTTAGCTTTGTAGCCCTTGTCTTTAGCTTCTTTTTCAGAGTAGCCTACGCTTGCGCATTCAGGATCTACGAACGCTACAGCAGGAACCACTTTGTAATCAACTACGGATGGATGACCAGAAATCGCTTCTGCAGCCACTTTACCTTCGTAAGAAGCTTTGTGAGCCAATGCAGGACCAGCAACAACGTCGCCGATCGCGAAGATGTTCGGTTTGTTCGTGCGACCTTGATGGTCAACTTTAATCAAACCACGGTCGGTCATTTCGATGCCGATCATATCCAAGCCAAGGTCGCCATCAGTGTTAGGACGACGTCCAACAGTTACCAGCAGGTAGTCTGCAGTAACTTCTTTAGCTTCGCCGTTCACTGTATATTTAACCGTTACGTCTTTATCGGTTTGCTCAGCACTTTCAGCCTTAGCATTAGTGATGATTTCAACATCGGTTTTCTTCATGCTCTTCACGACCAATTTGGTCATGTCTGGATCAAATCCGTTCAGAATTGTATCCATACCTTCAAGGATGGTTACTTTTGTACCGAATTTGGAGAACATTTGACCCAGCTCAGCACCGATGTAGCCGCCACCGATCACGATGAGGCTCTTAGGCAGTTCGTTCAGGTTGAGCGCTTCTGTCGAAGACATAATGCGTCCGCCAAACGGGAATGGTTTCAGTTCGATTGGACGGGAACCAGTCGCAATGATGCAATGCTTGAAGCGGTAACGTGGAGACTCATGTTCGTTGAAGCAACGTGCTTCATTTTCACTGATGAACATGCACTCGCCGTTGAATACTTCAACTTTGTTGCCTTTCAAGAGACCAGCAACGCCGCCAGTCAGCTTTTTAACAACGCCGTTTTTGAATTCTTGGGTTTTCGAGAAGTCCACTTTTACATTTTCAGCGGTTACGCCGAATGCTTCGCCATGTTTTGCAGACTCAAATTGATGAGCCGCAGCGATCAAAGCTTTGGAAGGAATACATCCACGGTTCAAACACACGCCGCCCACTGTGGATTTATCCACGATCAGAACTTTTTGACCCAGTTGTGCAGCACGGATAGCTGCAACATAACCGCCAGGGCCAGCACCAATTACTAATGTATCGATATCGAGAGAAGCGTCACCTACTACCATATCTTACACCTCCATAACCAGCAGCTCAGGATTGCTGAGCAGTGATTTAATGTAATTCATAAAGTTTTGTGCTGTTGCGCCATCGATCAGACGATGGTCGAAGCTGAGGGACAATGCCATGACAGGAGCTGCCACGATTTCACCATTTTTCACTACAGCTTTTTCGGAAATACGTCCTGTACCCAAGATTGCAACTTCTGGGAAGTTGATAATCGGAGTAAAGAACATACCGCCTGCGGAACCAATGTTCGAGATGGAAATTGTGCTGCCCTTCATTTCATTAGGACTCAATTTTCCATCACGGCCGCGTGCTGCCAAATCACGGATGCTATCCGCGATCATCCAGATGCTCTTACGGTCGCCATCTTTGATAACAGGAACGATGAGGCCGTTATCTGTATCAGTAGCGATACCGATATTGTAGTATTTCTTGTAGACGATCTCGTTGTTTTCTTCGTCGATCATCGCGTTCAGAGCTGGGAACTCACGGCAAGCCGCAACCAGAGCTTTTACGATGAACGGCAAGTAAGTAACCTTAATGCCTTTTTTCTCGGCGATCGGCTTCATGCGAGTGCGGAATGCCACCAGTTCGGTAACGTCCACTTCGTCCATGATGGTAACATGTGGTGCAGTGTAAGCAGATTTAACCATGGCGTTGGAGATCGCTTTACGGATACCTTTGAATGGTACGCGCTCTTCTTCAGCACGAGGATCAACCGCTGCAGATGCCGCCGCGGATGTTGCAGGAGCTGCTTTAGCTTCGCTTTGTGCAGCAGCAGGAGCAGATGCTTGGCCGCCACCGTTTTTGAATGCTTCAACGTCTTCTTTCGTTACTTTGCCGTTGGAACCAGTTCCGTTCACTTGAGCGATGTCAACACCTTGCTCACGCGCAAATTTGCGAACACTTGGTGTAGCCAACACTTCTTTGCTTGGAGCTGCAGGTGCAGCTGCAGCTTCAGGAGTACTTGCAGGGGACGCAGTTGTGTCCGCGCCGCCTTGTGCCGCATCAACTTCAGCTTCGTGAGCAGGAGCGTCTTGTTCTGGAAGTTCACCTTCCGCATCGATAATAGCAACGACTTCGCCTACACGGCACACTTGTCCGTCTTTAGTCAAAACTTCCTGTACTGTACCGTTAACAGGACAAGGAACCTCAACCACCGCTTTGTCGTTCTGTACTTCCATGATGATGTCGTCGTCTGTTACTTTATCGCCTGGTTTGATGTGCATTTTAATAATTTCGCCTTCATGCAAACCTTCGCCCAGTTCAGGAAATCGATATTCAAATTTTGCCACCTTAACTACCTCCTATCAAATGACTGCTTTTCTTAGAATTCCATGACTTTGTTGACTGCAGCAATTATCCGAGCCGGGCTAGGAAGCCATGCATCTTCGATTTGTGCAAAAGGATATATTGTGTCTGGACCCGCTACACGGAGAACAGGAGCTTCCAAATGCAAAATGGCTTTCTCGTTGATTTGAGCGATAACTTCTGCTGCAACGCCGGATGTTTTTTGAGCTTCCTGAACCACGATTGCACGGTTCGTTTTCTTGATGGAAGCCACAATTGTATCGATATCCAAAGGATTCAACGTACGCAGGTCAATCACTTCAGCTTTGATACCTGATTTTTCGAGCTCATCAGCAGCTTTAGTTGCCGTATGAACCATCATGCCGTAGGTGATAATGGTTACGTCGGAACCTTCGCGGACAACATTAGCTTTCCCAAGTTCAACTGTATAAGCTTCTTCAGGAACTTCAGCGCGGAACGCATGGTAAAGATTCAAATGCTCCATAAAGAACACAGGGTCGTTGTCGCGGATTGCGGCAATCAGAAGACCTTTGGCATCATATGGGTTTGAAGGTACTACTACTTTAATACCTGGAGTTTGTACAGCCAAACCTTCCAGGGAATCTGTATGCAGTTCAGCCGCTTTTACACCGCCACCAAAAGGCGTACGGAATACGATTGGCGAGTTGTAACGTCCGCCGGAACGGAAACGCATACGCGCTGCCTGAACGAACATTTGGTCCATCGCTTCATAAATAAAGCCTACGAACTGGATTTCAGCCACAGGGCGGAAGCCTTGGATACCCAGACCCACTGCCAAACCGCCGATTGCGGATTCAGCCAGCGGCGTATCAAAGATACGTTCTTCGCCGAACTCTTTTTGCAGGCCTTCAGTTGCACGGAATACACCGCCAACATTACCTACGTCTTCACCAAACACAATGACGTTAGGGTCATTTCTCATCTCCACGCGTATTGCGTCGCGGATCGCTTCTTTCATATTCATTTGTGCCATTGCTTCATTTCCTCCTTAAACATTCACGGTTCACGTTGCATTCATCAAACGCGTCTTTGGATTATTGGAAATCGGCTTTTTGCTCTTCCAGATGTTTTGGCGTTACTTCAAACATACTGTCGATCAGGCCAGGAACGGTCATTTTTTCGGTTTGTTCCGCTTTTTTGATTTCTTCGTTCACTTTCGCTTTAGCCTCATCTTTTACGCGAGCCGTATCTTCTTCAGTCCACAAGCCTTTTTTCTCCAGATATTTAGCAAAACGAGCAATTGGATCCTTTTCGCTCCATTCGCCTTCTTCGTCTTTCGTGCGGTATTTCGTAGCATCGTCAGACAGGGAGTGCGGACGGAAACGGTAGGTTACAGCTTCGATCAGCGTAGCGCCTTCGCCTTTGCGTCCAATCTCTGCAGCTTCCTGAACAGCACTAATAACGGCAAGCACGTCCATACCGTCGACTTTCACGCCGCGGATACCAGCTGCTACAGCTTTATGTGCGATAGACAAAGCCGCCGTTTGTTTTGCAAAAGGAGTCGTAATGGCATAACCATTATTTTGCACAAAGAAAATGACTGGCAGTTTGAAACGTCCGGCATAGTTCAGACCTTCATAGAAATCGCCTTCCGAAGAACCGCCGTCACCAGTGTAGGTGATAGCAACATGTTTTTGCTTCTTAAGTTTGTAACCCATTGCGATACCCATCGCATGCAGGATTTGAGCGCCGATGATGATTTGTGGCATCAATACGTTTACATCCTGTGGAATTTGTCCGCCATGCTGATGTCCGCGGGAATACAAGAATGCTTGGTAAAGCGGAAGACCATGCCAAACGATTTGCGGCATATCACGGTAACCTGGGCAGACGAAGTCATCTTTTTCCAACGCATATTCACTTCCGACCATCGTTGCTTCTTGACCGGATACAGGTGCGTAGAAACCAAGACGTCCTTGACGACCAAGATTTACAGCGCGGTCATCCCAAGTACGGGTAAATACCATACGGTACATAATTTCTTTTAATTGATCATCTGTAAGGTTAGGCATTTTATCTTTGTTAATGATTTCACCTTCAGGAGAGAGCACGGAAAGCGCTTCGACTTCCTCAGTATACACTTCATAAGGCACCTTGCTCATTATCTTCACCTCAACAAAAATATTTGAATATCAAGTGTTGCTGTTATAGGATTATTATACACCTGTTTTACTCGTTTCGTCAAAGATATTCCGGATAAAATTTCGAAATTATAAAACTTTGTATGTGAAACAGTGTAATGATTATTATATAACAGATCTTAAAAGTTTGACAGCAACGTGAACATTGGATCATGATGGGTAATCGAATACTAACGCTTTTTCTAGGGAAAAATCAATTGTGAGAAGGGTGAGTAAGAATGACGGATTCTAAGTATCTGAAACGCACCATTAATAAGGAACAAATCGAAAGCCAATTTTTAAATGAAACACGTAATCTACGGGTATACCTCCCACCGGGTTATAACGAAATTTTAAGTTATCCTGTCGTCTATTGTCAGGACGGCGAAGAATTTTTTAATTTTGGACGCATCGCAACGATTGCCAATCATTTGATCCTGGACGGCGATGCAGAACCTTTTATTATAGTAGGCGTTGAAGTAGACACTTCCGTCCGTACACAAGAATACGCTCCGTTCGGTAACCGGTTCGAATCGTATACACGCTGTTTCGCAGAAGAAATTATTCCCTTCATTGAAGGCAAATATCCCGTGCGCAGGGAAGCTTCCGAACGAGTTCTTGCCGGGGACTCCCTTGGCGGAAGTGTGTCACTGCATCTGGCCATCCGTTACCCTGAGATGTTTCAACGCATCATTAGCCTTTCTGGCGCCTACTATCCGCCT
>JAIRVF010000152.1 GCA_031254035.1 Paenibacillus sp.
TCGGTAAATGGCGATGTCTGCTCGATTGGATATTTCATCCCATCCACAACCAAACTAACAGGTATGCCCGAGGCATAGCCAATTTCCGAAAAGCTTACGGTTAACAGAAGTGCAACTCCTACAACAATCATACTTTTGGTATGATTTTGTTTTTTTCTAAAAAAACAAAATTTACTCATGTCGTGTCCCCTTTCTGTTTATCCACAAACTACAAGAATTACTCGGTGATTCATAGAAACGCTACAGATTAGTTCATTTCTAAAGATTCATCTTTCTTGTCATATACGACTTCAAACATATAGTTTAAATTAGCCTTGCTCTGAATAAATGCAATAGCTTCATCCCAGTTACCACGTTTTACTTGGTCTGAGTAGTCGATACTATGTTCCAATACTGGCTGAGTTTTCTTTTCAGTAATAATAACCGAGTCAATACCCAAGATCTTATAATTATTGTCTTTACACATTTGTATCAATGCTTTTGCATCGCCAGCTTGAAAATAATACACTCCCCCACGAATGATCGCTTTGTTTTCTAGATTGCTTTCCACGCTTTTTATATCCACCTCAATGGTTTTTGTGGTTGTTTAGAGTCACTGAAAGATCCCGCCTCACGGGCCCCCATTCACGCATTCCTTCGGAATATATCCCGCTGCGGCGGCGTCCTTTGCATGATCAAAGATTTCTTCCACCTGATAAGGAAAACCGCAGGTTGCTTTATAGTAATACTTGATTCCTGTTTGCGGATTGATCGCCCCGTAGAAATTGGTCTTTTTGACAAGTCGGCCTCCACCGAGAGCGTAATTGTTATACATCTGCTCACCAATCGGCAGCCCTTGAATAAATGCGATGATTCCGACATCGTTAATTGTATTGGCCCATTCCTCATGAGGAATATCCGGGAGCTTAAACGTATAGCTAATCCCGTTCCGGATGGCATATTCATTGTATGCATTGATGAAATAAGCCAAATCCCTCTGGATGCTTCGAATAATCGTACTCCGCCGAACAGAATCGAAGTTCACAGGATCATTTAGCAGAGGGATGGAGGTTTTGCCCTGCAAATCCTCCCGAAAGCCTTCAACCCATTTGCGGCTGGCCGCATCATAAGCATGGACATAACTGTCCAATGTAAAATTAATGCTGTTGCCGCTGCTGTCCGAATATGCGTAAGGTTTTTTGGGCCGCCACATCGGTTTCGCAAGCTTTTGCCCGGTTTGATCCCTGTATTCCGACATCGTGTATAAGAAAAAACCGTCATAATCGGTAACCCCGATCACCGGAATGTACGAGGCCAATGTTCCCTGCCCAATCGGATCGTTCTCAACTCCAAAATTCAAATACAAGGTCCGGAAAAACGTATCCAGAGCCAGTTCCTTATTCACTTTAAAAAATTTCATCGATTGATATCCTGCTTCATATTCCTGCAGTTCGTTAATATTCAGCATCCTACTGGCATCCTGAACCGCAGTGCGAAGGGCAGCATTATATTGGTCTTCCAACTGGAGGACCGCTTCCTGAGCCTTGGTCCGCATATCCAGGACAAGCATAAACGGTAGAAAGATACAGACAAACAAAATAGCCAGGTTAATAGAAATAGGTAAGGATTTGATGCGATCACCGCCTTTTCCCCTTCTCCACACCGTGTGTGCGACTTTCATCGCACACGGCGTTCCATCTTTTTTAAATTTTTATATCAATAGGTTCCAAGTTACTCATTTTACGATACTGGTTGATTCTCTGAATCAAGGACTCAGTTATCTCAAAGGTTGACATGAGCTTATCAATCGTCTTCGGGTTTGAAGCATGGATTACTTTATGGATATCTCTGTGTAGGATTCGAAGATTGCTGTACATGTCCGTTCCTCCTAAGTGGAGGGGTTGAAGATGGTGACAATGTACTTCTTCAGCCGTAAGGAAGATGCCGGAAATTTCGCATTTACCCGCTTGCATACTATACCTGCTCAGTCTGTTATCCAAGTATTCAATGCTTCGATCTGGGATATTGGACTTCATGAGTTTTATGATTTCTGATCCAACGTCCGGATTCAATTTCTTATGAAGTGTTTCTCTTCCTTCGGCTGTAAATGGGTTTAGACTTTGTTGAAAGCATAGGTTGTTTACCGTCTTCACATCCCTTATGGGGAAAAGAAATATTCCTACCACTTTGAAGGTTTTGTATTTATTCTTGAAAAACTTTCTGTAAGTTGGTGGCGGATTGTCTGGGTGTTGATATTTCCCGATTGCTTTTAGACGATTGTAAGTGAACGCTTTTAGATCATAGGCAATTCTTGAGAATTCTACACTAACATGTGTTGCACGTGAGAAGTAGTTGTGCAATCCCAGCACGAAGCTATTGAATAGGAGAGCATTTTGGGCAGTGGGCAACTTGTGTAGAGTCATGATGCGATTTTTTGCTTCCTTCTTGATTTGTTCTATCTTTTTGTTGCTTATGCCCGTATATGCTACTCTTCTTTTACCTTTTTTCTCAGCCCATATTGTGAAGCCTAAGAATTCAGATTTATGTTTTCTAAGGTTCACAATTTTTGATTTCTCGGGTGAGATGTCGAGTTTAAGACGATCCTTAAGATAGAGCCTTACTGCATGGTACCACTTCTGGGCGGTTTTCCAATCGCGACAAAGAATTTTGAAATCATCCGCGTATCGCACGATATAACCTTCTTTGAGGTTAGTTTTCTTGAGTGCTCTGATTCTGTGATAGTTCCCTGCATACGCGTTTTTGGTTTCAAAGTTTGCCCATTGTCCAGCCACCCATTGATCCAGGTCATTAAGAACAATGTTGGATAGAAGTGGTGATAGGATTCCACCCTGCGGAGTACCCTTGGATGGGGTACCCTCCCCTTCGATATCAGCCTTTAGCATTTTGCTGATGATTCGAAGTACTCTTTTATCCCTTATTCCCATATTCCACAGCTGCTTAAGGAGTAACGTATGGTTGACATTATCGAAAAAGCCTTGAATATCTACATCTACAACATAGTGGAGGTTCCCTCGATTTATTAGATGCTGCACTCGTGCAATCGCATTATGTGCTGATCTGACTGGTCTGAAACCATAGCTATGTTTGTAGAAATAAGCTTCCGCAATGGGTTCAATAATTTGTTTGAAACATTGCTGAATGATTCTGTCACTTATACATGGGATGCCTAGTGGTCTTTTTTTGCCGTTGGGTTTAGGGATGTGGACTCGTCTAACCTTTTTAGGTTGATAATTCAATAACTTACTCCTGATTTTTAGCACCATTTCCTCATCCGTTAGTGTCTTTAGGTTGTCAATTGTTTTGCCATCTGTTCCAGGTGTACGTGAGCCTTTATTTGACTTTATTGTTCGATATGCTAAAAGGATATTTTGTTTTGAAGTTATTAGATCGTAAAGATTGCTAAAGTGTATCCTTTTCAGGGCATTCTCGTACAAGTCAGTAAAAGTACTCGTCATGTCGTAGTAATCCCAGTAACGCAGAGCTTGCACTGTGGCTTCACCTCCTTTCAGGAGATTTCCCACGTTCCTACCTGATCGGTGCAATTCACTTTTTGGAAAAATTGATATTAATTCAAAAAGACTCGAGGCTGTTCCTCCATACCCATTACAGGTACTTCTTAGGTCGTGCCTCTACTCTCACAAGGATTAGTACACTTCGGCATATTATTTGCCTTATAGTAGACGTCTAGGATGGCAGTCCATTATTACGACGTTCCTTGCTTTCCTTGTTCCCTAAGAACTAGCTATCCGTGCGTAACCGTAGATGTCTCCTTTGAGCCTGTGGACTTGATATCGCCTTAGTTCGATATAGCGTGTTTCCTAGATTACATTTGTACTTTACGCCATCCACCCTGCATAGATCAGGACATATGTTTCCATATGCTATGAATTTAGACCCGTACATTCGGAGATTCGTCAGATCCTTTGGATCATTCTCACCATAGTTAGCTTTTCAGCCATCCGGCATATCAGTTGGCGTACCTTCTCTTCGAGTGGCTTTAGCCTTCCTTCTGCCGACTTCACCTGTGCTTCGCACCTAACACGCTTGCCCGTGTCACGCACGCAGGAGATTAATGGAATTGTTTCAGGAAACATGGCTCCTTCGTTCCAATTCTCGTCCATAGAGTTGGACTTAATCGATATAAGTCCCTACATTTCCCGCTCAAGGCGGTTATAGTAGAACAAGTCACACGTAATCTTCATTTAATATCATGCCTCCATACGGCATATAAACCCTGGTGTTGTCCCCGGTGTTGCCGTTCAGGAAAAAATCCTGCAAGACCGTCGCCATGGTCCGGTTAATATTTTTGGCCTTCACGGTAAAAAAATCACCTTCGCCCATGAAGTACCTCCGATTGTTGTCTTCTAGCCCCAAAGAGTTGTTCGGAAAAAGCCTTTTCATGATTTCATCGGTGTAATGACCGTCAAAATAGGTTGTAAAGCTGTCCTTAAAAGTCTTCGAGTCTGCCGGATCGGTGTAAACGGGATGATATTTCTTGTGAAGATGCTCCATTTTAATCTCATATTGATTTCCGGTCGCCCCAAGCTTGCGTGTCAGATCTGAATACATCGCCGGCGTGATATATCCTTTTGTCCGGGCTGCATCCACAAATTCCGTAACCGCTGAATGTACGACGATTTGGGATAAAGTATCCTGTCTTTGGGCCTGCTGATAGAGCGGATAAGCGAACATTAAAATCAGCGCGATCAACACACCCAGTATTTTTGATAGAGAAAATTCCAGTGTAATCACCCTTTAGGAAAAAACAATTGTCTGAACCTCTCCGTCCGAACCACGGATATACTGCACCTGGTAGGTTCGGTTAAGAGAAATAACGGAAACGTTCATATTTTCAATTTCTTCATTTTTGGAGAAAAAGTAACCATTGACGCGGATATCCGCATTCAGTTCATGAATGTGGTAAATGCTTTGCAGCACTTCAGCTCCGGTATAGGTTTCAAAGCCTTTGTCTCTCAAATCGGTAAATAATCTTTTTTCATCCTGCGTGGTTGATTTATGCACGGCACTCACCGCAGCATCTTGGATATTGATCCCGTTAATCGCGAATATGCAAGCGGTGATGAAGATAAACAGTTCAACCATAATGATGATGGATCTTTCAACGGTATCGTTCATAATCCCCACCTGTACAGAAGGGCATCCCCCTACTCCAGTGGAGAAGGAGATGCCTGCTTATTTTATTGCTGGTCGAAAACAATGCCGCGGATCATGTTGTTTGAATCTCTGACAATATACGATTTAAATTGACCACTTGGGTTAATATAGGTGGCATTGGTCTGATTTAGAGCATCCTCCAGCTTAAGATTCTTATTCGGGGTTGGAATATCGCCAGTCGTCACATCAAAAGTGTTTCCATAAAAAGTACCATCATGACCTTTCTGCTTCCCCGTCGTTACCTTAATCCCAAATTGCTCCAAGTTCATATACTGCCTAATTGCATTCATAACCTGACTTCCCGACAAGGTCGTATTATTGTACGTATTAAATTCCGTGTCCGACAGTTGGGTCGTGATTGAGGCCATTTTGGTCTGCCCCTGCTTGGCCGCATCCTGGGATGAAATCGTAATAATAACCACAATTGTGATCAACATGATGGTCAGGAATATCCCTGCCGCAACTCGTATACCGACGCCAGTATTTTCTTCCATACTTATCAAACCCCTTTACTAAATTGTTTGTATTTTGGTAGACAAATCGCCTAATTGGTTAAATGACATGTACAGGAACGGGAACACCAGATATAACCCGATCAGAAGCGCGCCCGGGGTCCAGCCGATCAATTTTGCCCAGGACGTTTTCTTCCGGATCAACCGCTCCAGCCGCTCCTTTTTCTGCTCCGCGTAATATTCCTGTTCCATTTCCAGGTCATCAAAGGCATCATGAATGGAAATTTTCTCAACCGCCTGCAGCAATCTGCGCACAATCCGCTCGAAGGACTCAAACGGTGCTTCCTGCTGCAGTGTTTTCAGCGCTTCTTCAGCCCCGCTGTCATAGGTTAAGAGCGCGCGCTGAATCGCCGGCTTAAATATGATGCCATACCGCTCCATCCATTCCAGCACCGATTCCACCGATATCCGCTCAAACTCGGCAAGAATGGAAATCAGCACATGGAATTTATCCACTTCGTTTTGCATCTCCAGCGCCCGCATCCGGCGTTGGAATTGCAGGATCCATAGAGGAAGATAATAGCCGCCTGTGCCTATCGCGATAGCGATTAGCACCTCCCACCATTTCAAATACTCGCTGTTCAGCGATTGAATCTTGCCCATGATTCGGTTCACGGTATTGTTCAAGGCTGTGATGTCCGATGGTTTCTGCTGCTCCTGCACCCTCTGCACGATCATCTCTCTCGGTAAATCTCGAGTTCCCTTAAAATCCTGAATGATCTCATTGTCTGATTTCGTTAATTCTCTTGCCTTTTGCTGCTCCTGATCATTCATGTAACCTAAAATGTTGGCCTCTTCTTTCGTTGGAGCCGTCCAAATATGATGAGATGCATTCCAATGCAGAAACAAGGCGATCAGGATCACACCGATAAAGCCACCGATGCTTGTCAATACACGGTGCAAGAAAAACCACTCCATTGTAAGCGGAGAATTAGATTCCTTTAATAACAGGCTTAAACGGTAATGCTCGCGGGTATGTGGAGCCGGAACAAGCCGATCTACTAACCAGCGAACCGGAGGCCAGCGGTAAACTTTCTTTTCCCACTGCTTGCGCTTGCCCGTGGAAACGTATTTGGCTTCATCATTTTCCGCCAGCTTTCGGATTAGAACATAACTGATGATGGCAATCGCATAAATAGACAGTTGGATAATGTACCCGATCCGCCCCTCGTAGAAATCCACGGTAATTGGGAAATAGGACTCTCCCCATCGTTTGAGCGGAAATGAAATGAGAATCGGCGCAAGCGCAATCATCGTCAGACCGCCAAGCTTATAACGGAGTCTCTGCCTCCGCATCAGGTCATATCGAATTTCCTGCACCAACTTATTGATCGCATTCAAATACATCGAACCTTTTTGTAATGTGCGATCCCCGTATTCCAACACTAGATGCGAAATACCTGAAAAAACCTTCAGATACCGGTTCGGAGCCACCGCATAATATTTTTCCAATCCTTTGGTAGGTTCGTCGGAGGTAAGGACATCGTGGATTTTTTCCACCTGAAGTTTGATTTCATGCGCCGATACCTGTGCAGCCTGATAGATCGACTCGTCCACCATTCGAAGTTCCTGATAATAATGGCGATTGTCCTCAAGAAAATGGGCGAACTGCTTCAACTGCTTGTCCTCAATCCGATTGATGAAGAGATCGAGAAACAACTCGTTTACGACGACGCTGATCAATACCCCGAAAAATACCGCAGCCCAGCTTCGGCTAAAAATCGCCAAAATGATGAGCGCGAGCAGAAGCGATCCAAGAGACAGATACGTGATGCGCATCGTTTCCTTACGAAGCGTATATTCGTCATAGGTATTAATCGCGGAAAGCTTTTTGCGTATGCGTCTGATTTGGCTGCTGAATACAGGTATCTTCTGCAATTTCACATACGATTTTTGATAAAAAATAAGCAGCTTGGGATGGGTTCTTCGATTGGACTGTGCCGCTGTAGCCCATACACTCCCGAAATTTTTCTTCCGTTTTCTTTCCTTCAGCACCGTATAGATCAGAAAACCTCCGGAGAGAGCGACAGCCGTTCCGCAAACGAGAACAATCCAGAACCATTTATCCATGCTGCTCCCCCCAATACCGATCTAAAAACTGCTGAAATTGTTCTCGGTCTGCCGCATTCATGTTGAACATCATACTTTCAATTTTTACCGATGAGATCGGAGCAGCCGCAACATAATTGCCGTCCCGGTATTCAATAATATTGCGAGCAGTCCAGACCCGTCCGTTGCTTCTCATGTAAACTTCCTTTTGCAATTCGAGCAGTGCATCCATTTTGCTTTCCATGGTTTCGCCAATAGGTGAAGATTTCTCCTTACTGAACAAATCCTCATCATACGTTACCGGTACGATCTCCGTAATTCGTTCGATATAACGTCTGCCGTCATTTTCTTTTCTAAGATGGATATCCCACTTCACGGCATTGACTACCTGCTCCTCGGCGATTCTTTCATTTTGGAAAACCCCTGTCTTAAGCAGGGAATTTCGCAATGACCACACCAATTCTCTTGCTGTCGTCGCATGGTGAGTGAAGACCGTAAACAAACTTGCGACCTGGGACATCTGAATCATCCATGCCGCAACCGGGTCGGTAGCAACTTCCCCGAGGATATTGACCGAGCCGTCCGTTTTTTTCTGGAGATCGAGTCCGGCCTGTCCGGTAATGCTGTCTGTCTCTCTAAACGAAAGGATGTTGCGCTCGGGATAAAGCCTTCTTAAATGAAGTTCAAAGGTCATTTCCTGAATCCGCAGCGTCAATGTGGCATAAATATACTTCACGGCAGCCATAATCAAACTTGTTTTCCCTGAACCCTGCGGCCCCGTAAAGGCGGTAACCTGGGCTCCTTTCATCAGATGCTTGATCATCTCCCGCGGCAGCTCGGCGTTCTCTGCTTTTTTCGAAGAAACCAGCCGTTCCAGGTTCATATTCGGCAGATCGAACTTCCGGACGAAAAATGCCCAGCTCTCCGCAAAAGGTGGACGTACGACAACTACGCGCGAGCCGTCCTTCATTTCGTTTACCTTATAGCCGTTCGTTTCGGTAAGCTGGCCCGGATTATCATATTTGTAGATGTTCTGGCATACGCGCTTCAGTTCAAGCTCTGATCTGAAGCTCAGGAATGATAAATGAATTGATTTCCCCCGAAAAAATATCCACACGCTTTGATAACCGGGGTGCTTCGCATGCTTCATGCCATGCAAAAGTTCCATCTCGTCTTCGATAACCTGCATGCTGACCGGAATGCCCGATACGCCCCCGGATACGCCGTCAATGGACATGTCCCTGATTTCATCTATAACGCCAAAACCTTTGTAGTGCTGATAAATCCGCTGGACCACAATCTTGAGCTTGTCCACATATTCCAAACCCGACCGATACTCCTGGCCAAAAATCCGGTCGATCTCTTCCCCCGTAATGATATAGGAATCCACCGTCCCGTCTTCGATTACCTTCTTAGGAGTGTCGAGCCCGTATTTGTCAATCCATTTCGAAAGCCCCTGAAAACCGTATTGATGTTTGTACAAGTAAAGCATGATATCGAACTTGTCCTGATGGCTCAGCCGCTCCGGATCATCAAAAGGAATGACACGATTGATGTTCTCCCCATCCAATCCGTAATTTTTGTCCAGCAGGTCATAAATGTATTCCTTCAGGTAAATCTTCTCCTGGATATCGCCCGAGGTTGCATTTTTCATGGCACTTCTCAGTTCGGAAACGATAGCCTGTCTTCGTTGGTACTCTTCTCCCGACAGTCCCATATCCAGCAGGTTGCTATTCACGTACTCATTGATGGTCCGTTTGACGTAATTCAGTATCGTTTCAAACTTGTAATGCTCCTGATCATGGGATTGTTTCTTGCCTTGAACTTGGTCTGAATTTGAGGGCTTTTGATTAAATTTGAACAATAAAAACACAATCAGCAGAATTAAAATGAGAACAATAACAACAAAGTTAATCATGAAAGCCAAGCCCATTTATAAGGCCCTTCTTTCCGTCTGCTTGCTCTGTGCATACACTTCGATCCGATCCAGGATACATTCGGCAATTTGCTGGATTTCTTTCATGAACATATAGTTCTCATGCTGCTTGTTCACATTTTTATTTCTGGCGAAGAATCCTCTGATATCCCCATCATTTAAGTGATCTCTAAATTCCGTATTGTAGGAAAGCGGAAATATTCCACCCTTATATTTGTACTTGGCTGCAATATTCTTCACTTTATATTTAGAATCATGATCATACTGCGTGAGCAGAAGGATATGGGGAACATGATGTAGTGCCTCTGGCCAATACTCTTTGGATGGGTCAAAATATTTATTTAAAACATTTACATTCTGATTGAGGCAAACCACGATCAAATCGGAATCGCTCATCAGCTGGTTGGTTACCACTTGATTGCTGCCGCTGTGCCCATCCAAAAGGATTGCTTCATAATAATCTTCAGCCTTAGCAAATATGACATTGATAATATCCGTGGCATTTTCAAAATGAAGCTTGTCCGATTTCTCTGTCGCCTGAAGCAGGTCCAACCGTCCACGTTCAATCGGCAGGGCATGGTTTTTAATGGTATCCCTTTCCAGCTTATTGCTTCGCGCAGCCCGCTCCAAGGCATCGATGCCACGCGACGAAATATTCGATAACGGCTTATTATAGTAAGAAATCGCTTTGCCAAAGAACCTTTCCAAAGTAAAATCTGACCATTGAGGCTGGGATACTAAGGTACGGACCGTATAATCGGAACCCAGAAAAGCTGCAACCGCAGCGGTTGCGCTTGTAATGCCCAGCCCATGCTGCATTCCCCAAAATGTTACTCTTCCCATCCTACTTACTCCTTTCCGCCTTCTTCCATAATGCATTCATCTGTTTGGGTTCAATCCCCAAAATGGATTCGACAATGCTCTTAATCACCAGCTTATATTCGGGAGAAAGCCGTTTCAGTTGCACCGTGCTGGAAAATTGATTGTTGATTTTACGGCTCAAATCCCGTTCATCTGGCACATAAATCAAAGGCTCCATCCACTCAATTGGCAAATGATCATATTGCTGGATCAGAAATTCCTCCGTAAAGGTATGCTCAACCTCGCAAAGGGCTTTGGTCATGGTGATCAGTTCCTCTTTAGGCAAGTTGCGAACTAGCGCTTCCAGCAATGCCTTGTTTTCTTGAATGGAAGGATTGTCATAGGAGGTCACCAAATAGAATTCATCCAAAGAAACCAGGCTGCCGATTTTGCCCGGGTCATCGACATCCACAATCACGTAATCATAAGCATCCGAAGCAGTAATTTCGCTAATTGCAGTTAAATCAGGAGCGGATTCGGCAATATCGAATGTATCGTATTGATGAATCTCAACTTCCATTTCCACTTTGGGATAGGCATATCGGTATCTTCCGCTTCGGGTCATATCGGCCAGCAATACCTCATGCTCCATTCCGAGCAGCTTGCATACGTAAAATAAAAGATCCGTTTTATCACAATCTCCAATAAACACTACCTGCTTCACGATCTTCATACCTCACTTCTTGATGGGAACTGAAACATTATTATCATTGAAAATTTGAGTCGAATTGCTCTGATTGATTGCCTGATCAGGCGCTTGGCCTCCGTTTTGCGAATTGCCGTCGTCAATCAATGGATTTTGCTGAACCGAGCCTTCCGGTTGATCCGGATTCGCATGATATTCAAACGCTTTCGAATCATCCTTGCTCTTCCCGTTTACGTATTTTTGGACGTCTTCCTCTGGCATGGATTTCAAATCCTGTTCCAGCTTGTCGCGGACCTTGCGCTCCATCTCCGACTTGGCCACTTCAATAATGTTCGGGTCAAGATCAATCAGATCCTGAACCTTCGGATTAGGCGGATAAGTGACGATCGCTTGTTGCTGCATATATGGATCTACGTAATTCAACGCATAGATGGAAGCATTATTGATGTATGCATCCACGATGGCGCTCGACATAGTCAAAATCTCTTTCTCGCTCATGTTATACCAGACGGTGCCTGTAAGCAGGTCATTAACTTTTTTCTTTGATAGCACAATGTAATCCTGGCCTGTTGGGAATTTGATGCGCACGTCGACGAATTCATCCTTTTTCAGCTTCAAAGGCAATTCGATCACTCGGAACTCCTGAATACGGAGATCGTCCGGCGTAATTCCCTCTTCGAAGACCATCGGTTCCGTAATGACCGCATTGGCTTGAATATTGATTTTAATGAATTTGCCAGCAACGGACTGCCTGTCCAGCGTATTAGCCGGAACCGAGTTCTTCGGCACGCTGATCGTCTGCAAATCCTCTTCCCGAAGCCGGTCGCCCGCCGCGTGATCTTTATTGACCACGGTAACGTCAACCCGTTCTTCATTAAGCCTCTTTTCGGCTTCGTTAAGCTTCATCTGGATCTCAGCCGTGCGTTTCTCATATTTGTTATGTATGTAATTGAAGTAGAGATAGCCGACAATAACGCAAATTAACAATACGGCCGCTCCACCGATCAATGAAGCAAACAGCAGCCGTTTTTGTCGAAAACGAATCCTTGACATCTTTCTGCTCCTTCCACATGTTAACGCTCGCTACCAAACGGCATGTTTCTCGTTGCTCTTAAGCGATAGTCATCATATAGTTCTCTGTCACCACTCTTCCTTCTTTCGACATTGCATCCAAAATACCTAATAAATCCCCAAATGTAGGAAAATTATATCATATACTTTTTGAAAATCCTGTCGTTTTTTGAATTAATTTATTTAAAAAAGAAAAAAATGGTGTTCAAGGACTGATTCCATAGTCATAATCCAACAAAAAAAACGCCAAATCCGAGATTTGGCGAATGCTATGGTGTCTATAACTTCACAAGCAATACGATAACTAGAATAATAATAGTCAGAACACATGCTCCGATGATGCTGTACAAGATATTTTTGGTGGATGCCTTCTTCTTCTCCCCCAGGTATTTTTTGAGAACATTATTCAACAAAGCGTCCGTATCTGACTGGGTTTTATATGGGTCAGGATGCGGGGGAATTCTATATATCAGGTTACCGGGAATCTCCTTTCTGATATCTTTGATCCCAAGTTTCTCTATAAACGGAATGCAGTAGAGCCAATTCGATTGGTCCATATGTTTGTGCTTCTCCCGGAATTGGACGATTTGCGGCTGTCTCCATTCGCTGCCTGACCCTACAATGATTTGCACCCCGGCCCTATAAAACTCATGCCCCCAATCATTATCCTCCATGTTGCCGATATCCAGAATCAAATAGTCATAGCCATAGCTGATCAGCTTGCTCATGTCCTCCGAACTGCTGCTTTTGTAATATTCAACGCCGTTGATATTAAAATGTGTCGTTTGGCTTACGAAGTCCTTGATCCCTTCATATGCATGCTCGATCCGGCTGAAGTCGCGGGAGTTATTCGCCTCCTTGACGGCAGCTTTATAGCCCTTTCTGTTCAGATAATTAGCGATCAGAATGCTGAAATGAGTGGCCCCCATCTTGGATTCCGCTCCCGCTACAGCAACGGTAATCGTGCCGATAATGCGATCCTGAATAATGACGCGTTCTTGAACCGGCAGATCGGGCAATTCAAGGTCCATCACATCCGCTCCATGCAGCGGAGCCGCTGTTAATCTGGACGTATAACGGTATATCTTGTCTTTAATCCGCTCCATATTGAATTCCGAATCTTCGATGATTTCCGTTCCGGAAGTCTGATTATTACCCGGCTGCAGCTTAATCAGCGCTTTGATAATCGATTTAGGGTTCGTGCCGGGTGCGGTCGTAATGACCGTGATCCCCATTTCCGCCAATTGGTGAATCATTCCGTCATCATCCTGGCGATCCAGCGCGATAACAATCACGGGAACCTGGTTGCGATAGGATCTGTATTGTCTTAATCCTTCCATGAAAGCTTTAGGTTCCACGCAGTCCATATCCAAAATCAATGTCGAGATATTGATTCTGGCCGCCGATTGGCAGTTCTCCCAAAATTGCTCCGGCGTAAACCTGCCAACCTTTTCAAAACTTATATCCATGTTCCCGATAGCTTCATGTACATAAGGAGCCGTTTTATTCGAAATGATGACCGCGTTCATTTTTGCACCCCGCTATCCGATAAGATTCTGCTCTGTTCCAGTCCGTAGATTTTGTCCAAACCGTGTTTCCGCGAACGTTCAGCCAATTGTCCCGCCTCATGAATAACATGTTCCAACTCGCTGTCTTCTCTCAGCAACATGTGACCTGTAAAGATCGACCCGGGAGCTTCAAATTCTAATCTCATCCGGATCCGATCCGACAAATCCCCGATTTCCACATCGGGTTTCGTGACCAGAACCGCAAAACCGTTTTGCGCATAACGACCTGAAATTCCAAATCCCTCCGTATATTTCATGGTGGCGATCCCCAAATTTTTAAGAAGAACGTCGTTTGATAATCCGGTCCCATCGCCGTTCTCGGCAATGTCGATATAAATCATCCCAAAGGCTTGTTTCCGGTTGACCCATTGACGAGCCTGCTGCATAAAATGCTTGCGCGTAAGCAGCCCCGTTATTTCATCATGCGTGGATGTAAAGGTTGCAGCCTGCATAATCCCCACAATCCTCTCAAACAACAAGGAAAACATGGCCATCAGCGTAAAAATCAAAAACAAATTACCAAACAGCAGCAATCGTTCCACTTTCGTCATCGCCCATACAAAAAGGCAAAGCGCATACACGCTATAAAGAGCAATAGCCAGGGTGTTTCGCAACCGTTCATTCTCAGAAAACAGCTTAAATGCGGAGTAGAGTCCCAGCAGCGCAACGATCAATAGAATTAGCAGCGTAGACATTTCCGTAGGAAGGAAAAGCGAAGCCGCAGCGGTTAACACCATCAAAAAGGCAGTGCCCAGATGAACATACAGCCGATCGGAACGTTTATGGTAAAAAAGCCTAAAGCTGTTCATCTGCTGCATAATCAAACTGCACGTAAACAAGGATGCGAAAAACATATATACGACACCAGGCTTACCCGAAAAGGATGCCAACCCTATCGCCGCAAATACCCCCAATAAAGCTGCACCGGAAAAATTCAAATAAAGCTGAGTTTTCCATCTTAAGTACATCAAGACACACATCAACAATAAAACCAAGCTGATTCCAATGATCAATCCATCCTGCAAGGCTTGAAAACGCTCCACGACGCTCCCTCCTAAATCCTTAGTTCGTTCATTGTAAAACTCGAATCGTTATTTTCAAGGACTCTATGTATGGGTTCCAATTTCCAAGATAGGTATTTATCCTCACTCCCTTGTATCCTTTGTACTAGGAGATTATACCACCAAAATTATGAAAAATATGTCGTAATTTGTGTTTTATTGATCGTTTGTGGATTAATGTGAAATATATTCTATTAACCAACGCAAAAAAGGCTGACATGCTTCATGTCAGCCGAAAATTGAAAAATAGTGTCCACCCCGAGTGGATCCAACGCTGCGGAACGAAGTCGAATTATTTTTTGACTTCGTTTGTCTTCAGAATTCCCGACGGTCCCAATTTTCCTTCTCCCCAAACTCGTAGATTTAATGCAACGGAAACTTCCGCCTCGGTAAATTTGCCAACCCATTCCTTTTTTATTTCTTTCCATGCATAAGGATGTTGCCGGTGAAAGGCTTCCCCGAATCCCAAAATATCTGTACCGAGGGCTTGTATGTTCCGGATCACCTTATGAACATATTTACCGGCTTGTTTATTTAACTCATTTTGTACCAACATCATGTTTTTAGACTCGCTTAAGTCTAGACGCGTGTTATTTTCTCGAATCGTACTTCTTCCGCCAAGCGTAACGATAATACGAACTTTTCCGTCACGCTGAGATGTTTTGATTTTGCTCTTCAAATGGTCGGCCTCAACTAAAATGTTTCCCTCCTCCCCAGGAATATTGACTGTGAAGACATTGGAATTCAATTGCCCTATGATCCATTGCCTAATGAAGCTCTCTTTCATCGGCAAATATTTAACAAGACGGGAATCCCTATTAAAAATAGCGAAACCCCATAACTTCATTTCAGAGGATGTCTGTTTCGAACCTCCCCCGGAAGAACTGCCCGTTTTTTCGACAACAGGTAGAACAGGGCAGCTCTCCTCGCTCGAAGCAGCCATTAAAAAGTTTCGTAAGGAGAGCTCGGGATTTAATCCAACCGCATCTTGCATATTGATTAGAGCATTGGCCGAAAGACGTTCGAGCGGATAGGGTAATTCAAGGAAATCCTGCACCGATAATCCATCTTTCAAAACAAACATGCCGGTCCGTATCCGAACAATGGGGTCCCGGCTTAATTCATCCAAAACTCTTGAAAGGCCATGTTTGGCTAACTTATCCCCAAGCAGAACTACCTTACGATGCCCGGCGAACCATGATCGGGAAACTTTAAGTTGCATATCTATAGCGGCTGCGTACATATTTTTTCCGGTTCCTGAGACCGTAACAAAAGCCGTGTTACCCTGGCCTGCCGATTTTCCACTGCCCATTTTCGCTGGGATCGCAAACTGTGCCGTCCCCCGATACCCTCCATCGTCATTCAGATCAAATCCCCATGCGGTAATAATGGCTTGTTCATTCAGTTCTTTGCGATCCCAGCAACCTGTCGTGAGCAGCATGAGCAAAACTAAAATGATATAAAGCATCCGGGTTAGTTTCATTGTTGTTTCACCTTCTTGCTGGTTCTCTTCTTACGGATCGCCCCAACAATCCATAATAAAAGAGGAATGCCAAATACGTTGATAGGCATAACAAATGGCAACCAAAATTTTTGTGGGTAATCGATCATGACCTGCGCGATGTTTTGTGGCAATATCGAAATAACGAATACGATCGGAACAACGACCCAAATTAACTTTCGCCAATCTTTCATATTAAACCACTGTGCGGTTCCATACGTAGTGGCAAACAGGAATAAAGAGATTTTGGTAAAACCCGAGAACATCCAGAAGATCACTACTAGGATATCAACATTTTGAATGAATCCCATAACGGAAATAAATCGCGACACACCATAAAAAGGAAACCACATCCGCGAAGAAAGCAACGGCCCAAACGTCATAGTAGCTATCACTACCGCTAAAAAGACCAATGAAGTTACGACAACAATTCCCCACATCGCCCGCGAAAGTACTTGGCGGGAATCGGGTAGAAAGCAAAACACCATCGTAAATATGACCGTATCACCAAAAAAGGCTGCAGTTGGGAGCGCCCCTTTCAATATCGAAGTAAGCCCGGAATCAGCGTAAACAGGAGTTAATTGGCGCCAATCCAGATGATTCAAGCTGACAACGAAGGTACTCAAAATCATTAGCACAATAATTGGCCCCATAATTACACTGCAACGGGCGATCCCCTCAATACCGCTTGTATAAATGACATAAACCGCTAAGATCAACAGGGTGATCAATAGCACGTATAACGGCGTTTTATTAAATAATGCAATGTATAAAAAATCCGAGGAATTGCGCAAGATCATTCCATCTACCGAATACCACATCACAAAGTAAGGGATAAAAATGATTTTCCCCAGCCATTTTCCGAGTATCGTTTGGCAATATTGGACAAAGGTTTGATCCGGGTGTAATAAACTTACCTTAGCAGCAAGGTAAATTACACTAAGAGCGATTGCACCCGCCAGTAAAATGGAAATCCAAGCATCTTGCTTGGCCTCAGTGAGAGCTGGTGACAACGTAAACATCATGATTAATCCGATTTCAGTACTCACCACCAGCCAAAAGAGCTGCGTTCCGGAAATTTTCATTAGAAGTGCTCCCATCTAAGTGTTATGTAAACATCTATTTATGTATATTACTCACGATCTGAGCCGGGTTTTTGGCCTTCCGGTATGCGCGTTTTGTCCCTTCCTACAAAAGACGTCGGGCGCTCATGCATAGCCCATCTTGGCGCTCGTATAAAAATATCCTTATAATCTCCACCCATCTTAGGGGTAATCGGGGCGAGATAAGGTACTCCAAAAGAGCGTAGATTTACTAAATGAATGATCATTCCAATCAACCCAAGGCCAACCCCATATAAACCGAGCAGACCCGCCAAGATCAGAATGGGGAACCGAATGAGCCGAAAAGCGAGCCCAAAATTATATCGTGGAATGGAAAATGAGGCGATGCCAGTAAACGCAACAACAATAACCATAGGAGCAGCAACGATACCAGCATTTACCGCAGATTCTCCAATCACCAGTGCCCCAACCATGCTTACCGCTGAACCGACCGGTTTGGGCAGACGAATGCCAGCTTCCCTTAACGCCTCAAACATAAGTTCCATCAAGAGCGCCTCTACAACGGCCGGGAAAGGAACGCCTTCGCGAGCGGCTGCGATACTTAGCAATAAGTCTGCTGGAACTAACTGCGGATGGAACGTCGTGGCTGCAACATAGAGCGAAGGAAGCAGTAGCGAAATGGAAAGCAACATGAACCGCAGCCACCGAATGGCTGTGGAATAAACAAAATGCTCGTAGTAGTCCTCTGCCGCCTGAAGAACCGACCAAAAGGTCATGGGAACGATGAGTACGAACGGAGAACCGTTAACAATAATGCCGATTTTGCCTTCTATCAAACTTGAAAGTACAACATCAGGACGTTCCGTATTTTGGACTGTTGGAAATGGAGAGAAGGGAGTATCTTCAATAAATTCTTCAATGAATCCAGAATCCAGCACGGCATCAATCTCAATACGGCTAACTCGCTGCCGAACTTCGTCCAAGATAGAATCGTTTACAATGCCTTCAATGTACACCAAGGCCACATCCGTCCGAGACAATGCACCGATGGTTAGCGATTCGGTTTTCAGTCTTGAGCTTCGTAACCTGCGACGCAACAAACTTGTATTTGTTCGTAAAGATTCGGTAAATCCTTCTCGGGGACCGCGCACGACGGATTCAGTTTCCGGTTCAGTAACCTGCCGCATTTCAAAACCTTTAAGATTTGCGAGCAAAACTTGGCTCTCCCCCGCTACAAATATGGCGACGAACCCACTTAAGATGTCTTGTACCGTTTCCGATACACTGCTTGTCTGCTTGATTTGCCGGGTAACGACAGCTTGATTACGGATGAATTCCCCAAAGGATTCTAGTTGACTAATCTCTTGCGGCACTTCTTTGTTAATTAGCGGCTTAAGAACGGTTTCCTCTAAGCTTATTGCGTCAACCATTCCATCAACATAGATCAATAGTGCTTGCACTTGCCCATGAAGTTGAACAGAACGGTATACAACATCCGAACAGTTTCGAAACAGTTCATTCATCATTTGCTCATTTTGATTTAAATCCAAAGCGATCTGCTGATTCTGAAGGTGCCCATTTTCCTCCAGTAAAATTTCCTTCTTGGCTCGTTTTTTATGTAATGGATTCAAAAGCTGTTGAAAAATACGCGACATAAGGAAAGCCCCCGAACAAAGAATTTATACCCATTATTAATTCCCAATTCAGAGGCATTCATACAAAATCCAAGAGCTTAGAGACGGCCAGTAAGAACGCTGCCCCGGAAGCATGTACTAGGTTCGCCTATAAGCATCCCGCAAGAAAGCTAGTATCTCTAACGAAACTACAGGGAGATGAAACTGGCCGGCTGCCTTCATTCATACGCCGAAACCGAAACGTGTACATGAATAAGACAGCCATCCTACTAAACTATGTATATTGCCAGAGTACAAAATGGCCATTACTGACCAATGTTCAAGGTCAGTAATGGCCATCTGTATTTTGCTATTTCTATCATCTTGCCTCTAGTTCGAGAAGACAGTTATTATTTCCGAACAACAGTATATCCTTTTTCCTCTAGCAGTTTTATGATGCCGTTCTCGCCAAGGTAGTGGGCTGCGCCAACTACGATGAAATACTCTTCCTTTTTATTGCTTTTCAAGTATCCGTCAATTTTATCGGCCATTTTAATGTTTCTGTCGATCAGCATCGCTTTGTTATATTCCCCATCAGCGGTTATGCTATTTGTCAGCTCCAGGAGTTGTTCCTCACTTCCTGTTTTCCACATCTCAGCCATCTTCTTCACAGTGTCATCTAGCACATCAAAATTGTCCAGGACATCGTTCAGGTTTTTCTCCTGTAATTCTTTGGAGAAGCCATCGAACATACCAAGCTGAGATTTATAGGATTCAAGCTCCAGCACTGGAATTTTACGTTCATTCGCTTTCTGAGTAAAATACAGATCGACCCCCGAAGCCGCCTCATACCCGGCCTTTACCGATTTCAAACTGTTGATCGTGGTTCCCACAACCCAAGGTTTAAATGCGTCCATAGCATTTGGCTTCATACCGCTTTGTTCCAGAATCTTGCCAACTTTGGCATACGTCGCGCTAGACACATGATCCTTAAGCGTGGTTCCATCCTGATACATGCTCAGATCCATAATTATTTTTTGCTGCGCCTCGTCGGCTGCTTTGCTTAAATCAATCTCTACTCCGAGATAGTCGGCCTCAGCAAAAGCTTTCTCGAGTTCTGAACGAAGCGGGTAGAAGCTGTCATCGGCAATATGCATGGAGCCTACCAGATACACTGTATTACCGTTTTTCTCCACTTCCCACATGAATCCGCGGCCACCCGTTTTGGCGGATGCACCCGCTTTGGGAGCTAGCAGAATCGTACGCGTCTTGGCATCCCAGCGAACCTCATAACCCGCTGCATCGCCAACTACCCGAATAGGGGCATAAGTCACGCCATTGATTCGTTTGAGCTTGCTTTTTAGCGTAATCGTTTTGCCATTAACTACCGCATGGATCGTGTCATCTGCCGCATCCGTAAGTTTCGCATTCATGGCCTGGAGTGTCATTTTCAGCGGAACAAACGTTGTCCCCTGATCGATGATTGGCGTATCTATGGTGTATTTGACGGCTTGATCATTCACCTTGACTTCCGTCTGTTGCGGAGCAGCCATGGCAGGCGCTGATGTAACGAGCAGGCCGGCCGAAATCGCGAGGGATAAGAGCATTCGTTTCCAATTTTTCATTTTCATGTGTAATTCTCCTTTTTTGGGGCTAAGTGATTTTATTGAGGCTAAGTGATCTAAAACTTTACAACTATCCTTTTTTTCTTTTCTACTAAATAAATTACTAAATCTTATACGCCTTCATCGCTTTGCGCAGTTCTTTAAACGATGGACGTTTGCCGTACATCAGCACACCGGTGCGGTAGATTTTGGCTGACAACCAGCCAAAGACCAGAATGGACACAATCAATAGCGCCAATGAAATCAGGATTTGCCATACTGGCACCTCGCCCATTCCGACCCGAATTAGCATAGAAGTCGGTGCTGTGAACGGGATAAAGCTTGTAATTTTGATTAACATGCTTCCTGGCGTATTGATACTAAAGATACCAATGTAGAACGTTGCAAGTCCGATCATTGTAATCGGCATAACCGCCTGACCGAGCTCTTCGGTACGGCTGACAAGAGAGCCGACAGCGGCATAAAGCACCGCGTACAGGAAATATCCAAAAATATAGAACAGCAAGCCGTATACCAGTACGGAGAAATTGATATCCGCAAGGCTGAGATGGAATTCTTCCAATATCCCTACGTTTTGCGGCATCATCACGTTAGCAGCAATGACCACGCCGAAGGCGACCATTTGAGTAATGCCGACCAGGAAGATCCCGATGATTTTGCCAAACATTTGGTTCAGCGGCGATACGCTGGTAATGAGAATTTCCATAATGCGCGAGCTTTTTTCGGCTGTTACTTCCGCCGCGATCATATTACCTGTCATCATGTTGGAAGAGAAGAATAGAATCATCAAGAAATATACGATAATGTAATTCATAACTTTCTGATTTTTGTCTTTCTCCGCATCACCCGTCTTATTCGCTTTGACATCGTCTGAAATATCAAGCGAGGTCAGCGAAACTGGCTTATTCAGCGCGCCGATCTGCTCAGCTGTCAGTGAATCTTTGGCGATCATCGCAGTTTTGATATTTTGCAAGGAACTCTGCAGATAGACGCTCAGTCCTTTGCCCATTTCCCCCTTGCCCGCATACACGACTTTCGGAAACGACTTGTCAGCCGGATCCTCTTCAAATTTCAGATAACCTTCCAGCTTGCCATTCTTTACATCTTGGTTCAGCTGGTCTTCCGCGCTTCCTTCATATTTTACAAAAGCATAATCCTTGTTTCCGGAATCCGCTGCATATTTCTCAAGCGTTGCTGCCGTTGCCTGTTGGTTGCCGTATAACAAACCAATTTGTACCGCTTTTCCGTCATCCCCACCTTTAAACTGCTTGATCAGATAAGGAAGATTCATCCCGATGGTCATGAGGATGGCTAACACCAATGTTGTGATCAGAAAAGATTTCGTTTTGACTTTATTTTTATAAGTAAACCCGATAATGGTCCCTAATGTATTATTCATTTGGATTCCCCCACCTCTTGAATAAAGATTTGGTTCAATGTTGGCTCTTTGATTTCAAAACGCTCCACCGTTGTCTCGGCCATGGCATGCTGCAAAATTAACTGAGCCGTTTCTTGCGTGCCAATATGGATATGGTACCCCCGCTCTACATGCTCCACCGATTTGACACCCGGAATAGAGTCCAGATGGTTTACTTGCCCTTGGGTGTATAAAATGACTTCTTCGCGCGGGTAGCGACTTTTGATTTCTTTAATATCACCCTGCACTACCGTATTAGAGCGGTCAAGAATCGTGATGCGGCGGCATAACTCCTCGACATGTTCCATGCGATGCGTCGAGAACAAAATGCTCGTTCCGTTATCCCGCAGTTCCTTGACCGTCGCTTTAAGCAGTTCCACATTGACTGGGTCCAGACCACTGAAGGCTTCATCCAAAATCAAAATTTGCGGCTTATGCACAATAGCGGCGATAAAACCCATCTTCTGCTGGTTCCCTTTGGACAACTCCTCGATCCGTTTATCGTAATATTCCGGCACTTCGAAACGGTCGAGCCAATAGCGCAGGTTCTTATCTGCATCCTGCTTGGACATCCCCCGCAGCCGCGCCAGATAGACAATCTGTTCGCTTACCTTGATCTTCGGATACAGTCCCCGTTCTTCAGGCAGGTACCCCATCACGCGTGTCAGCTCATTGCTGTAAGGTTTGCCGTGGTAGCGAATATCGCCTCCATCCGGATAAATAAGTCCGAGTACCATTCGCATCGTTGTCGTCTTCCCGGCGCCGTTTGCACCCAAGAGACCATAAATCTCACCCTTTTCCACCTGCAGCGAAATGTTGTTTACCGCCGTCTTTTCCCCGTATTGCTTAAACACATGATCCAATTGCAACGATACCATATTTAATCTCCTTTCCCTGGCTGCACTCCTGCAGGCAGATGGCCTTTTAGCCACAATCCCAATATTTCATCAAGCTCAAGTGTTCTGGTTTTCAGTACCTGAATACCCGAGTCCTGCAAAATCTTTTCAACTTCCAGACATTCTGTTGTGATCATACTCATAACACCCTGAAATTCCTGCTGGGCCTGAATGATTCCTGGCAAATCCTCGGCAAGATCTGTGCCGCCGTTTACCCAAATTTCCCTCCAGTTATCCATCAAGCTGTCTTTCTCCGCCATGCCATGCATTTTACCGTGGTTCAGCAGCACCACATAATCGGCCAGCCGTTTGACTTCGTCAACGATATGGGTCGAAAGCAAAATTGTAACATCACCGGATTCCATAAAGCTTCGGAGCTCATCGATCATCAGCTTCCAGGCAAAAGGATCAAGCCCAGACGAAGGTTCATCCAGCAAAAGCAGCTTCGGATGTGGCGCAAGCGCTGCGGAAATTTCGTATTTGCGCCGCTCCCCCTTGGACATTTTCCTCAGTTTGGTGTTTCGCGGAACCTTGAATTTCCCAAGCAGGTCTTCGAAATATTGCTGATCCCAATCGCGATACCATTGCGCCCTGAACTCCGCCGCTTCTTCCGCAGTTAGATTGTCTTCCTCCCTATTGGATTTTTCGGACACTAACCCGATCTTGCTGCGAATATCATAGGGAATTTCATGCTTATAGTTCTTGCCAAACAAGGAGATGCTGCCCTGATCAGGAAACACAATTCTCAATATCATATGAATAAGTGTGCTTTTCCCTGACCCGTTTTCACCGATCAAGCCGATGACGTGGCCTTGCGGCAGCTTTAAATCGATGGGACCAATCCTTTTTTGCCGCATCTTCTTTTCAACGCCTTTGAATTCGACGGCAACTTGTTCCACTTATGCTTCACCTTCCCCCTGATCCGGATGATATTTTTTATGCAATATCGATAAGAAGAGCTGTTTCAATTCTTCCTCTTCACATTTCACAGATATGCCAACATCGACCGCTGAATTCAACGCTTCTTCCACCGCCTCCCGTCTGAATACCTCACGCTGCGTATCGCCTACCTTCGCGACAAATGTTCCGGTCCCCTGTTTGGTTCGCAGCAGCCCTTCATTCTCCAGATCCTGGTATACCCGGCGAACGGTGATGACGCTGCAGTTTAATCCTCCTGCAAATTCTCTGATGGATGGCAAAAGGGTCCCCTCCTTGATTTGTCCACTAATAATCAGCGATCTTAATTGGGATTCAATCTGATGGTAAAGCGGTTCAGCGCTATTTTCATTTAGTTGAATAGGAATCCACACCTCTCGCACCTCACCTCGTACCTTCTCGAACATTAGATCTACAGCTTGCATTCGTTTGCGTTAACGAAACAGCTAATTTGAATCGCAAGGTTAGACAAGATCCCGGGTTCTTAGCTTGCGTTCCGTTAATTTGGAAAATAGTATCAGGCTAGCCGTTGCTCCCACCAGCATCCCCCACATGAGAGGAGAAAGCATACTCCAGCGGTTTGCCAGCGCAATCGAGCACAGCAGCATGTTGCCACCAAATAATTTAATGATTCCGGCCGCTACTACTGCTCCGACAAGGAAAAGCAATGTTGATTTGAAATAACCTTTGCCGTTATTAGAAAACTCGAAATACATGTATGCCCCTGAAATCATGATGCCGTATCCGATCCAGGTTAGTGCGAAGGCCATGTACTCAATGATTGACAATTGGATATCCGCCGACTCGATAACGAAGTACATCAATCCAAAAAAGACGATACCATTGACGATATAAGCCAGAAAAATCTGTATCACTCGATAAACGATCACGACTTGGTTCGGTATCGGCAATGCTCGGAAAAAGGCAAGCATCTGCGTATACGAATCTTCACTTAAATATTTAAATGACCTACGGCAAAAGTAAAAGCCCAACATGGGAATCAGCATCAAAAACATACCGTCGATGACCGGATTCAAATATTTTGGCGCTTCCATCTGGCCTTTGACCGCAAGTCCGAGCGTAAAGGCCGTATAAACGGAATACACAATGGTCCATATAAAATATTTCTTTTCGCTTTTCAGATCCTTGAGTATTATGGACCAGGCTTTTTTGGCATTTTCCAAACGGCTCTCCCCCATTTCCGTCTTAGTACATATCTCACAGGTGTGTATATACATACCGTCGCTGTGCTTACTGTATATATCTTTATACACAGTATATAGTGTGGCGAATGCTTTGGCAATAGTTGGATTGAAAATATTTCCTCAAATCTAATTAGTTTTGTGCGAGGACCGCTGCGGGTACGGATCGTTCTTCCGATCGCTGCCCGCCTCCAAATTTCTTGATCTTATCTTTCTTAATGTAGAATTTCGGAGACAGCGTATGCTTCCGATGTTAGCTTTCCTGCGGAAAGCTTTTAGGCGACCACAGCTTATGCTTCCGAAGTAGCTTTTTTTCAAAAAGCTTTTAGCTTCTTCAGAACGATTCCATCCCCTCCGCTACTTCGCACTTTGTGCACTAAAAAGATGTTTAGCTGAATATTTTGTTTGGAACACAAAAAAAGGCCCGCCGCCCTCCATTGGGCTCGAGCCTTATCCACATCCATATCTAATATACAAAAGCTGCCGGGTATTTGGTATAAAAATCTAGCATAGTCTGCACAATTTGCGCCTGCGCCTCAGGCGCCTCAACCTCCAGCATCGTAAATTGCGCATTGTCCTGATCAAGTAACCAGTATGCCGCCCCATAAGTCTTAAAGGCTTCCGTGTTCTTTTTCAAAGTAAATTGAACCATATGCTTATTCAATTCCGTTCTGCTCTCGAACACGAGCGGCTCTGAAACAGATCCCTGATCATTCACCCACTTCTTCATTTCCGGAAAATAGCTTCCGATCATTCGGGTAGCGCAGCCCATACAAGTGCCTGCATCGAGATAACTCATATGAATCCCGGGGTTGGCAGGATCCTGCATTTCAACTTTCACCGATCCGTTCATGCCTATTTCCGCCGAAATGACCTTCCAGTCCCGTGGAGCAAGCATAAGATAGCCGTGATTGCTGCCACCATTCAACAGATATGCCCCCCAACGCGAAATCTCCGAGATTGGAAGTGAAATGCCTTCAAGAACTGGCATATCCCTATACGGAAGATTAGATGGGACATATTCGCCATGGAATTTTCCGGATATGCAATACAAAGGAATCTGCTTTATGCCTTCCGTTGGTTGTGCCACCTTGAGAACACCACATTGTACGGTGGCTTGTTGACTTGGATTTGCGGAGTCAACTCCTTCAGAACGGGGAGGCTCCACATTCTGATTTAGCTCTCCCGATTCATGTTGTTGGTCTGCGGACATCGCGCCGGGGTTTGAAAGCGAGGTCGTAAACAGCAGAATCAAAATCATTGCTGCAGCTAGAATCAAACTTCTGCCGTTCTGACCCCTGTATTTTTCAAAGCTGATACGTCTCATGTAGATCCCGAACCTTTTCAGTGATTTGGAAATTCACCCTTATACTATATAGACGTGGTGAGCAAGAATAAAGTTACCATCTAAATTCAGCCGTCCCTAATAAACAATAAGTCCCCCACCAACTCCTTGTAAATAATACTTCAGCCATTCGGAAGGTGCCAGATACTAATATCTGACCTGAATAAAAATACCCCCATAAAGCTTATTCCAAATACTTTGTGGGGACCCAGAAAAATTTATCTGAACAAAAAAAACCTTTTCGCTATGCCAGCAGCAGCAACGAAAAGGTCCTTTTTAAGTTTGCAATGTCACAAGATAACGTCCTATCTACTTAAGCGCCCAAAATAACTTCCCACACCGGTTTGGTATGTCCACCCGGATACAGCACATAGAGCAGGACATAAACGGCTACGCCCGTAATGGCCGTAAAGAACCAGATGGTGGCTGTAACTCTCCCCCACTTCCGATGCTTCGAGAACTTCTCCTTAAATGCCAGCACCAGAGTGGTAATCCCAAACACCGCAGCAACCGAAGCAAGGGTGATATGGAAGATCAGGAAGATTTGATAGTACACTTGCATCTCGTCCGAACCGCCCCAGGAAGTGTTACCGATGAAGATGGTTCTGGACATGTAGATAATGAAAAACAGGAGTGCTGCAACAGCGCCCAAAATCATTACCTTTTTATGGGCATCACGTTTTCCTTGAATAATTAGCCCCCAGCCAATTGCCACCAATACCGCACTGATGACAATAAACGATGTGCTGATGGTTGGCAACAGCATGTATAAATCCATGGATATCCTCCTTACACACGAGATCAGCTTAGGCTTGGTTCATAGAACTGTCGCCAAACTCGGCAGGCGTTATGTTATCGTCTTCTTTATTTTCATCCTTATACCAACGGAAAAATACTTTCCCTAGCATAGACGCGAAAATAAACTCTTGAATAAACTTCATGACGATTCCGCCAACTTGCTGATCCACCTTCGTGCTCATAATATTAAAAAAAGTTGGGCCGCCAAATGCCTGCAACAGCTTCGACGGATCTCCGGATACGCAGTATCCCATAGCCTGTGCCCACACATTGGGATCACTGTATGTCGCGTACATCGGCTTGATGGAGAATATGATCAAACCGCAGGCAGGTGTCAGCAGCACCATGTTCAAGAAGATGTAGCCGATCTTGCCAAGTCCCGAAGCTTTATTCTTCTCCGGCAGCGGGTTAATGAGTGTCCACCACATCAAAATGGAAGCTATGAACAGCAGTAAATAGTATACGCGGTGAACGACAAAATGCAGCATAACATAGTCATGTACCGCCGGAAAGTGATAGAGAGAAAAGAACCCGTTGAATACGACCGCAGCAACAACAGGCCGCGCAAAGAAATGACCTAACTTTTTGAACGGATTCACTTTTAGAATCGCTCGCCATAACCATACTGGTATCCCCATCATTAACAGCGGCGGTGCAACCAGATAGGAGAATGCCATCGTGGTCATGTGGAACGTAAACATTAAATGTCCGAGCAGACTGATCGGCCCACCTTGAGCAAGGTACAAGATTAACATTCCGCAAACGAAGCTGATCTTTTTGCTTAAGGGCACAGGCTCGCTATCCGCAAACTTCTCACTAAGGGGTCCGATCAAAACAAAATACGCAGCCGTTACGAGCAGCATAAATGCGAGAAATAACGGACTGAACAAAGCGCTAAAGCTAAAATATTCTAACCCCAGCATGTTAAAACCTCCTCTCAAGCGGCATCATATCTGTCGAAATTGTGACAGTCTGCCTTCATTGAAAAAAAGAGGGGGCTAAAGCCCGCCTCTTTCTCTATTTTACCACCATACCCAAAACAGACCCATGACGATGGCTGTACTAGCTACGAAAAATCCACCAATCATAAACAGGATAGGCATCATATGATCCCGGTCCTTTAAGTGCATCCAGTATCCCATTTGTACCATAACTTGAATCACCGCCATAACCAGCAGTAGACTTACCGCGAAAGCAGTATTCACTCCGCCAGCAGCCACGGCTGCAAAGGCAATAGCAGTGAGAACGATGGAGAAAATGAAAACGATGATATGCTTCTGAGGTCCCTCATGACGTCTGCTGTGCTTTACAACATCATGGGTAGCCTGATGTTCTGTAGTCATATCTTAGCCCACCTTCCCGAGCAGGTAAACAACCGTAAAGATGAATACCCACACGACGTCGATAAAGTGCCAATACATTGCCGACACATACACCTTAGGCGCCGTTACGACGGTCAGCCCTTTTTTATACAGCTGTCCAATCAAAAGGGAAATCCATAGCACACCGAACGCAACGTGCGCTCCGTGGAAGCCGACCAGCGTGTAAAACGAAGAACTGAATGCACTGGTCGTCATGCCGAATTTCTCAGCAGTTATATACTCGTAAAACTCATAAATTTCAAGACTCAGGAAGCCCAGACCCAAAATAACGGTAACCATTAACCATAAGCGGAGTGTAGCAACCTTATGACGATGCATGGCCTGAACGGCGAACACACTGGTCAAGCTGCTGACGAGCAGGATCAAAGTCGCTGCCGCGGTCATTGGCAATTGAAACAGTTCATTTGCCGTAGGACCTTCATTTGTTTGGTTACGAAGCGCCAGGAATGTCGCGAACAGGGTACCGAACAGTACTGCCTCTCCACCAAGGAAAAGCCAAAAGCTGAGCACTTTATTGCGGCCTTCCAATGTCGCCTTTTCCGGTTCATGCGGCAATGCGCCGTCCGTTTGTGCATGCGATGAACTCATGCTTTTACCCCCTCTTCTTCCAGCTCTTCCACTTCAATATGCCAGCCATGATCATCATATAAGGAACGCAGCAACATGGAACCTAAAGTGATGGCCAAACCGATACCACATACAATCCAATTGTTGAAGATCAAGCTCATAAAGGAATTCGAAAATTGCTCTTTACTGAACATGAAGCCCAAACCGGCGATAAAAATGCCGACAGACATAACAAACGGTAAAATGGTTGGTGAAGGCATATGAATCGGGCCAAGCGGTTCCGCAGGCGTCACTTCTTTGTTTCCAGCCATTTTTTCTTTCCAATAAGTATCGATGCCGCGAACAAGCGGAATTTGCTTGAAGTTGTACTCTGGCGGCGGCGAAGGAATCGCCCACTCCAGCGTACGTCCGTCTTCCCAAGGATCGTTTGCGACGCCTTTAGGTTTCGCAGCGGTTACGAATGCGTTGATCAAGAAGAAAATAATACCGATACCCATTAGGATGGCACCGATGGTACTTACCAAATTCAACGTATCGAAATCCTGGTTAGGCAAATACGTAAATACGCGCCGCTGCATCCCCATCAGACCGAGTAAGTGCTGCACAAAGAACGTCATATGGAAACCAATGATAAAGAACCAGAAACACAGTTTGCCAAGCGTTTCGTTAAGCATCCGGCCAAACATTTTAGGCCACCAGTAGTGGAGACCTGCCAAGAGACCGGAGACGAGACTTCCCATAATTGTATAATGGAAGTGAGCAACAACGAAATACGTGTCATGGAATTGGAAGTCGGCAGGGGCCGATGCGAGCATAATCCCTGTTACCCCGCCCATAACGAATGTCGGAATAAATCCGATGGCGAACAGATTTGCACTTGTGAAGCGAATCTGACCGCCCCACATCGTAAATAACCAGTTAAAAATTTTGATACCCGTCGGTACCGCAATCAGCATCGTTGCAATCGAGAACAGCGCGTTTGCGACCGGACCGAGACCCGTTGTAAACATGTGGTGAGCCCAAACCATGAAGCCCAGGAAGGCGATCAAGATTGTAGCAAACACCATTGAGCTGTATCCAAAAAGACGTTTGCGCGAGAATGTCGATATAACCTCGGAAATCACACCGAAAGCCGGCAGGATGAGGATATATACTTCAGGGTGACCAAATATCCAGAAGATATGCTGCCAAAGAACGGGGCTACCGCCACCGGCAACTTCGAAGAAATTCGCTCCCAAAATCCGGTCAAAGGAAAGGAAAACCAAACCTACCGTAACAGCAGGGAACGCGAACAGAATCATTGCAGAAGTAACAAACGTTGTCCATGTAAACATCGGCATTCTCATAAAGGACATTCCAGGCGCACGCATCGTGATGATTGTGGCTAGGAAGTTAATGCCCCCGATAAGTGTACCGAGACCCGCGATCTGAAGACCGACCGTGTAAAAGTCAACGCCATGATTGGTACTATAAGTAGTCGATGAGAGCGGAGTATAGGCCGTCCAGCCCGCATCCGGTGCGCCGCCCAAAATCCAACTCAGGTTAAGTAGCAGACCCCCGAACAGAAAAGTCCAAAAACCCAAAGAGTTCAGGAACGGAAAGGCAACGTCGCGCGCGCCGATTTGCAGCGGAATCACCGCATTCATCAGTGCGAAGATGACGGGCATTACGCCCAGGAAGATCATTGTTGTACCGTGCATCGTAATCAATTCATTAAAGGTTTGAGCTGACACTAAATCATTCATCGGCTTGATCAATTGCAGGCGGATCAATAACGCCTCAATGCCACCGATACCAAAAAACACACCGCCAGCCAGCAAATAAAGAATGGCTATTTTCTTATGGTCGACTGTAGTAAGCCAATCCATTAAGCCCTTATGGCGCTTGACACTATGAGCATGAGCCAAGGTTGGTACCCCCTCTTATAAAAATCTTGCTGTTTATAAAACTTGGCGCGATCAAAAAAATTAAGAATCAGATTTGCATGGAAAATGCCTATCATTACACTCACTATTCAGGCAAATCGATGATCTGTTATTTTTTTGATCCGCGCCTTAATAATCCAATTTGTAGTTAGCCAAGTAGTCGGCAATGCCATCGATTTGTTCATCTGTCAGACCCAAATCTTTTGGAGCTGGCATTTTGTTACCCGGTTTCACAGCTTGCGGATCTTCAAGCCATGCTTTGAGGTTATCCTTAACTGGTTTACCTCCGTCTTGACCTTCATTCAGCAAGATACCGGCAACAGATTCACGAGAACCGATGCCTGTAAGATTCGGAGCCACTGGACCCCCTTGGTCGCCAACAGCATGGCAAGACAAGCAGGACTTTTTGAAAGATTCAGCCAGAGCCTGATCCTTAGGCAGGACAGCAGGCGCTTTCATCGCTGCAACCCATTTGTCAAACGCATCCGGGCTAACTGCCTTTACCTTGAATTCCATCAAACCGTGCGAAGGACCGCAAAGCTCGGCGCATTTACCGCGGTAAACTCCTTCTTTTTCCGTACTGAAGCTGAATCTGTTGATCGTTCCATCTGGGTTGGTGTCCATTTTGCCGGACAAAGATGGCACCCAGAAAGAGTGGAGAACGTCTGCAGTTTTCAGTTCGAAAGCGATGTTCTTGCCTGTTGGCATCATCAATTCCTGGGAGGTTTTCACTCCGTATTGCGGGTATTCAAATTCCCACCAGTACTGGTGCGAAGTTACTTTTACCTGCACGGAACCCTTTTCATTGTAATGATCTTCACCAAAAGCAAAAATCTGTTGAACGGTAGGAACTGCAAGAATAAATACCAAAATAAGCGGGATAACCGTCCAAATAATCTCCAGCTTAAAGCTTCCTTCCACTTGCTTCGGTATTTCCGTTTGTCCCTTTTTCCTGCGGAACTTAATCATAACGTATACAGCAATTCCAAATACGACGACCACGACGAAGACCATGATCGTGATTGCGAGCTTCATCAAATCGTACTGTCCTTGCGCCACAGGGCCCTGTGGTCGTAATGCCGACAAGTCCTCGCGGCCGCACCCGGCTAAAAGCAGAGAAAATACTGCGAGCAAGGGAAGAAGTCGCTTTAAAGCCTGCCACCGTTTCATCATTGATCTACCCCACTTTGTACATTTTCACAGGCGCCGCCTAATAAACTTCTAGCGTCAAACACCTGTGCTATAACGGATGAATTGCTACTGTCAATTAAAACAATCACCTATTTAATATAAATTTAAGGTACTATTTTGTCAATGATTCTGACCTAGTTCACAAATTGTTCGAAAAGTCCTGAAAGGCGCGCCACACAAGCGTTTGCAATCGCTTCCACCTCGTACTTGTCCACCTATTGACTCTCTGTTTTGCAACCTTTGGAATCCCTTTTCGTATACCCATAGTTCATTTCTTTCATTCATTTTCCCCTTTTTGAAGCTATGAATCGTCAATTTATCGTCAATAAATCGCCATTTTTCAACAAAATAACCCCACAAAGAGTATCGGAAAGAAGTCCGGGTGCCTCTCACATAGGGGGCGCCTTTGCGGAGTAAAAGTACGGAGTAGAGCCTATGCTTCGATGCTTATTCCAGATACTTTGCGGGGACCCCAATAAACTAAAAGTGAATGTTCAAAAGGGTCGGTTTTTAGCACCGAGAAGATTGGATGAAGATAGGGGGTGAGGAGCGGAGCGTACGTATTGGGTACGTGAGCACCGGAATGACCGGCTGAATTCAAGATTCGATGCCGAGTTTCTTCCTGATTCACTTCGTGATCAAAGGCGGACTTTTTGAACAACTTCTCAAAAAAGGAGCCTTTCGGCTCCTCTCCTAATTGGTGAGAATCATCGGACCTTCCTTGGTAACGGCAAGCGTATGTTCAAACTGAACTCCGCATGTGCCATCCGCCGTTTGGATGCTCCATCCATCATCATTCCACAGAACGGCCCCCGTCGATCCCAGTGTGAAGATCGGCTCGACCGTAATCACCATTCCCTCTACCAGTTGGATCCCCTCGCCTCGCCTGCCGTAACTCGGCACATCCGGAGGTTCATGAATTTGCTTCCCGATGCCGTGTCCAACCAAGGGCTTAACAACACCAAAGCGTCCTTTCCTTGCAGCTCTTTCAATTACATACCCGATATCTCCAATTGTATTCCCTACCTGGGCCTCAGCGATACCGGCATACATCGCCTGTTCCGTACGAAGCATCAGTTTCTGCAACGGCTTGCTGAGTGCGCCCACCCCGTAGCTCCAGCCGGAATCGGCCAACCAGCCATCCTTATTGACAACCATATCAATTGTAACCACATCGCCCTCCGATAAAGGAATATTATTCGGAAAGCCATGACAGACGGTATCATTGACTGAAGCGCAGGTCGCAAACGGAAACCCGCGATACCCTTTCTGTTCCGGGGTAGCCCCGTGTTTAGCCAAGTACTCCTCGACAAAAGCGTCGATGGCAAGCGGTGTGACCCCGGGAGCAATCATTCCGGAGATTTCCCGGTGACATGCAGCCAAAATGCGCCCCGCTTCACGCATATATCCGATCTCTTCTTTGCTTTTTAAGCTAATCTCCATGCTGCTGCTCCTTCCACACAAGGTTCTACAATGCCAAGGGCGATTGTTACACTATATGCGAAAGAGGCGTGTACACGTGTACAGCTGCAACGTAAACAAAAAAAACCGTATTTTCGCGTGCATTTGCGAAATACGGTTTAAGCATTCGTGGCTTATAGATTAGTTTGGTACTTTAACAAGATCAATTATGATACGGAAGAATCCATCCTTCCCAATTCATGCTCAACAACCGAGGTCAATTCCTCTTCGTATCCTCCCATAATATGATATTTCCGGACATATTCCTTCACAAACTTCTTCGGATCCTTTGGCCGGAAAATCCGTGTCATTTCCCGCAGACTTTCTTTTACTTCGTTGTGACCTTTCGTTGCCATGATAATTCCCTCCCAAAACGCTTGAGTGGATTGCTCCAATTAAGAGAATGCCGAAAAGACCTTACCTGACATTAAGAAGTAGTCGTTTGCAGTTATATAGGTTTGGGCTGAACGCTCCCGGCTGCCGCTTAGGGTTATAAAATATTACTTACCCTAAAGCGAAAAGACTGAATCACTTTCTTTATTGTATCATATTCTGGTGACGAAAACAGCCTTCCAGGAAAATGAAGTTGATTTTGGGATTATGCCCGGTAAGTCAGGGAACCTTAATAAGGCCTGCCAACGTCATCAGCAGAACTTTTCCTACAGCGATGAAGGAGGACTTATGTAATGGAGAATAAAGACAAAGATATGCTACCTATTTCCCGTGAGAAAGTCGAGGTCGACGGCATTTATACCAATGAGTGGGGCCAGGAGGAAACGCTGTATCGGGGACAACATTTTCCGGCGAACCCGACGTTCGGAACGACGGAATGGCAGCTAAAAGAGTTCATGTTCGACAACCACCATGAAGGACGGACAGATCCGAGGCTGGTCCCCAAGGAAGACGACACGGACAAGATCGGAAAGATTACACATCCGCGCAGGCAGCAGCAGGGCGGGGACCCTTCTTAAGCCACAAAATGTCTACTCCAGTATCAAGAATAAAGCAGCATACTGCATACATTTAGAAGTCACCTCATTATTTATTCAGCTCGAAAGGGCTGTCCCAAAAGTAAGTTAACTTGCTTTTAAAAACAGCCGGATTGAGAAAAAACGGTGTGTATTTGAAAAATAACGGCGTTAGGGATGCTATCCCTGCGCCGTTATTCTGTATTTCTGGTCTATATGACTTTTGGGACGGCCTCTTTCTCCATGAATAGTCCTGTTTAGAGCAGGAGGGTGTCCCAAAAATGAACTGCACCCCGTCAAATGGCGAAATTGATGCAAAAGTGCATCTATTTACGTCACAACGGCTTGATTTGGATAAAAAGCTTGCGAAAGTGCAGGCTTTTTCCTTTTTCTGAGCGCAATTAGGTCATTCATGGTCCAAAGGATGCACTTTCGCATCAATTCT
>JAIRVF010000005.1 GCA_031254035.1 Paenibacillus sp.
ACGCAAGGACGGCATGGTGAAGGTCAGAGGCTACCGGATCGAAACGTCAGAGGTGGAAAACGCCGTACTGGAGGATATGCGAATCCGGGAAGCGGCGGTAGTAAAACGAGGGGAAGCAGGGCAAGGACATTTGGTATGCTATTACGAATCACCGGAGGAGAGTCCGGTGGAGGAGCTGAGGGAGCGTTTGCGGTCGAAGCTGCCGGGATACATGGTCCCTTCGGGATATATCCGATTGGATGAGATGCCGCATACAGCCAATGGAAAAATCGACCGGAAAGCATTGTCGGCAATGGAACCTTCCGGTGAAACGAAGCTCATAGGGTTACGAGAACGCAGATTGGAAAATGAAGAACCGTCTGGTGAAATCGAACATTTTTTGGCCGAGTTATGGAAAGAGCTGCTAGGGATTGAGCAGTTGGATATACATGATAACTTTTTCTCGCTGGGAGGGGATTCCTTCCAGGTAACCCGGATGCATGCGGCCATCGAGGCGCGATACCCGGGACGCTTGAAGATTGTAGATGTGTTTAAATACTCAACCATTGCCAAGCTGGCGGCTAACATTGTTGTCGAAGATGGCGAACAGAACCGCGCGAAGTCGGCAGACCGGGAAAAGGGACAGGACGACGAGCTCATAAAGATGATGGAGGATCTGGAGTCGGGAACGATATCGATCGACGACGTGATAGACTTTTTGGACAATTAGGAGGTTAACCATGAGGGAAATGTACCAACTAATTATGGAGAATATTGCGGATGGAAAGCTGGACAAGCAATTGGCAGCACAAATGATCAAATTATTAAAAAAAGATCATGTCTGGCAACGTCAAGATATCGCGATTATCGGTATGGCTTCCAGTTTCCCCGGGAGCGAGAGTTCCGATTCTTTTTGGGAAGTCCTCGAAAACGGGGTCGACTGCATTAAGGAGTTTCCTGCAAGCAGAAGAAGTGACGCCGATCAAATGACCTTCCATCTGAATGGCAAACCTGCCCAGGGTTATATAAGTGGGGCTTTTTTGGAGCGGATTGATCATTTTGATTGCAGCTTTTTTAAACTCTCGCCAAAGGAAGCGAGTTTAATGGATCCGAATCAACGGCTTTTTCTTCAGACTGCTTATCATGCTATTGAGGATGCAGGTTATGGCGGCGGAAAGCTGGCGGGGTCCAAAACTGGCATCTATGTCGGACACAGCTCCGATTTTGGTGAGAATTACAAGGATATCATTAAAGCAATGGTTCCGTCCGAAGTTGGTTTATCCGTTCCCGGCAACATCAAGTCGGTTATAGCAAGCAGACTTGCGCATATTCTTGATTTGCATGGTCCCAGTATGTTGGTGGACACGGCATGCTCGTCGACGCTTGTAGCAGTTCATGAGGCATGCGCCGCGATCCGAAGGGGAGAATGCGATATGGCGGTTACGGGGGGAGGAAGAGTGCATCTTCTCCCGCTTCAAACCTCCGGCGATGGTTGGGTCGGGGTTGCATCCAAAGAAGGAAGAGCAAGAACCTTTGATGATGCTTCCGATGGTACGGGTCTAGGCGAGGGAATTGCTGCTATTATCCTTAAGCCGCTTCATAAAGCATTGAAAGACAAAGACCGTATTCATGCCGTGATCAAAGGAAGCGCGGTCAATCAGGATGGAAGTACTATCGGACTGACTGCACCTAATTCCGAAGCGCAAAAAAAGGTACTGCTTAAAGCGTGGGAAGAGGCCGGAATTAATCCCGAGTCATTGTCCTATCTGGAAGCTCATGGGACCGCGACGAAGCTTGGGGATCCAATCGAAATGGATGGGATTGAGGCGGCATTCCGTGAATCAACCGATAAACGGCAGTTTTGTGCCATTGGCTCGGTAAAAACCAATTTGGGTCACTTGGATCATGCCGCAGGTATGGCTAGCCTGTTCAAGGTTATTCTGGCAATGCAAAATCGGAAATTGCCGCCAACGCTTCATTTTAATAAACCGAACAGAAAAGTTAATTTCGAGGATTCACCCGTTTATATAAACGATAAGCTGCGGGAATGGGAGTCTAATGGAAAACCCCGGCGCGCGGGGATCAGCTCTTTTGGACTTAGCGGCACCAACTGTCATCTTGTAATAGAGGAAGCTGTGCCAATCGATCAAACTATCTCCAAAGATGAGGAGCCAAGCTGGAAGCTGCTTACGTTATCTGCAATAGATGAAGATTCTCTTCTCGCTTATGCCCGTCGTTATATGGATTATTTACAGAACAACCCAATGATTTCCTTGGGGGAATTATGCTTTACGGTTGCAACAGGCAGAAGCCATCATAGCCACAGACTTGCTTTTCTATTCCGGGGGCGGGAGGAACTGCTTCGGAAATTGGATCAGCTCACTCAATCGGGATTATCCGCTCGGCTCAATCATGGCATATATTACAGCGAGCACCGGATCGTTATTTCAAATAAGGATAAAAGAAGAGACTTCGATCTGTCGATGGAGGAGCACAGGATGCTAAGCCGCGAAGCCGCAGTAAGCATAAGGGAAATCAAATGCAGCGACGAAGAAAATAAAGCGGAGGGGTTGGATAAATTATGCCGCTTGTATATAGCGGGAGGGGAAATCGATTGGCAGGGTTATTATGAGGGATTTGATTTCGCAAAAATATCGGCACCTGTTTACCCGTTCCGGCCCAAACGTTGCTGGATTGAACCTCATTTTGAAGATGCGGCCAGCGATTCCTCAGCCGATATGGGGACTCTGCCGAACTTTCATCCGCTTCTTCACCAGTTATCCTTTCAATCTTCGGCCGTTTATGCATATAAAACATCGCTGCATACGGATCGTCACTGGGTATTGTCTGATCATAGAGTAGGAGAAATCTGCTTTCCGCCGGGAACGGCTTATCTTGAAATGGTCAGGGCGGCCTCGAAAAAAGAACTGGGGGATATTGAACTGGAGTTCAGCGACGTTATTTTCTTGGCTCCTCTTGCTGTAAAGCTTGGAGAAGGAAAAAAAATTCAAACGGTTATTACAAAAGTTGACGGTACATATTCTTTTGTCATTGAAAGTTCGGATTCGCCAGGACAGGCCGTTCATGCCCAAGGAAATTTTCGCGCTTTCTCGGCCCCGCCGCAGCCCCATCGATTTGATATACAAATGTTAAGGAAGCAATTTTCTGCATCTGATAACACCAACAACACGAGCCATTCTACCTGGGAGACGCCAATTAAATTCGGCCCCCGCTGGGATAATGTCAAAGAATTGCATACGAGTGAAGAAGGTATCCTTTCATTCATAGAATTGGACAGCCGTTTCGAGAGCGATTTATCGGATTATTACATTCATCCGGCTTTATTGGACAACGCCGTTAACCTTGCAATCAGAAGTATGGGGAATGATTTCTACTTGCCTTTTTCATATAAAAAGTTTATTGTGCACCGTCCGATGCCCAAGCGATTTTATAGTCTCATTCGCCCGAAAGGCACATTGGAATCCGGTAGGGAAGCGGCCTCTTTCGATATATCACTGATTACAGAAGAAGGAGAGTTATTTGCGGAGGCTGCTGGATATACCATAAAAAAAGTGCCTGACAATGATCGAAGCTTTCTGTCCGGACATAGCGGCGAAACGATTTATTACGAAAAGAAGTGGGTTCAAGTGCAGGATTCGGTTTCCGAACCGCTTGCAGGAACTACGGTCGTTTTGGATCAAGGTTCTCCAATAGTAAAACAAATAAAAGAACGGTTGAGGGCAGAGAACATCCCTCTGATTGAAGTCGGCATTGGCAAAGGATATGAGGAGTTGTCTGATCATGCATTCCTTATCGACAACTCGGAAGAAGCTTACTTAAAACTGCTAGGAAAATTGAAAAACCGGGAAATAACGAGAATTATTCATGGTTTTAATGCTTTGGAGGGCAATGATGATACTTTAGCCGGTTTGGAAAAGGACCTCGATTTCGGTGTGAGAAGCCTGCATTTTCTTACCAAGGCGATTGTTTCCAATAAATATAAACGGATTGAATTAATACTTCTGACAGCAGCCTCGGAGGAGGTATCAGGCCGCGAACCGGAAATTTTCCCGCAGTATGCTGCTTTAGCCGGATTCGGCAAGGTTGTGAGGCAGGAGTATAACTCCATTCATGTCACTTGTGTTGATATCGACTCAGCAACTTCTGTACAGGAAATCCTTGACGAAATCGGGAGGACGGATAAGAAATCTTACAAGACCGCCATGCGGGATGGAGTCCGTTATGACGAACGGATCAAAGCGGTGTCCGTAAACCAGTTTCCGGAAACCGATTTTACAATAAAGGCTGGAGGAACATATGTCATCACAGGGGGAACTGGAGGACTCGGAATTGCCATTGCTCGGCATTTTGCTGCGGCTAATAAGGTGAATTTATGCCTGATCAGCCGCTCCGGCATACAAAATGAACGAATGGCGTCTATCCGGGCCACAATCGCAGACATCGAAGGTACAGGTTCGATTGTTCGATGCTATCAAACTGATGTTGCTTCAGAGTCCGATATGGAGGATACCTTTAAGCAAATTCGAATCCAATTCGGTAATATCGACGGCGTGATCCATGCGGCCGGCATTGCTGGAGACGGATTTATCATCAGACGTGACGAAGCGGCGGTTCATCAGGTCTTTTCCCCTAAAATCCACGGTGCATGGCTGCTCGGAAAATGCCTCGAGGGAACAGGTCCCGATTTTGTGGTGTTGTTCTCTTCGATCAATTCCTTAGTCGGCGGTCAGGGACAAGGAGATTATACGGCGGCTAATGCTTACTTGGATGCGTATGTTTCGCGCTTGAACCGGAGAGGGATTAGAACCATTGCCATGAATTGGGCAGCATGGGGTGAAGTCGGCATGGCCGTTAATTACGGTGCACACCAGGAACGTGGGCTTTTCAAGCCGCTCGCCACGCAAACGGCGCTAGAGGCTTTCGATGAAGTCATGAGCAGAGAGCTCAAATCCATTATCATTGGGGAACTGGATTATGATGTAGCTAAATCTATGATGGGAACTCTACCGCTTGGATTTACAGATGATCTACATCATAAATTGATGGGTAAAGGCGAGTATTTACAGACAGGTAGGAATGATATTCAAAACCTAGCCGCGGAAGTTAAAGGAACGTCAGATGAGGTTGAACTTCGGGTAGGCCAGATTTGGTGCGGTGTTCTGGGACTGGACGAGATCGATATCTACGATCATTTCAATCAGCTCGGAGGCGATTCCATCATAGCTACGTACGTGCTCAAAGAACTGGATAAAGTCTATCCAGGCGTAGTAGATATTTCCGATATGTTCGTTTATACGACGGTGAAGGATCTGGCGGCATATATAAATTCCAAGATCAAGAAAGGAGAGGAACAGGTGCTGCCGACGATTGAGGAGACAATGATACGGCTTGCCAATGGAGAGATCACGATTGAGGAAGCCTCTAGGCTTACGAAAGGACAGCTCGTAATCTAGGGTACCGGAAAGGTGATAGTGATGGAAAACATTCAAAATCAAATTTTCAATTTGGTTTCGACAAAGGATCTGTCGCCTCAGGGCGCAGCCAAGCTGCTACAGCAACTGAATCAGCAGGAGTCGGGTTCTGCTGGCTCAAATGTGGTACAAGATGATATTGCGATCATAGGCATGGCCGGGCTGCTTCCAGCTGCAGCGAATGTTTACGAGTTTTGGGAAAACCTAAAAAACGGAAAAAATTGCATTCGGAAATTGCCATCACAGCGACTGAATGATTTGAGAGCCTTTTTTGGGGAAGAGGAGGACCGTTATTCGCTTGCCGGATATCTGGATGAAATCGATAAGTTTGATTCCTCTTTTTTTAATATTTCTTCGAAAGAAGCGATATTAATGGATCCTGCCCATCGCCTTTTCCTTGAGACAGCTTGGACTTCCATCGAAGATGCGGGATACGGAGGGGGCACCTTATTAGGAACAAAAACAGGTGTCTTTGTTGGACAGGACCACACTTTACCTTCGGGTTACAATCGCTTAGTCGATGAATCGGATCCTTTGGCTTTAACCGGTGCTTACACCGGAATACTGGCGAGCAGATTGTCTTACATCCTTAACTTACGAGGACCTAGTCTTGTGCTTGATGCCGCTTGCACATCAGGTTTGCTGGCCATTCACACAGCATGCAGGTATCTTCTCGACAACGAAGGAGATATGGCAATTGCAGGGGGCATTAATGCGAAGCTGTGCATGATGAAGCAAAGCGGGTTTGATATAGTGGAGTCTCAATCCGGGGAAATTAAGACATTTGATAAGACGGCTGCGGGCACTTTGTGGGGAGAAGGAGTATGCTCTTTTCTCTTGAAGCGCCTTAGCGAGGCCGTCGCAGACGGAGACAATATCCACGCGGTAATTAAAGGAAGCTCAGTAAATAATGATGGAACTTCCAATGGAATTACAGCGCCTAATCCAGAGGCACAGGAAGAAGTGCTTGTCCAAGCATGGAAAAACGCAAAAATCGATCCATCCACATTATCTTATATCGAAGCGCATGGAACGGGAACCGTGCTCGGCGACCCGATCGAGATTAGAGCCATTAACAAAGCATTTTCCAAATATGTGGATAGAAAACAGTTTTGTGCGATCGGCTCTGTAAAGACGAACATTGGTCACTTGGTTGCCGCATCAGGAACGGCCTCCATCATTAAGGTCATAATGTCTCTGAAAAACAATAAAATTCCCGCCAGCATCAATTTCAAAGAAATTAATCCTTACCTGGATCTGTGCAATTCGCCAGTCTATATTAATGATCGGCTGACGGAATGGGAAAGGGGGGATACCCCAAGAAGAGCTGGCATCAGCTCTTTTGGATTCAGCGGAACCAATTGCCATATGGTAATTGAAGAGGCTCCGATCCCCGAGCCTGCTGCCGATTTAGCGATACCGTACTTGTTTGTACTGTCTGCAAAAACATTGAAAGCCCTTCAGGAAATGCTAATCCGTTATCGGGATTATTTCGAAAGAGATAAAATCTCCGTATTGCAGGATATATGCTATACGTTATGCGTTGGGCGCGGAAGCTACAATGTGCGGCTAGCAATCTTGGCCGAGAATCGCGGGGAATTAATTACGAAAATCAAGGATTTGATCCGTGACGGCATCGCCGATAAGCCTGCGGATGGAATCAGATTCGGTATGCATCGCGTCGTTCCGGCGCTTAAGAAGAATCGGGATCAGGGTGAACTAACAGAAAGCGACAAGAGAAGGTTGTCGGAAGAAGCGAACCTCCAACTGAAGGAAGCGGGAGAACAGCGAAATTTTTTACTGCAATCTTTAGGCGGATTGTACGTCGAAGGCGCAGAAATCGAGTGGTCCTCTTTGTTCGAAAAGGGACGAATGCGGGTCAGCCTTCCAACCTACCCTTTTGCCAAAGTGCGCCATTGGGCTGAGTCTTCGTCTATACCGGATGAAATAACCCGAATGCAAGAAATCGAGCTGATCCATTCGTTGCTTGGCAGAAGAGTGTCAAGGAATCCTATTTATACGACTTATGTTCATCATTTTACACTAAATAAAATGTGGGTGCTGCATGATCACCGAATTGGAGAGCGTTCTATTTTCCCAGGTACGGGGTACATGGAGATGATTCGGGCTGCTGCCGCGGAAGAATATGCTGCATCTTTTGAGCTTCGTGATTTTGTTATCGCCTCTCCACTTGTCGTAATGGACGGTGAGGAAATAGAGGTGCATACGATCGTCAAAAAGGAAAGCGGACAGGCGAAGATCGTGATACTTAGCCAAACCGAGAACGGCTGGATTGAACATGCCTCTGCTATGGGCATAGAAACGGAAGACTTTATAGCGCCTAAAAAAACTTATGCCTTGGAACAAGAGTTTGAAGGCTTTAATCCGGTTGCTACCTCCAAATTTTTTGATTTTGGACCGCGATGGGACAACGTTACCGGTCTATTGACCAAAGATGAGCAAATATTGATCCGGTTAGCATTACCGGAACGCTTTGCTAGCGATTTGGAAGAGTTGGTTCTTCACCCGGCACTTCTGGACAATGCGCTCAATATGACAATGGGAATTGCAAAAAAAGATATGTTCTTGCCATTCTCTTACAATCGTATGAGGATATACGGTCGCATGCCGGAACGGTTCTACAGTTATGTGCAAAGCCGGAGAGGGATGGATGGGAAGCGCGAAACTCTAACCTTCGACATTGATTTGGCGGGACCGGACGGCGTTGTATTTATGCGGATCGAAGGTTATACGATCAAAAAAGTGCATAGTAAGGATTTCATTCTCGGGCGGAAGGATCTGTTCTACGAGTTAGGCTGGAAGCGGCGCGAGCTTGCAGAGAACGCCGATACCTGGCGCAATGCCCAAGTGCTTGTGCTGGGTGGTGAGGATCAGCGAATTCTTGAACTGTGCGCACGACTTAAGGATCAGGGAGCCGCGGTGACGCTGGCAGAGCTTGGTGCGACATTCAGCCGGATCGCAGAAGATCAGTATCAAATCGGCGCAACCGAAGCGGACTATATACGTCTGCTGGATGAGCTGCGGGGGCGGCAGCTCACGCATGTCATCCATTTGGCGAGCCTTGGCGGACCTGAAGTCCCTGCTCGGCGGCAAGAGCTGGAAGACATGCAGACCCTTGGAATCTACAGCTTGACCCGTCTTGTGCGTGCCCTGGCGATTCGGGGGCTGGCACCAGAGGTTTTGATAGGGACGGATTACGCCGCCGAAGTTACGGGGGCAGAAGTAATGCTCAAGCCGCAGCATGCGGCATTGTTCGGGCTGGCGAGAAGCATTGGGTATGAGCCTGGCGGCATTCGGGCGAAGTGTGTAGATATCGACGATAAGGCAACCGCGGCGGAGCTGCTTGCGCTTCTGGGCAGCGGAGAAGAGCAGGTGGCGCTGCGGGAAGGCAGCGTCTACACGCCGCAGCTGCAGCCACGTGAGCTTTCCGGCTTGCCAGAGGCAAATATGGAGCTGTGTCAAGACGGGGTGTATGTGATTACAGGGGGCAGCGGCGGAATCGGATTAGCACTTGGGAAGCGGCTGGCCTCCTATGGCGTAAACCTAGGTCTAATTAGCCGAAGCGGCTGGCTTGATGGGGAATCGGAGAAAGCGAAGCGGCAGCGGGAAGCCGTTCATGCGATGGAAAAAGCCGGGGTCAGTGTGACATGCCTGGCAGCAGATGTTTCGCGGGAAGAGGAATTGGAAGAAGCGCTGCAGAAATTGCGGAGCCGTTACGGCCGAATTAACGGCATCATTCACGGCGCGGGGGTCGGAAGCGAAGGCTACCTGGTCCGCAAGGAAGAGGAGGCGATGCGCCGGGTAATGGACCCTAAGATAACGGGGACCTGGCTGCTGGATCGGCTGACCGCGGCGGACCCGCCGGATTTCTTGGTGCTGTTCTCGTCGGTGGTGGCTTTGATCGGAGGCCCGGGGCAGGGGGATTATGCGGCGGCCAATGCATATATGGACACCTATGCAGCTGCGCGGAACCGCCGAGGCATGCGGACACTGACGATCAACTGGCCGGCATGGAAAGAAACCGGAATGGCGGTGGATTTTGGAGTCAACGAAGACCTGTGGATCTTCCGGGCGATCGAGACGGAAAAAGCGCTGGACGCTTTGGAGCAAGCATTAGCCGAAACCGCGGGAACCATCGCCATTGGGGAATTGCAGACCAACGGAAGCGTTTGGGGGACTCAAAGGTTGCTGGCGCTTTCCCCAGAGCTTGAGCAGCGGTTTGCTAAGCGGAGAACATCGCCAGGAGGACACGTCCGGCGTAAAGCGGTTGTGCTGACCGGGCGGACAGAAGGCAGCTACAGCGTGATAGAACAAAAGGTAGCCCAGGCATGGGGAGAGGTGTTGGGTCTTGAGGAAGCCGATCTGTATACCAGCTTCTTCGATTTGGGAGGCGATTCGATCCAGGGCATCAAAATTGCGAATCTGCTGGGGGAAGCCGGCATAGCGGTGGACGTCGGGGATTTGTTTGAGCATTTAACGATTGTGGAACTGGCTTCTTTTCTGGAGCAGAAGGAAAGGGAGCATGGGGAGAGGCCAGCGGCGAAGGATACCGAGGATACTGAGGATACAACGATTGAAGCAGAAGAGGCGGATCATCGATTATCCCATGCTCAGGAGCGCATTTGGTTTTTGCAGAAGATGGATCCCAGACTGGTTGCTTATAACCTGCCGAGCCTGATCAATTTGGAGCGGGAGATGGATGCAGACGTGCTGACGCGGGCCTTCCAGCGCGTGATTCAACGGCATGATGCCCTGCGGACAGTGTTCCTTGAAGAAGCAGGCATTCCGCGGCAACAGGTATTGGCGTTGTATTCTTATTCCGTGGAGTGGATCGACTTGTCCGCGGAAGAGCAGCCGGAGGCTGCATTGCACCGGTTGGTGAAAGTGGATGATCAGACCGTGTTCGATTTAAAGAAGCCGCCGTACATGATGAAATTGTACAGGCTCGGTAAGAATCGCAGCTGCTTGTATTCGAACTTCCACCATATCATCGTGGACGGCTGGAGCCTGAGCGTCATTCAGCAGGAGGTCATCGCCGCGTACGCAGCGGAGTGGGCAGAAGAACCGCAGCCGCCGCAGGCGGCACCCGTGCAATATGCGGAACATGTGAGGCAGCAGCGGGCATGGCTGAGCAGTCGGGAAGCTAAAGGGATGCAGGCATATTGGCATAACGAGCTGGGCGGAACGCTGCCGGTATTGTCATTGCCGACGGATTACAAGCGTCCGGCACTTCAGACCTATAACGGCAGCAGCGTGATCCTGCAGCTGGACGATGCCGCGAGCAGGCGGCTAAAAGCAGCAGCGCAGGAGCTGAACATCACGCTGCATATGCTATTCCTCGCCGGGTACGCCGCGGTGCTGCACCGGCTGACGGAAGCGGAGGACCTGATCATCGGGGTGCCGGTAACCGTGCGAAACAACCAAGGACTGGATCAGGCCGTGGGTCTGTTCATTAATAGCGTGTGCGTCCGTTTGAACTTGAGGGAGGTTGGAAGCTTCCAGGAACTGGCGGAGCAGGTACGAAGAAAAAGCATAGATGCTTACAAAAACAGCAAATATCCGTTTAATCTGGTAGTTTCGGAGATTAATCCGGAGCGGGACTTGAGCCGCAGTCCATTGTTTTCGACGATGTTTCAGTTTTATGAGCATGTTCCGCCGGCAAATGAAGGGGTCAGTCAATACGATCTAAGCTTGCTGTGCCGGGAAGGAGAAGCGGGCATCGAAATCCGATTGGAATACAATACTGATCTGTTCCGGCGGGAGACGATCGCATGGTACGGGAAGTATTTGGTCCATGTGCTGGAAGGGGCAACGCAAGATGCCAAAGCCGGTCTGAGCGAGCTGCGGCTGCTGAACGAGGCGGAGGAAGAAGAGCTAGGCAGGTTGTTCCGCGGTCCGGAAACGTCACCTTGCAGTTACACGATGCACCGGCTGTTTGAAGAACGGGTGCTGCAATCACCGGAGCATACGGCTGTGGTGGATCGGGAGCAGAGATGGAGCTATGGCCAGCTCAACGAAGCGGCAAACCGAGTGGCGCACTTATTGCAGGAGCGGGAAGGCATACGGCCGGGCGAGCCGGTTGGATTGCTGGCCGAAAGCGGTATGGGTCTGGTGGTTGGCATGCTGGGGATCCTT
>JAIRVF010000049.1 GCA_031254035.1 Paenibacillus sp.
CCGCCAGAGGGCAAACGTAAGCCCGAAAGAATGCCACTGGAATCCAAATCCTTTACCCGTATGACATAGTTCCACCCTTTGCGTTCAAGATGCGCGAAATTGTTGTAACTTTCATAACCGCGATCGGCAGTCACAATGGTTCTGCCCTTGATGGGGGAACGGTCAACCATAGCCGCCAGCGCCCTTCCCTCGTTGCATAATCTTCGTGGCTGAATCATGGCGTCCACGTAGAGTCTGTTGCACAAGTCATAGGCTGCATTCAAATGCAGAAGGTTAAAGCCTTTCGTGTTCGGTTGACTTTGAAAATAGGTGTCTGTATCCGCAGAGTCTGTTGCGATATGCAAATCCGAACCGTCAATGGCGAGTAATCGATACCCTCGGTAGTCCTTGATGTCCGTATACGATTGTGTAAATTCGTGAAACAAGAATTCCACAGCAGACGGCAGGATCTTATTCCTCTGCTGGACAAAAGCCGAAGAGGTTGCGGTGTTAACGTCATAGCCCTGCGATTCCAAGAGTTCCTTGTATAGGCTGTTGCCCCCCATGGAGATCAGGAGTTGCATAACCGTTTCAAAGGGCAGCTTTTTCTTACGGGTAAAATCTTTTTCAGGGTTTTTGACATAAGGTGCAGGTGCGGCTGCCATTTCTCGGATGAGGGATGTCAACGTTTCTTTTAGCGAATTTGCGTACTCATTCATGGGCGTAACCTCCTCGTTTTTCAAGGGGCTTCGCCACACTTTTCCACCTATTTGTCAAGTCATTTTTTCCTTTTCGTGCAAAAAAAGATTCAACATCATGATTAGTGCTTGATGAAAAAGCGAAAGTAGCGGAGGAGACGGAATCGATCTGAAGAAGCGACAGCGTTCGCCTGAAAGCTTTCCAAAGGAAAGCTAGCTTCGGAAGCATAAGCTGTCTCCGAATTTCTACCTTTTGAAAAATAGAATCAAGAAATTTGGAGACAACAGCGATCGGAAGAACGATCCGTAACCGCAGCGGGTCACCTCGCATAATGTCAAGAACTAATTTCAGTATTGAGCCAAGAAAAGAGCGGGCTATCTTTTTGATAGCCTGCTCTTTTCTTGATATTTGGTCTTGCGCCTTATCTTAATGACATTGACCATTTGGGGTGTCCCTTTGCCCCTGATCATTTGGATAGGCAGAATCCGCCTGTCTTCCTCTTCTGAAATTTTCTCTCTCTCTCTATGATCCCAAACTTTTTAATGCAAACTCGATTCCGTCGTCACTTGATTTCTTAGTATTATAATCTGCTATTTCTTTCAAGTTTTCATTCGCATTCCCCATAGCTATGCCTAACCCTACCAATTGCAACATAGCGATGTCGTTTTCTCCATCGCCAAAAGCAACACCACTCGTATTCCTTTGTTTTTCAAGGCTTTTATAGCTTCTTAAGTACTGTTTGGAATACTTCCATCTTCATGGTTCGTAATCGTTCCATCAACATCAAAAAATACAATTTTATAATTCATAAACATCTCCCACGATTTTTAAGATAAAAGAGGCTCAACATAGTAGCGAAATTGATGCAAAAGTGCATCTATTTACGACACAACGGCTTGATTGGATAAAAAGCTTGCGAAAGTGCAGGCTTTTTCCTTTTTCTGAGCACAATTAGGTCATTCATGGTCCAAAGTAGTCGTTTTATTTATTTCACCTGTCTACCGCAAGGGGCATGACTAGTGCATGACAAAAAGACGAAAGTAGCGGAGGTGACGGAATCGATTCTTACGAAGTGGTAGCGATCGGAGGAGCGATCCGTAATCGTTGCGGCTATTAACGGTATCCATATGTATCCACCTAATCAATTATATTACTCATTAGTCTAAAAAATATGAAATTATGTGTACTTTTTTGACTACAATTAGAACCCGCTTGACTAAAAAATACAGCATGTTATCATTTAACCGACAGACAGTCGGTCTACTAAACTGGAGGCATACAAATGAGAGTTGTCAAAAAAGCAGAAGAACGAAGAAACGAAATACTTGATGCGGCGGATGAGCTTTTCGGACAGAAGGGCTTTGACGGCACAAGTACCAACGATATTCTTGAAAAGGTCGGAATTGCACGCGGGACATTGTATCACCACTTCAAGTCGAAGGAAGATATTATGGACGCGTTGATTGAGAGGTATAGTGTCCGCCTTTTGGGAGCAGCGCAGGAAATTGCCGCAGACAAGAGCGTACCCGTCGTCGAGCGCATCATCAACGTTGTTATGGCATTGAACGTAAGCGGCGGAGGCAGCGAGGAAATTATGGAGCACATCCACAAGCCGCAGAACGCGCTGATGCATCAGAAAATACAAAAGGTCATTATCAACGGCGTTACACCGATCTTGACGGGAATCATTCGCGAAGGCATAGAGAAGGGACTGTTCAACACGCCGTTCCCGTATGAATGCATGGAAATGGTTGTGACTTATGCGAATACCGTTTTCGATAATGATATGGTTCAAATGACGAACGAAGAGCTTGTTATACGCATGCAGGCGTTTATTTTCAACATTGAAAGGCTGCTTGGAGTCGAAAGCGGTAGCCTAACGTACATCATGAAGATGTTTGGTGGCAGAAATGGAGGAGGCAATGAATGATTCAAAGAACCCTTTCAGCAGATTTCTCATTCTATGGTCAGGACAGTTTATTTCATCGATCGGAGGCGGGCTAACGGCGTTCGGGCTTGGGATCTATGTATTCCAGGAGACGGGAAAGGCGTCGCGGAGTACTTGCTGACAGTGTGGGACAAATCATCGGTGCGGGCAGCGGCAGAGGAACGGGACTACTCATCATAATCGCAGGGATTTTGTTATGTGTGACTGCCATCATCTTATATAACTTAAAATCGGTGAAAAGGCTCGAAGACAGGGGTGACTTATGTATTTCAGGATAATCCGCAATGATATTCTAAAAAGCAAAGCCATAACACTGACAACAACGATATTTGTCGCTGCTGCAGCCATGCTTGTTTCGCTTGCCGCGATCCTCTTCGTCAATCTTTCAGGAGCGCTAAATGAACTCATGACTAGTGCGAAAACACCGCATTTCATGCAGATGCACGCTGGTGAGATCAATTCTGAGCGAATACAGGCCTTTGCAGAGAAAAATAGCAATGTCGATGAGTTCCAGGTGGCTGAATTTCTTAACATGGACGGCTCGCAATTTCGATTTGGCGATCATTCGCTTGCAAAAAGTGTTCAGGACAATGGGCTCAGCATCCAGAGCGAGAAATTTGATTATCTTCTTAATCTTGAAGGTCGTGTCATAAACGCATCCGATGGGGAGATTTATGTTCCTATTAACTACATAAAGGAAGGGATCACCAAGGTTGGTGACAAGGCAGTTATAAGCGGGAAGGAGTTTACTGTTGCGGGTTTCCTTCGAGATTCGCAGATGAATTCCATGCTTGCCTCGTCCAAAAGATTTCTGATCAGTAATCATGATTTCGAGGAATTAAAAAATCTCGGTAGTGTCGAGTATCTGATTGAGTTTAGATTAAAGGATTTATCGAAGCTCAGCGAATTCGAAACGGCCTATGCTTTTGCGGGTCTAGAAGCGAATGGGCCATCGATTACATATCCGCTTTTCAAAACGATTAACGCATTATCCGACGGGATGATGATTGGGGTTATCCTTCTTGTCAGCGTGCTAGTCGTTGCCATCGCTTTGATGTGCATACGTTTTACGCTTCTTGCGAAGGTCGAAGACGATTACCGCGAAATTGGTGTTATGAAGGCAATAGGGCTGCGGATCTCCGATATCAAGAGGATTTATCTTGTGAAATATGCGGCAATTGCGGCGTTAGGCTGTATGCTTGGTTTCGCACTATCTTTTGCGTTCAAAGGCATGCTTCTTGAAAATATCCGGCTTTATATGGGTGAAGGCGATAGTACCTCTTTAGCCCTGTTGTTCGGAATCATCGGCATACTGCTTGTATTCCTTGCAATCATCGGCTATGTAAGCGGAGTGTTGAGACGTTTTCGGAAAATATCTGCCGCCGAGGCCATCCGTTATGGCACTTCTCAGGAAAAAGCCGCGGGCGCAAAGCGCTTTACCCTGAGCGGAAACAGGCTGTTTAACACGAATATTTTCCTCGGAGTGAAAGATGTTCTCGCACGGAAAAAACTTTATGCCACAATGCTCGCGGTACTGATGATTTTGGCATTTATCATTATTGTTCCACAGAACCTGCACAATACGATTTCCTCAAAAAGCTTCATTAAATATATGGGGATCGGCAACAGCGATATGCGCATAGACATTCAGCAGACCGACAATATGCCTGAAAAAGCCGCTGAAATCATTAAAACGATGAGCAGCGACAGTACCATCTCAAAGTATGCCGTGTTTACAACAAAAACGTTTAAAGCAAAGACGGAGGAGGGTTCAGAGGAAAGGTTGAAAATTGAGCTCGGTGACCATTCCATATTCCCTGTAGAATATTCCGAAGGCAGAGCGCCCGCCAAAGAAGGCGAAATTGCACTTTCGGTTATGAACGCGGGTGAGCTCGGCAAAAAGGTCGGTGAAATCATTACACTAGTGATTGAGGGGAAGGAAAAAAATTTCGCGGTAAGCGGCATTTATTCGGACATTACTAACGGAGGTAAAACCGCAAAGGCTGTTTTCACCGACCATTTGGCGAATATCATGTGGTACGTGATCTGTGCTGAGCTTTCGGATCCATCTCTTATCGCCAGCAAGGTCTCGGAATATGCAGACAGGTTTGATTATGCAAAGGTTTCGGATATTGACGAATATATGGCACAGACATTTGGCTCGACAATACGCTCCGTCGGCAAGGCTTCTAAAGCTGCAATTGCCGTCGCGTTAGTGATAACGGTATTGGTTACGCTGTTGTTTATGAAATTGCTTGTCGCAAAAGATAGATATTCCATTGCCGTCATGAGAGCGTTTGGTTTTACCAACTCGGATATTAAGGCACAGTATGTGTCGCGTTCGGTATTCGTTCTTATTATTGGTATTGTACTCGGCACGCTTTTGGCGAACACGCTCGGAGAAATGCTTGCGGGTGCGGCGATCTCCTCCTTTGGAGCGTCGAAGTTCCATTTTACGGTCAATCCACTGTCTGCGTATCTGTTCAGTCCGCTTTTGATGATCGGCTCGGTACTTATCGCAACAATTATCGGCACTTCCGGCGCGGGACAAATCAAAATTTCCGAACATATAAAGGAGTAGACATATGAAGAAGATTGTTATCGGCGATCATATCGTAAAATCTTTCGGCGAGGGCGATGAAAAGCGCAATGTTCTAAGCGGTGTGACCGTGGAAATAAACGAGGGCGAATTCGTAGCGGTGATGGGGCCATCAGGCTCAGGAAAATCAACGTTGATGTTTGCGCTGAGCGGGACGGATGGCATTAACAGCGGAAAGGTCGTTGTGGATGGTAAAGATTTATCGGAGATCGGGGAGAACGAGCTTTCAGATATACGTAGAACAAAAATGGGGTTTGTGTTCCAGCAGCCAACGATGCTGAAAAATCTGAATATCCTCGACAACATCATTCTTCCGTCCATGCGGGGCAACAGAAAAAACGCCACAAAAATTACGGAAAAAGCAAGAACGCTTATGAAAAGAGTAGGCATTGCGGAGCTGGAAAAGCGCGACATTACGCAGGTTTCGGGAGGCCAACTGCAACGTGCGGGAATATGCCGTGCGCTTATGAACAGCCCGAAAATTATTTTCGGCGATGAACCCACAGGTGCGCTCAACTCTAAATCAGCGCAGGAGATTATGGACATCTTCTCCGAAATCAACGCGGAGGGGACTGCGATTATGCTTGTCACCCACGACGCCAAGGTTGCAGCGCGGACGGAGCGTATGATGTTTATGCGCGACGGAAATATCGTCAGCGATCTGAAGCTTCCGAAGTTTAACGGGACGGATATGGATGGCAGGGTCGAGAAAGTAGCGATGAAAATGAGGGAAATCGGCATATAAAATTAGCAAAGCATGAATAACCACTTTATGGTATCCTATTTTTGCGATGGATGTCATAAAATGGGGGTTGCATAGAGATGATAGAGAATGCAACGGAGAAAGAACGGACAATATTTGATTATGTAGGAAGCACAATTAAGACAGAAGATCGGGAAGTTCGAATTCTTGCCAAGTATGAGGAACCGCTAGTTGTCGTCCTAGGAAATGTCCTTAGTGATGAAGAATGCAATGAGCTCATTGAACATGCTGGAGGGCGCATGCAACGCTCCAAAATAGGTGAAGAGCGAGCAGTCAATCAAATTAGAACGAGCAGTGGGGTGTTCTGCGAGGAGAATGAGACGGTTGCCAGAATTGAGAAGCGAATCTCTCAAATTATGAATATCCCGATTGAGCATGGTGACGGCTTGCAAGTTCTGTTGTATACCCCTGGTCAAGAATATAAACCTCATTATGATTTCTTCGCTGAAACGAGCCGATCAAGTGCCAATAATCGAATTAGTACACTCGTCATGTATTTGAATGATGTAGAGGAAGGCGGAGAAACGACGTTCCCTAGGCTTAATTTATCTGTGTTCCCTAACAAAGGCATGGCGGTATACTTCGAATATTTTTACAGCAATCATAAATTAAACGAACTAACCCTGCATGCAGGTACACCTGTATGCAGAGGGGAAAAGTGGGTTGCAACGATGTGGATGAGAAGACAAACCTTTCGGAGCTCCTAGATTGGAAGCATTGCTCTTGTTCTTACTGAATTAACAGATCCCGCCCGCGCCTCTTAACAATGCGAAATTGGGCGGGTTATTTTATGTTTCTAACACCACTTCTGATATTGTTCTTGAATGTTTTCCGTTGTTACTATCATTTTTTGCATAAAATGCGAGGGAACCTGGTTGTTGTATTTCCTTATTTTTTGATTGATTTCATCAAATTTGAAGTCAAGGCCAGTTTTGTCCATATACTCCATCTGGTTAATCAAGGCTTCTAATGACTTACAGATTTCCTTTTGTAGTTCAATCCATGGGGGTAAATAATTTGCATTTTTAAGTATGCTATGAAATGGATCTCCCTCTGTCAATTTCAGCGGTTTACCAAAGCCCGGAAGTTCTTTGAGACTGCCACGTTTTTCAAAGTCAGAAAGGGTCTCATCCATCCAATGATTAAATAAACGTTCCTTCATAATCGTTGCAGGTGCATCTTCCATGACATCTCTTGAGAGTGGCTTTGTTTTTTTGTATATTATTGGTTAATCAACAGGCGTGATATTTCAAATTGATTTATCACTCAGTATACTAAAAGGTGCCCACAGCCTGAACTCCTTTTTCCTCAAGTGTCCAGTCTATGGGTACCCGTTTACTATATACCAATGAAGAAGCTCATTCTTCTCTTTTAAACGATAAAGATCGGAGATTGTATGCTACCAAGCAGACCGAGACAATGAATAAAACAAGGTACGAATAAAACAAAGTATTTTTTTCATTCCAATGATTAATGAGTTGCAGCAAGAGGGAGACAGCGAGTACCGCTTGCGTAATTAGAATAACGATATTTTTTCTTTTTTTGCCCATATTCTACCTCGATATTGATAGAGTAAGTTAAATAAAGAAAAATACATTCCACAGAATGCGTCATTCTTCATCTTATTAAAGTCCGTAAATAATTCCACCAACGATGCCGCCAATAATGCCTCCGGCTATGGCTCCAACAGGGCCGCCTATAGCGGCGCCAGCGCCAGCACCAGTTCCACCAAAGCCTAACACGTTAGCGGTAAATCCTCCCCAACTGCCGCCATTTATTTCAAGTAAATCGGTGCTTGATACGTCCAAGAAACCTGTGCTTGGGATAGTAGTCATTTAAATACCCCCTCAGTTTTTAATGTTTTCTTTTTGCTTACGGTTGCTTATCGTAGTAATCGGCCAGAGCGTAAAACGCGTTGCCTAATACAGCCCCAGCAATAGCTCCTACCGGACCCCCGATAGCTCCGCCTGCGCCTGCAGCCCCTGCTACAGATGTACCCCAATCACTCCAGCTCCACCCGCCGTCCGTTACGATTAACTCTTCATACGAGAGCTCAGCGAAATTTGCCATTGTCATACCTCCATTTTAAATAATTTATATAAAGCAACTGTTGTTGCAATATATCTGTTAAAGCGACGATGGGTTAATGCCAGCATAAATATCAGTAACGGGGATTTCACCATGTTTGACCGAAGCATCATTAAGACTAACATTGTAAAAAGGCGTTATTTTTTGCAGCTTATTTTGGATAATATAGCTCTCAAGCAGTTCATAGCTTTGATTCAACAATGCAGGGTTTCCGATATGGCTAAGCTTTAGGGCATGAACAAGCCGAAAGTCTCCTTTGTATACGTATTCATTCTCAGATTCAAAAGCTTGACTTACTGGAATCAGGAACTCAACATCGACCATAATGTCCTCCGGCTGGTTACCGACGATCTCATGAGTGGTTGTAATTAAAGGCCCGACTTTCTCTAATCCATTGGTTTTCAGATGTTGAATAAAGCGGTTAAATGGCTCCTTAGTGTCAACTAGTCTTAATTTTGAACGATACGAAGCGACATGGTCGAATGTTAATGTTTGCCCTTCATTAATTTCCAACAAACCTGCCCCCTTCTATTACTTGCTGGTTTTCTCCTTACAGGAATTACCCTTATCATACAGTCGACTATTTTTTTTGTATATATCCCAAATGGGATATATGGTAGATGCCACCATTTCCCCTTGGTTGCAAACGAATTCTATCGATTTGCACGAGAATGGCATGAGAGATACGGGTTGGAAAAAGGGTTGATAATTAGCCCAAAACGAAATGCTGGAAGGAGATATACAACGAAGCAACGAGCGTGGAACGATGAAATTCCTGAATCAAAATTTTGATCGAAGACATCATGTATCTTTGGGAAATCCGGAAGAAGACCACTTATCAATATCTGAATGCGATTGTACTACTGTCCTATTCACCAAGCAAAGTGGCCTCTTGGATTTTTGATTAAACTGAATTTATGTATATCCGCCCAATTTTGAACCAAAATGTATTTATGCGAAAGTATACTGTAATTTCCCCTTGAATCCCCTGTCTAACCGCGAGATTATAGGAAATGATCATATAATGTAAAAAATCAAAAAAATATATAAATAGAATATACTTTTATATTTAGAAATTTATTGGATTAATTTTATGTTTATGCTATATTGTTTTTCATATTACTAATTTGGAATTTTTATATAATTTACATGTACTTTACAATATATAGACCTGCTGCTGTAGAGTAAAGCTTAAATCTTATAGGTTTATGAAATTCAGACTTGTTGGCAAAAGGGAGGGTGTGGGATTACGAGTCCCGTTGAAATGTTGAATAAAGTTGATAAAGCATGGATTTTGATGAAAGATATAGAAAAGCCAATCTATAATAATTTGATAAATAAGGCAAGAAACATAAATATTGATAAATCGATCAAAAAGATTCCTTATGCCATTGAAAAAAATAAACTAGAAAAAAAAATAATGGCCAATCATCAATTGATACATCATGTAAAAAGGGAAATAGAAGGAATTAGATCTTATCTATCTGACCACTATGTGTTTCTTCTGACGGATGCAGAAGGAATCGCCTTGTATGTTACGTATAACGAGAAGATGGCTTCGACACTTTCGAACTTAAGAGTAATGCCCGGAGCTTCTTTTAATTTGATCCACGCTGGATTGAACGCAATTTCTGTGGCTAAAGAAGTTCGCTCCACTGTAGTGGTAAGTGGCAGCGAGCATGATTTGGACTTATTTAAATCCTGCATCTGTATATGCACACCGATTTATATGGATGGAGACCCGATTGGATATATGAACTTATCAGTTGAAGTGGGAAAAGATATATCTTTTGCGATTCCGTTGCTTCACTATATTGTTTCTGCTGTCGAAGAATTATTAATGAAGGATAACCCTCACCATGAGGAAAGGCGAGTTTTGAAACTCCTTAAGCTTCATGGTCTTACTAAACGGGAAATGGAAATTGCACTGCAATGGCTAAAGAACTACAGCGTTCCAAGAATATCCTCCTCTTTAGGTATAACTGAGGGCACAGTTCGTAATATGTTGAAAAAAATATATCTTAAAACTAACGTGCGAAATAAGGGGGAATTCATCAGGAGATTTATGTGAAATCCGGACCGAGAAATGGGTGGGAAATACATTTATGGTTGAGAAACTTCGAGGAAGACATCAGATTTTTAAAAATTGAAAGATTGGTGTGTAACTATGTCTCTCCTAAAAAAATACTACTGTATTAAACAACAAGATATAAAAGACTGTGGTGCTGCATGTCTATCGACCATCAGCAGACAATATGGTTTAAAATATCCGATCTCAAAGATTAGAGAAGTCGCCGGAACAGATAAACAAGGTACGAATGCCTATGGACTTATCAAAGCAGCGGAACAGCTTGGTTTTACTGCGAAAGGTGTAAAGGGAAACCAAGAGGTTTTCTTTGAAGATTTTCCGCTTCCGACAATAGCGCATGTCATTATTGACCAATCGTTGCTGCATTATGTAGTCATACATAAGATTTCAAAAAATGAAGTTCTAGTCGCTGATCCAGCGAAGGGAATTGTGAAATATACGCCCGAGGATTTCTTTCAAATATGGACTGGAATCCTAATATTCATGGTTCCGACGCCGAAATTTCGGAAAGGAGATAAAACCAAGAGTTCATTTTCGCGTTTTTTTGAACTGCTCCTTCCACAGAAAAGACTGTTAGCGGGCATCTTTTTTTCTTCGATATTGTTCACGATCTTAGGAATATTGAGTGCATTTTATTTTAAGTTTTTGGTTGATGACATATTGCCATATAGCATGGAAAAGACGCTCCATATCATTTCGATTGGAGTCATAGTTCTTTACGTATTTAAAATATTATTGAATGCATTTCGCAGTCACATGCTGCTTTACTTAAGTCAAAAGCTTGATATCAATCTGATCCTGGGATATTATCACCACATTCTAAAACTGCCGATGGGCTTTTTTAGCACTCGTAAGACCGGAGAGATTATTTCAAGACTTATAGATGCCTCCAAGGTTAGAGATGCGATATCCAGTGCAACGCTGACGATTATGATTGATACTCTTATGATGGTCGTGGGAGGAGTCATTCTTTTTAAACAGAGCGCCTTATTGTTTGGTGTGACTGCCGTAATGATCCCTTTCTATATTGTATTGGTTTGGATATTTCATAAAACTTTTGATAAATTAAATCGGGAATCCATGGAGAAGAATGCCCAATTGACCTCGTACATTGTGGAATCCATAGACGGAATAGAGACGATCAAAGCATACAATGCCGAGTCACGTTCCAATTTTGAAACGGAAAGAAAATTTGTAAGCTTTTTAAGAACGAATTTTAAATTCGGATATATGAATAACATTCAGACTTCATTTAAGACCGCTGTACAGTTGATAGGCGGCATCGTTATCCTGTGGGTGGGAGCCTACCAAGTCATTCAAGGTAATATGACGATGGGACAACTACTGACTTTTAATGCATTGCTGGCATATTTTTTGGATCCGATTCAGAATCTTATTAACTTGCAGCCAACCGTTCAAACGGCAATTGTCGCAGCCGATCGTTTAGGTGAAATCCTTGATCTAGAAGTAGAAAAGTTACATGACGAGGATAAGAAAATTAAACCTGCCGCTCTTTCAGGAACCATTGAATTTAAACAGGTTGGATTCAGATATGGGACAAGGGAAATGGTACTTAAAGGCATTGACATGTCGATTGAGCAAGGCCAGAAGATTGCCCTTGTGGGGGAAAGCGGATCGGGTAAGACGACTCTGATTAAATTACTGATGCAGTTATACACCAATGAGCAAGGCGACATATTAATTAATGGGAATAATATAAAAGATATTCATATAGATACTCTGCGAGAGAAGATTGCATACATACCGCAGGACACTTTCTTTTTTAGTGGAACGATTCGTGAGAATCTCTGTTTAGGCGTGGATGATCAAATAGAATTTGAGCAGATTGTTGAAGCGTGTAAAACAGCTCAAGCTCATGGCTTCATCAATCAGTTTCCCCTTCGCTACAACACGATGCTCGAAGAAAATGCAGCCAACCTTTCCGGTGGTCAAAAACAACGACTGGCTATTGCACGCGCCATATTAAAAAAACCTGACATCCTCATTATGGATGAATCAACAAGTAACTTGGATTCCACTACTGAAAGGGCGGTTTCCGAAACAATCAATGGATTTAAAGGAATCACGACCATCATTATTGCCCACAGACTTAGTACGATTATGAGATGCGATCTGATCTATGTCTTGGAGAAGGGACAGATTATAGAGCAGGGAACTCATTTTGAGCTGATAGAAAAGCGTGGGAAGTATTTTGATCTGTGGAGAGACCAATTGCCAGGGATAACAGACGACACAAAGAGTATGTTTGCACAAGCTGGTGCAGCAGTATTGAGTGAGGTGTGAGGTTTTGAATGTAGTCATTAGAGACATATCTGAAATGTCAGACAGCCGAGAAATTTTAGAGTCGAGGCCGAACCCGGTAATCTCCATATTTATTATATTATTGTCTCTTCTGCTTGGTATAGCACTTGTTTGGTCCTTCTTTGGGGAGATAGACACCGTAGCCAAGGCAGAAGGCATCGTGAGGTCTAATGAAAAGATAAGCACGATTCAAGTCGCTGAAACAGGCAAGGTCATCAAGATGAGTTATATGGAAGGAAAGCAAGTGAAGGTTGGCGAATTATTGGTTGCTTTGGATCAAAAAGATTTAAATATCGAATTGAATAACAGGGAAACTGATCTGAAAAAGGTTGAAAACAAACTCTCTTTTCAAAATAAATATAAAGACAGCGTGGAGCAATCTAAAAATTTATTTTTGACTAATTTGCCGGAAGAACGTCCTTATTATGACCAAGTTCAGCAATACTTGCTGGATTACAACCGTCAAGGTATTGAGTTTCAATCTTCTAGACTCCAGGATGAAAAACAAATTCACGAGATTGATCAGACTAGAGAAACCATTAAGATGAATTTAGGAATAGATGAGAAGGAAGCCAATCAGAAAAGAAAGCAATACGAGACACAGAAGCAGTCACTTGACGACAAGATTGCCTTACTCTCTGCAACATTGGAGAATGAGAAATTATTAAAGCAAGCCATAGAAGGAAATGATCAGATTGTGCAGCATTTAGACAATCCATACCAGGCAGAATACATGAATTACAGCAAAAAAAAGGATGAATTGCTTGCACAAGCAAACGGTTTAAAGGAGAAATATGAGCGTTCATTACAGTTGAGCGGTCGCTTTGTCTCTAATGTTGAACTTCAAGAAGAGAAACAGCAATACGATGCCGTTCAATTGCAGATCGGAACATATCAGAGTGAAATGATATTGAATGCCGAATCGAAAATAAAGGATCTGGAAAAGCAACTGAGCGAGGAAAAGGCAAATTTGGACATTCTTACTGATTCGCAGACTAAATCGTATCAGAATGAGACGCTAGGCTTGCAAGACAAACAGATATCCGATAAGAAGAAAGATTTACAGGAACAGGTAAAAACTCTAGATAATCTGAAGAACGCCACGCTAGATAAATTCAAATCGGATAGAATCGTCGAAATCAACTTGAAAATAGACCAATTAGAAATGACTCGGGACAATATTAAGGAGACCATTCAAAATATCAAGCTTGCAAAAAAGAAGAGAAATATTACTGCTCCAATCTCGGGAGTCGTGAGTGTCATCAAAGAATTCAATATAGCGGACAGTGTACAATCAGGAGATACACTGCTGTCAATTATTCCAAACAATGAATCCAAATATAAAATGAACATTGCCGTGCCTAATAATCAGGTTGGCAAAATACATGTCGGTGATAAAGTAGAATTTAATCTCAGCGCTTTTCCTAAACAGAGTTACGGTTCTGTGGCAGGCACGGTAACGTCCATCAGTTCAGACGCCATCGTACAACAGAACGGGATGAATTATTATCTGGTGGAAGCGTCTATCTCCAATGAGCCATTAATGAATCGCAAGAAAGAAAAGGGCGAGATACGGGTAGGTATGACTGCTGAAGCTTATGTCATAACAGGAACACAAAAGGTTATTGATTATATACTCGAAAAAATCAATCTGAAGGAATAGAAGAGGTATTTGGCATGAAGAGAACCATAAGCTTTCTCCTCGCTTTTGTCATTATGGTTAATGCGCATTCCATGGCTTTTGCAGATTCAAGTAGTGATAGCCCCATAAGGGAAATTTCTCTACAGGCCGCTTATGATCTGGCCCTTAAAGATCCGGTTAACCTCCGGTTATTAGTAAGTCAAATTGGGGCAATTGAAAAACAGGAAAATTATCTGAATTGGCAGCAAGATAAACTGAATAATACAGATACCGGCTTCACACCAAGCAACCTGCCTACATCATTTGATTATTTTATGAATCTTGTTCCTAATTACGATGAGTTAAGCCCAGAGGAACAGGTGGAATTTAAGCAAGTGGCCAACATGCAAATTTTGATAAACAACTCTCTTAATCAATTGTTGGACGGGTTATCAACTCAGAGGCAGCTGGAGCTCGAGAAAGAATTAGATAATCAACGTAAAATATTGAGTAGAAATCTTAGGACGTTAGATTCCGATCATGGAAAAGTAGCATTGGAGCTAAGCAAAATCAGAGAAACCGTTAAATATTACGTTGCCCAAAAATATATCCATTTGTTAACTCTGGAAAATGATTTGAATTATCTATCTCTTGAGAATGAGTACAAGAAAAAACAATTAGAGGATGAACAAACGTTATATCAGTACGGGGTGGCATCGCAGAAGACACTAGAAGAATTGAAATATGCTGCAGATAAACAAAACATTGATTTGGATCAGAAAAATAAAGAATATGAATATTATTTAGATGAACTTAAACTTGAGCTGGGTATGCCTCTTTCTCAAGACATCCGGTTGCTTCCAGTCGATATTCCGCTTATTGAATTACAGCCATTGAATGTCAGTGATTTGGTCAATAAGAATTATGAATTGCTCCAGTCCGATCAAGATGTTCAACTAGCCTCCAAAAATTATGATGCGGCGAATAGTGCAGAATCCGATACCGAGCGGCAATATCTTCATGCTGTTTGGGAAGTGAGCATTCAAAAAAGGAATCTTCTTGAACAACAGCTGGAGCAAAAAACCAGAGCCTATGGAAGTGAAGAGAAGGCCATTCTTTCACAAATCCATATGCAAGAGTTAAATTACAATAAGCTATTACAGCAAAAAGAGGATAATCAGACCCGTTATCGCTATGGTTTGATAACGGTAAAGGAACTGGAGAAAAGCGAAATAGATCTGCAGAAAGCCAATCAGCTGCTTGAGAACGCAAAACTTTCCTATGCTCTCTTCATTGCGAAATTAGACTTGGCGAAAAAGGGCGTTATTCTTTAGTCTCAGATACGGGGAGCCGGGGTATCACTTACGATGCTAGTATTGCTTCGCAATGCTTTCGGGTGACATCAAAACTTTGACTACACCCGTAGAAGCCTATGTTGCGTTATCTTCGGACAGGGGTTCGGCTTCCCTTGTCTCCATATGTTAAATCTACAACTGGATTTTGCATTTCAATGGACATGGGACTTTAAGATAAGGTCAGGGTGCTCTTTGCAGACAATTACTTTTTCTACATATCTTTGATGTTCTTCATATTTTCTGAAACTTGTAAAACTAAAACGGACATTATATGGAGAAGTCGTTATAAGAGTCGAGTAATTCAAGGATTATTTCCTGTTTTTTTCGTCCTTTTTATTCTGATGGAGATAAAAATTAAGGGAGAGGAAAGGAGAACACAGGGTTCCTTTCCTCTCTCCTTGTATTTTTGTTGGCCTCAATAAGGAAGGGCACTACATTTTAGGGAGTTATATACAATCCTCTTTTTTAATTGAGCATTTTGCATAATTCCGTGATTGAACAATAGACAAGAAAATTTCAAGGGTCAGTTAGTGGCCCTTTTTTATGATTGGAAATCCTTACGTATCAAGGGCTCAGATTAATGCAAAATGCTTAAATACAAAATGCCCGGAGTATTATGACAAGAAGAATAAATAAAACCAAGATTGCACCAGTATTGGTGAACATTCCGCCACACGATGAACAAGAACAAGAACAAGAACAAGAACAAGATGCTCCAAAGCCGTCCATTATCACTTCACCTCCCAAATTAGAGATACCACATCATATCGATATTCGTCTAAATTGCTTGGGCGTATATAACATAATTTTCGATTTAGGAAAAAAGAATCTTCTTCTGGTTCAGGACATGCATTTTATAAATTTTACAACATACTGTGAATTACTCCTAGGAAAAGGGGTACATAACATTGGAAAGGGAGGATTAAAGTGAACTACCTCGAGATATTGGAGAAATTAGGGGTATCAGGGGCCCATCCTGGGGGTTTTAAAGCAACTAAAAAATGGGTAGAGTCACTTGGATTATCCCTTGGTTCTAAGATTCTGGAAGTCGGATGCGGGACGGGCGAAAGTGCTTGTTATCTTGCCACAAGAGGGTATCGTGTCAGCGCCCTGGACAATAGCCCCCGAATGTTGCAAATAGCAGAGAGAAGGGCTCAAGAGGAAGGAGTGACCATTGATTGGGTATCGGGAAGCGCGGAATCGATCCCTTTCCCTTCAAATTTTTTTGATGTTGTTTTTGCGGAATCGGTCACGATTTTCACCGACGCTCCAAGAGCTCTCCATGAATATTTCAGGGTGTTGAAACCAAGTGGTATGCTTATCGATAATGAAATGACAATCATTGATGATCTTCCACTAGCAGAGGTTGGAAAAATAACGGATTTTATGAATTTAGACAGGCTTTACAAAGTGGGTGATTTTTCAATTTTACTGCAAAATGCTGGCTTTCAAGTTAAGCAACCAATAGAAACAAGGAAAATAGGGGATCTTATCGCAAATGTGGAAGAACAAAAAGTTGAAGATGCTTCGTTGTACTTTGATTATGAAATTTCGAAAGGAATAGAGACCTATATGAAATTGATGGTAGATAACTTGGATTGCTTAGGAAGCAGTTTGTTTATTGCAGAGAAAAAGCAGTAACCCTGGTGGTTTCTTATAAAAAGGGATGTGGGTAAGGGTTCAATTCTTTCTGCGTAAGCCTCTCTGTCCTGAATCCGAGTTCCATCGGAACTCGAAGAACTCGGTCCAAACCAGTAAGTCTTGTTAAATCATAACCAAATGTCATTGGCAGCATTCCGGGTACTAATACTTTTACACAATGTAGCCCCTTGAGCGCAATTTCTGGCGACGTTTGATCGATAACAATCACATCGAGCCCCTGTTTTAGAAGTTTCATGACAAGATCATTCATTTCGTCCACCATATTATCATGTATTTCCGCAGGGCGGATGGGATGATTGGCGAGAGGCTCAGAAGTTTTGCGATCAAGCAAAAATGATAACCGATTTTCGGCTTGAGGTAAGCTGTAAAGAAGAGAGTGCTCCTCCATTTCTTGCACCTTGTGCGGATCATGAAGCATTTCAACTAACTCTTTATGGTTTTTCATATAGCCTGCTTCTACCCTTGGAATGGCGACGGCTAACTCAAATATGGCACTTTTCGCTGCCCGATAAATATCTTTATGTGCTCCAGCCGAGCAGAGAAGGTTAGCTTTCCCTTTGGCTTTGTTTTTGGCAATAGCCCAGACGCTAGGAATTCCATGTTCCATAGTTGAGTTAAACAAGTGTACCTCGTAGCCGGCAATTCTGCTCATTCGCTCCATCATGAGACGCAAGTACTTATCATTGGAGCCTTTAAGTTCAAGGAAGGGAAGCGGCAGCTGACCGTACCAAGTTATCAAAAATGAATCTCGTTCGACGTTTTCCAGAATGCCATAAAAAATCGCCTCGGCTAAACTGCCTCCTATTGCACATCCGTTCGAAAACTCATGAACAAAACCCGAACCTCCGCTATAATAGGCAAGTTGTTCCGGCACAAGAATGGGACATTTCTTTGAAAAAGAATATCCCCAGACCCAAGCAATTGGGAGATTGGCATCAAAAGGCTCATACAGCATGTCAGGATTCGAGTACTGTTCCTCCGAATAAACACCTACCGAAACAGGATCCATGGCGAGATCCCCCAGTTCGTTGAAACTGGAGAAAACAGATGTCTTCTTGCCGCGCGGAGACATGCCGCATAAACGCTCCAGCCCCTCAAGCACGGCAATAGTTTCACTGAATTTAAAGGAAAATGATCGTCCTCCGGCTACTTCATCTCCAAATGATGACGGCAATGAGATGCCAGCATCGGCAAATATGGTATTCATTGCGTGTATCTTACGGTTAAACAGACCTGTTTTATCGCTGAAATATGTTTCCATAAGTCCTTTTTCCAGTTCATCTGTCGGAACGCAGCGATAACTATTTAAATCAACCTTTTTGCTTGCATGAAAATCGGGTACAGCGGCTTGTTGTGTGTCTTCTGGCAATCGCCCGCAAATTTCACAGGTAGGATTGGGAAGGAACCGGTGTCTTTCGCATTCCAATGTATGCATGTTCACGACATAAATATGTTCTTTCAAACGGGGGACTCGTTCTTGCATAAACCTGTGAGTTTCTTCCGAGACAAGACAAGCGATATGCCTTATTTCGCTATCTCGCAGGGTTTGATCCCTTACGATTTTTCCATGGAGAAGAAAACTCATTTGGGAATTGAGAATCTCCTCCCTTTCCCGTCCCGCAGTAACAAGTCTATAGTCAGCACATTGGGAGCATCCTTGAACTCCTGGATATATAAGCGGCCCAACTACCGCCTCTGTATGCATTATAAAACTACATAACCATGCAATGCCTGATTGCCGCATAAGTTTCTCTGCCTTTAGCAGCAATTCCGGCTGCCAATCATCTTGCAAGACTAATGCAAATCTAACCTTTGGCAGTTCTGAGGGGATCTCCTCTTTCCTACAGACAGAATAAATGCCTTGTACTTGTTTGTGCACAAAATCAGCCAGCTTCCCGGCTCCAATAATTGCTACCGTATTTTGAAGAATATCAGCATTCATTTTGCATCCTCCCCTCAATCCGAACCCCATAAACGATCAGCTCATTTAAAAAAGAGTCCATTTCGGATAAATCTGCGATCATCATGTTGTGATTTTTCCGTAACTCGGAAAGTAGTACGTCAACATCCTCCTGCTGATACACAGCACTTTTCGTCGGGAATTCCATTTGTCGCACATCTCCAACATGTAGAGAAGGGGCGGTTTTCAGTTCTCTATTTGGCAAACGATAACCGGTTTGCAAATAAGTAAGGGCTTCAGATAAAGCCCTGCGCAGTGCAAAGGTCGGATTCAAATCCGTGGCATAAAACCAATCATTCCGTGACCTAACCCAAATCATTGGAACAAAAGGATTCAGGTACTCGCTATATCCCAACATGAAATCCTCTGATAAAATTTCCAGACACTTCATATAGTACTGACAGCGACTGTCATCGACCTGATTAGAAGCTAATGGTGCAATCTCAGGATTGTTGTAAATAAACGTATTGTCGCACTCATTTTGAAGAAAAGCCTGCAATCCTCGGCCTAAAGCTTCGGCTCCCGTTGTTCCGATCCCTACATATGTATGCTTGAATTGAAAAGGTTGGATTAGTCTGCCCACATATTCTTGAAGTCCTAATAAACCGGCTTCCCTTCTGGCTTCGAGATGATCCTTACCTGCGCAGATCATGGCAGGCAGGAGTTCGGAGGGACCTTCGGAAAGGGGGTCAGACATTTGAAAACCGCAAACGGATAGAGGAATCTGCTCTAGGTGGCTCTCTTCAAGGGAGTGGAATATTCCCGTGTGAGGGGACACCAGTTGAGATAAATAGTCTTGCAGCGATGGATCATCATTGATTTTGTTTAGCAGTTGCAGATGGACTGTGGTAGAAGAAGACCAAGCCGGAAAGGGTAAGGGGGGCGACACCAATGGATGTCTAAGCAGAGAGTGTATTCTCCCCTCCAATGTTTCACTGTTCATGATATATATTCCGTTTTGTAAGGGAACCTCGTTTGTTTCTATCAAAAGTCCAGCGTAATGCGCCATAAGGCCCGACATCATGGTTACAACCTCTGGTGAAGTGGAAAAGGATTGATTATTGTAAACATGAAGACGGCGCCATGCTGATTCCCAGCATGCATCTGTATCATTGACGGCAATCGGGCCGAGAAATCCATTGCCGTTGGTAAATGTTAAAGGTATTAGAGTCTTCTTGTCTTCCAAGCAGCATTTTAAAATTTCCCGGTAACGGATCAGTTCATTTGTTTCGGCAGCATATAGAATCAGCTCAAAAGGCTGAATCAATTCCCTCCAAGTCATCCCCCCCTTATTTCTAAGAGCTACGGTGCTATGGGCCGACATTTGATTGCTCAGCCCAATAGCACGTGTAGAAGCTTCGGAACAATCCTGTATTTCTTCATCCAAGATGGTCATTGAAAATTGGGGAAAGTGTGACGATTCAACCAAAGCTGGAATCAGAAACTGAAGAACAGAAGCATTTCCTATCACCAGCATTTTTAGCATATCGGTATTCTCCCTCCAAAAATTTAAACCCATGTTTAATTCATACGTGTAGGCAGTAAGTTAAATGCATGTCATGAATTTAAATTAAACCCTTGCATAATGAGATTCCAATGATAGTCTGAGCCTCTCCAATCCCTGCCTGATGGAATTGTGACGGAAGAAACGCGCTGCAATCCCCAATCTTCATAAATAATGCCCTTTCCCGGCTGATTGTGGAGATTAACGATGAGCATCCTGAAATCTCTGTGCGAAATGTCAGATAAAACTTGTTCTAGGAGCCGCGCCTCCGAGCTTGAGGTGTGTGTACGTACGAAACAAACGGGGCCGGTTTTTATCGTTTTTAAAAATCTGGATATTCTACGGTCGACTTGCTCTTTAAACTGGGGGTACAGTTGGTTGATATGATAAGGAACGGGAAAATCATGATACGAATCTACCTGGTATACCAAATCACGTAAAACATAATGACGATCGACCATGTTTATAAGATGCAAATGATTTAATTCCATAAATCCATTGAACCTTGTCTTGAGAAGATGGGTAAGTTTCGGGGTAGAAGAGGAAGTAAACCAATCAAGTGGGCCACTAAATCTGCGGAGTCCCAATCTTCTTAACTGATGCGCAGTCTGGCACATTTCTCCAAGGCTGATAAAGGCATGGTAAGTTCCTCTGTTTTGATTCCAATCCAAAGATCTTCACCTCAAATTTATAAAATTGGGCGAATACACGCGAAATACATAGCATTTTCCCTATTCTTTTCCTTATTGTATGGGTATTTAGGAATTTAGCCTGTTCAAATGCCTAGATGATAATTTTTCGCTACGCCAAAAAAAACGGCGAATATCCAAACCGTTTTATAGATACGTTCATACGTTGTATGAAAGGGAGGTGTAGTCATGCAATTGCTCGCGCAGTATCCAGTTTCTGCTGATATTTGTGATAATTATAAAGGCCGTCCTGTCATGGCCATGTTAGTTAACGGAGAAATGGTATGTGGAGTCATTGATCGGATTCATGATGGTCATCTTGTCATGAGGCCTGTCAATAACGTACCTACTGCAGCCATTTCAAGCCTGAAAAAATCTATGAAAGAATCAAAAGGGTTGGAAAAGGTTCGTACTAAAGCATATAACGGATACGATGGGACACCTTATAATGTTGGATACGGTTACGGAAACTATGGATGGGGTGCTGGTTGGTGGTGGATACTTCCGCTCTTCGTTCTGACCGCCCTTGTGGCGTTTCCTTTTTTCTGGTAAAGGGTGTGCAGAAAAGGCAAAAAAGCCTTAGCCCGTGTGGAAGTACGAGCTAAGGCAGTTTAATCTTTTTACTTTATGCTATTGTCTACTTGAGGGGTAGTTCAGATCCGGAGGCTCTTTTGCAATTATTTAGCTGTTTTAAATCCATCGCGGATCTCTTTGTACGTATCCGGAGCCGTGTTCTGTAGACTAAAATGCATGTAAACTTTATTTTCGGTAGTCAGCACGATCATTTCTTTATCGTCTGCCGATTGAATGAGTACTAATGATCCTTTTGTTTCTCCATCATCATATGGTATAGATTCTGCAACCTTCGGATCCTTCAGCTTCTGGTCTTCCGAAGCCCCTGACTTAGCCCAAACGCGTGATTTGCCTTGCAAATCGGGGTGTATATTCTCATCAACAAACTTCTCTCTGTCCGCTTTCTTTGTTCCATTGTAGTAGTCCGTGACATAGGATAATGCCAGTTTCTCATCCGCAGATCGATCCTGCGAATCCGCAGCCTTATTACTTGAGCATCCAGATAGTATAATTACTGCGGCGAATAAAATAGATAGAATTTTTGTAAAGTTCTTCATGTTTTCCCCCTAGGAATATTATATGTACTTGTACATTTGCTAGTTTATCAGGGGTAGGAAGGGTTTGGTAGTAAAGTTCAGGAGGTTTTAATTAATTAAGTATTATTTTGTAAAAAATGATAGATATGATAGATTTGGGTATGGCCGCTCATAGGGCGGTTTTTTTCATGGAAATACGACGAGAACATTGGTGGTGCTTATAAAAAGCTATTGGATTTGGATGGAGAATAAAAGCGGATAAATGTGACGAATTAAGGAAAATTAAATTTAGTTTAGGTATTTTTGAAACTTCGTTATTTTGTAGTAAGTTAAATGAAGCCTATATTTTAAAAAGGAGTTCCTTGCCATTGAGTTATCTGTACGAATTTATCGACTATCAAGAGGATCTGCCGATCAGGCTATTCGTGAACAGTGTTGCGTATGTACCTTTTCATTGGCATAAGGAAGTCGAGATTATCTATGTTCTTCAGGGCGCGATTGCGATACATCTAGACCAGCAAAATTATACATTGAGCCAGGATGATATTATCGTCGTGAACAGCATGTCTGTTCATCAGATCGAGCGCACAAGTCAGGATAATGTCCTGCTTACGCTTCAATTTAGCCCGGAGCTTCTGGATGAGCATATGCTTGTGGCCTGCAATTCATTGCATCAGACACCCGAGAAACGGGATCATTATGATCGAATTCGCCGCTATCTGGCACAAATGGCTTGGGAAGCGAGCAAGAAGACACAGGGCAGCCGGAATTATTCAATGGGTCTTTTGCACATGCTGGCGGGACATCTGATGCGCTATTTTTCTAGGCGTATGACGGAAGAGAAGCACAAGAATGTCAGGGATTATGATTATCAGCGGCTGAATCGCGTATTGCAATTTATCGACCGGAATTACAGTCAAAAAATCACATTGCAATCCATTGCCGATCAGGAGCATTTAAGCCTGCATTATTTCTCCCATTTCTTCAGTGACAAAATCGGCATTCCATTCCAGAAATATCTGACTTCGGTCCGGTTGGAGAAAGCCGTTGATGCTTTGCTAAACACCAATCTCAGCATGACTCAGATCGCGCATGATTGCGGTTTTGCGAACGTCAAGTTGTTTAATAAATATTTCAAAGAAAAATACGATAGTACTCCCGGTGTTTTTCGTGAGGCGATGATGGCATCCAAACCTGCAGATTCTACCCGCAAACCGCTTACTTATGAAGAATCGACAAGCGCCGATTATTATGAAGTCGATACGATTCAAGCAATGGAATCGCTCTACCGGTATTTGGAGCCATCTCAAGAAACCTCTATCGCATCCCCAGCGCTAGACGTCATTTACAATCAAGTGGAAATCAACGTCGAAAGAAAGTCGGCGGGTATCCCTTATACGAAACATTGGAACTGGCTTACCACGGCGGGAAGAGCCGTTGAAGGATTACGTGCTGATTGGCAGACGCAATTTCTCGATTTTCAGCGCAGACTCGGGTTTTCGCATATCCGCTTTCACGGCATTTTTAATGATGAAATGATGGTATATTCGGAAACGGAAGAAGGGGAGCCTATTTACAACTGGGCTTATGTCGATAAGCTGTACGATTTTCTGCTGCAGGCAGGCATTCGCCCGTTTGTCGCTCTAAGTTTCATGCCTTCGGCGCTTGCTCGTTCGAATGAGACGATCTTTTGGTGGAGAGGGCATATAGCGCCACCGAAAGACCAAAATAAGTGGAATGCACTTGTTCACGAATTCATTCGTCACTGCTTGAACCGTTATGGCATGGAGGAAGTTTCAACGTGGTACTTCGAAGTGTGGAATGAACCTGATTTATCCGGCGTATGTTGGGCGGGAACAAAGCAGGAATATTTTGAATTCTATGCCGAGACGGCAGCCGCGATCAAATCGATTTCTTCCAAGTTCCACGTAGGCGGACCAGCCATGGGTTACGGCTCCCTTTGGAATGATAACTGGGCTGAAGAATTCATTGGCTTTTGCAGCGTTAAGCAGATTCCGATCGACTTTTTTTCGTTCCATGTCTATTCGGAATATCCGAATCAGAAAGATGAAGAAGTCAGACTCACGACGCTTATGCCGCCTTCTATCTATTTGGACAGCGTGAAACGTTTGAGATCCAAGCTTGATGGGACGGACTTAGCGGAACTTGATCTTCACATGACGGAGTGGAATTTCTCCCTATATGACCGCAATCTGATCCACGATACGATGTTTATGGGTGCGTTTGTCATTCATCATGCGCTGCAAACATTGGGTACATTAGGATCGCTTGCTTTCTGGTCGTTTACTGACGTATTTGAGGAGAGCAGGGTGCCTTCCTCGATTTTTTATGGTGGTTTTGGTCTCATCAACCGTAATGGGCTGAAGAAACCGAGTTATTACGCCTTTGAGTTGTTGGCCAAGCTGGGGGATCATATTTTATCCCGAGGTGATGGGTATATCGTAACAACCGGCCGGAGTGGAAGCCTGCAAATCCTGATGTATAACTATACCCATGTGGATCAGCTCTTCGCTAGCGGAGACTGGTCGGGATTGACGGAGACAAGTCGGTACACCATTTTTGAGGAAAAAGGCAACCGTTCATATCAGCTAAAGCTGGATGGATTGGAGCATCGCTATAAAATGACGAGCTACAGACTGGATCGCGAACATGGATCAGTGTTCGATGAATGGATTCGCTCTGGAGCACCGGTCTATCCAACAGAGGAGGAGCTGCAATTTTTACGGCATAGGAGTGTTCCTGAAATGCAAATCGGATGGCTGAATACGGCAGAGCGCTTAGAGCACACCTATATTGTACCGCCGCATGGAATTCTGCTGCTGACCTTGCGGCCCGAGTATTGATGTGGGAAAAAGATATTGATGTGTACCGCAGGTATTACAAGAAGGAGCGATTGCCCCGCTGTCTACGGGAACAATCGCTCCTTCTTTTCTTGTTTGCAATTTACACCGATCGTTTATGCCGCCTTCTTCAGCGCCTGTCTACGCTGCTTGACAGAGCGGCGGAAGTAGAACAACTCGTAGATCACCGGAGGCCAATAGAAATAATCGCAGTCATGCCCAAGTCCTTGAAATCGCCTGCCTGATCGGCAGCTTCATCATCGCTTGCTCCAGCTTTTTGCCCTCTGTCAGAACTTCGGGAACCGGGGTGTCATTCGGATATTTCAATTCGACCGAGATAAAACTGGCGTCGGAAGCGCTCAGGGCTCCCTTCGGCATGTTAATGTAGGCGGCGATGGAACCGACCAGAATGATCAGGCCGAGCAATAGGGACACCCACTTGCGGCTCAGATTCCAGTCCAGGAAGCGGTGGAACCACTTGGACGGTTCATGCTCCTTCATTGCCGTATTACGCAGCAGCCGCGAACTGAGGAGTGGAACGACGGTCAGGGCTACGATTAGTGAGGTCAGCAGCGAGTAGGTTACCGTCAAGGCAAAAGGCAACAGGAATGCCTGTAGGCTACCCCGCAGCAGACCCATTGGTAAGAACACCGCTACAGTTGCCACAGTTGAAGCGGTAATCGCGCCAGCAACTTCTTTCGTTGCATTGATGATCATCGAGATGGAGAACGGTTCTTTTTGCAGTCTGCGGTAGATGTTCTCGATGACCACGATACTGTCGTCCACCAGACGGCCGACTGCTACAGCCACCCCGCCTAGCGTGATAATGTTAAGGGTAATGCCCGATAGACTCAATAGATACAGCGTAACGGCTAGTGACAACGGGATCGATACAACGGTCACCAGAGTGGCGCGGAAATTACGCAGGAAGATCAGGATGATCACCGTGGCAAATAGCGCGCCGAGCAGCACCTCCCGCATCATGCTGTTGACGGAATCGACGACCATGCTGGAGGTGCTGTACACGATTTCGGCCTCAGCCCCTTTGATGTTCTTGTTGATATCGTCAACTGCATCCTGTACTTTTTTGCCCACTTCCACCGCGTTGGCGTTCGCTTCTTTCATCACGATGGCGAACAGTACGTCTTTGCCGTTCGAGCGGCTGACACTCTCCTGGTCGGATTTGGCCTCTACCGATGCAATATCCTGCAGCTTCACTCCATCTATGACCGGCAGAGATTTCAACATATCTACACTGTCGATCGATGAGACGACGCCGATGCTGCCAGTCTGTCCGCCGATCGTCTGCTCCCCAATGGAAGCCGCAACGCTGCGACCTTGGAGAAGGCCCATCATCTGGGCGACGGATACGCCCTTTTCCGCCATCTTCTGCGGATCCAGCTTGACCTGCACCTGCGGCGAGGCTTTACCGTGCAGCGATACGTTTGCGACGCCGTCAATCTTTTGCAACTCAGGGATAATTACTGTTTCTGCAGTCTTCAGCGTATCTTCGGTAATCCCTTCCTCGAAGGTGAGTGTCAATTCGGATACCGGAATCATTGAAGTATTAAGCTGAAGCACGTAAGGCCTCATAACTCCCTGCGGGAATTGCAGGGTATCCACCGCTTTCTGTACCTCCTGCGCGGCATCCTTCATATTCGTCTTGGAGTCAAAATGAATATTCACCTGTGAATAGCTGTCTCCCGAAGAAGACATCATTTCCGTCTTTCCCTTGACTATAGCTATAGCCGATTCAATCGGCTTGGTGACGCTCTCTTCCATGGCTTGCGCATTCTGTCCCGGTCCGAGTGTCGTTACTGTCACCTGCGGATTATCAGCCTCCGGCATGAATTCCATCGGTAGTGAGGTATAACTTATCGCTCCCACGACAAGCGCCAATACGATCAGCAGCCCTGCTGCCGCCTTATTGCCGAATGCCCATTTAGTTAACCAAGTCATTGATCATTTCTCCTTCTACTCCACATGAATTTAGTTGATAAGGCTGTTTGAATTCACACTTATGTATTCCCAACGGATTTAGTGTAGTGTTTTTTCGGACAGGGCAAAACGGCCGCGGGGATGGTTTGATCCTCCGTCTCTAGCAGGAGTCTAACGTCTACTGAAGACCGAGAGACCGCATGGCAATGCTACAAATGAAGAGGTGTTTTTTGCTGTATAGATGGAAGGCGCTTGTAGCAAGTTAGGAAGTGGACATCCAACATGGCAAAAAACAAACCTGCATAGGGCAAGGAACGACAAGAAAGCGCTATCAGGATTTCTTATAATAGGCATGTAAGCGGTTAACATCTAGCTTAATCAAATAGGAGGAATCATCATGCAGCGTCTAATGAAGTGGATGGAAGAGAAATTTGCGCCACGTTTAGAAGCGTTTACGAAAAATGTATGGGTAGATTCCATTCAGGAAGCGATTATGGTTACTTTGCCGATGATCTTCATTGGTTCATTAATTACACTGGTATCCATTCTGAATGATTTCATCCCAGGCATGCCCGATTTGTCACCCATCACGACGTTTAGCTTTGGATTACTTGGAATTTTTATTGCTTTTCTAACGCCATATATCGTTATGCAGAAGAAGGGCCATGACAAGATTAAGCTTATTGCAGGTGCAACCGGCTTATCTCTGTTCATGATGTTGCTCAAGCCAACCTTCCATGACGACGGAACGGTGCAATTCGTTCTTGAACGGTTTGGGCCTTCCGGAATGGTTACCGCGCTTTTAGTTGGTGTTTTTGTAGCTGTTATCATTAATGCTTTCAATCGTTTCTCTTTCTTTAAAAAAGACACGTCATTGCCTGAATTTATTAAAGATTGGTTCGATTTCCTCGTTCCGATTGCCATTGTTCTAGTCATCGGTTGGATCTTGACCTATCAATTGCATTTTGACATGTTCGCCCTGATCGTAGACATCTTCAATCCACTGCAAAAGATCAGCCAGACTCTAATTGGCTTCGTCTTGTTCAACTTCATCGGAGTTCTGCTCTATTCCTTTGGTGTCAGCCCATGGGTTATGACCCCGATCTTCTACTCGATCTGGATTCCGGCGATTGAACAGAATGCTTCTCTTGTCGCTCAAGGCTTGGAGCCTACCAATATCAATACGTTCGAGACATTCTTCTCCGGCTGGGTTGGCGTCGGCGGACTTGGAGCAACTTTGCCGCTGATTGTCTGGTTCTTATTCTCTAAGTCGAAAAAATTGAAATCGATCGGAAAAGCAACGATTGTACCGTCGCTGTTCAATATTAATGAGCCGGTTATATATGGAGCTCCGGTCGCCTTCAACCCGATTTTGATGATTCCTATGTGGATCAACGGCATCATCACACCGATCATTGTTTACATCGTACTTGATCTTGGGCTTGTAGATATTCCAAGTAAAGTATTCCAGCTTTGGTATACGCCGATCGGCATCTCAACGTTCATCTTAACTGGATTCAAAGGCGTTGTGCTTCTGGCAGTGGTATTGTTGCAGATGTTCCTCGTCTGGTTCCCATTCGTTAAAGTGTACGACAAGCAAGAGCTTAAGAAAGAACAGCTTGCTGCTGAATAATGTAAGTGCGAGTTTAAAAAGGCCGGGGATTCACACAAGCGGACCTTTTGAACTACCTCTATAAGATAGGAGAGAGTGCATCATGAAACCAACAACAGAACTGCTCACAGCTATGACTTTGGAAGAAAAAGCGGCTATATGTGCCGGATTAAATATGTGGATGACCCAAGGCTTCGAACATCACGGGATTCCAGCCCTGCAAATGTATGATGGAACGAACGGAATTCGTAAGACGAACAGCAACGAAGAAATGGGCATTACAGGGGAGAATATCCCTGCAACCTGCTATCCTACTGGCTCGGCGATCGGCTCATCCTGGAATACGGATTTGCTGCATGAACTCGGTATTGCTCTGGGGATTGAAGGACGCGAGATGGAAGTTGATCTGCTCTTAGGGCCGGGGATTAATATGAAGCGGACCCCGCTTGGCGGCCGCAACTTTGAATATTATTCAGAGGATCCATGCCTGTCGGGAGAGCTAGGAGCTGCATTTGTAAATGGCTTGCAAAGCCAAGGCGTTGGCGGATCAGTGAAGCACTTTGCTTGTAACAATCAAGAAATCGAGAAGCTTGTAACAAGCTCCGAGGTCGATGAACGGACATTGCGTGAAATTTATCTAAGTGCCTTCGAGCGTATTGTGAAAAAAGCGAACCCCTGGACCATCATGTGCTCCTACAACCTGCTGAACGGTTCCTATACGAGTGAGAACGAGCATTTGTTAAACGATATTTTGCGTGAAGAATGGGGATATGATGGGGTAGTGATCTCCGACTGGACAGCGGTGAATGACCGGGTTCGCGGATTGGCTGCGGGGCTTGATCTTGAAATGCCTGGCCCGGCTTACTACAACACACAAGCGATTGTTAAGGCGGTTCAGGAGGGTAAACTAGATGAATCCGTCGTCGATAAATCTGCTGGCCGCATTCTGGAGCTTGTACGCAAGGTTAAGGAAGCGAATATAGAGTCGGCCCCTTCGACCATTGATTATCATGAATTGGCACGTCGGGCTGCGGCTGAGAGTATCGTATTGCTCAAGAATGACAATCGCATCCTGCCGCTTGATTCCGAGAAGATTTCCAAAATGGCTGTGATCGGGAAATTCGCAAAGCAGCCAAGAATTCAGGGTGCAGGAAGTGCGAAGGTTACGCCAACTCGTGTAGATATTCCATGGGATGAAATGAAGAATATCGTCGGCGATAAGATGGATATGGTCTATGCCGATGGCTATCCGAAGGATGACCGTATCGATGAGCAAATGATCAAGGAAAGCGTAACGGTTGCGGCATCCGCAGATGTGGCAGTGCTGTTCGTCGGGCAACCGGAGTACGTTGAATCTGAAATGCATGACTTGGCGTCGATCGAGCTGCCTCTGCATCAGCAGAAGCTGATCAAAGCGGTGACAGAGGTTCAACCGCACTGCATCGTCGTCACCAGCAGCGGATCTGCGCTTGCTATGCATTCTTGGATTCCGTATGTACCAGGTGTACTTCATTCTTGGCTTACAGGACAAGGCAGTGGCCGGGCGATTGCCGAAATTCTGTTCGGGCGCATCAATCCATCCGGTAAATTGTCGGAAACCTTCCCTGTCAAGCTGTCCGACAACCCTTCGCATATGCGAATCCGCGGTGAGAACGGCAAGCTCTTCTATCGCGAAGGACTCTTTATCGGTTACCGTTATTATGACCGTAAAGAGATGGCACCTCAGTTCCCGTTTGGGCATGGATTGTCGTATACGACATTTGCTTACTCCGACTTGAAGGCTGTCCAGCAAGACGGAAATGTGCATGTAACCTTTACTGTAGAGAACACGGGGGCGATGTCCGGCAAAGAGGTTGTACAGCTCTATGTTCACGATGAAGAATGTAAATGGAATCGTCCAGAGAAAGAGCTCAAGGCATTTGCGAAGGTCACTCTTGCACCAGGCGAGAAGCAGCAGGTAAGTTTTGTGTTAGAGGAGCGTGATTTCGCTTACTACAACACGAAATATAATAAATGGGTTGCTGAGACCGGCTACTTCCAAATCGCGGTCGGCAGTTCTTCTCGAGACATCCGCCTGCGTGAGCGCGTCTATTGCGACTTCGGTGAGGAGCCTGTCTCCTTCCACAAATTCAGCCTGGTCAATGACTGGATTAGCACACCGAAGGCAAAAGCAATCTTCGAGAACTATCTTGCAGAAATGAACAAACATGTTAATGAGCAAGTGATACTTGACGATGTATTTGTCAGCTTCTGGGGCGATTTCCCGGCTATTAAAATCATTCAAATGTATGGCCAAACCTGGCTGGTAGATCGTTCGCCGGATGATGTGATTGAAGAGATGATTGCGGAATTTGAACGAAAATAAGCAAGAATTTATTCCATGGCTTTGATCCTGGAACAGGTCTCATAATATAAGATTCATAAGGAACACCTTCAAGAGCCGTATCGTTTAAAAATATGCGGACAGCTCCTGGAGGTGTTTTTGCGTTGATATAAGCTATTGCGGCCATTATATTCATGATCATGAACCTGGAATGATTGCCGAAGAAAGCATTAAATTTATTGAAGGCCTTTAAACGCTGGGATCGTATTTTTAGTGATATTTGATGAGAGGTGTGTTGATCATGACCAAGAATTTTACCGCATCCGTGGTATAAGCGGAATCACAGAAGTAAGCTCCATCAGCGCTGACGTATAATATGCGGCAATCCAATCATACTAAAACATAGCAAATTCCCACCCAAAGGATGTGGCCTATGTGAATGGATTGATACAACTCGATTTTTGGGAAATGATCTTGAGAACGACCTTCACTTTCTTTGTCCTGCTTACATTGACCAGGCTCATCGGCGAAAAACAGCTAGGACACCTTACCTTTTTCGATTATGTTACCGGAATTACGATCGGCTCAGTAGCAGCGGAGATTGTCGTTAGAAAAGACACTCCTTTTTTTAACGGTATGATAAGCTTAATATGGTGGGTAATTTTAGCCATTCTGATAAGCTATGTAAGCTTAAAATCAAGTAAAGCACGGGTTTTGATGGATGGGCAACCGAAGATTATTATTAAAGAAGGGAAGATCATGAGGGAAACCTTGAAATCGACCCGTCTAAATATGGATGATTTAAGTATGATGCTGCGGGAAAAGGATGTATTCAGTATACAGGACGTTCGCTACGCAATCCTGGAACCTGATGGTAAAATAAGTGTTCTTAAAAAGGAATTCAAACAACCTATTACTAAAGGAGACTTAAATATTCCTACTCCTATTTTCACTAACTTACCGTCCGGAATCATTTCAGATGGTAAAATAGTCAAGAAGAACTTAAAAGAATTAAATCTGGATGAACATTGGCTCTATCAAGAATTACAGAATAAGGGGATCCATTCTGCCGATGAAGTGTTCTATGCTGAAGTGCAGAGTGATGGATCCCTATTTGTTGATAGGGATTAAGCAGCAGGATCAATAAAGCAGAAGCTGCATTAGCTTTTCCGGGTTAATAGACTGAAAACGTTAGATATGCACTTGTTGAAAGTGTATATCTAACGTTTTTTTTCGATGTTATTCATTTATCCTTAAAAATCTAACGTTTTTTGACTACAGTATCATGTTTGTTATCTAGATGAAAGCGTTTTATCTGCTATAAGATTGATGTATAAAGCAATTTAGGCTAACGGAAGGAGTGACAGACATGAACACTAAGGTCAAACGAAAGCGTTTGCGAACGCGTTGGCGCAAGCAGGATGTTGAGCTGACACTTTTGGCGCTGCCAACTACCATATGGTACATTCTTTTCTGTTTCTTGCCGATGTTCGGGATCATCATCGCCTTTAAGAATTTCAAAATCAGCGGCGGATTTCTAAAAAACGTGATCAATAGTCCCTGGTCGGGTTTCAAAAACTTCGAATTTTTATTCAAATCCAACGATGCTTGGATCATTATTAGAAACACGCTGGGGTACAACATCATATTTATCATCCTGAGTATTGTGATTCCAGTTACTTTAGCGCTAATGATTGGTATGCTTCACAACCGCAGAGCGGGGAAAGTATATCAAACGATGATGTTTTTGCCCTACTTCCTGTCATGGGTTGTCGTTTCAGCGGTAGGTTGGGCATTTCTAAGCTTTGACAAAGGGATCGTCAATCAATTCCTTGTTAACATGGGCAGCGATCCGATTAATTGGTACATGGAGCCGAAATACTGGCCATACTTTTTGATCTTCATGAATGTTTGGAAGGGTCTAGGTTATGGCATGGTCGTTTACTTGGCTACGATCACCGGCATTGATAAAACCTACTATGAGGCGGCCGTTATTGATGGTGCTTCCATTTGGCAGCAGACACGGTTTATTACATTGCCTTTGATGAAGCTAGTCATCGTCATGATGTTTATCTTGGCAGTAGGCCGTATCTTCTATACGGATTTCGGGCTATTCTTCCAAGTACCACGGGATTCCAATTCCCTGTTTAACGTGACCACAACCATTGATGTATTAGTATATAAGCAGTTGAAATCCGCAACAGTCGGAATGGCTTCTGCAGCTGCATTTGTGCAATCGGTTCTGGGCTGCATCACGATTCTAACAGCAAACTGGGTCGTTCGCAGAATAGATCCAGACAGCGCAATGATGTAAGGGGGTGCGTTTATGGCAACAAGAACGGAATATCAGAGTGGTCTAGATAAATTCAATCGCCCTAGTAAAGGTGTCAATCTCCTTTTCAATCTCATATTTATCGTGCTTGCATTAATTTGTGTCATACCTTTACTGGTTGTGCTGTCCATTTCGATATCCAGTGAGGATTCCATTCGCCAAACGGGGTACCACATCATTCCGACTGTGCTTTCCGGCGAAGCCTACCGTTATATCGCTCAGCAAGGGACAATGATCCTGCGTGCGCTCGGCATATCCTTATTGGTTACGATTGGGGGAACTGTGCTTGGCGTGCTGCTCACCACTTCGATGGGTTATGTCATCTCTAGACCGAATTACAAACTCAAAGGACTGCTGACCTGGATTGTATTTATTCCTATGGTGTTTAACGGCGGTTTGGTCTCTAGCTACTATATCAACGCAAATATGCTGGGACTCAAGGACACGGTTTGGGCGCTAATTCTGCCGCTGGCAGTTTCCTCTTTTAACGTGATCATTTGTAAAACGTTCTTTAAGAGCACGATTCCAGATGGTTTGATCGAATCTGCAGAAATAGACGGAGCGAGTCAGCTGCGTATTTTCTTTTCCATCGTTTTGCCGATTTCCTTGCCTGTCCTTGCAACCATCGGGCTGTTTCTGTGCTTTGGTTACTGGAATGACTGGTTCCAATCGATGCTGTACATCAACAATCAGGATCTGTATTCCTTGCAGGCTCTGCTAAATAATTTGATGAGCAACGTGGACGCGCTTGCCAAGAACGCTTCCAGTATGGGTGTCAGCTACGCGATGCTTGCAGCGACGATGCCTAAAGAATCTGCCCGTATGGCAGTGGCCATCGCTATCGTACTTCCTGTAGCTTTTGCTTATCCTTTCTTCCAACGGTACTTCATTTCCGGTCTAACGGTAGGTGCCGTCAAAGGATAATCCGAAATAAGCCGGGTATACCGGTTTACGAAGATGATAGGTTGTATAATTTCTCAGCGACATAGGCATTCCATCGTCTCAAGTTTGCGTTAAATGCGGTTTGTTTTCTGTGAAAATACGTCAATAGACGTTTTTCATATAACATCGCTGTTCATGCGGCGGATAAATTTTAAAAGGGGGAAATATATATGAAAAAGTCTTTGAAAGTTATCTCTAGTCTTTGCATGGCGACGCTTATCATGTCCGCACTTGCGGGCTGCGGCTCAAAATCGGATTCATCAGCTACTGATTCAAACACATCAGATTCAAAAGCTCCCGATTCTTCCAAATCTACTGCTGAAGTACCTACTTTGGTATGGTGGACGATTGGCGGTCAAATTCCGAACAACTTTGATAAAGCGATCGCAGCCATGAATGAGTACACAGCGGAAAAGATCGGCGTTAAGGTTGACGTCAAGGTGGCGAGCTGGGGAGAATGGGACAACAAAATTAACACGATTGTAAATACGGGAGAACCTTTCGACATCTTGTTCACTAACGGTAACAAGTACAGCCAGCAAGTTTCAATGGGCGCACTTGCCGACATTACTGATCTCGTACAGAGTGAAACGCCGGATTTGTACAAACTTATTCCTGAAAAGGTATGGGACGGCACGAAGATTGGAGGCAAGATTTACTCCGTACCTACTTATAAAGACTCGGCCTTGACCCAGTACTGGGCATTCGATCATAAGCATGTGGAGAAATATGGTATTGACGTGAATAACATCAAGACCCTAAAGGATCTAGATAAACCTTTCCATGATATAAAAGCCGGTGAAGGCAAGAGCGTCTATCCATTGTCGATGACCCAAAGCGAAGGTTTGAATGGGTTCTTTAACGGGTATGACGATTTGGCTATGGGACTTCCTCCTATTGGCGTCAAAGCGGATGACACTTCCCGTAAAGTCATCTCTACCCTGGAGCAGCCGGATGTTATGGATAATTTGAAGACTTTGCACCAATGGTACAAAGATGGCATCATCAACCCAGATGCACCTACCAAAGCTGAACCGGACAAAGGCCGTGCATTCTTAAGTGCTCAAGGGTTCCCTGGCGCAGAAATCAGCTGGCAGATCAACGAGGGCGTAGATAAGTACGATATGGTACAGAACTACGGTCCGATCTACACGACCACGACGATTCAAGGTTCCTTAAATGGAGTTTCCGCCAACTCGAAGTATAAGAAAGAAGCATTGAAGTACCTGGAACTGGTCAATACCGATCCGAAACTGCGCAACATGCTTTCATTTGGTGAAGAGGGTGTCGACTACAAGAAAATCGATGGCGAAAAGGTTGTCGAGCGTACAACGGATACTTGGCCGCTGGCTGCTTATACGCAGGGTACATTCTTCGATATGGCAACAACTAAGGGTGCCCCTGAAGATCAATGGCAGCAGGTTCAGAAGCTGAATGAACAGGCGTTTGCTTCATCGCTGCTCGGTTTTTCAATGGATATTTCCAATCTTTCTACTGAAGTAGCCAATACCAAGGCTGTATGGGATAAATACCGTTACGAGCTGCTTACAGGCGCATCCGATCCGGAGAAGATGGTACCGCAGATCGTTTCCGAATTGAAAGCCGCCGGTATGGACACCATCATGAAGGCTGCTCAAGAGCAGGTTGATACGTACTTCAGTAAGTAATTTACCCATGCTCTACTTGAAGGTCCGAACGGAGGAGTTATCTGCCCGTTCGGGCTTTCTTTTATATTAAAATAAAATACTTTGATAGATGAATTCATCTCAGAATGGATGAAACATGCGATAATAAGTTGATATAAGATAATTATGAATTCAAAAAGGGGCTCAACATCATGATTAGTGCTTAGAAAAAAAGCGAAAGTAGCGGAGGGGACGGAATCGTTCTAAAGAAGCGGCAGCGTTCGCCTAAGAGCTTTTCGAAGAAAAGCTAGCATCGGAAGCATACGCTGTCTCCGAATTTCTACCTTTGTAAAAGGTTATATTCAAGAAATTTGGAGACAACAGCGATCTGAAGAACGATCCGTAACCGTAGCGCTCACCTCGCACAATGACAAAGACTAGCCCCAGTATTGAGCCCAAAGAGAAAATGAGTCATTTTCCGGCAACATTTTATGATGGAATCAGATCCGCATGGCATATAGCAAAGGAGGCGCCCGCATGAATTCCTTTTTGCAGATTAAGATATATCGCGGCAAATTCATTGCATATACGGTATTTGTGGTATCTTTAGGCCTGACGCTTGGCGCTCTGACCTGTGCGATACTGCTGTATCAGTGGATAAATAACGCCCGAAGCGAGGCTGTCAGCGCCTCTACCCGTATTGAAAGCGAGCTTCAATATGATGCTGATCGGATTGAGGCCTACATGCAGCGAATATATTCGAACAATCGTCTAATGACCGATGTCCGTTACTTTCTGGGTAATGGCGCGGAGGGGTATCTCACGGGCAGGCTGCAAAATAGTCACTTTAACGAACCGCTCGTGTCCTTCCCTGAAGATATGAAGGCTTTTTTGTACAGCTCGGCGCAGGGGGATATTACTCAGATCAGTTTGCATACCGAATCTCAGGGTAATGTGGTTCGATTTGACAGCAACGGCAATGATAGCTTCCTATTTTGTCTTCCGAATACAAACGAAACCTTCCGCGAGACCATCCAGAAAGGATTCGTTTATCGTAAAAAATTGTCTGATCCGAACCAGATATCCCGCCAGATTGGGGAGTTTCGTTTCTTGGTCAGCAGCGATCAGTTGTTCAACAAAGTGCGTAGCTACAATTTGGACGTTGCCGCATCCGTAAGCGCTTCCGGAGAGGTGTATATGATTTCCGGGGGAGATCGAGATACGAAGGCGTTGGTCCTTCAAGCGGCAGCAGATCGGCGAAACAGCGGGTATCTTTCTAAGGGCGGTCTAAAAAGCGTTTTTTTCATGACCTTTACCTCGACCAAATTTGACTATCAGTTCGTCGTTCTCGTGGATTTGCCTCTGCTTGTGCGTCAAAATGCCGGCATCATTTTGGCCGTTTTTTTGATAGTATTGACGGCCATGATCAGCGTACTGCTGCTTATCGTTTACAATCTGCGTGATGATGCTAGATTCCTGAAGCGTATTATCCATTCCATCAAACGCGTGAAAACCGCGGATTTCACGTCGAATTCTCCCGCCCGCTACAAGCGGAACGAATACGGCATGATTGCCCGTGAACTGGACGATATGGTTCTGCAGCTTGATAAACACATTCGCACCGAATATTTACTAAAGCTGAAGCAGCAGGAAACGGAAATGAAGGCCCTTCAACATCAAATTAATCCTCATTTTTTGTATAACACGTTGGAGGCTATTCGCTCCACCGCTTTGATGAACCGCGACGAGGACACGGCCGATGCGATCGCGACCTTAGGTGCGTTATATCGCGATGTTGTGAAAAAGGAAAATATTATTTCCGTCGGCAGCGAGCTGGAGTTATTGCAGAAATATTTAAAAATCATGGAGCTTAAATACCCGGGGCGGTTTTATTATCAGCTTAATGTGGATCAGGCGCTGCTGCCTTTATCGACCGTGAAATTCTGGATGCAGCCTCTGGCGGAGAACTTTTTCGTTCATGGGTTCAACCCGGGCAATGAATTCAACCTGCTCATCGTGAATGGCTGGGAAACGGATGAACGCTATGTGCTGGAATTTGTGGACAACGGAAAATGGATTCCTGAAGAACGTTTAGATGAAGTTAGGCGCAGCCTTTTCAGCTGTGATGATGCTCCTGTGAAGAGCATAGGTTTGCACAATGTGTATACACGGCTGCACTTTTTCTATGGGGCGGTTTTTTCCATGGAGATTGATAACAACGAAGAAGCAGGGGTTAAGATTACCGTAATGATCGCAAAGGAGTGACCAGGCATGTATAAGCTTCTTATCGTGGATGATGAACCTCAGATTCTGGAGGGCATGAAACGGACTTTGGATTGGGCAAGCTACGGCTTTCACCGGATCGAGACAAGCGAAACCAAAGATGACGCTGTTGCAAAAGCAGTGGAACTGCTGCCGGATATTGCGATCTTCGATGTATGCATAGGTACAGATCGTGGCTATGAAATCATTAACAAGCTTAATGAGATGCGCCTTCCTACAAAATATATCATTATGAGCGGATATAGTGAATTCGAGTATGCCCAGGAGGCCATTCGCTGCGGGGTGAAGGATTATCTGCTGAAGCCTGTCGAACGTTCCAAGCTGCAGCAAGTCATTGAGAAAATCATTGTAGAAGATTTGCACGGCACTTTGGAGAGTAAAAGTAATGAAGATCTTAATACAGATCCGATATTGGGTATTCCGTACGATGGGCTATCCAAGCTGACCAACCGCATCCTGCTGATGGTGAAGGCGGAATATGCCCAGAACATCACACTAAAATCGGTAGCGGAATGTTTTCGCATGAACAGTACTTACCTTGGGCAGCTCTTTTTAAAGGAGGCACACATGAAATTTTCGGAGTATTTGATGGCCTATCGAATGCTTCAAGCACGGGAATACATTCTGACGACGGACGAGAAAATTGCTAGCATTGCGCTTTCGGTGGGATACCCGAATATTAATTATTTTTACACCCATTTCCAAGCTTACTTTGGCAAGTCGCCTTCGGAACTCAGGAAACAAGGTTAGGCTCATCTTAGCAGGGGGGAGGCCTTTATATGCAACAACCTTCTTTTTTCGGTCGTATCACTTCATACATTGTGTTAACTTCCATAATAACATTGCTTGCAGCAGGCTGTTCCCCGTCCTCTGACAAAGATAAGGGTACGGAGCCCAATGGAGATATGGTCAATCTGATTTATTACACGATTGGAGAGCCGGACAAGGATCTTAAAATGGTCAATGACAAAATCAATGAAGTCTCAGCCAAAAAGATCGGGGTTACCATCTCATATATTAAGGTAGGCTGGCAGGAGTATGAAGACCGGTTGAACACGATGGTGTCAGCTGGAACTCCCTTTGACATAGCCTTTGCTACTGACTTTACAACTTATGCAAGGCGTGGTGCGTGGCTGCGATTGGATGATTATCTGTCTAACATAGGCAAGGATATGTACGAAGTCATCGATCCTATTTTTTGGCAGGGTGTGCGCATGGACGATGGAGGCATTTACGGCATGCCTACCAATAAGGAATTGGCTGTGCTCCAGCAGTGGATGTATCCGAAAGAGCTGGTGAAGAAATATAACATTGATATTACAAAATATAACACCTTGGAATCGCTGGAGCCATTGCTGTGGATGATCAAACAAAAGGAACCCGATTATCAGCCTATGGAGTTGGATAAGGATTCCCAAAACTTCTTTGCCTTGTACGGCTATGAGTATGTCATAGACAAAAAGCTTCCTTTAATGATGAAGTCCCTGGATTCCTCCTCCAAGGTAGTGAATATATTTGAAACCGGAGAAGCGCGGCAGGTGCTAAATACACTCAGGCGCTATTACAAGGAGGGCTACATCAATGAGGATGCTGCACTCCGGGAGAACCAGGAGCTTAAAAAAGGTGTAAAGGTGTTCTGGAAACCTTCGAATGGTGGCCCGCTCGCTGAAAATAGTTGGAGCAAGGATCGCGGTTACAAGGTTGTGGCGCATTCCGCTACGTCTGAGCTGGTCACGACGGAATCCTTGCGTGGAGGTATCATGGCCGTAAGTAGCGATACAAAACATCCCGTAGAGTGCATAAAGTTCCTGAACCTGCTTAATACAGACCCCGAGCTGCGCAATCTGTTCAATTATGGCATTGAGGGAGTGCATTATACATTGGACAAAAACGACCAAGTTGTGCCTATTCCCTCCAAGGATGCGAACGGAAATTCTATTGCGGATGCTTCGCCGGGTTATACAGGGACCACGTACACCCAAGGCAACTGGTTTATTCTAAAGACGATGGGCGGCAAAAATCCGGATCCGATAAATAAATGGGATCAGTTTCGTTCTTTCAACGCAAGAGTCGTCAAATCCAGCTTGCTTGGCTTTACGCCTGACTTATCCATGATGCCGATTCAGCTGCAGAATATTAAGATGGTCTGGGGAAAATACTATCCAAGCCTGATGACAGGCAGCGTTGACATCGATACCGAGCTTCCAAAGTTCAACCAAGAGCTGAAGCAGGCTGGCATCGACGAGGTTCAGGCCGAGGTGCAAAAGCAGCTCGACGCCTGGCGTATTGCTCATAGATAGCAGCTCTATCATAATGTTGAGTTAAAAGCAATACTAAAAGGCAAGTTCGATCCGCACATAACACGGTATGAACTTGCCTTTTTTGCGCTGCCGTTTTTTTAGTCTTCTCTCATCGTTTCGAGCGCCCCGTACCGCTCCAGCGCCTTTGTCGACGCTTCCAGCATCCGCCTTTTCACATAATGACCCTCAAGCACCTTCACTCGTTTTCCCAGAAAACGCAGTTTGGAGAGCAGAAATTCCTGCTCTTCTCCGAGCAGGCAAACTTTTACCGTGTATGTATCCAGCTGCGCATCGTAATGCACTTCTTTTTCAAAACAGGACAGCGCATAAAGAATCCGCGACAGCTCTTCATTATAATGCGGGATGATCTCAATTAGGACCTCGGTTTTGCGGCCGTCGAGGGTGTGACTGATACGTTCGAAAATGCCGTTCACCCGCTCAGAGGGTATAGCCTCTTCGGTGACGGAGATGATTTTGTCCAGTTTTGTACTCATGAATGCACGATTGCGGATATGATGCCAGAGCAGGTACCACTCACGCTTCACCATGGAATATTCCAGCCGGTAAGGAACCCCTAATTGGTTGGAGTAAATCTTGCCGTTTTTGAGGCTGTGGGTGACCCGGATTCCGCTCCGGTTCATGATGAGGCGGCGCAGCGGGCGCAGTAGAGGATGATACACCTGCTTTTCCTTGCTGCGCGCCTTTTCAATTAGATGGGAACTTGCATCTAAAGGTTCATCCTGCTCTAATAAGGACTTTAGCTTTACTAGCGTCTCAGGCGTAAATGCGCCCGCTGCGGTCGGATGCTGAAGCATTGCTGCAAGCCATGCGCGTTCATGGGCGGTGACCATGAAGGTGCCAGAGCCGTCTAGCCGCGAGATGATTTGGTAATTAAAAATTTTCTCAAACAGATTCATAATAGTCGCGAATCTCCTTCCATTCCGCGATCATTTCGCGGCGCAGCCGGGTCGGCTCGAGGATCTCGCAGCTGGAGCCGAAGCTCCGCAGCCACGGCTTGATTTCTATCGTTCCGTTCACAGTAATTTCGTAGGTGAAGGACTCGTCGTTTTCCTCTACAATTTGCCCCCATTGCCCCTGCAGCAGCACCCGTTCTTTGACGAAGTTCGGACCATGGCCGGGGTTGTAGAACTTGGCGCGGACCGTGACCGGAGCCCCCGTATCGATCAGCCAGCTGAGACGAAGTTTTTCTTGAAGTGCCTGCTGCTTTCCCTCAAACCATGTGGGATCTACTACTTCATCTTCTTCGAACTGCGTAATGCCTTCCATTCGGTACTTCCGAATTCCTTCCCGTCCGTGAGCGAGCAGATACCAGCGGCCATATTGATGGTCATAGACGACTTTAAGTGGCAGTATTTTCTCCGATTTCCCTTCCGTCTCCCGTTCAAATAAAGGATTGGTGTTTTGGGAGGCATAACTCTTCCCCGCTTTGGGTGAGAAATACAGGAACCGGACCTTGCGGTGCTCGCGTATGGCGTTCAGGATGGTGAACAAGTGGGCTTCATCCAAAATTCTGGAGTGATAGTGATATTTATATAAAAAAGGCTCGATTGCATGTTTTTCCGCAAAGCTGCGGATAAGCTGTTTTTTCAGTCCATCCCGCAGCAGATAGCCTTGTACGGATGGGATATGCGTATTAGCCATCACGTCTACGAAATCATATAAATCAAGCAGCTCGTCTTCCGTCAACTCATGGACCAGTTCATTTCGAATGGCATATTTGAAAGGACGGCTGCCGCCCTCTTTTTGAATGACACCAACCTCTTCAAGGTATTTCAGGTCTTTGCGAATCGTTTTCTCATCCGGCAAGGGGAGATTGGCAGGAAGTGCGTTCATGCAGCAATCCAGCAGCTCAAGCACGGTCAGAGACTGTGCGTTCAAGGCACCGAGAAGCAGGGAAAGCCTCTGGCTTTCGGACTCCTTCAGGGACTTGGCGCGGAACAGGAACAGCAGCATCGGATCTGCCGAATCATAGTAATTGTAACGGAAGCCTTCGGTAAATTCCTTGCCCTCTTCTTCCGGGAGCTGTTGGTACGTCGCCTGGACGATTTCTTTGAGACGACGGATCGTTTTATCGAATGTGTTTACGGAAATCCCCAGCCGCTTCGCAAATTGTTGCCTGTTATACGCACCGCTTGTCAGCATCAGCATGCGCAGAAACTGTATCTCCTTATCGAAGCTCTCCTTGGCCATCTGTTATTTCTCCTTCTTCCCAATCATGTTCTTTCTATTGTAACAGGGGAGGGGGATGGTTAACATGTTTGGTTTTTACGAAAAAACACAAGCAGACACATGTTCTGAGATGAAATTTAAGGGGTTTATTTCCGGTTTGTAATACTTACGCCATGTTCGCGGAAATGAAAATGAGCGATGATTTCAACAACAGGCAGAGCGCTTGTGAAAAATGATAAGCAAGGAGTGAAACAAGGGTGACAATCGTTCAATTGAGATCCACAAACCCGCATTTTTCGTTTCTGATCAAAAAGAACCCGGATTCCGGCATGATTCTGCGGAGCATCCGAAAAGGGATGGCGTATGGATGGTATACGGACGAGCAGACATTTAACGTCTATTTTAAGGATGCGGACAATGAAATTTCATATAAACAGCATGAACAGGAAAACTTCGAATATTTAAACGTGTCGCGTTACAACACACCTTTGTTTCCGTTAAACGTGATTAGCGAATTCTTTTCCTCACCACATAAAGCGCATGACGAGCGCGATGTTGAAGGATATGAGCATACTTTTTATATCAACATGATCCATATTGAACTCATCAGGTACATCGAATTTTTCGAAAAGCACCTCAAAGATTTTTCATTTAAAGTCGAACATCTGGCGCATAAGAGCTATTCGCTGACCGTTACGACGCGTAGAAGCCTATATCAGCTCCTGCATGTGGTGAGCGTATTATGCCTGTTTTTGTCCATGTTCGGCAACGAATATATCGATATCTCAGAAAGTGTTTTGGATAAATACATCAAGAGCATCAACGTCATCGATGCACCCTTTTATATCCGAAGCTTGTTTATGCGCAATTTCCTGTCTTCCAAGGAACGGTATCGCAAATACAAAGAAGAGCTTGAGGCAACGAACCGCTACCAAATCCAGTTTGCGTATGGAGGGACCGCGCTGCAGCGGAGAAATTATATCGGCGGCGTGCTGCCTTTTGATAAAGCGATTCTTGATGTTGGGTGCGGCGAAGGACTTTATGCGCTCTCATTTGCCGGCAAGATTGACGGTATCTATTACGCCGTTGATATCAATGAAGAAGTTCTGGGCAAAATGGGCCGCAAAGCGGATGCCAGACAAATTGATAATATCGCGGCCTTCCGCTCTCTAGATCTTTTCCTTGAGGAGTATAACGGCGAACGGGTGGATGTCATTTTGACCGAAGTGATTGAGCATATGGGGCTAGAGGAAGCAGCGCGGCTGATTCGGCAGATCGCTTCCGAAGTTGATTTCGAACATTTAATTATCACGACCCCGAATGCGGACTTTAACCGATTCTACGAATTAACGGGCTTCCGCCATAACGATCACAAATGGGAGATGGGCCAGGAAGATTTTCAGCAGTGGATGCTGGGGGTTATCCGGGAATTAGGACTACATCACGAGTTTGTGGCGATCGGGGATGGAGTCGATCAGATCCAGACGACGCAGGGCGTTATTTTGAAAAAAAGGGGGGCTTAGACCCATGGAAATCCGCGCAAAAATGCATACCATCTTCATGCTCGTCGGTTCCACGGAATGCGGCAAAACGACGTTTGCCAAGGAATTACTGATGCCGGGACTGCGATTTGAGGATGCCTACACCAAGCTGAAAGCAAACATTCAATATTTGTCATCCGATGGGATCCGCCAGGAGGTGCTCGGATATGATTACGATAAATACGACCAGGTCATGTTAGAGGCAAGCGAGCAGGCCTTTCATCTCTTGTTCGAAAAACTAAAAATGGTCACTTCGTTTCCGGTGAATGCGGAGTTTGTGGTGGTGGATACGACCGGACTCGCGGAGGATTTTCGGAAAAAGGTACGGGATATTGCACGTCAAAATCACTATAATATCGAAGTCATCGTGTTCGATTACCGGAAAAGGGAAGACTATTACGCCTCGGAGCGCTCCAAGCGGCTCATTACGAACCATATCAACCGACTGAAAAAAGAAGTGCTCGGAGCTCTGCCACGTGAAGGATACGAGAAGATTCATAAGATCCGTGCGAAGGATTTTTACTTGCCTAATGAAGGAAAAGGAAATCCGGAGTACAGCGTTGTGATTGAGGATTTGGATACATACCGGGAGGCGGTTCTCCCGCAGGATGGGCAGTACATTATTGTAGGGGATGCCCATGAATGCGTGGAGGAGTTGAAAGGCCTGCTGCTTAGTTACGGCTATCGAATAGAGTCCAATACATTGGTGGCGGGAGAGAAGCTGCGGCATACGAAGATTATTTTGGCCGGGGACTGGATCGATAAGGGGAAGCAGACGCGGGAAATCATCGATTTTCTGTATGACAATCAGGAGTTTTTCCTATTTGTGCTGGGGAATCATGAGAACTTTGTCTATAAGTATCTGCAAGGCGAGATCAGCGGCGTGGACCAGGAACTTTTGCGTACGTATTTTGATTCTACGGAAATTCTTGCGGCAGATGCGGAGCTGCTATGGAAATTCAATCATTTGGTTGCGAAAGCGAAGCCGTTTTACCGCTATGTAGGGACGGAAGGACCATCTTATTATGTAACGCATGCACCTTGCAAAAATAAATATATCGGCAAGCTGGATACGAAGTCTGCCCGTCACCAGCGCAATTTCAGAATCGATCGGGAGGCACCGCTTGAAGAGCAGCTCTCTTTCCTGCAGGAAGAGGCGGTAAGGAACCATCCGTTTCATATCTTTGGACATGTTGCCGCGGGTCGCGCTTTCCGAATCGGCAACAAAATCCATCTCGATACCGGAGCGGTGCACGGCAATGGATTGACGTCCGTTATGATCACGTTTAAACCGTTCATGAAGTCGCATAAATCGCGCAATGCCGTTTTGAGCGAGGAACTGCCGGTATTGTTTAAGGAAAATCGGAAGGTTTCGGTGCAGGATCTGGGCGAGGACGACATCCGGCGGCTGCATTATTGTTCCCGGCATAAGATCAATTTCATTTCAGGGACGATGTCCCCGGCGGATAAGGACCCGGATGCGAACGAATTAGAATCACTGAAGTGTGGGCTGGACTATTTTAAGGATCGTGGCGTTCATCAGGTGGTGTTACAGCCAAAATATATGGGATCGCGTTGTAATATTTATCTGCATGGAGAGCTGGATCAATGTTTTGCCGTGAGCCGGAATGGCTATAAAGTGAATCAGGTGGATTTGACTGAAGTTTATGAAAAGCTGCTGGCTAAGTTTGGCGCGTACATGGAGAAGCAGGATATCCGCATGTTGATGCTGGACGGGGAGTTGATGCCGTGGAATGCACTTGGGGAAGGTTTGATTCAGCGTCAGTTCAAGCCAATTGAGAAGGCGCTTGAGACGGAACTGGCATTTTTGCGGCAGAACGGTTTTGAATCTGCATTGCAGGCTTTGACCGGAGAGTATCAGGCGAGCGGATTTGAGCAGGATCAATACCACATGTCCAAAAGCATCCTAAGTGATAAATACGGTTCCAGCGTCTATCAAAATTATAAATATCTTCACGATATCCAGGAAACCTATGTTCCTTTGGTTGAGCATGTTCAGGCTTATGAGACCTATAAAAAGCAGCTTGAGTTTTATGCTGAAGCGGGGAGCATGGAATATAAACCTTTTGCGATATTGAAAATCGTGTTTAATAACGACGAGGAGCAAATTCCGCAGTGGAAGACCTCTGAGATGTATGGTTTTCTGTCGGAGGATGAGTCCGTCAACCTTGATCTGTCGGAACCGGAGAGTTATGGCGAGGCTGAGCAATTTTTTGCCAAACTGACGATGGAGAATCATATGGAGGGTATCGTAATCAAACCCGAGCTTTGGGACGGTCGGACGGTGCCGTACATGAAGGTGCGCAACCCGGACTACCTGTCCATTATTTACGGTTATGATTACAAATTCCCGCATAAATACCGGAAACTGATGAAGCAAAAAAGCATTACACGCAAGCTGCGGACCTCGCTGAATGAATACCAGTTTGGCGTCCGGATGCTTGGCATTAAGCATGACGAGATTGCGCCTGATCATGAAGCGTATCAGGAGGTCGCGGCCAACTTGCTGTTTGAGGTAGCCCAAGAACAAGAGATAGACCCGCGGTTGTAGCGATGGTTATCACCAGCGCAATTTGCTTATGGACTCAGGGGAGCTGGTCCATGGATAGATGCTGCTCCCCTCCACATTTTAAGCGGCCTTAGTCGGTCGCTTTTTTTGTGAAATGGTTTGATTTTTTGAAGCCAAGATTGTTATTGAATGGCGGCAAGCTCCGTACGAGCAAATAAGGAAATTCTACAGTTTAATGACACTGTACAAATTGTGTTGAAATACATAGACGTAAGGGATGGAAAGCTATACCATAACGAATAAAGAGTGGTGAATGCGTTTATATTGAAGAATATTGAAGACTTGGTGAACAGGTTGACATTGAGAACGATTAGCATATAATAATAAATATAAATAAGTAGTGCATCTAGTTAAGACAGTGTAATCCACTGTCCAACTTCTACATTATAAACCAAAATATCTAGGAGGTACGAATAATCATGTCATTGATTGGAAAAGAAGTACTACCGTTTCAAGCACAAGCATATCACAACGGAGAATTTATTAGCGTAAGCGAGGAGAACTTTAAAGGTAAATGGAGTGTAGTTTGCTTTTATCCAGCAGACTTTACATTCGTATGCCCTACCGAGCTTTCTGATTTGCAAGATCAATATGCAACTTTGAAAGACCTTGGCGTTGAAGTATATTCCGTATCTACGGATACTCATTTTGTACACAAAGCTTGGCATGATAGCTCCGAAGCTATCGGCAAAGTTACTTACATTATGATTGGCGACCCTTCACATACGATTTCCCGCAACTTCGATGTGCTGATCGAAGCAGATGGCGTTGCAGACCGTGGTACTTTCATCATCGATCCAGACGGAGTCATCCAAGCGGTTGAAATCACTGCTGGCGGCATCGGACGTGATGCTAGCATTCTGATCGACAAGATCAAAGCGGCTCAATATGTTCGCAAACATCCAGGTGAAGTATGCCCTGCGAAATGGAAAGAAGGAGCTACAACATTGAAACCTAGCCTCGATCTAGTAGGCAAGATTTAAGGAGAGCGAACCATGAAACTGGATGCAGACATTAGACAACAATTGGAGCAATACCTTCAGCTTATGGAAGGCGATGTTCTGCTGAAAGTCAGTGCGGGAACCGACTCGGTATCAAAAGACATGCTGGACTTAGTGGATGAACTGTCCAGCATGTCTGACAAAATTACTGTGGAGCAAGCTCATTTGTCTAGAACTCCAAGTTTTAGCGTCAATCGAGTTGGTGAAGACACTGGCGTCACATTTGCTGGGGTTCCACTCGGGCATGAATTTACTTCGTTAGTTTTGGCCTTGCTTCAAGTCAGCGGAAGACCTCCAAAGGTTGAACAAAGCATTATTGACCAGATTAAGAGCATTAAGGGCGAATATCACTTTGAAACTTATGTCAGCTTATCCTGCCACAACTGTCCTGATGTCGTGCAGGCGCTGAACATGATGAGTGTTCTTAACCCCGGTATTACCCATACGATGATTGATGGTGCTGCTTTCAAGTCCGAAGTCGAAAGCAAGGACATTATGGCTGTGCCGTCAGTTTATCTGAATGCTGAGTTCTTTGAAAGCGGCCGGATGACCATCGACGATATTCTCGCCAAGCTTGGTACCTCGGATACATCCGAGTTTGAGAATAAAGAACCTTACGACGTATTGGTTGTCGGAGGCGGCCCAGCCGGCGCGAGTGCGGCGATTTATGCGGCGCGTAAAGGTATCCGCACGGGTATTGTTGCCGACCGTTTTGGCGGACAGGTTAATGATACTCTGGGGATCGAGAACTTTATCAGCGTGAAATACACGGAAGGGCCTAAGCTCGCTGCAAGCCTTGAAGAGCATACCAAAGAGTATGGCATTGACATTATGAAGGCACAGCGTGCGAAACGCCTGGAGAAGAAAGACCTCGTTGAAGTTGAATTGGAAAATGGCGCGGTTCTGAAGAGTAAGACTGTGATCATTTCCACCGGTGCTCGTTGGCGCAACCTGGGTGTGCCTGGTGAAGCCGAGTTCAAGAACAAAGGTGTGGCTTATTGCCCACATTGTGACGGTCCATTGTTTGCCGGAAAACACGTTGCGGTAGTTGGCGGCGGCAATTCTGGTGTTGAGGCAGCCATTGACCTCGCAGGTGTCGCGGAACATGTCACCGTTTTTGAGTTTATGTCTGAATTAAAGGCTGATTCCGTGCTGCAAGACCGTCTCAACAGCTTGCCTAACACCACAGTACTCAAGAACGCTCAAGTAAAAGAAATTACCGGAACCAACAAAGTTGACGGTATGACTTACATCGAGCGTGAGAGCGGCGAAGAGAAGCATGTCGATCTGCAAGGTGTGTTTGTTCAAATCGGTCTCGTGCCGAATACAGACTGGTTGGCTGATACGCTTGAACGTACGCGTACAGGTGAAATTGTCGTAGACAGTCATGGTGCAACCAGTATCCCTGGAGTATTTGCCGCAGGCGACTGCACGAATTCGCCTTACAAGCAAATTATTATCTCGATGGGATCCGGTGCTACTGCAGCTCTTGGAGCATTTGATTATATGATTCGCAATCACTAAACTTTTTGCAGGATGCATTTGGATTTATAAATCGTGGCGGACGATCCTCGTCCTCCATATATAAAGGGGCCGCCCCAAAAGGTGAACTGCCCCGCGTCAAGTAGCGAAATTGATGCAAAAGTGCATCTATTTACGACACAACGGCTTGATTTGGAGAAAAAGCTTGCGAAAGTGCAAGCTTTTTCTTTTTTCTGAGCGCAATTAGGTCATTCATGATCAAAAGGTTGCACTTTCGCATCAATTCTGCCTCCCACACCACGAAACTCCTGAAAAGGCTGCACAATCGCAACAATTGTATTTCGACTTTCAAAACTCCAGGATAGAGAGAAACTCGAGGATGGAGAGTTATTACGGATGGTAAGAGAATCTGCTTAAGCGAGGAGCTTAAGCAGGTTTTTTTTGTGCACGTGATTAGCAAAGTTCACGGGGAAGTATAAAAAATCAAGTTTTTGTCATATGGTCCCCCAGATTTTAGGGGGTTAGAATGTAGGAGTAATACACGAGCTGCTAAATCTTTTCGTGCCGATAGGCAACGAAAGGGATCCAAACCGGATATAAGACATTGTCAGTATGGGAGGATGAGTATGTCGCTAGGTAAGCCATATAAGCATAATAAAAGCTTCGCGGTAAGATTTATGCAGCAATGGGATATTCAACTGATGGTATGGCCGGCCATTATTTTGGTTTTTATATTTTCGTATCTGCCTATGTATGGGGTATTAACCGGGTTTATGGATTACAGCCTCTTTACAGGATCGAGAATTTGGGAGAACCCTTGGGTAGGTTGGAAGCATTTTGAAGCCTTTTTTAATGCGCCGGAATTCTGGATGGTAATGCGCAACACGCTGATCATTAGTGGTTTGAAGTTGCTCATTGTCTTCCCGGCCCCGATTATTCTGGCGCTGATGCTGAATGAAGTTCGTCATATGATGTTTAAAAGAATTGTCCAAACGATTACATATCTGCCGCATTTCCTCTCATGGGTTATCGTCGCTGGATTTGTTATGGCAATGCTTTCGACGGAAAACGGAAGTGTGAATCTCCTTTTGCAGCATGCAGGGGCAATCGACGAACCGGTTAATTTCCTTTCCCTGTCGGAGTATTTCTGGTCGATTCTGATTTCGGCCAATGTCTGGAAAGAGATCGGTTTTGGTTCCATCGTGTATCTGGCGGCCATTGCTGGGGTGGACCCGCATATGTACGAGGCGGCCGATATCGACGGAGCAAGCAAATTTAAACAGATTTATATGATTACATTGCCTACCATCATGCCTGTCATTTCGATCTTCTTGATTCTCCAAGTCGGCAGTTTGCTGAGTGCAGGTTTCGAAGATATTTTGCTGCTTGCCGGCAATCCTGTATTAAGGCCTGTATCCGATGTCCTCGATACGTATGTCTACCGGGTCGGCTTGGCCAATCACCGGCTTTCCTATGCTACAGCTGTCGGATTGTTTAAGTCCGTGATTGGGATCTTGCTATTGACCATAGCCAACTCGATCGGGCGTAAGTGGAACAACAGTTTATGGTAGAGATTGAACTGACGATTGGGAGGCGGGGTTTGTGAGGCGTTTAAGCTTTAACGACAGACTGATGGTGATATGTATCTATATTTTTCTCATCGTATTATCCTTCACTGCTCTTTATCCGTTCTGGAACGCATTGGTCGTTTCATTTAATACCGGCACGGATACTTCTATGGGCGGAGTCACGTTCTGGCCGAGGGATTTTACGCTTGAGAACTATAAAATTATATTAAGTGACAACCGATTGCTGAACGGCTTTTTTATATCAGTTAGCCGTACCGTGATCGGTACGATTACCGCCATACTAATGACAGCAATTCTGGCTTACGGCATGACAAAAAGCAATTTAATGGGCCGTAAAATTTATATGGTGTATTTCATCATCACGATGTATGTGGGTGGAGGGCTTATTCCTTCCTATCTATTAATCCGATCTCTTGGTTTGATGAACAACTTCCTGGTCTTCATCATTCCGTCCTTAATCAGTGTATGGAATATGATTGTGTTCCGTACCTTCTTTAAGGGTCTTCCTGCAGGTTTGGAAGAATCGGCGCAAATTGACGGCTGCAGCCATTGGGGAATGTTCTTTCGCATCATCCTTCCGTTATCGGGACCGGTCATTGCTACACTCGGATTATTCACAGCGATCGCTCACTGGAATGATTGGTTTATGCCAAGTATTTACATAACGAATGAAAAGCTGGTGCCAATCCAGACGATGCTCCGGCAAACCTTGAATTCGAACATTGTAACTGGACAATCAGGGATTTTCGATACAGCATCTGCATCCATTGTGGAGAAGACGCGAAGCATTACTTCAAAATCTCTTACGATGGCGATGATGATGGTTGTTACTCTACCTATCATCATCGTGTATCCTTTCGTGCAGCGTTTCTTCGTCAAGGGTGTGCTGGTCGGTTCGATGAAAGAGTAATTTGATATCGGTTTAGGGCGGTTTCCGCTTTGGACATAAAGTTCAAAAAAAGAGAGGGGCAATAAGTGGATGAACAAGATGAAAAGGTCCATGCTGCTGCTAGCAACCACAGTTCTCGTTCTGGCTACAGCATTGGCTGGTTGCGGCGGATCGAAATCTGAAAGCAGTGATCCAGCACCTTCAACTTCAAGTAACAACGACAACAAGAGCAGTGACAATGGCGAGAAAAAAGAAGCTTCAGGCGAGAAATGGGAGCTTGGAGCCAAACCGCTGGGGTTTTCGCTCTATTCGCACTATGACGGCATTGATTTCCCAGTTTGGGACAGCACTCCGGCTGGCAAATGGCTCAAAGAAAACAAACAAGTAGACATTAAAATGATTTCGGCTGGCGGCAACAAAGCCCAGAAAATGAGTGCTATGATTGCTTCCGACGAACTGCCTGATGTCATCTGGGGGGACCGCAATGATGCAGATACAGAGCGGCTGCGTGAAGCAGGCAAGCTAGTGGCGTTTGACGATTACTTGGATAAATATCCGAACCTGAAGACATGGATGGGAGACCTGAACATGCTGCGGGCGGATGATGGCAAGCTGTATCAGTTTCCGAACTGGTATACGGGCCGCCCTTACGGAAATGCGGGTTATGCCATTAACAAAAAAATATATGAAGAGCTCGGATCACCTAAACTGGAAACGACGGATGATCTGTACGATTATTTGAAACAGGTTAAGGCCAAATACGGCGATGGAATCGTTCCATTTGAGCCCCATATGGCAAAAGATGCCCAGGGTTTAGGCGTCCTTTATACGGCATTTGGTGAAGGTGCTTTATACACCTCTCTGAATAACCAACTCCTCTCCGTACCAAAAGGCGATAAATTAACTTCTCTGTTTACTGATCCTGTATTCCGCGAAGCGAATAAATATATTGCGAAATTATATCGGGAAAAGCTAATTTCGCAAGAAGCATTTAACCAAACGGAAGATCAAGTCAAAGAGAAGGTCATGAGCGGCAGAGTGGCCGTGTATGCGGGCGCGAGCCCTACCACATTTGCCATGGAGGCGGATGCTGCACTTACGAAGAAAGATCCGAATGCAGGTTACTTTATGATTTGGCCGATTCATAAGCCTGGTCTCGACAAAGACAAGATATATCCTGGAACGTATACGAGTTTGGGCTGGAATGTAAGCGTAATTACAACAGCGGCTAAGGATCCGGAAGCAATTTTTGCCTTCCTCGATTGGTATACCGGCCCTGAGGGACAAAACCTGCTATTCTTTGGTCCAGAGGGTGGCAACTGGAAGGGGTTCGACGCTGAAGGAAAGCCGAATTTCACGGACAATTACAATGCTGAAGCGGTTGCCAAAATTCAAGCGGATAATGATCCGATCATGATTAACGGCAATACCAGCTATATTGATCCTGCCAAAATGAAATACGAGATGTCGCTTCCGGCTGAAAAGCAAAACTGGAGCGCGCGTTATCAAGGTACGATTACATGGCCGACCCAATATAACGTAACGGAATTCATTAATTTGAACCCGGCTCCGGATAGTGAACTTGGCATTGCCAAACAAGCCGTCACTGATTTGTTCCTGGAAGTGTATGCGAAAATGATTATCAATTCCAAAAGCGACGAGGATGTCGACAAAATCCTGGACAAAGCCGAAGCGGATGCTCAAAAACTCGGATACGACAAGCTTCTTGAATTCCGTACGGAGAGATGGCAAGCCAATAAGGCAAAGTTGTCGGGTAAATAAAGAGACGGTAAACGAAGAGATAAACCCCGAAGGTTCAAACGAACCTTTGGGGCGTATCTCTATTTCTGCTTATTAATATTAAAACCACCCAATATTTGATAGTATAATGAGGAATAAGTGACAGTAAAACCATGGAATCAAGGGGGCAATCGAATGAACAGAGAGAGGAGAAAGTTTATATGGATTTTTTTGCTTGGGCTTGTTGTATCCACAATATCAGCCTGCAGCGGCAATGAAGCCAGCCCTGCTGTTTCATCTCCAATGGACATTCCTGAGGCAGGCATGAGCGGGGGCATCGAGAGGACGGGCAGCGGATTATACGAGTTTGGCAAGGAACCACTTCATTTTACGTTTTATGCCCACTATAGCTATTACACGATGCCGCAATGGGGGGCAGACCCTTCTTCGAAGTGGATCCGGGATCATTTGAAAATCGATATTGAAGCGGTCAGCGCGGAGGGCAATGCCGCGCAGAAGTTGCAAAAGATGATTGCTGGCAAAAAGCTGTCTGACATGATATGGGGGCAGAGGGATTCCGATCTGGAGCGGCTGCGTGAGGTCGGTCTGCTAGTGCCGCTTGATGATTATATCGAAAAATATCCGAATCTCCGTAAATGGGCAGGTCCTAAAATCTTGAATATGCTTCGCGCTTCCGACGGCCATATTTATTATTTCCCCAATTATTATACCAATCGCCCTTACGGAAATGCGGGTTATGTAGTTAACAAAAGGATATACAGGGAGCTTGGCTCGCCGAAACTGGAGACAACGGATGATCTGTATCAATATTTAAAACGGGTTAAGGCGAGGTACCCGGATGTGATTCCATTCGAAACGGGACTAGCGAAGGAAGGCAATGGCATTGACCAGCTATTCTCGGCATTCAAGGAGGATAATTTCAGTTTTACCCGATATTTAGCGGTCACATCTGAGGAGCGGATGACGTCGATTTATAAAGATGAGGGCTTCAGGCAATCGGCGATGTATGTCGCAAAACTAATGCGTGAAGGGCTGATGACTCCGGATGCACTGACCCAGACGGAGGATCAGGTGAGTGAGAAGCTAATGAAAGACCGCGTTGCCGTGTTTGCCAGCGCCGATCCGATTAAAATGGCCATGAAGGCGAATGCCGAGCTTTCGCGTAAAAATCCGGAAAACGGCTATTTTTTCATAGATCCGATTTACAAGCAAGGTTTGGATAAAAGCAAAATTTATCCGGGCACGTACAATGTATTGGGCTGGAACGTCATGGCAATCACGGCCGGCGCCAAAAATCCGGAAGCGATCTTCGCCATGCTGGATTGGATGACCGGACCGGAAGGATCCGCAGTGCAAATGTGGGGTCCTCCGGGACCTGACGGGTATTGGGACGGCTTTAAGGAAGATGGCATGACTCCGAATTTTACGAGCAAATATAGCGAAAATCCGAATAACCTAACCGAGATCCAATCCATATCCGGAGATCTGATTTGGGTAGGAAATACCGTATATCTGGATCAAACCAAAAGCGAATATGAAGCCACACTCCCGGAGAAAAATCGCAATTGGTCTACCTATTGGCAAAATAGGGTAACCTGGAAATCCCAAGGGGATGCAACGCCGTTCATTAATCTCTATCCGCTGCCCGATACGGAAGAGGGGGCCATTTACCGGGGGATTAAGGATATATGGCTAAAGGCGAGGGTCAATGCCATGTATGGCAAAACGGATGAAGAGGTATTAAGCATTTTGGATAGTGCGGATGATGAATCAATGGATCTCGGATTTCAGCGGTATTTGGATTTCATCACATCGAAATGGCGCGCAAATGTAAAGCTGTTGAATACGGAATAAATACGGCTCTTTTGTGGGAAGGGAGTTGATTTTTTGTATAAGGTTTTGTTAGTGGATGATGAAGAACTGGATCTGGAAGGAATGCGGCAGTTCATACCTTGGTCGGAACTTGGCATGGAAGTGGCGGGAAGCGTCAACAATGCTTTATCCGCACGCGAAATCATGGAGAAAAACCCGATCGATATATTAGTAAGCGATGTCAATATGCCTTATATGTCAGGACTGGAACTGGCCCGGGCAGCCCAGGAGCGTCTGCCGAATATTCGTATTATTTTTGTAAGCGGTTACCAGGAGTTTAGTTATGTTCAGCAAGCCTTATCTTTAAAAGCATACAATTATGTGCTGAAGCCGATGGAAGACGACGAGTTAGTGGCTTCGCTGCTGAAAGTAAAGCGGGATCTAGATGAGGCCAGCAAACAGCGGGAAGTGGAAGAAGCTTATCAGCACATGTTTCCTATCGCCAAAAGCGATCTGCTCATCCGTTTGTTCGAAAGCGGTGACAGTGAATCATGGTCCAAGCTGCTCACATCCTATCAACTGGATAAGCTGGAATGGCCCGTTCGTGTTGCGGTGATGGAAGTGGATAAATTGCCTTGGGAATACGCGGAGAACCGCCAGATCCAACAAGCATCACCCCCCATGTTTTGGCAACAGGTGCATGAAGCAGTGTCGAGCTATGGCGGCATTCATTATTGCAAGCTGAACAGCCAGCGCATTGCCCTATTGCTGGAGGAGAGGGGGCTGGAGCCATGTATAGACAAGTTGTATCAATCCATACAGCATCAATGGCCGATCTCCATCACAACCGGTCTGGGTGAGCCGGTATACACGCTGGCGCAGCTCCAAACATCTTATCAGCAGGCGCTCAAGGCGGTTGAAGGCAAAATGTTTCTGGGAAAAGGTACGGTGATCAAATACGAGGAAGTGCGATCCGAGCCTGAAATGCTGGATTCGCGGATGCTTGACATCCGAATGGGCGCTTTGCTTAAAGCGATGACCGAATACGACCTTGTCGGAATTTATGATGCACTTGAAAATCTGTTTCAGTCCGTAGCGAATCTCCGTTCTAAATTGACAGTACATAATTTATCTAATTATATTGTTTGGAAGCTCGAGCAGCACTTAAGCGGCGTGGGAGAGGATCTGTTCGGGCTGCTCGGTATCGAAATGCAGCATCTTGATATTTTACTTGAATTCGAAACCATTAAAGATATCCGATCCTGGCTGGTGCTTCGCGTGTACGAGATATCAGAACGGCTGCACGTGAAATCCAATACCAAAAACGGCAGGTTTATTCAAAGCGTGAAGAAGGCAATCAAGGATCGGATGAGTGAAAACATTACGTTAAAAGATTTGGCGGAGCAGTTTTCATTTTCACCCAGCTATTTAGGGGTTCTGATTAAGGAAAAGTCAGGTTATACGTTCAATGAACTGCTTGTCCAGATTCGGATGGAACGGGCATGTGAGCTGCTGAAGCAGCCGGGAATTAAAATTTACGAGGTAGCCGACCAAGTCGGGTACCGGTATCTTCCTTATTTCAGCAGGCAATTTAAAGACAAGTTTGGAATGACGCCGCTGGATTACCGCAAGAGAGAGCAATGATGGAGGGAAGGCATGAAGATCATCCGGGAAAACGGAAAAAAACTCGGGTATATACCAATCGGTTATAAGCTGATGTTATCCTACATGATTTTTATTATCATCTTCGTTTCGGTGAATGGCTACGTATCGCACTCCATGTACGACGCCTCCATGCGCAAGCAAACGAAAACGAATATTCAGGGGACGGTCCTGCAAATCAGAGATAACGTAGCTTATAAAACGGATGACATCATACGTGTCTCTTCCCTGTTGTATGACGACTATGGCCTGACCCAAAGCTTGCGGATGAACGAATACAGCAAACAGAATAATGACCGCATGTATCAGATTATTATTCCCAAGCTGGAAAGCGCGGCGAAATCAATTGGCTTCAGCCAGCGGTTGTTCGTCTATTTTCACAATGAAACCGTAAGTGAAATTTATCGAACCAGAGTCGAGCGGGGCAGCACGGAGCTGGTTGAGCAGACTTATGATATTTTCCATATCAAACGGATCATAGAGAAAGACTGGTACAAGGAAATCCCCAAAGAAGTATACGGCGAAACGATGCAGTGGAAGCAGATCGAACAGGACGCGGAGGAAGACCGGATTTCATTGATTCGGCGCTTGGTGGATACGTATAATCCGCTGGATCTTGAAGAGATCGGCGTGATGCGGTTCAGTGTTCGGCTCCGGGATTTATTCGAAAGTGTCGATTATGCCAAATTAGGCGAGGGAAGCACCGTAATTGTGAAGGATGCGGGTGGGAAAATAATTTATGCTTCGGGCATGCCCGCTCACGGTTCGGATGATTCAGCCGCTGCAAAGGGCAAATATATCACCATCAAGGAGACGATGGCCAAACAGGGATGGTTGATCGAAGCGAACGTCCCCGTCACGATTATCGAGCAGGAAGCAAAGAAGGTTCGGACTTTTATCATCAGCATGTGTGTACTGTGTTTCGTGTTGTTTACATTTGCTGGGATATTTATATCCCGTTATTTTGCGATACGCATTATGAAGTTTGTGTCGGTGCTGAATGCCTTCCGCGAGGGTGATTTGCATAAAAGAATCAACTATCGGGGCAAGGATGAATTTTCGCAGATCGCTACGGCGCTGAATGGCATGGGGGAGGATTTCGAAACGCTCATTAATAAAGTGTATCTCGCCCAACTTCAGAAAAAGGAAGCGGAGCTTGAAATGTTGCAGCTGCAGATTAATCCTCATTTTTTGTACAATACATTATCCTCCATTAGCCGTTTGGCCAAGTTCGGAGAAAATGAGAAGCTGCAAAAAATGGTGGTTGAGCTGGCAAAGTTCTATAGGCTTACACTTAATTCCGGCAGGACAGTGATCCCCGTCTCATCGGAAATCGAGCAATCTGGCGCTTATTTGGCTATTCAAAAGGTTAAGTATGGTCGGCGGCTGGAAGTGACGTTTGATATCGATGTGAACATTTGGCCTTATGAGACGATTAAGCTTATTTTGCAGCCATTTATTGAAAATGTCCTCAAGCATGCGTGGAGCGGCGATCGAATCCATATTCGGATTGCTGCCCATTTGGAAGAGGACATGATTGTGTATTCTATTATCGATGACGGAATGGGGATGAGGGCGCCAAGGATTAAAGAAATACTCGATCCATCAAGTGAGAGCGAAACCGGGTATGGCATCCGGAATATCGACCAGCGGATCAAGCTGCAATATGGTGCGGAGTATGGGGTGGCAATCGTTAGCAGGCCGGGAATCGGGACAACGGCACAAATTAAAATTCCGGCCAAAAAACGAAAGGTCTTTTTATAAGAATTGTTATTCTCGGTAGCACCGAGACGGAACTGACATAAGCAGAATCATGGAGATGTGGAACGTGAGGGATTAGGGATGGGCATCAGAAGCTAGCGCTTCATTTGTAATCTGTTCGATATCAATAGGAGACCGTGATCCCTCACGAACCATATCAGGCAAAATTTCATTCAAGAAATAATCGACGCAATGCAGCTTGATTTGTTTGATTTTGATTAGAGCGCTGCGATACATCTTTATAAATTCTTTTTCCGTATTTCCTAGCTGCATTTCTGTGAAGGCTTCATAGACCTGATCCATCTTATCGGCAACCTCTAGGATTTGCCCTTCTACGGAATCGTCTTTGCCTTCGCGCAGTTGTCTGCGGAAGATATGCTGAAACTGAGTAGGGATATTCTCATCAATGAAATGATCGACCATCCCTTCTTCAACCTGCAGCAGCATGCCCCGAAGCTCCATCGAATAGTGCTTCACAGGTGTTTTGATATCCCCAATGAATATTTCCCCGTAATCATGGCTGCTTGTTATTTCATATAGCTTCTTCCAATCCACTGTGACCCCATTGCTTTCTTCAATATCTGCGAGTGTCTTGGCATATTGAACGACCTTCCAGGAATGTTCGGACACGCTATGCGCCTGAAACTTAAATTTGCCAGGACAACGAATGATTCGCTCTAAATCCGTTAGTGATTGAAAATACGCATGAATCCCCATATTTTGCATCCCTTTCTTCGAAAAATGGTTTATGCGCTGCTGTATGTATAGTATACATTCGGTTTGTAAATTGATTATTAAATTGGGATGGGAGTTTATGGTTGCTATTGATGTAACGACCTCCACCAACGATATATTTGAAGTTGCAAAATTAGGACAGCGAGTCCCATGTGGACACAGCCGTCCATCCCTTTTTTTGCGTTATATCTGACGTATTCTCTCGCCTGTTCTTGCTGATTCCTCAATGGCGCTAATCAGTCGATGCAAATATGCGGCATTATGGAAATCCGGGGTCTGATGGCTATCCGTCAGGATGTCTTCGGCGAAGGATTGATGAGCCCGATACACATTGGCGAGGGGGAACTCTTTTGTATCCTCCATGACAACGGTGAAATCATTATTTTGACTGGTTGTGATTGCTGCGCTTGAATCGTATTTCGCTATGGAAACGCTCATACCACCGTATTGCGGATGGCCGATGGAGCGGTTCTGGTACAGCCGGATAATCCCCCGCTCTCCTTGGATTTCCAGCATAAACTGAGGATAGGACCCGCCCTGCAAATGAATGGAAATGGGGATGCCGCTGTTTATTTTTCCTTGGATGAGATATTGGTCTTCTATATTTTTGTTTATGGAGCGATCCTGATCTGTGATGCGGGCTTCGGTATAGTGCGTATGGTGACTGGCCTGAACTTCAGTAAAATGCCCAAAGAGAAAGCTCACAAGATCCAGCGCATGCCCGCCGTTGATCGTCAGTAATGTCGCTCCGTTGCTGCGATCGAGGATGTAGCTGCTGCCGGAATCTACCCAGTTGCCCTTGGCCTGCGTCGAGGATTTCATATTGACGGACAGAATCTTGCCGATTTCACCGTTATCGATCACCTCTTTAACCCATTTAACTTCATCTGCTTGGCGCGACTGCAATCCTATGGCGTGTTTGACCCTGGATCGGCTGATTTCTGTCATAATAGCATCGATCTGGCTCTTGGTGACCGCTAGCGGCCATTCGCAATAAACGTGTTTGTTTGCCCGGATCGCATTTCGAACGATTTCATCATGATAAGGAGCTTTCACACTGACGATAACCATATCGACGGCGTTTGATTTTAGCATTTCCTTATAATCGTCATAGGCTGCTACATTTCCAATTTGATCTGCTGATTCTTGAGCCGATGCCATGGTTGTCGTCGCAATTGCAGTTATTTCGTGAAGCTCGCTTTTGAGTAAAGCGGGAATATGCGTTGAACTGGCCCATCGATTCCGGATGGATCCTCCAATAATGCCTGCTTTTATTTTTCTCATCATATAACCTCCCTGTCTTTAGTCGTAGTATAATATTGCTTTGATATTTAAAATAATGTATATATTTAATTTATGTATCAAAAAAAATGATGTGTAAGGGATGAGGTCATTTGGATATTGAGAACATGAGGGCGTTTATTGCCGTCGCCGAGCATGGAAGCATTTCATCCGCTGCGCAAGAGCTGCATCAACTGCAATCCAATATGACGGCCAAAATCAAAAAGATCGAAATTGAATTTGGGATGGAGCTTTTCTATAGAAAGCCTAGGGGCATGGAGTTAAACGAAGAGGGAAAGAAACTGTATGCCCAATTGAAGAAGATCGTATTGCTATGGGAAGAAACCAGAAGCATGATGAGCGAAGAAAACCCGATCTTAAGGATCGGTCTAATGGTAAGTAAGAATCCGTCAAATTTCAATCATGCGATGGGAATATTATATGACAAGTATAAAAATCTGACGGTAACCATCAAAACAGGGAATACGCAAAAAATTGAAGATGAGATTGC
>JAIRVF010000129.1 GCA_031254035.1 Paenibacillus sp.
GCAGCTTTTTCTTACGAGTAAAATCATTTCAGGGTTTTTGACATAAGGTGCAGGTGCGGCTGCCATTTCTCGGATGAGGGATGTCAACGTTTCTTTTAGCGAATTTGCGTACTCATTCATTGGCGTAACCTCCTCGTTTTTCAAGGGCTTCGCCACACTTTTCCACCTACTTGTCAAGTCATTTTTTCTTTTTCGTGCAAAAAAAGGTTCAACATCATGATTAGTGCTTGACGAAAAAGCGAAAGTAGCGGAGGGGACGGAATCGATCTGAAGAAGCGACGGCGTTCGCCTGAAAGCTTTCCAAAGGAAAGCTAGCTTCGGAAGCATAAGCTGTCTCCGAATTTCTACCTTTTGAAAAATAGAATCAAGAAATTTGGAGACAACAGCGATCGGAAGATCGTCTCCGTAACCGCAGCGGTCAACATTCGCTTGAAGAAAACTGCATTGATCGAATAATAAAAAGGCTGCACAGATATACCCTCTGTACCGCCTTTTTTCATTTTTAATTTGTTATGCTTCCGAATCATTTTGCTTTTTGGCAATGGTCACTCTTGAATTCCCCATCGTAAAGACAAATATCACTGCAATGGCAATCGGAAGAAGAGCGATCAGGAAAACATGTGTAATCGAATGGGACATCGCGTCAATAATTTTGTCCAAAATGTCTTTCGGTATTTTCTCGCGTACGCTGTGCTCAAAGATCTGTCTGATGTCACCCAATTTGGACATTGCGGAATTCGCGTTTCCGCCCATATCTTTGAAATTCTCCGTCAGTTTGCTTGTAAACAGGTTGTTCTGGATGGTACCGAAAATTGTGATCCCCATCGTCATCCCAAGCGAGCGAAGAAATTGGTTCGTCGAGTTGGCCGTACCCCGAAAACGCGGTTCGAGGTTATGCTGCGATGCCGTTGGCAATAGTGAAAATGAGAAGCCCATGCCAAACCCTACGAGAATCATAAACAATGTAAGCCATATGCGAGCTGAACTTGGATCCAGTGTGCTGAGCAAAAACATGCCTGCAAAATAGCTGATCACCGAAATGATCATCAAGTTGCGGTAGCTTGTTTTCGACGAGCAAATACCACCGATCGAACTACCTACGACGGAGCCAAGCATCATCGGGGTCAAAATAAGTCCTGCGTTCGTTGCTGAACCGCCATATACCGCCTGGACAAAGATCGGAATATATACGGTCAAAATAATAAATGTACCGCCATAAAGGAAAGCTAATATTTGAGAAGAAGCAAACAAGCGGCGTTTAAATAGGAAAAACGGCAGAATTGGCTCCTTGGCCCGCAACTCCACAAAAAAGAACACAATGAAAAAGAGCGCAAAGCTAACAAACAAGGTGATAATCGGCGCAGAATTCCAATCATACTGCTTACCGCCAAGCTCCAATGCGAACATTAGGCTGATAACAGCGATGACCAGTGTGGAAGCTCCCCACCAGTCGATTTTTTGTTTCGTATGGACCGGAGATTCCTTGTAGTTTTTCATAATCAGCGCAAAGGAAACGATGCCGATCGGTACGTTGATATAAAATACCCATTCCCAGCCGAAATAGTCGGTAATATAGGCTCCAAGCAACGGGCCAATAACACTTGCCGCGCCGAACACAGCACCAAGTAACCCCGTCATTTTCCCCCGTTTCTCCAGAGGGAAAATATCGAAAATAATCGTAAACGCGATCGGCATAAGCGCGCCCCCGCCAATCCCCTGAATCGCCCGGAACATAGCGAGCTGTTCAATAGATTGAGCAAGACCACATAACGCCGAACCGATCAGGAATACAGTTAAACCGAATATAAAAAATCTCTTCCTACCATACATATCAGACAATTTGCCGAAAATCGGCATACCCGCCATCGTTGTAACCATGTAAGCGGATGTGACCCAAACAAATTTGTCCATTCCTCCAAGCTTGGATACAATCGTTCCCATTGCTGTCGCGACTATGGTATTGTCGATGGCAGACATAAATATGGCAAGCAACAAGCCTGCCACAACGAATCTTATGTTGCTTTTTGCAGCCTCCATCTATAAGCCCCTTTACAAAGTATTTATGATTTCGATAGAATGAACCTGAATTACCTCGTTCATCAAATATCTTGATCATCAAGATATTGAGATTTTAAAAGGAGGTTCGTCTTTTGTCAAGCCATCGGCAAGATCATAATACCGAACCGCAAAGACGCCTAGTATCCCTCATGCGAGGTCTGGGAACCCGGACGGTGTTATATCAGCAGCATGTTGCCGCTTCCCTCGGTTTATACAACAATGATTTAAAATCCGTCGATATATTGCGCGAGACAGGTCCGATTACCGCAGGCGAGCTGTCTAAGATCACCGGCCTTGCAACCGGAAGCGTCACTGCATTAATAGACAGGCTTGAAAAAGTCGGCTACGTCCGCAGGCAAAACGATCCAGCCGACCGGCGCAGAGTGATTCTTGTTCCATCTTATGAACAAAAACAAGAGGTCGGACAAACGTATCTCCCACTTCATAACGCCTTCGTTGAGCTGGCTTCCGCTTATTCGGACGATGAACTCGAATTGATCATGCAGTTTATCGGTCAAGCAAGCTCCATCCTGGATGAGCAGATCCATCACCTCAGTGCAGCTCGCGGCAAATCCCCACATGAGCCCCACCATTAAACATTTAAAAGGGACGACATCCCGGATTCATGGAATCCTGATGATGCCGTCCCTTTTTTACATTTCATTTTCTTTACGCTTGATTGAACTCTTACTTAAATACTTTAATGCGGTCTTCAAGCGGCCCAAATTGTTTCTCGCCAGCCGGAGCCACCACATTACCAAATGGCATTTGAGCAATCAGTTTCCAGCTTGCAGGTAGATTCCACTCACTAGCCACTTTTTGGTCAATTAGTGGATTGTAGTGCTGCAAAGTCGCACCTAACCCTTCGGCTTCCAGTGCCGTCCAAACAACCAATTGAAGCATGCCGGAAGATTGCTGGGACCAAATCGGGAAATTATCTTTGTATGCCGCGAATTGGGACTGGAGACCTTCGATTACAGCATTGTCTTCGAAGAACAATACGGTACCGTAACCATTGCGGAAAGCAGCCATTTTTTCAGCCGTAGGAGCAAAGTTTTCAGCTGGTACGATGTCTTTCAATGTTTGTTCTGTTAGGTTCCACAGTTTATCATGCTGTTCTCCCAAAAGAACAACTACGCGAGCGCTTTGGGAATTAAAAGAAGATGGCGTATGTTTTACGGCTTCATTTACGATTTCCTGGATTTTTTCGTCGGAAACAGTAACGTCCTTGCTGATTCCATATATGGAACGTCTAGCTTTGATTGCAGATAAAAATTCTTTTGTCATTTTTATAGCTACCTCCATTTGTTTATTTACTTACTTTTTTATTATAACCTTCATTTTTACCACTTGCAATACTTTGTTAAAAAGTTTTTTAATGAGTCTGCCGAAAAGAAAAAAGAAGCCGTTTCCAGTTCGGAAAGACTTCTCTTAGTTTATGCTGTTTTTTAATAAAAAAATCTATTTCACTACAACTACTTCCGGCTCGGGTTCAAAACCAAATGCGTTATTGACACCTTCAATGATGGTATTCATCAAATATTTGACGTCTTCCGCCGTCGCATGGCGGTGGTTAATGATCATATTTCCGTGATATGGAGAAATCATTGCTCCCCCATGTTCCTTGCCTTTCATATTCAGGCGGTCCACAAGCGCACCGACAGGTACCCCGTAGTCATAGTTATTTTTAAACACGGAACCGCAAGACGGGTATTCAAAATGGCGTTTGCCATTACGGTAATTAGCGATATCACTCATATCCTGCGGGATTACAAGCCCTTGCTTCGTCAACTTCGCGGCTTCCTCATCCATGTACGAATAGAAAGATGCCAAGGTGGACATCCCCTCCTTCGCTTTCCACCGCGCCAAAAGCTCATTGCCCGCAGCAATCTGCTTCTCATCCGGAACTGCCAGCATATCCGCACCTAGTACCAGCCAAGGATTCATTTGGAAAATGGACTGCTTATAGCCATACTTGCACTCCGACACATCCAAGGAATGCACGGACAAAGACGGATCGGATAAATCAACATAATAAACGGTCTTGATAATATCGCTGATCTGATGATGGTTGTACTTTGCGTTCATGTATATTCCCGCTCCGAGCCCGCCCGGAAGAAGGTACGTAAATTCATAGCCGGCAATGCCGAACATCAGTCCGCTGATCGCGAGCATGGACATAGGCGTTCCTGAGGAGATGAACCATTTAGACGGCTCAATGTCCCAGGAAACAAATTTTTTCAAAGAAATGTAAAGGGTATCTTGACGAGGATTATCCGGAAACAACAGATTGGAGCCCATTCCACAAATGAAATAGTCGAGCCCATGTTTCCTGCACCCCTGCAATAGAGTCAGAAGCTCCTCTGCGGTTTCAGGCATGGCAAAAAAATTCGCATTCCCTCCAATTTGATAAGAAGAGTGATTGGCTAGCGATTCATTCCGCATACAAAGATTTTCAAAAGTCATCCGGTTATTCAGCATTAGGTTCCTTCTCACTTTCAACTTCATTATTCAGGACTTCAAATCCTGCACAGTTCTTTTTATAAACTTTTTATAAACTTTTTATAAAACGTAGACCTATCTATTCTAATATATCGCCCGGCATAACGCCATGTGTCATTTCATGGTCAATTGCAGGGAATGATTCCAGCTAGATGTTGATCGTTTTGTTCGCATAGATATTAACGGTAAATGAGGCGGGATATTTCTTTCCGCTTTACATGCCCCCGCGTTCAAGATATGGTTATATATTGAGGCTTTATAATATCGGCGATAAAATATAGATACTTGAAAAAGATATGGAGAGGAGAATTTAACATGAAGTCAGATTTGGAATCTGTGCAGTATGGCGGGGAATCTGGGCGCGTGCTTATTATGACAGCCGTCGAGGCTGAGCGCCAGGCCGTAATGCGTGGAATCGGCGCTTCTAATCTGTTCGATGTGCATCTCGCCGGATTCGGCCCAGCGGCGGCTGCGGCACGGACCGCAGCCGAACTCGCTAAATCCGACTACGGGCTCGTCATCAGTGCAGGCATAGGCGGTGGTTTCGTCGGCAAAGCAGATGTCGGTTCCACCGTAATTGCCGACCGGATCATTGCAGCGGACTTAGGCTCCGAGACGCCAGACGGGTTTCTTAGCGTGGACGAGCTCGGCTTTGGCAGCTCCGTGATTATGCCTGACCCGGAATTGGTCCAAGCTTTAATGGATGCGATGCAGGGAGCAGGAATTACCGCAAATCGCGGCTCCATCCTGACCGTCACGACAGGGACGGGATCGGCTGAAACAACCGCTGCATTAACAGCAAGAATCGGCGATGCAACTGCCGAAGGCATGGAAGGCTTCGGTGTCGCAACCGCTGCCAAGCTGTGGGAGCTGCCTGTCCTAGAAATCCGTACAATTTCCAACGCCGTTGGACCAAGAGATCGGGATGCTTGGCGCATGAAGGAAGCCTTTGCTGCGCTTGAAACCGCAGGCACCATGATAAGGAGTGTGTTCGCAGAATGAAAATCGCGTTTTCCCCATGTCCTAATGACACTTTTGTATTCCATGCCTGGGTGCATGGATTAATTCCCGGTGCGCCGGATTTGGATATAACCTATGCTGATATTGATATTACCAACCATCTGGCCGCACAAGGAGATAGCGGTTATGATGTGCTCAAGATTTCCTATGCGGCTCTTCCGTGGGTTTTGGACCGATATGCGCTCCTGCCCTGCGGCGGTGCACTCGGCCGAGGCTGCGGTCCGCTCGTACTCACAGCCGGAGCTAAGAATACTCCGAAAGATGCTTCTGCTTTATCGGGATGTCGTGTTGCGGTTCCCAGCGAGCGCTCGACTGCATACCTGCTTTTCCGGTTGTGGGCTGCTCAGAACGTTCCAGGCGGCGTAGGAGAGATCGTGGTCATGCCGTTCGACCAGATTATGCCTGCCGTCCGCGATGGCCAAATTGACGCTGGTCTCGTCATTCACGAGGCCAGATTTACCTACCCTAATTATGGTTTGACGCTGGTGACCGATCTGGGTAACTGGTGGGAACAAGATACCGGGCTGCCAATACCACTCGGGGCCATTATAGCCAATAGATCACTGGATTTGAAAGCCATATCCTCCTGGGCCCAAGCTTCTGTTGAGTATGCATGGGCGCACCCAGAGGCATCGCGAGAGTATGTGCTTAAATATGCACAGGAAATGGATCCTAAGGTGGCGGACGCTCACATTGGCCTGTACGTCAACCATTTTACCGCTAACCTGGGAGAAGATGGTTATGCCGCGATTTCGACTTTGCTTACCCGTGCAGCTGATGAAGGCCTTGTGCCCCGCTTTGATCCTGAAGCGCTTCTGCTTCCGTGATTCAACAACAACAATCCCCCTGCCCTCGCGATCATGCGAGGGCAGGGGGATTCTCATTTTCAGCAAATCTCTTTCTCTTATCGGAAATCCTTCGGGATCCTCCGGGCGACGCCGGTTAGGATGGCAGTTTGCACAACGGCTTTACGTACCTCAACGACGACCTGCTCGTTAAATATACTCGGAATAATGTACAGCTCATTTAATTCACCGCCGGTGACCACAGATGCAATAGCGCGGGCCGCAGCCAGCTTCATCGGTTCATTGATGCAGCGCGCCCTGCAGTCCAAAGCGCCGCGGAATAACCCCGGAAATACGAGCACGTTGTTGATTTGATTGGGAAAATCGCTTCTTCCCGTAGCATACACCCTTGCATGAGGAATTGCCTCCTCGGGCGCGACTTCCGGGACAGGATTGGCCATGGCGAAGACGATCGGATCCGGTGCCATCCCCCGGATATCTTCTCCATTCAGCAAATTCCCGCGGGAGACACCAATAAATACATCCGCTCCCTTGATGACATCTTTAAGCGACCCTTCCGTGGTTTCAACCTGCGGCTGGTCTGCGAGCCACTGCCACATCGGGTAGGAGTAGCTTCCTCCTCTTACAATCGCCCCGTCGCGGTCCACAGGCGCGAGTTTGGTTACACCTGCACTGAGCAGCATTTTACAGATAGAAACGCCCGCGGCACCGACGCCGTTCACGACGACACGGATATTTTCGATTCGCTTGTTGACCACCTTTAACGCATTTAGTAATCCTGCAATCACGACGACCGCTGTGCCGTGTTGATCATCATGGAATACTGGAATCTCCAGTTCCTCCGTAAGTCTTCTTTCGATTTCAAAGCAGCGCGGAGAGCTGATATCCTCCAGATTGATGCCGCCAAATATCGGGCTCATCGCCTTAATAGTTCTGATCAATTCCTCCGTATCGTGAGTGTCGAGACAAATTGGGAATGCATCCACATCCGCAAGCTGCTTGAATAACATCGCTTTGCCTTCCATGACAGGAGCAGCCGCATATGGGCCGATGTCTCCCAGACCGAGCACCGCCGTACCGTCACTGACAACAGCAACCGTATTCCGCTTGATTGTCAACGAATAAGCTTTTTCCGGATTTTCGTGAATGGCTGAGCACACCTTGGCCACTCCAGGAGTATATACGCGGGATAAATCATCCCGATTTTTGATCGGCAGTGTAGGCTGAATCTTGATTTTGCCACCCAGATGAACGAGGAAGGTTCGGTCCGATACGTTGATCAGTTTGATACCGTCCTGCTTTCTAAGCGATTCGACCACCTTCTCCTCTTCCGTGTCCGCCACTTCCACGGTGATATCCCTGACCGAAGAATCTTTGCCTGGTCTGATCACGTCAATGGAAGTAATGTCGCCGCCCGATTTGCTGATTGCAGCAGCCACATCCCCAAAAGTAGCCTTTTCATGATCGAGTTCTACACGCAGAATGATACTTGTGTTAGCCATGGAACTTCCTCCCCAAAATGATGTGTAATTATATGTAAACGATTTCAACACGCACTATCATATCAGCCGGTGGGCCCCAAAACAAGCGTCTTAAGTCATCCCTTTCCGGCTAAAACATTCGTATCCAGGCAACAATCATTACGGCATATTTGCATGATGGACATTGGCTTCCCGTTTGTTCGTTTCATGCACACCCATAATGACGGCAACCAATTCATAGCTATCCAGCCTTTCTGACCCGTTGCGAAGGCAAAATGCTCCGGATTCGAACCATCCGCTTATTTTTTCGAACCGGGCTACGGCATTTCCGCTTTCATCCGTAATGGAGTATTCCTTGGAAAAGGCGGGTGAAAAGATTTCGTAAATTCCTCTTCCTTCTGTTTCATATATGAATTTCTTTGACATAAAACTTAAGCGATGTTTCAACACCCCAAGAAGACGGCTGTCTCGGTCTGTAATTTCCCATTTGCTCGACAACATACGGAACTTCCCGCTGCAGACCAAATTGCCATCCACCCCAACCACATCGAGCGCAGAGCCAACGAAGCTTTTTAAATCTAAACCACCTGCAGGCTCCTGCCGTTCATTGATGATTTCCGTATAACCTGCGTTAAAGAAGTTATCTCTAAAATAAAGTTCCATCTTCGGTACCTTCTTTCATAAGATTCGTGCTTCCTTCAGCGCATGGGACAAGAAAGCCATGGACAATGATACATCCATGGCTTATGTTCAAGTAAAAGCTGCAAAGTCCCCTCAAGAATTCAAGACCAGTCGTTCCAGCATAAAATGGAGTTCTTCCGATTGCGGCTCCAACCGAATGGCCAGCTCTAGCACCCTTACCGCATTGTCGCGCTCCCCATGATCAAGCAGACGCTGGGCAATGGTTCGGAAGCTGAAATCCATTTCCATTGGAACAAATCCATTGGAGGCACGGTCTGATGCACACGCAGCATGTTCATGTACGGCCGCCTCGATCCCTTCAGATGCTAGGACACCCGCCAAATGCATCGTGAACGAGCGAGGAATTACCGTCACCTGCTCACCTAGAAGCACATCCAAAATGGCATTGTTAACGGAATGGAGACCAAGATAATCGGTGTTGAACATGATTGTAACCGCAATTCCCTTTTCCGGCAGGAGAACCAAATTAGAGCGGAAGCCGGTGTCAGAGCCTCCATGGGCTTTGGCTTTAAAGCCTCTATATTGCCCCATGAACCAACCGAGCCCAATCTTTCGGAAATATCCGAAATCATCCGCCGGAGCCATGTCCCGCCAAACCTCATCCACACTGGATTCTTGCAATATCCTCGAGCCACTCAAGACGCCCCGGTTCAAGTAAGCCATCGCATAATGACAGGATTCAACCGCACTTGTCAGCAGCGTCGAGCTCGGACCATGGGCACGGTTATAAGGATAAATGTCGCTTACCCTGGCTCCGAATGATTGATTCATACCCATAATATGAGGACTTGCCAAAAGATGCTCATCGGCGCCCGGTTTGAAATAGCTGCTGGTCTTCATCTGCAAAGGAGTTAAAATACGCTCTGTCATGTACTGCTCGAATGAAACTCCTGATACCTTGGCAATCAAATCGCCTAGAATCTCGAAGCCGATATTGCTGTATTCGTATTTACCGATATCCGGATCCCACATCAATTCCCGCTCCGAAATCCTTCGGACATAACGTTCCAGCGCATCTTCGTCATATTGCGGACGGTCCCATTCATACTCATCCTCGTCAGGCATGCCTGATGTATGGCTGAGCAGTTGTCTCACCGTAATATCCCGATAACGTTCGTCCTGCAGCTGAAAATAAGGCAGATAGGCAATGACCTTTTCATCAAGCTGAACCGCTCCCTGCTCAACCAGCTGCATAACAGCAGTTGCCACGTAGGTCTTAGAAATCGAAGCCATATGGAACAGTGTATGTTCGTCCACCGGTTCCCCCGTCTTCGTGTTCTTCCTGCCAAACCCTTTGGCATAAATGGGCTGATGGTTGTATACAATCCCGACTGCCAATCCTGCAGCTGCACGGTCATGCGAAATATACTCGCTCAACAGACGGTCCAACTGTTCTATCATTTGCTGAATTTCTTTCATTTTCGGTTCCTCCATGGGATCAAGGTATGTTGAACTATATTCAGTTGTCTTTACAGTTCGAATCCTTTATACCAATGGAAGCACCGCCCTTCTGTTTATACTAACTCAGTTTATACTATTTTTAGAATCATTTCCATATTTTTATGTCTACGTGTTCAGCATGCATTTCATATGAACCTGGTTGATCCATGGCTTAAAGCCGGCTTCTTCCAAAATCCGTACGAGTAGCTCCTCCGATAAAGGAAGATTTACGGTCCGTCGCAACACTTTTCTGTCAAGAGGCGCATACACTTGAGCTAACAACGCTTTCAACAATTCAGGGGCCTGATCTTCCGTGGCCTTTAAGGCTCGGCATTGGTACATAGATGTTGCGGTATGCTCTCCTTTTGCATCAAACGATCTTTTAAACAAGGCATAGCCGGCAATTTGCCCTTCCGCATCCGTAGCAATGACCGATTCTCCGTTTACAATGTTCTCCCATTGCGTCTGCCAAGGCATGTTTCCGATCGGTAGATTCAGCCGCTGTATATCTTGGGCTAGGCCGAAGCGGAATTGATAGGCTTCTACCACACCGGTGGCCAACACCCCGGGCTCTAAACCTTCCTTATGCTCGTAAAATCTCAGATTATCTATTATTTCATAGCCCATCTTTGAATAAAGCCTGATCGCGGGTTCGTTTTCACTCAACGCCTCAATAAGGGCAACTTCCACCCCTTTTTTTCTGTAAATCTCAAATGCCGCGCCAACGAGCTCCTTACCGTAACCTTTGCCCCTATATTCGGGGATAATGCCCGTTCCACCGTTCCAGGCGGTTAAACGCCCATCCACCATGCCGAAGCCGTTCATTACAAAACCCACAGGTCTGCCGTGATCGCAAAGGACAATCGAATCTTCCATGGAGAGGTGATTCTCGGAAATACGCCTTATGAATGCATCTACGCTTAACGTCATATCCAAAGCATAACCTTTAAAGCCCTCGATCCATAATCCGGTGAGTTCCGCTGCTGAAAAATCATCACTAAATCTTTTTATTTCCATGTTTGTACCATCCTCCCCTATAAATGAAACCATTACCACCCTATAATGACCAAAATGTGAATCGAAAGCAAACTTTTTGTAACCTTTAAATGTAAGACTTTATGTTAAAGTTAGTACCTGTCAAACACTTCAATGACAAACATCATCTTTGTACGGAGGCATCACGTAATGAACAGAACCAAATTGAAATTATCCATTTACATAGCAAGGGTCTTAGTGGACTTAACTTGCCGGGAAAGCAGGGTTTGTCTATATGTCTAATCAACATCATCTCAACAAGCGTTATATGCCGGGACTCGACGGTCTGCGGACATTGGCTGTATTTTTTGTCGTTTTGTATCATCTGAATTTCAACTGGGCTCCCGGAGGGTTCCTTGGGGTAAGTATCTTTTTTGTATTATCTGGGTATCTAATAACAGATTTGTTAACCGCGGAATGGAGCCGCAACCATACAATTGACCTAAAAGCATTTTGGATCCGGCGGTGTAGAAGGCTGCTTCCGGCCATGCTGGTCATGATGGCTGCCGTAGTTGCCTGGGTAACGCTTTTTAACCCTTCCCTCATGTCTGTACTGCGTGGGGATGTCGTTTCTTCGCTTTTTTATGTAAACAATTGGTACCTAATCTTTCATCAGGTTTCATATTTCGAAAAATTCGGGCCGATCTCACCGTTCGGTCATATGTGGTCCCTTGCGGTTGAAGAGCAGTTCTACCTGCTGTGGCCCCTTTTAATGCTGCTTGGCATGAAACTGCTGAAAAAACGCGGTCCTGTGGTTCTGCTCATTATGGCGTTGGCCGCGCTGTCCGCATTCATGATGATGCTGCTGTATGATCAAGGCAGTGATCCTAGCCGCGTTTACTATGGAACCGATACACGGGCTTTTTCGCTGCTGATTGGCGCTGCGCTTAGTATTCTTTGGCCCAGCCAGAAATTGTCCACAAAGGTATCGGCCAAAACCCGCCTTGCCCTCGACGGTATGGGTATCATCGGTTTGGTATCCGTGTTCGTGATGGTGTGGATGACGAACGAATACGAGTCCTTTTTGTATCCCGGCGGATTTCTGCTCCTATCCTTAATGACCGCGATGATTATCGCCTCTGCAGCCCATCCAGCATCCCTGACAGGTATGCTGCTTGGCTTGAAGCCGCTGCGTTGGTTAGGATCTCGGTCCTACAGTATTTACATATGGCATTATCCCATTATTGTACTGACGGCCAGAGCGGATTCCGACCCGAATGTCTCTCGCGTCCTGATCCAATTGGCGGCAAGCATCATTTTGGCTTCCCTGTCCTATAAATACATCGAGGAACCGATCCGGGGCGGTCTGATCGGCAGGGCATGGAACAATTTCCGTAAGGGGCGTGTCCATCTATCCCGCATTCCGCTTAAAGGATGGATTACTTTCGCTTCAGTATTGGTATTGACAATTGTGTCATGTGCAGGTTTTGCCATGCGGGCGCCGGTTAACGCGTCCATCCTTCAGCAAGAGTCGGCTCCCGTTACCTCAACGAAGGTATCCTCCGAACAAGGAGGATACACCGATGAAACTCCGGCCGATGTGCAGTCTCCTAAGGAAACAAAAACACCTGAGGACGTCGCCATAAAAGCCGGAGATAGCGGCATCCCTGCGCCAGGAAATGAAGTGATTGATCCAAAAAATGATTCAAAAGAAGATCAAGGTCATGACGACGCAGCTACGTCCGCGATAAATCCCGAGGATACGAGCAAGGCGAATAAGAAAACAGACCAGCCGGACGCAACAAACCAAACGGAGATAACCAAGCAGACTGCGAAGTCTAAAAAACCTCAAAAGACGGATGACTCCAGGGATTCCAACGACGACGGCCAAAAGAATGCGCCGGATGTACCGAAAGCCGGGAAAGGCAAATCGGTTACGGTCATCGGAGATTCCGTTATATTGGATGCCGAACCCTTTTTACAGAAGCGGATACCGGGAGCGGTCATCGACGGAAAAATCGGCAGGCAGATGACGGCGGCCCCCAAGCTTGTCACACGTTTACGTGCGGAAGGAAAGCTTAGCAGCCAGCTTGTGATTGAGCTTGGAACCAACGGGCCTTTCAGCAGCAAGCAATTGATGACGCTTCTAGATTCCCTTCAGGATGTCCAAAGAATTGTTCTGGTCAATGTGAGGGTTCCGAGTAAGTGGGAAAGTATCGTCAATACATCCATTAAAAAGGCGGCCGCATCATATCCGAATACGACACTGCTAGACTGGAATAGCGCCAGCAAAGGCAAATCCTACTTTGAGCCAGACCGCGTCCACCTCAAGCCGCAAGGAGGGAAGGCGCTAGCTGATCTGATTGCGCAGGAACTGGGATATTGATTCAGCAATCATAATATGAATACATTAAAAGAGCTGCCTCAGATGGTCAATCGACCTAACGGCAGCTCTTTCTTTAGTTATAAATGTATTTCTCGTCTCCTAATGTATTTCTCGTCTCCCCGGCTCTATCCCGCCTGAGGCTGGGGCCGCTCCGGAGCAGCTGGTTGCGATGACTGCCGGGCAGCAAGCGAGCCTTCGATAACCGCGTCCAATAGCTTGGAGAAAGTAAATCCTGCCGCTAGGGCACTGCGAGGCAGCAGGCTGGTCTCCGTCATGCCGGGTAGCGTGTTGACTTCGAGAATGTAGGGCTCACCGTCCTTCAGCATCATATCCACCCTGGCATATACAGAGCATTTCAAGGCACAGAAGCTGTGCTCGGTAGCCTCGCGAACCCTCTTGACGGTTTCGTCATCTAATACAGCTACCTGCTCATCGCTCCGCCCGGGTTCATATTTGGACGTATAATCGAAAAATTCCGCTCCCGGTTTGATAGATAGAATCGGCAAGAACTCGCCGTTCAACATGCTGCAGGTGATTTCCTCTCCGTCGATGTATTCCTCGACCATCACCTCTTCACCATAAACAAAGGCTGTTTGCAGTGCTTCAAGCAATTTTTCTTCGTTTCTGACAAGCGTGACACCGATGCTGGAACCGCCTGCATTCGGTTTTATCACCATGGGATACCCAAAGGTGGTTAAACGTCCGTCGCGCAGATCGTCCATGCCACGCAGCACCGTCCAATCCGGCGTATGAAGGCCTTCGTAACGCAGCAGCCTTTTGCTCAAATCCTTATCCATGCAGATGCTACTAGAAAGAAGCGAACATCCTGTGTACGGAATCCCCATCGTTTCGAGTGTCCCTTGAATCGTTCCATCCTCGCCGAAGCTGCCGTGAAGCGCGAGAAGTGCAATATCGATACCTTTCGCCTGCTCTAACAGATTCTGTTTCTGCCGAACATCGATCGGAATTACCTCATATTTGGCTCTATCCAGATGCGCCATCATTTCTTTGCCTGTCGCCAGCGAAACATCACGTTCAGAAGAAATACCGCCCATAATTACGCCAACCTTCATCACTATGCCTCCATTCTTTTTTTGACCGCATTGCCGATAATCTGAATTCCTCGGTGTAACTCATCGTCGCTTACCCGCGAAAATCCAATCCGGAGCGTATTTGTCCCGCCACCATCCGTGAAAAACACATCACCTGACGTATAAACAACGCCCTGCTCATAACACTCGCCAAGAATCTCCCGCGCGCTCAGACCACCCTGCAGCTCGATGAACAAATGAAGTCCGCCCGATCCGGTCATACGCTTAAAAGGAATGTATTCCGTGCAGTATTGGACGGCCAGTTCATGTTTTCGCTTATATTCCGATTTCGCCCGTTTCAGATACTTTTCGAAATTTCCGTTGTGAAAATACTGGTACAATACCGCTTGATCAAGCGTGGATGTATGGATATTCCGGGAGCGTTTCACGCTGACGAGCGCATCAATCAAGTCCTTGTCCGCAGCGATCCATCCGATCCGGATGCCCGGGAAGAGGATTTTGGAAAAGCTGCCTAAATATATAATGCTGTTTCCCTCTCCGCCAAACGCGGCCAAAGGTGCCATATGGGAACCTGAATAGCGCAGTTCCTCGTTAAAACCATCCTCAATAAGCGGTACCCGGTACTCGGCGAGAAGACGGAGAACTTCGACCCTTTTCTCGGCTGACATAACAATGCCAGTTGGGTTATGATATGACGGGGTCAAAAAGGCGAGGCCGAATTCCTGCTTCCGCAGCGCCTGCTCCAGTTCTTCGAGACGAATTCCGTCCTGATCCATAGCGATTCCTGTGATGTCATACCCATGCAGCTTCGAGATCTTGATCGCAGTGTGGTGCGTCGGATTTTCGCAAAGAATGTGCCTGTGCGACACCTCAAGCGATGATAAGATGATGTCATAGGCTTCTGTAAAACCGTTCGTAATCAGAATATCCTTTCCTTCCATATCCACGCCTTTTGCTTCCATATATCCGGTCAGGTACTGAATAAGAGGTTTATAGCCTTTGGCATAGCCATAGTTCAGCAGTATCTCCCCTTCGAGCGACATCCGGTCTAAGAAGGCACGTTTGACATTCGCCAAATCGAACAACTTCTCATCCGGTGCAATGCTCGCAAAATTGATCATGCCCTTTTCTCCACGCAAATCCCTTTTCATCAGATCATAATCCACAGCCTGCTGTGCTGTGCGGTTCAGACGCTGCTGCCAATCCATAGACCAAGATGGAACAGAGGCGATTCCCACGCGGGAGACAAAACTTCCCTTGGAATGAACCGTATAAATAAATCCCTCTTCCTCAAGCTCCGAATATACCGTCACCAGCGTATTGCGGCTGATGCCCAGCATCGTACTCAGTTCCCTTGTCGACGGAAGCTTCTGATCGACCCTTCCTTTGCCTTTGGTGATCCACTGCTTCAAATATTCTTTAACCTGCACCGTTAGCGGCCGGCCTTCTATAATTTTAAAATCTGTGAACATCATCGAATCCCTCCAGGTACTATCTATCTTGGCACAAAGCTTGAGAGGAAGAAAGGACCACCGAAGTGTGATTTGCTGCCAGTTGTGGTCTGGTTTGTCCGAACAACAAAAATACCGCGCAGCATTAGGCTGCACGGTATCCCAATCGATATACGGCTAAATTTCGTCTCCACCGCTTTTTTCAATGCGCGGAACGGTGGATAACACCACATTTCCGGCGACGGCACGGGAGATCATGCAGGATGTTTCCGCCTTTTCCGCTAGTTTGCGGGCAAGCTCCAGATCTTTTTCCGAAGCTTCCTCCATAAGCAGAATGTAGGGTTTATGTGTAATGCTGGCATACGTGAAAATATTGTTCGTAACGTCAACGATACCCTCCGACTCCAGCGACAGCTTTTTTACGGGCAACCCGTTCCGCTCCATCATCGCGGCCAGCGTAATGAGGTAACAGGTCGCTGCCGCGCCCAAGAGCATTTCGTCCGGATTGGTGCCGATGCCTGGGCCGCCCATCTCTTTCGGGATCGAGATTGCTGTTCTCAGCTGCCCCGCTTCCATTCGGCCCTCGCTGTTCCGGCCTCCATCCCACTCCGCTTTCAGAATGAACGAGTGATTCACCAGCTTCCGTCCCCTTCGATTTTTATAAGGTTACTGCCACTTGTACTTTGGATTCGTCCGCGAATCCATTCGCCTTATGATTAAACCGTTTCCGGTATCCACATTTGCGGCAAAGCTCCTCCACCGCCTCACGGCGGGAAAAGCCTTCAACGATGTTAACCGCACGCTCTCCTTCGATGATTTCAGCAAACGACTGCTCATGGATATTCCCCAAATTAATGACCCCTTCTCCATCCAGACAGCACGGGATGACGGTACCATCGGCCAGCACGCCAGCTTGGTTGCGAAGACCGTGGCAGAAACCCGGACTAAAATCCTCTGCCGCATTCAAATCAGGCCATTCAAATTCGTGATCCATGTTAATGAAAATCCGTTCCGCGATTTTAATCCCTTTTCCGGGTTCGACTTTCTCGTCGATTTTATAATCCAGATCGAATTCCTTCTCAATGTACTCCAGCATTTCACGGTTGCGGCTCCGCTCCAAGTTCGACGCGTTGTCCATATCTAGATTCCACAGCCGGAGCGACACGATCAGCTTCGACTGCAGGACGGCTTCCTTAACGAAGTTCAGCACCTTGGCAATGTATTCATCCTTATTCTTGGAGCCGATATGCCCATCAAAACTATGCAGCGAAAAATTCATCTGCCGAAGTGCGGGCTTGTTCATCAGTTTGGGTCCTGCTTTATGCAGAAGAGTCCCGTTGGAAGTGATATTCACTTTAAAGCCCTTTTCATGAGCGATATCCAGAAGTTGATCAATATGAGGGTGGAGCAGCGGCTCACCTTTGACGTGGAAATAAATATAATCCGTGTAAGATTTGATTTCATCGAGAGTATGAATAAATTGCTCAATCGTAATATAATGGGTAGCCCTGTGCGTCGGCGGGCAGAAGGTGCAGGCCAAATTACAGCGGCTTGTCAGCTCAACATAAAATTTTTTGAATTTCTTCATTACAGTTACTCCAGTCTGTCCTTATAATTCTATTAGTATCTTACAAAATATTATATTAGAACCTCGCCCCTGGCAACCTTAACTATGACCCGGGCCGTTCCATCTCCAAAAAAAACATAAGTATGTCATTTCTTGGCTTGTTCAAGACATATGCTCAACTTAGGCTGAAGAAAGGAGCGTGAGGCTTAAGTGATTTTGATCGGCGGTCAAGAATCCGCGTTAGAGGCGGGGACATGGTCTTCTTTATGGCAAAAAATTTATATTTCCCAAAAAAACAGTCCCTCCAAATTCCGGTATCTTTCTCCGAATCATTTGCAGTTCGAGCTGAAGCTTAGAACGGCCATCGTGGATGCAGCCAAGGCGCTTAACCGAAGCGGCGTGCAATTTGAAACCTTTGAGGATTCCCACTGCAATCCGCGGTACTGGAATCTAAACAGCAAAGGCGGCTTCGAACTGAGAGAAGACGTTACCCCGGCAGAAGGCATACGGGATATTTTCGTGAACGGACCGCTTTATGGGTTCGAGTGCGCTACGGCGATGGTTATCGTCCTTTATAAAGGCGTGCTCGATTCCATACAGGAGCAGGATTTCAACCGGTTGTTCGCGGGTCTGCTGCTGTATGACTGGCATTATGACAGCGATCTTCGTCTTATCGAGAAATTCGGGGTGGAGTCATTCCCAGGTGATGTCCGTTATTTCAAAAATCCGCAGGTCAATCCGGAACATATGGAATGGCAGGGAGAAAATACGATCAAAATAGAAGAAGATTTGTATTACGGCCATGGTATCGGGATCGTTCCTTCCCGGGCGATTATCAGAGAGTTGAATAGAAAGCGGATCCCGGGTAGCACCGTGTCCGCATATCTGACCGACCAGGTGATCCACCCGGATTTCCTCTATTTATCCCAGTTTGAAGCAGGCGGTATGGGTGTGGGTCCCGATATGATTCAGCAAGCTTTTATGCAGAATGGCGGCATTGCCTCCCGAATCGGGCGGAGACGTTATTTGCACATTTGATCGTTTTGGCAAGCTGCCCGAATTTTCAGGCAGCTTTTCCCCTTTTTTTTGAGCATTTATTTTTGAGTATTGAATCGAATTATGTCAATTCAATCATCTTTTTGGGCATGTTTTGTAAACGTTTTATGGACCTTTGAACCGGGTCAGTGCTATAATATGGTATAAAAGTACAATCTAAGGAGGCCTATTTTCCTATGTCGTGGTTGAAAAATCTTCCGCTGTCTCAGAGGGTAATTGCCGGTTGCTATATGGTCGCCGCCTTGTATGCTCTTCCAGCTCTGGTCATTTTCATCCTGATTGGCAAACATATCATCGGTATCGCTTTCGTGGCAGTGCTCGCTGCGCTTACGTACCCTCTTGCCCGCTATGTGGAGAGGACGCTCACATCCTCATTTGAAAGCATCGCCAATGTGTCAGCAGGTATTGCCAAGGGCGATTTTACGAATCGTGTGGATGAGTCCGGCTCCATGGGAGATGTCAGCCGTTCGTTCAACAGCATGATCGATAAACTTAAGAAAATTTTGAACGATGTATCCAGCATTACACGTAAAGTTATCGATTCCAGCCGCGGCATTGCTGATAAAAATCATGAGCTGAAACAGGTCATGGCGTCCGTCGCATCAGCTTCGAATGAGCTTGCGATCGGCGCTAACGAAATTTCGGAAGACGTTGCCGGTATGACCGAATCCATTCAAGACATTGAATTGAAGGTCGGTAATTATACAAAATCCACGAAAGAAATGAGCAAGCAATCGGAGCTGACGCTCAGCTTCGTAGAAAAAGGCCGCCAATCTGTCGAAAAGCAAGCTGAAGGCATGCGCAAAAACGTGGAAGCGACGGAGAATGTCGCCAAAACGATCGACGAGCTTTCCAAAAATGCCTACGGCATCAATAAAATTACCAAAACCATCTCCGAACTGGCCGAGCAAACCAACCTGCTCTCTCTCAATGCTTCCATCGAAGCCGCAAGAGCCGGTGAACATGGCCGTGGTTTTGCGGTCGTGGCGCATGAAGTACGCAAGCTTGCCGAAGAGTCCACCGCTTCTACCCAGGAGGTCTTCGGTCTTGTGAAGAGCATTGAGCATGGCATCCATCAAGCGATTGAAAATATCCAAGTGAATGAAGAAGTCGTCCGACTGCAAAATGAAATGATCCGCGAGGCGGAACAAATTTTTACGCATATTGTTGAAAGCGTACAATACATAAACGAGCAAATTAACGCGTTCTCAAGAGAAAGCGACCTGATGCTCGAAAGCGCCCAGAAGATTTCCGCTTCAATTCAAAACATCTCGGCGATCACCGAGGAATCTTCTGCGGGAACCGAGCAAGTGTCCGCTTCAATGAATGAGCAGATGGCGTCTATTGAAACCGTCGTCCAGGAAAGCGAAGCGATGAGACAAGCCGTATTCCAGCTGCAGAAAACCATTCAAATCTTTAAATTTTAAAATTGGCTTTCTGTTCCACTACAAATGAGATCTGAACTGAAACAACAAAGTGAGGGTGTCCCCAAAAGGTCTAAAAGACCTAGGGACGCCCTCATTTTGGATGTAGCCGCTACAAGAACGATTCATTCCAATCCGTTTGGGGTCAATCATGTTTTTCGAGCCATACATCTTTAAAATCGATCCAGCCCAGTGCATTCAAGCTGACTCCTCTTACAAACGGATGCAAAAACGCATTCAGCTCGCGGTGATGCAAAAAAATCACGGATGCCTCATCACGAAGATGCTGTTCGATCTGGTGAAAAATCATACGCCTATCCTCAACGCTTTCCGCACTTATTGCATCATCGATCCGGGTTGAAATCCAGCTTAGACGCTCCTCATCCAGATACTTCTGCAGAGCTCCGCTCCTGTTTTCATATGTTTCGATTTCACATACCTGATCCTCGGCAAGCACAATGCTGATAATGGTAAAATCGGCATCCCGCCAAGTGGTGTGGTGCATTTCCGTTCGTATTCCCCAATCTGCCAGACGCTTCTGAATCCATTCCGCATCTTTCTTGTATTTCTCATAAATCGAGAAACGAACGACAGTACCATCATAACCGGATTCCTTAAGGGCCGCACGCACTCTTTCCGTCCTGAGCGGAACAATAACTCGGTTTTGCCTGTCGTCTGGCCGAAAACCGAATGCGGGAAGGATGCGGGGGCTTCCAAGCTCTTCGATCATCTCCCCAGGTTGGATAATCATCCGCACGGCTCTGCGAAAGGCTTCAGACTGCTGCGGCCCCTCCTTCTTCAGATTCCATGACATGATCGTGCAAGCCTGCCTTAATTTCTCTGCTGTCTCAGCAGCATAATCGGAGGAATTCTGCCCATATTGTCTGAAGCTGCCCCAAGTATGCAATACCGCTGGATACCCAATCGATTCCGGGTCGCAATCCTCAGGCATGATCACAATGTCCACTCCGTCCAGATAAGGGCGGCCTTGATAATAGTTCGGATTCGCGGCAAGCTCTATGCGGTGCTTGGAATTGGATACGACGCGGAAAGGGCCAGACCCAACCGGCAGGCTCCAGAAATCGTCCTCCTCCTGGCCGGTAAAGCCGATCGGCAGGATGGATGCTCCTACAGAGCACATGAAACGTTCGAATATGCGGTTAGATTTGCGGAGGCGAATACGTACAACACGGGGTCCAAGAGCTTCAATGGTTTCGACGCCCCGCAGCAGCCATTGGTTCTCCGTATTCCGGCGCAAACGTTCGAAGGAAAATAACACATCACTTGAAGTCAGCTCCTGCCCGTTGTGAAACCGGATCCCTTTACGCAAATAAAAGGTCCATTCCGTGGCATCCCCGTTTGAGTTCCAATGGTGGGCGATCCCGGGAACAATCCGGTCGAGCTGCTCATCAAAGGTCATCAGACGGTCAAAGATTTGCCTCAGGAGATGCGAGTCGAAAGCGAAACCCGCAGCGGCTGGATCCAGCGTCCGGGGAGCATGAAGCACAGGAAAAATCAGCGTATCGCTGGCAGGTGCCCCCTCAGCCCCTTCTCCTTTTTTATATCCAAAATGGCCGTTTAACCAGTCGAGGAACTTCTCCTTGGCCAGCGTTCCGCTTCCGTATGAGCCGAGCATTTCAAATGCTTGTTTGTATTCGCCGCTTTGGGCAAGCTGGGCGGTTAGTTGAAGGAGGAAATCCTCTTTGTCCGCATGGAACGTAATTTGCGAATAGTTGCCCCTGCCTCGGCCGGGGAGCCACTCTATTAACTGCTCCTCAACAAGCTTCCGCAGAATCAGCTTCGCATTCCGTACGGTGCAAAACAAAGCGGAAGACAGTTCCTCCAAAGTGACCCCGATCGGCGCACTGCTCGCTTTTCCATCCGAAAACCGGCTGTGCAGTATTAAATATTGTTCTTTTAAAAGCACCGTATCTACCCTCCTTCAAAGACTTCAAGGCTTAAAAGGGGAAAACTTTTTTCGCAAGTATACACTTTTTCGCACCTTATGAATAGAGCATAATTTAAGCGAATATAGAGCGAAGTGGAGGAAACATGATGTTAGAACATTATACGTTTCAAAAGCTGTTGGAATACGACCATGCCGACCGTAAAAATAAAATAATTATCCGGAGAGAACAGGAGAAGATGATCGTATATCAATTAGCCAAAGAAAAAAAACGCCCTAAGAAAGATTTGGGAACCATTGCATCTTATTCCGCAAAACCTATCGGCGCCAAATATACCGAACGTAATCCTGGATAAACGACCTGATTAACCAATGAACAGAATACGATGTAAGACATGATAAAGGTTACAGGTCCTTGTAAAAGTAGATATAAGGCTGAATAAAAAAGCTCCCCTTACAGTAGCAGGTTTTATTTTCACCTGTATACCGTAAGGGGAGCCTTATTTCTAATAGGGTACCCTTATGATTTCTTTATTTCCCCTTTTGCAGTTGCAACGGTTTTGCGCCGATCATGATTCCGGTATCGCCCGGATCTTCCAGGTTAATCTCCGAGATCGCCCAGTAGTCCGCTCCCGTGCCGCTCACTTTTTCGACCAGTAACGAAGCTTTTCCTGATCCTGCGCCTCCAGTCATGGTCAGCGGATAATCAAATGAGATTTGCACTTTATTCGGCGAGATCGTCTTGACGTCCTTTTTTTCTACATCTCCCATATGCGGGCTAGAACCGCCGGTAACCCAGAAGTTGTCTTCAAATTTCTGCTTGGTGCTCTTTTGCAGCGCAGGCGACATCACAGCATATTGCATCGGCCCGCTTCTTCTTTGTACTCCGCGAATCCAGGTTTCCGCCGCTTCCTCCGGCGTTTTGGCCTGAAGCCCGTGTTGGAAACCGTCTACCTGATGCGTTAATTGACTGGATTCCGGCAGTGAAACATGGATAGCATTGTCCTTAACAGTTACTTCACCTTTCAGTTGCTCTACAATCGCGCGCAAGGAAACCATGGTCGTTCCATTTTCCACTTTCAGCTTCAAAGATGACTGCGCAAATTCGGCCTTGTTAATAAAAATTCGCGGAACGGCCGTCGCCGCTAAAGCCGTACCCGAAATAAGCACAAATGCGGAACACCCAGCAATAATCATTTTGACACGTTTTTTCATGATCGATTCTCCTATTCTGTTAACTCGCTGTTTATGTATGAACAATTTCATTTTAATAGAATTGCTTTCCATGAAAGTTACAACCGGGTTACGTTTTGGTTTAATTATCCTCATCTATTTCGGTTGACCCTGAGTCCGGATCGTAAAGGTCATGCGTGCTCCGCCTTCTTGGCGGTTGTATGCGCGAATGTTACCTCCATGTTTTTCGGCAATGATTTTGGCGGTGTAGAGTCCGAGTCCGGATTGCCCTTTCTCTCCTCTATAAAACTTCTCGAACAAACGCGGCATGGCTTTATCGTTAAAACCTGGGCCATTGTCGCATATTTCGAATAGGAGAGCGGATACATGCCGCTCGATCCGAATACCGATCCAGCCCCCTTCCTGAGGCAGGTAACGGAGACTATTTGAGATCAGGTTGTCCAGTACCTGGCTGACCCGCTGCACGTCCATAAACAAGGTCCCACCGGCATTAGGCGTTAGATCCACAAAGTCAAAGGAATACTCTGCGTGGCGGGAGCTGCAAATGTATTCGATCTCGAGCTTCTTGTCCTGAAGAAAATCCTGCAGGCAGACCTCTCCGCTTCTTAGTGGAAAATACTCGATATCCTTCTCCGAAGCCACCTGTATATCCTGTATCAAACGGTTTACTCGCTTAATGTTGTCTTCAATGACCTTTAGATGACCTTCGGCCTGGCTGCGCGGCATTTCGGGCGTATCCGCTAGCAGCTCCACATTTCCCTGTATAACCGTCATCGGCGTCCGGAAATCATGGGCAATCGCGTCCATCATGTCCCTTCGCTCCTGCTCTAGCTTCCATTCTCTTATCAGCGAACTTTTAAGGGCGCTCCGCATATTTTCAAAAGATTCCGTCAGCATGCCCAGCTCATTATGCGCTTTGTAGCTGACCGTAAAATCGAGATCCTGATCCTGTATACGCTTCGAGGCTTCGATGAGATCATGGACGGGTCTTGCGATTCGTTTTCCAAACCTTCCGGCAAATAAATAGGTAAACAAAGCGATGTACAAAAAAGGTGAGATAACGAAATAAAGGACGATAGCAAAATTGATCCAGCCGGATTCAGGCGCAGTGGACACTTCCAGTTTGTAGCGAAGCAGGATGGCCCCTTTATAATCCCCTTCAGCCGTGATCACCGGTACACACCGAGTATACATCCCGCCAAAAGCTGAATTTCTCCTCCCACCACTTGTCGTATTTAAGCTTTCAATCAATGATTCCTTATTTTGAAATTGGCGTTCCTGAAGTGTTCCGTAGAGGGGCGTCCCCGAGGTATCAACCACTTGGTACCTAATCCCTTCCGCCGGAATCCGCTGTTCCAGCTCCGGCCGGATTTTCGGATCCAGAATAGCGGCTCCTTCCGTTCTAACGTATTTTATAATATTCGGAATTTGTTTCTCATAGCTGTTCGCGGGACGTATTTGGGTGTTCTTCGCGATCCAGATCCCGCCTATGACAATCGTAATGATGGTACAGATGACGCTGAGGACCATGATCCATACGAAGGTTAGAATCAGCTGTTTTTTGAAGGACAAACGTTCTACGAAGCCGATCTTTCCCATTTGTATCCGACCCCCCAAAGCGTGGAAATATAGTTGTTCAAAGGATCATATGTACCCAGCTTGGCACGGATTTTTTTAATATGCTCTGTTACGGTGCTCGCGTCTCCGCTCGCTTCGAGCCCCCATATCCGTTCATAAATTTGTTCCTTGGAGAATACCTGACCTGGATGCAAAGCCAAAAGTTCCACAATGTCAAACTCTTTGGCCGTCAAAGTGACGACCGTTTGATTCATATGTACCTCACGGCCTTTCAAATCGATTCGGAGGACGCCGTAACGCAGAAGCGAACGCTCGGCAGAGCTTTCCCTGATTCTCCGGCTGCCCCGCAAGTGAGCTGCTACGCGTGCTTTTAGTTCCCGTAGACTGAACGGCTTCGTAATATAATCATCCCCGCCGATGGACAATCCTTGAATCCGATCTGCTTCCGTCTGCCTTGCGCTGACAAACAGAATCGGACAATCTACCTCGTCGCGGATCATCTGGCACAGCTCAAAACCATTTATCCCTGGCATCATAACATCAAGAATGATCAGATCCGGCGACTGACTCAGCAGATCCATCGCTTTGGTCCCATCCGATGCGGTATATACCCGGTACCCCTCAGCCGTCATAGCTTGCTCTATTAGCGAAATGATCTCCGCCTCATCGTCAACGATTAAAATTTTGTCTTGCATGTTCAAACTCTCCCAACTGCAGGGTTATTTCACCCAGTTTCTTCGGTCCCACCACAACATTGTAACGGCAAATCCAGGAATCATACAAACAAATACCGGCAAAAGAAAAACATGCCCACCATATCCGGCCATCCATTTAAAAACAGCCGCCATGCCCATGATCAGAAAACTAAACTTGTTCGAAACATATAATGAGCCGACAGCAATTGCGATCCAGCCAAGATAGCAAATGATCGGGCTTGGCAGCAGCGTGCATATAAGCGCTGTCAAGCTCAGCTGTGCCAGCAAAATGAGCATAAATAAACCATAGGATTCCAAGCAGTACATAAAGGCGCCGAAAGTTCCATAGGAACGGTCGGGGTTCAAAAAGACGACGGAATCCGCACCGGGCAAGAACAAATGGCCGAAGGTCTCCCCGGCAACAAAGGTTGCAACCAGCAGGATCGCCATAAACAGAGCCAGGTTGATCCATTTAGCGACAAACAACCGTATAACCGATATGGGTCTGATCAGTACCATTCTTAGCTGACCCGCATGGTATTCCCCATTAAAGCTGTCAATCATCAAAATCGGGCCAATGATCAGCGTCAGGAAAAAGGAAACCTCCTTCAGCAGAAATAGCGAAAAGTTTTGGGCTGTGAGCGGTGCCGACGATATGTTATCAAAAGCGCCTATACCCATCATTTTCAAAAACAAGCAGTCGAGCATCACGATACATATAAAGATCAGCAAACTGACAAAGGTTTTCTTGCGTTTCCACATGCGCTGCCAGTCGCTTTGCATAAGCTGAAGCATATTGTTTTCCTCCCTAGATCCAGCGATCCGATTTGGTAAATATCAAATGGGCCGCTGCCGTAAATACTGCAATGTAAGAAGACAGAATACAAGCCATCCAACCTCCCGGATGCATCGCCTTGATCGCTTTAGCACCCGACATCATAACCGCGATGCCGCTGAACTGAATCTCCGTGAGCGATAAATATCGGAGCATGTGCGGCAGTCCCAATCCTAGCACGCGGTTCGCCATTTCAAACAACAATGGAAAAGCGAGCGAGCACAGCAGAACCCCCATGCCTAGGCCGATGGCCGCAGTCGAAGAACGGGCCGCCACGCCGATTCCGATAAACACCGATGCCATGCCGACAATGGTCGCATACGCCATACCGTAGTATCGCAGCGTATATAGAATCATCTCCCCGTTTGAGATACTGCGATCATAATAGAACAGAACCTGCCGAGATGAGCTCTCAAAAAACATATAACCAGCGGCAACGGCCACAAGCAGATAAATCAGGAAAAAAAGTGCCATCATCAGCGCAAACGCCAAACACTTCGCCCAAAACAACTGCCTGCTGCTGTATGCCCGAAGCATGATCAGACGAAGCTGGCCCGAGCGATATTCCTCCGTGAAGGACAAGGTCAGAAGCACCAGGGCGACCACGTTAAACACGACGATCAATTGCTCGATCATGGCCATGACCGGGAAGTTTTCCGCCGTTGTATGTTCGGGACTTCCCGAAGGAATCGCCAGATTATGCCCTATGTAATATTTAGCCGTTGCCAAAATGATGAGTGGAATCGCGATCAGGAATAACCAAGCGATTTTCCGCTTCCACAATCGTTCCCATTCACTGTGCAGTAAAGCGATCATGAGGTCATCATCTCCACAAAATGATCCTCCAAGCTGCTGGTGCCGGCCATTTGCAGCCATTCGTCTTGTGTCCCTTGCCATACCAGCCGACCTTCCTTGATGATGACAAAACGGTTGCAAATCCGCTGCAGCTCGTCAAGCAGATGGCTGGATACGAAAAAAGTAATGCCTTGCTTTTCATTCAGTTCAAGAATGAGGTTCCGCAGCTCACGGATACCCATCGGGTCGAGCCCGTTAGCCGGTTCATCCAAAATAATGAGCTTGGGATTGCCAAGAAGTGCCTGGGCGATCCCTAAGCGCTGTTTCATGCCCAGTGAATATGTTTTGACTTTATCGTTACCACGGCTTTCAAGTCCGACGGTTTTCAGTACCTCATCTACCCGGTATGCACGCTTGTTTTTTGATATGTCCGCATGCAGCTTTACCAGATTCATGAGATTATCCCTGCCCGACATGTATGGAAAGAAGATCGGGGATTCCACGATTGCTCCTACCTGTCCAAGTGCCCTAATCCGGTCTTTCTGCACGTTAACCCCTTCAATGCGAATCGTTCCTTCGCCGGGTCGGATCAATCCGGTAATCATGCGGATCAGCGTCGTTTTTCCCGCACCGTTTGGCCCGACGAAACCGCAAACATCCCCCTGCATAATTTCAAATGACATATCGTTTACAAGCGTCCGCCGTCCGGCTTTTTTCGTAATATGTTCAACTTCCAGTACTCTCATTTCAATCCCCTCCTGTGGATTATAGTAGAAGGAAATTCTAAAGAATTTATAACGTACGGGAAATTGGAGCTCAATACTGAAAATAGTGCGAGATGAACGCTACGGTTACGGATCGTTCTTTAAGGTCGCTGCCCGCTTCTTCAGGTCGATTCTGTCCCCTCCGCTACTATCGCTTTTTGCCATGCACTAATTATTTTGTTGAGCAAAATTTTTTATTTATAAATACTAGCCGAATCTGTCTTGGAAGTTCTATAATATACATAAATCATCCCATTCAACAAAACCTAGTTTCACTATATGAGACAAAAAAAGGAGGGTACTCTGATGCCAATGAATTTTCACGATCCAAAAAACCAGGTTAGCTATACAACGCGGACGGCGGACGAATCTTGGCTGCAGTTGATTTCAGAGCATTTGAATGTAAAAGGAAAACTTGCTGCGGATATCGGATGTGGCGGCGGAATATATACCGAGGCGCTACTGACGCTTGGGGCAAATCATGTCACTAGTGTGGACTTTTCGGCGGAAATGCTGCAAGGAGCGGCGAATCATCTTGGTGAAACGGATCGCGTATCTTTCGCACAAGGGGATGCTTGCCAGCTGCCCCTGCCTGCGGAGCATGTGGATATCGTGCTCGAAAGAGCACTGATCCACCATCTACAGGATTTGCGTCCATGTTTTACCGAAGCTCGCCGAATTTTGAAGCCAGGTGGGATGCTGATTGTTCAAGACCGAACCCCGGCAGACAGCTTACAGCCCGGATCAAACACCAATGTGCGAGGTTTCTTTTTCGAAAAATTCCCTCGCCTGGCCGAAATCGAAACTTCTCGAAGACATCATGCGGAGAATGTAACGACAGCGCTTCGGGAAAGTGGGTTCCGGCAAATCAGGGAGTTGAAGCTTTGGGAAACACGGGCCATATTTGCTACCCCGGGTACGTTGTATGGGGACTTGCGGCGGCGTACTGGACGTTCGATTTTGCATGAGCTTTCGGATGCAGAACTGGAGGAACTTGTCACATATATTGCAGGAAAAATGAATAGCGACGGCAGCGGGCCTATTATTGAAAAAGACCCCTGGACTATATGGCTGGCTCAGGCGTAGTGTACACAAAATTGCTCTTAGCTGCGCTAGGCATTCGCTAGCCCTCGTTCGGGCCCTTTCAACCCAGATGACGCCATGCAGGGCGTGCACGTAAAATAACTCCACAAAAGTGGAACCTATGCTTCGATGCTGGGGCCGTCCCAAAAGGTGAACTGCACCCCGTCAAGTAGCGAAATTGATGCAAAAGTGCATCTATTTACGACACAACGGCTTGATTTAGATAAAAGCTTGCGAAAGTGCAGCCTTTTTCCTTTTTCTGAGCGCAATTAGGTCATTCATGGTCAAAAGGATGCACCTTCGCATCAATTCTGCCTCCCACACCTCGAAACGCCTGAAAAGGTTGCACAATCGCAACCATTGTATTCGACTTTAAAACTTGAGGATAGCGAGTTGTTCTGAAGATATAAGAAAGTATAAACTTCGGAGATCTCGCATCCTTATATCGCAAGAAAAATTACCGCTAAACGCGGTCTGTCTTCTATGAGAGTACGTCGATAACGTTTTTCTTACACACTATATTTTTTTATTAAGCGTGAAAAAGGGCGGCTTATCTGCAAATCAAAAATCTTAAAGCTGCAGACCATTTTCAAGTCTGGTGAGAGCCTCATTCAGCAGCTCAGCAAAATTCGCATCCGGATGTTCCGCATATTGC